>JAZORI010000027.1:0-10275 GCA_045656505.1 Alistipes sp. | reverse complement strand
GTGGACAACTCCTTGGCACACAGAACGACATGGCTACGATCCGACTTCTGTATAACAAGAGGGATTTCAAGGCTTGCGAAGTCCGAAAAAGCAGAGCATACTAAAGCGTATGTGAGCATTTTGAGGACGAGCGTAACGTAGAAATCACCTTGTTATACAGATTTTAGATTATTCTCCTCCCATGAGGGTGTAATCATAATCCCCTACAAACTCCGAACAAGAGTAGCTCCTACCAAATCGGTCGGTGGCAACGACACGAACTGAGGCAGTCTTGTCCTTGAGCGTATATTTATACATATGGTAGCAAGAGGTAAGATAGCTGTTACGATTACCACCTACCTTTGAGTTACCTCGACCTACAACACCTACATGGTAGCCAATTGCCCACCAGTCCTGACTCGATGATGAAGCAGGCTTTGACGGGTTATTTATATCCTCACTATAAGCTGGAGAACTACCACTTGGAGTCATCTTAGTCATATCACCAGAATAGACACCATTCTCATAGACCTTGACTGTCCACGACGCATCAGCATTGAAGACATTTGCCAGGATAACGCCACTGCCATGCTGCAGTGCAATGTAGTCGTACTTACCGCCACACTTCATATTACCACGATAGAGGCGCAGCTGATAGTCGCGATCATTCATGCCTTCATTGACACCCTTGTAGTACCAATTCTTGATAGTATTACCTGTGATATCATAGACGCCATAGCCATTCGGGCAACCATCGCCATTGACGCGCGAATACCACCAAGTACCGCAGACTGCAGCATGCACATGCTCATAGACTGAAGAGTTTGACACGCTCGGCTCATTACGATGGTAGTGGGTATGGCCTGACATGATATGTGCCTCCTTAAACTGCTTGAGCAGATTGAGCACATTCTGTACATTTGTTTTGGTTGGATAGCTTGCAAATGGGATATGAACACAGAGGATAACCATCTTATCCTTTGGTACAAGTTCGAGGTCTTTCCTGAGCCAATTATACTGCACATTGGTAAAGCCCATAGAATAGTTTGCAGCATCAGTAGTTGAATTCCACTGCATATTACGCATACAAACAATATGTACATCACCACGATTCCATGAGTAGTCAATAGGACCAAAGACCTCCTCAAATGCACGCTGAGCCTTCATATTGTATGTAGAAGAGGTCTCATCAGCCGAAATCGGATTATCCGTTCCATAGAAGTATGTATAGTCGTGGTTACCCATTGTCTGGAATACAGGCATACCAATCTTACTCTTAGCCATATGGTCACGCAGATAAGGCATCTGAGAAACGCAGTTACGACCACCCTCTGAATATGAAACATCACCCAATGTCACACCATAGCACGGCACGCCTTTCTCCGCTGCATGAGCCTTGATATCAGGTACAGACTCTTTTGTAAAGCGGTTTCGTTGCGTAGAATTCTTACACTGCGGATCGGCAAGGCAGAAGAGGGCGAAGTTTCGTTCCTTACCATTTGGCAACTTATTCAGAGTAAAGCTATATCCACTCTTACCCGGCTCATACTTTGTAAAGAATGCCGGCTGACCATAGTTATTAATAGGTACCTGGCAATCTGCCGGAACGCTGTAGTATATATACCAGGTATCTTGTTTTGCAGTAAACGAGTATTTACCATTCTCATCTGTCTTAGCCACTGAGATACCATCACTTACAGCCACACCGACAGCCGGAGTACCGTCGCTATATCTTACATAGCCCGAAACCACATCAGCAGCAGGGGCAGCACCCACCTCCTCGACATAGATACAAACATCATCGAGCAGAAGTCGGCTAGTTGTAGTTGGAGCAAGACCGCCACCGAGTGAAATAGCAGCTCCTGACGGAACATTTGTAAGCATTACGGTGTACTCTCTCCAGTCGCTAATCTTCTCTGAAGTAAGCTCAATCGTCTGCTCGCTCGCAACTGACTGATAGCTAACCTTATAGTTAGTAGCATATGTCGGACTTGACAAAGCTCGCACAGCCATAAAACGCTCCGATGCATTGACCGTATTACCTGTAACAGAGCCGTATGGAATAGCCTTGAATGTTACGCGCAGAGTAGCCACCTTACCCTCTGGAATAGCTGTAAGAGCAGGGGTACAGATATGCGCACAGTTATTTGATGTACCAATCTTCAGATAGCCAGGACGAGCACATATAGAGCCTCCATTTGCACTTGATGAGCCACCAATCCAGCCCCACTTATCAAGGCCGAAGTCATCCATAAGGCCCGCAAGGGTATTAAACAAGCCTATCTCAGTTCCTCCATCGACAACATAGTAGTCAGTAGTATTGGCTGTTATTTCGCCCTGGACAGGTGCTACCTCTGTCAATTGTGACCTATTATTGTGTGAGACACCTGCTGCGCGAGATGACATATCACCTGCATAGATGAGCGATGAGAAGTTCTCAAAGAGAATCAAATCACCCGCCTTTGCACCACTTGACACCACTGCAGCACGATCCACTACAGGTGCTGTGGTCGCAACCTTGACAACACTTGACACTCTGCCGTCAGTATTGTTCCACACCTTTGCATAGTAGGTTGTTGATGGCTCAAGGCCTGGGAAGACAAAGCGAGGTGGCTTCATCGGATTTGAGAATAGTGCCGAGTTATTATCTGCCAGATTACCCTTGACATTATCAACACTTACAACCAAATCTGTACATGCAGCATCACGATAGAGAGCAACCTTATAGTTCTTCTTCAGGTCCTCAGTGTAGTTCACCTCTGTCGCTTTAGCAGGCTCTACCTGATCAACATACGGAGCATTTGCCGGAGTAACTGTCCAACCAATAACTATAGTAGAGTCTGTCGAGCGAACAGCCTTTACAATCATGCTACTCTCAAAAACATAGCAACCATCCTCAAGCTCCTCTCTGAAGTTCACCTCTGTAAACTTCTCAATATCAAGCGGGAACGAATAGAGATAACCTGGGGCAAAATCCTTTGTCGGACGCTTGCAGAATGTATAGACACCGCTATCTGTAACAACCTCATAGAAGACCTTACCCTCAACAGTTGTCCAGTTCACTGGAGCGATAAGCGCCCAACCATCTGTAGATGCACCAACAGTTGGGGTATGATAGTTGAGTGTAACGCTATGGTCTGTCGCAACATCAATAGCAATAGTCTCAGTATTGACATTTGCCAGACCCGACAAATTTGCGCCCTCAGCTCTCATTGTAACTGATGAAATTCGCTCCTCTTCTCCGACATTAATCTTAAAGTGAGCCACAGATGCCACCATCTTAAAGTCGAATGAGTTGCCACTATCTGCCGTTGTGCCGACCATGATATTGCGATCAAGGTCGTTCTCTCCAACTTTGCCTGTATAGGTCTGAACAGTCGGAATAGTGACATAGAGCAGACCTGCAAACTGCGACTCTGCCGCCTCTGCTCTACTATCCTCCCACTGAGTATCCTCAACATCCAATGACGGGAGTTTACCATCGATATAATTGTCATAGAACGAAGCTGCCACCTCTGGAGATATACCGTAGAGGGTCTTATTCTCATCAAAGGTCACATCCTTAGACTCGTCAGAGACAACAAATGTCGCCACGTCGCCATCTGCACCTGAGAGAAGGCTAAACTTAGCAACCTTGGCTCCATCTGTCACAGCCACGCAGTCATCTGCATGCCAATAGATATTTATAGAGCCATCCGCAGCCATTGCCGAGTGCGTACGCGAACCGTCCTTTACAATATTGGCTGTAAATGAGTCAATCTTACGACCCAAAACAGCATCAACACCAACCTCTGTCTGCACACACGATACAGCAAACAGCAGTGCAATAATCGAAATAAATGCTACTCTTTTCATACTCTTCACTCTCTACCAAGCGTCACCGCCATTTTCATACTTCATTGAATCATCCTCAAAGATATCAGACTGGACAAAGCCCGCCTGAACTGCAAATTCAAAGTGCTGCAAATCTGGTTTTTGATAAGTTTTCATATAGGTTAGTCTATTTTGTGTTCATTAGTGTATAATCTGTAGTAATCTCATCCTGAACATAAGTACGTCCAAATATATCAGTAGCCTCAACGCGGACTTTTGCCAACGCATTTTTAAGGGTGTACTTATAGACATGGAAGCAACTTGTATAGTATGTTTGAGAAGTTCGACTTCTACCAACAACTCCAAGGTGATAGCCAATTGCCCACCAGTCCTGACTTGAGTTCGTAGGCACAAGTACCGGATTAGTAGTAAGATCTATACCTTTTGAATCATGCTGGTACTTTTTATTCGAAATAAGGGTCATATTTCCAGAATATACACCATCCTCATAGACCTTGATTGTCCAATTCGAATCGGCATTGAAGACATTTGCCAGCAGAACATTGTTACCAAACTGCCACTGATATTTCCACTTGCTACCACCGCAAAGCAGATCTCCACGATAGAGTCGAATCTGATAATCACGCTCCTTCATTACATTATTGACACCCTTATAGTACCAATTTTTGATGGTATTACCCTCAATATCATAGACACCATAGCCATTTGGACAGCCATCGCCATTTACATTAGATGCCCACCATGCGCCACAGATAGCTGCATGTACGTGCTCGTACACACCCTTAGAGAGTGTCGGCTCATTACGCATATAGTGGGTATGACCCGCCATAATATGCGCCTCATCATACTTAGCAAGCAGAGATATTACATTCTGAATATTCTTCCTTGTCGAGTTTACAAGCGGAATATGGACGCAAAGAATTACAAGTTTATCCTTCGGTACAAATGACAAATCCTGCTTGAGCCACTGGTACTGTTCATCTGAAAATCCGAGTGAATAGTCTCCTGGATCAGTATTGCTATTCCACAACATATCACGCATACAGACGATATGTGCATCACCTCTATTCCACGAGTGATTTATCGGGCCAAAGAGATTCTCAAAGAGTCGCTGAGCCTTGATATTGTAGGTCGATGAGCTCTCATCTGCAGCAATTGGAGCAGAAGAGTTAAAATAGAGGAAGTCATGGTTACCCATTGTCTGGAAGATAGGCATACCCGCAGCATCCTTGTGCATATGGTCACGCATATACGGCAGATTCGGTGTAGTATCACTTGTTGCTCCCGAAGAGACGATATCTCCCAAAGTAACGCCATAGCTTGGAACGCCCTTACTTGCAGAGTAACTCTTCACCTCCGGCATAGACTCCACCTTGAAACGCTCTCGCTGATCCCCATTCTTACACTGAGGGTCGGCAAAACAGAAGAGTGAAAACTTATTCTCCTTGCCTGATGGCAGTTTGGTCAATGTAAAGTTGTACTCTGTTCGACCCCTCTCATACTTTGTATAGAACAGAGGCTGACCATAGTCATTTGTCTGCACAGCACAATCAGCCGGCACAGAGTAGTAGATATACCACGCATCCTGGTGCGGATTTGCTATCGTATAACTACCATCCTTACCTGTCTGCACCACAGAGAATCCATCAGATACGCTCACGCCCGCAGCCGGAGTGCCGTCAGAGTATGTCACAACACCCTTAACTGTAGGCTGCACTGCCTGATATGGATATACATCCACTACGCGTACAACAATATCATCCAACAACAGACGGTTAGAGACAGCTGTTGCCTGTGCACCACCAATAGCCACGGCTCCACCATATGGAACATTCTTCAGCTCTACGGTATATTCCTTCCAGTCTGAAATATCATTACTATCAAGGGTGAATGAATGGTAATCGGCAACAGAGTAGTACGATACCTTATAATTATTATCTATAGAGACATCTGTCAGAGCCTTGACAGCGATTGTTCTATCCTCATTACCCAAAGATGCCTCTGTAGGGCTACCGTATGGAGCAGCCTTGAAGGTCACTGAGAGCGTTGCCGCCTGACCCTCGGCAATAGCCCTAAATATTGGCAGGCAGACAGACGAGCTATTATCATTTGTTCCAATCTTCAAAAAGCCCGGACGAGCGCAGACAGAGCTACCTGTAGCCGTATCGCTACCACCAATCCAGCCCCAATCCTCAAGACCAAAGTCGTCAACCAGGCCCGACAGTGTAGAGAAGAGGCCTGCTTCACCCGATGCAGACTTGAGCTGATATCCATTTTTATCAGCAGTAATCTCACCCTTAACATCTGCACCTACGATTGTCTGCATTGAAGATATTGACGCACGATGCACGCCCGCACTGCGCGATGACAACTCTCCACCATATATAAAGGTATCGAAGTTCTCAAAGAGCACCAAGTCACCACTCTTTGCATTCTGAGTGACTACATCTGCTCTATTTGCAACAGATGGCGCTGTGGTAATCTGCAACAGTGCACTCTCTGTATCGTCAGTCATGTTCCAAACCTTTGCATAGTATGTTGTCTGAGGCTCCAAGCCTGGGAATACAAAGCGTGGAGGGGTCATCAAACCACTATACAGAGTATTTGAAGAGGTGTTTCTGATATTATCCACGCTCACAACAAGGTCGCTACACATAACATCCTTGTAGAGCGCCACCTTATACTTTTTAATGAAATCCTTAGCGTAATCGGCTGAGCGATTCGGTACGATTTGACCAATATACGGGATATTAGACGCAGTTATAGTCCAACCGATAGAGATTGTAGAGTCCGTAACACGCACTGCAGCCACAGCCACATCACACGGATCGAAGTGGTAGCAACCATCCTCCAAAGCCTTAAGATTTTCAACACGTGTAAACTTATCAACCTGCAGTGGGAAGGTATATACACATCCCGCCTCAAATGGCTTTGTTGGACGCTTGCAGAATGTATATACGCCTCTATCTGTAGCCACTCTATAGAACACAGAGCCTGCAGAGTTGCTCCAATTAACCGGCGCGAGAAGTGCCCAACCATCATTTCGCGCACCCGCATATGGGTTTGCATAACAGAGCTTAACCGATGCGGTTGTTGCCACACCAATAGTGAGCGTACCCAAATCGACCTGTGCCGCACCTGCTACATTATCACCCTGAGCCACCAACTCTACGCTGTGAATGGTCTCATCTGTACCCAAATCTATATCAAAACGGGCAATCGAAGCCACTGGTGCGAAGGTGAAGGTCTGACCACCATCGGCAGTTGTACCAATCATAATATTGCGGTCAACATCATTCTCACCAACCAAGCCTGTAAACTGCTGCACAGACGGAATAACGACATTCAAATCATTATCCAACGCCGCACTACGGGTCGAAGCATCATCCCAAGTGAGTTTCTCCTCTGTAAGCTTTGAGAGATATACACGATTCTTACCAGTTACAAACTTCACAGCCTTATACGGAGATACTCCGTAGAGGGTGCTACCCTGAACAAAAGTCTCGTCAGCATAGCTCGCCTCGACCTCAAACTGACCATCAACGCTACCCTCACCCTGAACAAGAGAGTAAGCGGCAAGCGAGACCATATCGGTCACAGCAATGCGGTCATCCTTGTGCCAATACATCTGAATCGAGCCATCTGCACCATCTTGAGCATAAGTTCGAGTGAGATCGTTGTCGATAGTCGCACTCAAAGATTTAAGACTATACTGCTCAGCAACTACATCGCTAACCTCTGCCTGATAACACGCAGTGACTGCCAACAACGGCAATACAAAAAGTAACAATCTTCTCATAATAACCCCCTTTTACCAAGCGTCACCGCCATTTTCATACTTCAACGAATCATCCTCAAAGATATCGGACTGGACAAAGCCCACTTGAACCGAAAATTCAAAGTGCTGCAAATCAGGTTTGTGATAAGTTTTCATATCAAGTGACAAATTTATATTTTCGAATGTAAATATTTTATAAATATTTAACAAAGGTAGCAATAATTATTAAATATTCAAAATTTTTGCATCGTAAAGTGGATGTTGGCTATTGGCTCGGCTACGCAGTAACAATAGCTATTGGCTCGGCTACGCTGACCCTTCCTCCTCGCAGTTCGGCATAGCCTGCAAGCAGCCTCTGCCCTCACGAGCAGCGTCGGTTGGCTTTTAAGTGGAATTATATTTAGTCCGCCAAGGCGGACAAGCCAATGGTCAAAAGCTAAATGGTGCATCGTGAAAAAAAATTAGTGTCGGATAGTACTAAAACGTACAACCGGCACTAATTTCTAAGGGATGTGCCATAGATGACACACTATCACAACAAATTAACCGAGGAAGGCGAGGAGAATACCAGCCGCAACCGCCGAACCAACCACACCCGCTACGTTTGGACCCATAGCGTGCATGAGGAGGAAGTTAGACTTGTCGTACTCCTGACCTACGGTCTGAGATACACGTGCTGCCATAGGCACTGCAGATACACCTGCAGAACCGATAAGTGGGTTAATCTTCTTACCCTCCTTAGCGAAGAGGTTCATCAACTTAGCAAGGAGTACACCACCTGCAGTACCGCAGCTAAATGCGAGGATACCAAGAACGAGGATACCCAGAGTCTTGAAGTTAAGGAATGAACCTGCAGTAGCTGTAGCACCTACAGAGATACCGAGGAAGATAACCACGATATTCATCAACTCGTTCTGAACGGTCTTAGAAAGACGATCAACAACACCGCACTCCTTGATAAGGTTACCAAGCATCAGACAGCCCACGAGTGGAGCAGCAGATGGAAGGAGTAGTGAGATAACGATAGCGATGATGATTGGGAAGAGGATCTTCTCAGTCTTTGATACCTGGCGAAGCTGTGACATCTTAATCTTACGCTCCGCATCTGTAGTCAGCGCACGCATAATTGGTGGCTGGATAACAGGTACGAGTGCCATATAAGAATAAGCAGCAATAGCGATAGGACCGAGGAGCTCTGGAGCAAGGCGAGCGGTAAGGAAGATAGATGTTGGACCATCTGCACCACCAATAATACCGATAGAACCACACTCATTTGGAGCGAATCCCAACGCATAAGCGCCGAGGAATGTAGCGAAGATACCCAACTGAGCAGCAGCACCCAAGAGGAAGCTCTTAGGGTTAGCAATCAGTGGGCCGAAGTCTGTCATCGCACCTACACCAACGAAGATAAGACAAGGATAGATACCGAGCTTAACACCGAGGTAGAGGTAGTCAAGAAGACCGCCAGTCTTGTAGAGATCATACCAATCGATCTGTCCCTCATCAAAAAGGGCTGGGTGGAACATATCCGCACCAGGAAGATTGGTAAGCAGCATACCGAAAGCGATAGGGAGCAGCAGCAGTGGCTCAAACTGCTTCTTAATTGCCAAGTAGAGCAGGAAGCAAGCCAGTGCAATCATCACTGCAAACTTCCAACCACCCTCAGCAAAGAAGGCTCCAAAACCCGAAGTCTCAACGAATTTAGCAAGACTTTCGAGGATAAAGCTTGATTCCAATAAAGCTGTCATAGTGTTACTCGATAACGATTAATGTATCACCCTCCATTACGGTTGCACCAGCTGCAACGAGAATCTGCTTAACAACACCACCGCGCTCAGCGTCAATATTGTTCTCCATCTTCATTGCCTCGAGTACAAGCAGAGTCTGACCAGCTGCTACAGTATCACCCTCCTTAACATTGATAGCGATAACTGTACCTGGCAGTGGGCAAGTAACCTTAGCACCTGTTGCTACAGGAGCTGCTGCTGGCTTAGATGCGATAGGGGTCTTAGGGGTTACAGAGAGACCTGTAGCTGCTGGAGCAGGTACTACAGCTGGCTTCTTAGTGCCGGTAGCCTTACCACCCTCAATCTCAACATCGTACTTTGTACCGTTTACAGTTACGTGAGCCAAAGTAGATGCCTCGTTAATGTCGTCAATCTTTACTTCGTACTGATTGCCGTTGATTTTCAATGAATATTTTTTCATAGTTCGTTCAAATTATTTTTTCTCAGGTACCTGAGTGAGTCCGTGAATCTTAGAGTTCCAAGGCGAGTATGCACGAGTGATACGGTTGATGGTAAGCATCTCCGACTCCTGGTCGTGCAGCGCGCTCTTATAGAGCTTGAGTGCGGTAATAATTGCCGCAGCAATCTCCTGATCGCTAATTGCGTGGTCGAGTGCTGGCTCTGTTGTAGCAGCAGCTGCCGCCTTTGGCTTACGATCGCGAGTAAAGAACCAACCCATCAGACGCATAACGTAGATGAGCAGTACCAATACCGCAAAGACCAAAAGGAAGCCGATAAGCGCCATAAGCAGCATCTCTGACCATCCTGCATTTGCTAATTTATCCATAATTCAAACGTTTTTTACAATGGAATGTTAGAGTGTTTCTTAGCAGGGTTCTGCAGACGCTTTGTAGCAAGTGACTGGAGAGCACGGATGATGCGGAAACGAGTGTTACG
>JAZORI010000026.1:0-29859 GCA_045656505.1 Alistipes sp. | reverse complement strand
CTGACCATCCTGCATTTGCTAATTTATCCATAATTCAAACGTTTTTTACAATGGAATGTTAGAGTGTTTCTTAGCAGGGTTCTGCAGACGCTTTGTAGCAAGTGACTGGAGAGCACGGATGATGCGGAAACGAGTGTTACGTGGCTCGATTACATCATCGATATAGCCGTAGCGAGCTGCGTTGTAAGGGTTAGAGAACAGATCCTTGTACTCCTGCTCCTTCTCTGCAACGAACTTAGCCTTCTCTGCAGGATCGGTGAATGCTGCAAGCTGCTTAGCGTAGAGTACCTCTACTGCACCCGATGCACCCATAACTGCGATCTCAGCCATTGGCCATGCGTAGTTGATATCACCGCGGATGTGCTTAGATGACATAACGATGTATGCACCACCGTAAGCCTTACGCAGAGTAACTGTTACCTTAGGTACTGTAGCCTCGCAGTATGCGAACAGAAGCTTAGCACCGTGGGTGATAACACCACCGTACTCCTGAGTTGTACCTGGAAGGAAGCCCGGAACGTCAACCAGAGTTACGATAGGAATATTGAACGCGTCGCAGAAACGTACGAAACGAGCAGCCTTACGAGATGCGTTGATATCGAGCACACCTGCCATGAACTTAGGCTGGTTAGCGATGATACCTACGCTCTGACCGTTGAAGCGAGCAAAGCAAGTGATGATGTTCTTTGCATAAGCTGCTGCAGACTCAAGGTAGTCACCATTATCAACAACAGCCTTGATAACATCGTACATATCGTATGCCTGGTTAGGGTTCTCAGGGATAATCTCGTTGAGTGAATCCTCAAGGCGAGCGATAGAGTCTGTACAAACTGCAAGTGGAGCATCCTCCATGTTGTTCTGCGGCATGTAAGAGATGAGCTTGCGGATAAGTGCGATACCCTCCTCCTCAGTATCTACTGCGAACTGAGCAACACCTGACTTTGTAGCGTGAACAGTAGCACCACCGAGCTGCTCCTGAGTTACATCCTCACCAGTAACGGTCTTAACAACCTTAGGACCAGTAAGGAACATGTTAGAGGTGTTCTTCTTCATGATGATGAAGTCAGTAAGTGCTGGAGAATATACAGCACCACCTGCACATGGACCGAAGATAGCTGAAATCTGTGGAATAACACCTGATGCCATTACGTTACGCTGGAAGATGTTAGCGTAACCAGCAAGAGCGTTTACACCCTCCTGGATACGAGCACCACCTGAGTCGTTCAAACCGATACAAGGTGCGCCGTTACGCATTGCCATATCCATAACCTTGCAAATCTTGTCTGCAAGAGCGAGTGACAATGAACCAGCAGTAACTGTAAAGTCCTGTGCAAATACATAAACAAGGCGACCCTCGATAGTACCGTAACCAGTTACAACGCCATCACCAAAGGTGTGCTTCTTCTCCATACCGAAGTCGTAGCAACGGTGTGTTACGAACATATCAAACTCCTCGAAGCTGCCCTCATCAAGCAACATCTGGATACGCTCACGAGCAGTAAACTTACCCTTCTCGTGCTGCTTCTCAATAGCCTTCTCGCCACCACCCATACGAGCAATCTCGCGATTCTCGATGAGTTTGTTGATCTTATTCTGAATTTCGCTCATAATATTATATGAAATTAAAAATTACTTCTTCTCGCAGAGCTCTGTAAGGATACCCTGAGTTGACTTTGGATGAAGGAATGCGATAGTCATATCGTCAGCACCCTTGCGTGGAGTAGCGTCGATAAGACGAAGACCCTTCTCGGTTGCATCTGCAAGCTGCTCCTCGATATTCTCAACAGCAAGTGCCATGTGGTGAATACCGATACCCTTGTTCTCTACGAACTTTGCAATAGTAGAGTCCTCTGAAGTTGCCTCCAAAAGCTCAATCTTAGTCTGACCGAGCATAAAGAATGCGGTGCGAACCTTCTGGTCTGCAACCTCCTCAATCTTGTAGCAAGTCAAACCCAATACATTTTCCCAGTAAGGAATAGCTTCATCAAGGCTCTTAACTGCGATACCCAGATGCTCAATGTGAGATACTTTCATAGCATTAAAATTTTAAGTGTTAATTATGTTAATTAAGATTTATATTCTAAACCTCGCAAAGATAACTCTTTTTTTGGGGTAAAAAAAATTATTCCCCATGATTTTTACAAAAAATTAGAGTTTGGCAAAAAGAGTTGTTTTTTTGAGAAAAAATATATACCTTCGTGGTTCATATGAGACTAAAACTGACCATACTTGTAGCACTTCTTGTCGCATGGTTCGGAGCCACTGCGCAGAATATTGCCATCGGAGAGCGAGCACCGAAGATTAAATCCTTCGATATCTCGATTCCGAAGGGGCACTACATCTATTTGGGATTTGTGCACTCACCATCACGTCCATGCAGCATATCTGCGCCAAAAATCAGCGAGCTGATTGACAGCATTGAGGAGATATCTGCAGCACTCTTTACCCGGGAGCGTCAGGGCGAGTGCGAGCAGTGGTTGATAGATATGTTTATCAATGGCAGCAAGGTACAGATGGGAGCTGATGAGATTTTTCAGAAATTCGGAGTCGATTATGCCCCATATGGCGTGATTTTGGACTACAAGCGGAGAGTTCTTTGGCAGGGCAACCCGCAGATGTTGGATAAGAACAAGATTGAACAAATAATAGAGCAATGGACTTTTCTAAAATAGAGCATTACGAGAATGAGTATCTTGATACTCATCACGACAGCGCGCTGGCAGTAACTACCGGCGTAGAGAATCAACCGATGGTCAACCCATACTTCGTCCGCAAGCGTAAGCGCAAGCTGACCACAGATGAGTATGTGGAGGGTATTCTCAACCGCAATATTACTATTCTCTCCCAGGCTATCACCCTGATTGAGAGCAACAACCCCGACCACTATGCGCAAGCTCAGGAGATTATTGAGCGATGCCTACCATACGCAGGCAACTCTATTCGCATAGGCATCACCGGCGTACCTGGTGCGGGAAAATCGACCTTTATTGAGGCGGTTGGAAACATGATTACCTCTATGCACCATCGCCTTGCCGTGCTCGCCATTGACCCAAGTTCTGAGCGCAGTGGTGGTTCGATTTTGGGTGACAAGACCCGCATGGAGAGCATCTGCAACAACCCAGATGTCTTTGTCCGCCCTTCACCATCTGCCGGTTCTCTCGGTGGCGTGGCTCGCAAGACTCGCGAGACTGTAGTTCTGTGCGAGGCCGCAGGATTTGACGTTATCTTCATCGAGACTGTCGGTGTGGGTCAGTCCGAGACCGCTGTTCACTCTATGGTAGATATGTTCATGATGCTGCAGATTTCAGGTGCCGGCGACGAGTTGCAGGGCATCAAGCGAGGCATTATGGAGATGGCAGACATCATGGTTATCACCAAGGCTGATGGCGAGAATATCTACAAGGCAAACCTTGCTAAAGTTCAGTATCAGAACGCATTACACCTCTTCCCTACCCCTGAGTCAGGTTGGAATGCAAAGGTTTTTACCTGCTCATCTGTTGACAAGACAGGTCTTGAGGAGATTTGGAGTGGTGTGGAGGACTTTTTGGAGCATATCAAGCGTAACGGATACTTCGATTCGCACCGCAATGAGCAGAATAAGTATTGGATGTACGAGAGCATCAACGAGGCTCTGAAGAGTAGCTTCTATCTCAACCCTGAGATTGAGAGCCGCATAGCCGACATTGAAAGCCGAGTACTTGATGCAAAGCTCAGCTCATTTATCGCAGCAAAGGAGCTTCTTGACATCTACTTTGGCAATAAATAAAAGGGCACAATGAGTTTGAAGGTTGTAGTACTCTCAGGTGCGGGAATTAGTGCCGACAGCGGCATTCCTACCTACCGCAGCAGTGATGGTCTGTGGGCAAATTACAAGATTGAGGAGGTGTGTACTCCCGAGGCTCTGGCACGCGATAGAGCGAAGGTGATAAACTTCTACAACTTGCGTCGCAGAGAGATGGCAGGCAAGGCTCCAAATGCAGGACACAAGGCGCTTGCAGAGCTCGAGCAATACTTTGATGTAGAGGTAATTACGCAGAATATAGACAACCTGCACGAAGGTGCCGGTTCAACAAAAATCACCCATCTACACGGAGAACTTACAAAGCTCCGAAACGACAATAGCGACTACATTGTCGATATCGGTTTGCGCGACCAGCAACTCGACGAGACCTCTCCAAATGGAGAGTTACTCCGTCCGCACATTGTCTTCTTTGGCGAGGCTGTTCCGATGTTTGAGAAGGCTGCGAAGATTGTACAACAGGCTGACCTTTTGATTGTCGTAGGAACATCGCTTGCAGTGTATCCCGCAGCGTCGCTTGTGGGTTGGGTAAAGAGTAGCGATGTGCCGATTTATGTGGTCGATCCTGCTGTACCGAAGATTCCATTTTTGCGCAACAAGATTTACCACAAAAAGGAGCGCGCGGCAATCGGATTGCCAAAGCTTGTAAAGCAGCTTATTGAGTTTGCAGAGATTAATAAACAATAAAAATATAGTATCATGAAATACGCAATTATCTCGACCGAGAAGGGCGATATGAAGGTGGAACTCTACGAGAAGGAGACACCGATTACAGTAGCTAACTTTGTAAAACTTGCCGAGTCTCGTTTCTACGACGGATTGACATTCCACCGTGTAATTCCTGACTTTGTAATTCAGGGTGGTTGCCCTATTGGCAATGGCGCAGGCGGTCCGGGCTGGACAATTCCTTGCGAGACCGACGCCGAGCGTCAGTACCACGACCGCGGAGTACTCTCAATGGCTCACCGAGGCAAGGATACAGGTGGCTCGCAGTTCTTCATCTGCCACAACCGCAGCCACACACAGCACCTTGACGGTGTACACACCTGCTTCGGAAAGGTCGTAGAGGGTTTGGATGTTATTGACGACATCCGTCCTGGCGATTTGATCTTTTCAATTACAATCGTAGAGGAGTAACTATCATTTTTGCAGGAATTTGTATAACAAGAGATAGTTTTAGGCTTGCGCTGCCCGAAAAACCGCAGTTTACTTGACGTAAATGAGGATTTTTAGGGCGAGTATAACGACAAAATATCCTTGTTATACAAATTCATATTGGTCTGAATATTGAGTATTCGGACCAATATGAAAGAGAGAAAAGTACTTCAGGCGCACCTTGCGCTACTGGGTTGTAACATAGTTTGGGCGTGCGACTACCCCTTTTACAACCTACTTTTAGGCAAATACATAGCACCAGCCGCGATGGTATCGGCGTCACTGATTGTGGCGGCGGCGCTGTCGTGGCTGCCACTTTTATGGGAGAGCAGAGAGCGTATTGAGCGTAAAGATTGGGTGATAATCACCATTGCTGCGCTACTTATTGGAGTTGTGCGCAAGGTGATGATGATGTTTGGACTATCACGCACCTCCCCTATTGACGGCTCGATTATCGCCACAATAACGCCACTTCTCGTTCTGACCGTATCTGTTGCTGCCCACATCGAGAGATTTACAACCAAGAAGGTCGTTGGCCTTATATTGGGAATGGTGGGCGCGATGGCTGTCATACTCACCTCATCCGCCCCACATCATCAACAGTCTGAGCTGTGGGGCAATGTGATGATGATATGTAGCGGTACGGTGACAGCGCTCTACATGGTCTTTTTCAGGCGCCTTGTCACAAAATATCGCATCACCACCCTACTGCGGGCAATCTACACCATATCGGCAGTAGCAATGCTACCATTTGGTATAAAACCTATGGCTGAGGTCGAATTCTCTACATTTAGCAGCCATCTGTGGCTGGCTACAGCCTTTGTTCTGATTGTGCCGACATATCTACCCAATCTGCTACTAAACTACTCGCTGAGATTTGTACGGCCAACCGTCTCGAGTATATATACATACGTGCAACCACTACTCGCCGTAACTATCTCTGTCGCAATGAGGCTCGACCATCTGCACCTCGACACACTACTCTTCGCACTGATACTATTCACAGGCGTCGGGCTGGTGATAGCGGATAGATAGGCTCGGCTACGCCGACCCTTCCTCCTCGCAGTTCGCCATAGTCTGCAAGCAGCCTCTGCCCTCACGAGCAGCGTCGGTTGGCTATTAGCTATTGGCCTTATAGAGGTATCCGCTGCGCGGATGTATATTTATTGTTACGCAAACAGATTTTCCCCGATTTGCACACTGATACTTACTTGCACTGTTTTATCGTCAGAGCATAGTAGCTGTGGCATATCGCGAAATAGCCACGGATGGGCTGTACTTGGACGTACTACCCATTGCAGACATATCGCGTTAGCGGATGTAAATGCGCGCTTTTCACAACAAAATCACAACAAAATGGCGCGGTTTGTGGATATAAAGCAATCGTACATCTTAAAAACTTCACAATTTATGAACACGAAAACATGTAATGCGGCACTATATAGTGCACCTGTAGAGAAGATGCCGAAAGAGGGCATTGCGCCGGAGATGGCTTATCAGATTGTAAAAGATGAGACCTATCCGCAGACTCAGCCGAAGCTCAATTTGGCGACATTTGTGACAACGCAGATGGATAAGTATGCCACAAAGTTGATGAATGAGGCGGTGAATATCAACTACATAGACCAGACAGAGTATCCGCGTGTGGCGGTGATGTGTGGCAGATGTATAAATATCATTGCAGACCTTTGGAACTCACCGGAGAAGGGCGAATGGAAGAGTGGCGCAGTAGGCATAGGCAGCTCTGAGGCGTGCATGCTCGGTGGTGTGGCTGCACTATTGCGATGGAAGGCAAAGCGCAAGAAGGAGGGCAAGAGTTGCGAGAAGCCAAATCTTGTGATGAGCACAGCCTTTCAGGTGGTGTGGGAGAAGTTTTGCCAGCTATGGGATGTAGAGATGAGAACAGTACCTATCTCGCTTGACAAGCCGACGCTCTGCCCAGAGGAGGCGATAAAGTTGTGTGATGAGAATACGATTTGCATCGTACCTATAGTGGGTGTTACTTGGACAGGCCTTAATGACGACATTGAGCTGCTGGACAAGGAGTTGGATAAGTTCAATGCAAAGACCGGCTACGACATCCCTATTCACGTAGATGCTGCCTCTGGTGGTTTTATACTACCATTCATCAAGCCCGACTACAAGTGGGACTTCCGTCTTAAGTGGGTGTGGTCTATATCCACTTCAGGACACAAGTACGGACTTGTATATCCGGGTCTTGGTTGGGTGATATGGAAAGATAAGAGGTATCTGCCTGAGCAGATGGCATTCTCGGTCAACTATCTTGGTGCCAATATCACACAGGTAGGCCTTAACTTCTCGCGCCCTGCTGCGCAGATTCTCGGCCAGTATTATAACTTTATCCGATACGGATTTGAGGGCTACAAAGAGGTGCAGAGCGCATCGATGGAGATTGCGAAGTACTGCCACGAGAAGATTGGCAAGATGAAGTGTTTTGCAAACTACTCTAAGACTGTCGAAAATCCGCTATTTATCTGGTACATGAATCCTGAATATGACAAGAGCGCAAAGTGGACTCTCTACGACCTGCAGGCAGCACTACAGCAGAGTGGATGGATGGTGCCGGCATATACAATGCCGAAGGCTATCGAAGATATAGTCGTGATGCGCGTAGTTGTTCGCCATGGCATGACCAAAGATATGGCAGACATGCTGCTCGGCGATATCGAGAATGCAGTTTGCCAGTTCGACAAACTAAAATACCCTACCACATCGCGCCTCGCCTACGAGAAGAGCGAGAAGCAGTTCGGAAAGGTGTTTACACACTAAAAAGAGGCTCAAATGAGCCTCTTTTTAGTGTATTAGCCTTACATAGGTATCCGCTGCGCGGATGTATATTTATTGCTACGCAAAACGCTCTTCCCCGGTTTGCACACTGATACTTACTTGCACTGTTTTATCGTCAGAGTGGTGTAGTTGTGGTGCATCACGCAATAGAAACGGATGGGACATACTAAAATTCCCATTCGGGGCTATAAGGGATGTGCCGCAAATGCACCACTATCACGATAAAACCCATTTGTCGTCAAAAGGTGTTAGAGATGGTGCATCGTGAAATATCCCCGGATAGGACATACTAAGCGTATTTCCTATTCGGAGATATGAGGGATGTGCCATATATGACACGTTTTCACGACAAATGTCACGGCGAATTATAGCCAGTCGGAAGCACTATACGAACCCTTCGGCGCCTGTGGCACATTCTGGAAATACTTAACTCCTGTAAGGGCTTCAAGCTCTGAAATTGACATCATATCAGCTGCCTCAGGCTTATGTCCCTTTGGCATTTTGTGACAGATGGTGAAGGCTGCGCACTGTAACTCAGACTCGGAACACTCATGCACACTCTTACCGGAATTTCCCTTCTTGGTACGCAACAGAGCGTAGTAGAACATGGTTGGGCAGCTAACATCATCTCGGCCACCATACGAGATAGTCTTTGGAGATGCAGATGCACCATTTTTCGAGAAGGCATCGAAATAACAGCCAATAACCACATAGAGGGTGTCTGAGCAGACAAGGCCGTCAATATGATCCTCCAGATTGTTCCACGCACCGCCACCGGTGTTGAATGTATCAGAGTACTGCGGCGCGATATTGGTGTAGTAGAAGACCTGCTTGTTGGTTGCTGTACTACTCAAACGCTCTGCCGAGCCGAGCATATGACCCTTATTGCAACCGCCGCCTGTCGATTTGCTATTATACTGCACATCACTCGGAATCTTAGGATCTTTAGCATAAGCATCGGTGCGTGACGCGCCACTCTCGTATGACTTATGACGCGGAGCAGCTACCCAAATCGGACAGTGGTGCTTACCGCTGTAACATACGGTGTAGTTACGAGCTGTACCATTACGCTGAGCGTTCTTCTCGCCACCCGCACAGAGGTGGTGCGCATAGTAGATATTGCCATCGGTATCATGAACGCCATTTTCATCGGCATCATACATCACTGGCAGCTCTGCCCAATTATATCTACCCTCTGTCGGCGTTGGATCAGGGGTTGGAGTTGGGTCTGAGTCGGGGTTAGGAGTTGGCGTAGTATTTCCACCATTTACAGTACCTGTAACCGAGAAGTTACAAACCTCCCACGTTCCCGCATTGGATGTGGTTGAGATATACTTAAAGGCAACCTTTACAACCTTACCGACATAGCTATCAAGTGCAATATCACCCGATTTTACAAAGGTCCAATCTGTATTTGATCCGTACGTAGGTATTGTGAGCTTAGTCCAATTCTCAGAATCATACTCCGCTATCCACAGCATAAACTCCTTTGCTGGGTCACCTGCATACTTATGAGCATGCTCAAATGAGAGCTTTGGAGACTCTACATCCACAAGCGAGATCGGAGGCGAGATGAGCCAACTCTCAGCTGCATACGCCTTGTCATTCATAAATGCCGAGGCGGCCATATAGCTCTTCTCCTTATAGATTGAATGTTTCCAAACATAGGTTAATCCACCAAGTTGAACATTCTCGACAACAAAGTCGCCCTCAGATGTTGCAAAGCTCTCTGTATAAGGGAGTAACTTAGCATCCGATGGAATAGGTTGCGGCTCTGGAGTTGGGTCCGGCTCTGGTTCAGGCTCAGGTTCCGGTTCAGGCATCGGCTCGGGATCAGGTAGTACCTCGCCATTATCGCTATCGCCGACTAACAATGTAAGCGAAGTGATACGCACACACTTTTCAGAACGGATATAGAACTGTTTTGCATTAAGGTCGCTGACGTCAATATCCACATCATCATTTGACAATGGTATGGTCTTAAGGATATCCGCCTCAACAGCAGATGTCGAACCTGGGCTACTACAGAGATATAAATTACCAGTAGTACTACCTGTAAACGACACCTTCAGGCCTCTGATTGTACTACCGAATGTTGGCGTACCGATATAAGCGACTCTGCTACTACCACTATTGAGCTGAATAGCCTTCATACTCTGCTCATTGTGAGCGCAAATAGTCCATGTGCCGTAGCTATTGGTATATTCCTTTGCACTACCATAGATTGAGAATTCATCCTTACACTCGTCATATGTAAGTGTAGCTGAAATCTCATTCTCCACCAACGATTTTCTATACTTGGCCTTGCTAAGGTCGATATTGACGTTATAATATTTGTTTCGCTCAACCTCGCGCGAATAGTTGTAGCTATATATCGCCGCATCTGTGGTAATGGTCAACACACCCGAGTAGTCCCCTGGAGCTACTGCTGTATATATAGGTATAGCCTGCTCCAAACTCTTTGGTAGCGCATACGAAGAGTCCAAAGTTGTCTTTACTGAGTAGCTATTCATAGCCGCCAAGTCGAGCTCTGCTGAGGTGATATCGTGCTTGACACTACCAGCAATAGCCCTTGAAGTTGCATAACGCACAGATACGACCTTCTCTAACGAGTAGTCTGTCGAAGCATAGATTCTAAAGCAGAAGAAGCTACCCAGCGGATACATCTTAAGCGACACCTCTCCACCATCTGTCAACGGCTTAGGCTCGGCAACCATCGGCATTGCATCCTTCGGGAAAATACCCGCCTCAGGAGCACTCTGCTCGGCAGGTATGGTAAGTGTAACGCTATGTGCATCGCCACGTTGTGTACTATAAGGCATATAGCAACTCAGCACATCGCCTGCAAGATAGTCCGCAACAGCCGCAGTGGTATAGCCCACGCCATCCTTAACTATCACCGTGCTCACGGCGTTCTGTGTAGGGGTTGCTGAGCTGATATAGAGACCCAGTTGCTCATCGCCCTGCCATGTATAGCGGTTATCAACTAGAGCTACCCTGTTCTGTCCCGCAATATCTAACGAGATATTCAGGCTTCGCGACATATCGACCTCTGCCACCCTATTACATGCGGCAAGCAAGAGAGTTAAGCAGAATAGTATATAGAATCTTTTCATCGTCTTGGATACTTAAGTATTATCGACAATATTGCCATTACAAAGATAAGAAAAGGATAATACAAATGCAAAATTATATCTATCGGGCTGATTGCAGCCAACCCCGCAGCCATCAGCAGTTGAGCGCCATATGGCAAAAATCCCTGTACAAAGCATGATATTGTATCCATCAACGATGCACTCTTTCGCGCAGGTACAGAGTAACGCGTTGACAAATCTCGCGCAATAGGGCCTACTGTAAGTATGGCGATTGTATTATTGGCAGTACAGATATTTGTAATAGCCGTCAGTAGCACAATAACCACCTCAGCACCTCTGCGGGATGACACCTTGCGAGTAAGGCGCTCGATGATATAATCAAAACCTCCGAGTTCTCTTACAATAGCCATCACACCTCCGGCCAGGAGCGTCACCAAAATCAACTCACACATCGAATTGAGTCCATCACCGGCAGCCGTAAAGATGGTAAGCAGCTGAAAATCACCACCCATAAGTGCAATAACATCGGCAATGACTGTTCCCACAATAAGAACAACCAACACATTGACACCCATCAGTGCCAAAACAATAACCAGCAGATATGGCACAGCCTTAAACCACTCCATACTCTGCTCCACAATAGTATATTCACCCGCCTGATTTCCAAACAGATAGATGCACAACGTAGCCAAAGCCGCTGGCAGGACGATGGTGAAGTTTGCCTTAAACTTCTCCTTCATCTTACAGCCCTGACTCTGAGTTGCCGCAATAGTCGTATCGGATATAAACGATAGATTATCGCCAAAAAACGCACCTCCGACAACTATCGCCACTAACCATGCCGTATCGCAACCCACTTGCGGTGCCATAGCCGTCACCACTGGAGTAAGAGCTACGATAGTTCCGACAGATGTTCCGATAGCCATCGAGATAAAGCATGCGGCAATAAAGATACCTGCCGGCAGAAAATCGCTCGGCACAATCTTCAGCGTCATAGCCACCGTTGCATCAACAGCGCCCATAGCCTTTGCCGATGCTGCGAAGATACCCGCCAAACAGAATATCCAAATCATATACATGATATCCGGATTTGCAGCACCACGCGAGAAGACCCCTATCCTCTCCTGCAGATTATGCCCACGCATCAAACAGATACCATATATAGCCGCCACAACGAATGCCACAGCGATAGATACACGATAGAAATCACCGGCCAACAACGCTCCGCTCAGATAGACCACCAGCAAAACCACAACCGGCGTCAGAGCCAATAATCCTTGAAAATTCTTCATTTTTACCATTTTACGGCACAAAGATAGCATTTTTAGCTCAAAAAACGAGCACCGCCTTTCGAAAAAAGCGGTGCTCAAAACTATCACATACAGGACTCACTATCACTGCAAATTCTTTATAACCTCAACAAGCAGCGCGAACTCATCCTCGTCAAAATCTGTCGAGAGGGCAACTATACGGCCCAGCGGGTCAACGACAAAGCAGCGGGGTACATACTTAGTTGCATAGAGCGAGTAGATGCTCTTGTCCGTATCCAGACCTACAGCAAACGAGTAGTTATTCTGCTCAACAAAAGCACTCACATCCTTGCGTTCCTCTCCGCGAGATATGGTCAGCAACGAGAACTTTTCGCTATCCAAGACATCAGGCAATCCGCCCAGCAGATTCAACTGAGAGAGGCAATCAGGGCAAGTTGAGCTAAAAAAGACAAGCAGAACGGTCTGTCCCTGCAACTGCGACAATGTTACACTCTCACCCGAGAGCAACTCCACCGTAAAATCCGGAGCAACATCCCCTACGCGAACAAGTGCAGTCTTCTCATAATCAGACTCTGGCATATCGTCCATTATCACGCTGCAATTAGTACCGCACAGCGCGACAAAAAGGAGTGTCAAAACTATATAAATATATCTCATAACGCCGTCAAAGGTAGGCATTTAGTTTGATTTTTCAAAAAAAAGCACTATATTTGCTAGGCGACTATATACCTTTCAGCCAATTAGGTATGGTTGATTGTGCCCCAGAGTACCTTTTGAGCGGACTTTGGTGCTGATTGCTGTACATATGTGCGTTGCGCAAAACAGATTCGCACAAATGCATGTAGTATGTAAATTGTGCCGAGAGGGTGATAAAATAGCACACAAACAAGTAAAATATAATTATAAACAATAAACAATTTAATAGCTATTTCTTATGAAGAAGTTTTTCCTTTCATTGCTGTCTGTAGCTACTATGTTTGCTATGACATCATGTTCTCAGGATCTCAATCTTCCTAGTGGAGAGGAGGCTTTGGTAACCATTACTGCCAACCTCGGTGAGATTGGTTCTCGTGCTACCGAGATATCTGACGGTAAAAAGGTAAATGAGGTAGCCTGGGCTGTCTATCTGAAGGACACCCCTACTCCGCTGCCAAATCTTGTTGGTACACTCCCTATCACCGACAAGGCTGGTGTGTTGACCCTGCGTCTGACTACAGGTCGCAGCTACGACATCGCTCTGTTTGCATACCACACAGAGACTCCATGCACAGCACAGGTTTTGGGCGAGGCTAAGCCGCAGTACTATCAGGTTGACTGGAACAACAAGAAGATCTGCTTGCAGTACCCTTCAGGCCAGATTGCAAACGACACTGATGACCGCGACTGCTTCTGCTTTGTTCGCAAGGCATTGGATGTTAATAGTCAGATTAGCGAGACCTTCACACTCAAGCGTCCTTTGGCTCAGCTCAACTTCGGCTCTTCTAAGGAGGATTATGAGGCTGCTGTAAATGCTGGCGTTGTAGTTACCCACTCTTCAATTGTGGCTAAGACCTACACTCAGTACGATCTGTTTGAGCAGAAGTGTCTGGATACAGAGATGTCTGAGTTTGAGTTCAAGATGAACGCAGTACCTAATCAGATGCTCTCAGTTGCTGTTGATAAGAACAACCCTGAGGCACTTACAGACTTCCACTACCTGGGTACTGTATATCTGCTCGTAAATAACAATCAGCTGCAGGATGGCGTTAAGCTGACTGTTTATGAGACTAAGAACAACGTTCAGGAGGCAGTTAACACAGTTGAGTTCGGCAACGTTCCATTCGAGCCAAACTGGCGTACAAACATCATCGGTAACGTTCTTACTGACGCAGCTTCATTCAACATCATCGTTGATGATAAGTTTGCTAACCACCACAACCTTGACGAGGACGGCAACGAGTTGAAGTAGTTCGGTAACGCTTGCAAATAGTAACGGCGAGAAATCTGAATTTCTCGCCGTTACTATTTGTTCTACCAAGACTATACAAACGGTAGCTTTACAACCTCAGCCTTGAGAAGTCGTCCACGCACCTCAACGGCGATAGTTGTGCCGACCTTTGCAAACTCGGTCTTAACATAGCCCAAGCCAACACCAACACCGAGGGTTGGAGACATTGTACCTGAGGTAACAACGCCGATTGAGTTACCCTCAACATCTGCGAGTGGGTACTCATGACGAGGAATACCGCGGTCAATCATCTTAAAGCCAACGAGCTTACGAGTAACGCCCTCAGCCTTCTGTGCTGCAAGCAGGTCGCGGTCAACAAAGTCCTTACCATCAACGAACTTTGTAATCCAACCCAAACCGGCCTCAAGCGGCGAAGTGGTATCAGAGATATCGTTTCCATAGAGGCAGAAGCCCTTCTCAAGACGCAGCGTGTCGCGAGCGCCCAGACCGATGTTCTTCAGACCAAACTCCTCGCCTGCAGCCCACAGTGCGTTCCACATCTTTTCTGCATCCTGATTATGGAGATATATCTCGCAGCCACCCGCACCGGTGTAACCTGTAATAGAGAGAATCGAGTCGCAACCCGCAACCTCCATCTGACGGAATGTGTAGTACTCCATATCCTCTACCGGCTCTGCGCACATCTTCTGCACAATCTTCATTGCCAATGGACCCTGGATAGCCAACTGACAGATACGATCTGATGCATTCTCCAACTCAACGCCCTCGCGCATGCCAAACTCCTCACCATACTTAAGGATGTGTGCCCAATCCTTAGCAATATTTGCTGCATTTACGCAGAGCATGTACTTTGTCTCGCTGAAACGATAAACAAGCACGTCATCTACGATACCGCCCTGACCATTAGGCATGCAAGAGTAGAGAACTTTGCCATCATAGAGCTTAGAGCAGTCGTTAGACATAATACGCTGCAACAGAGCAAGCGCATTCTCGCCCTTAACCCAGATTTCGCCCATGTGGCTAACATCGAACACGCCCGCGCCATTACGAACTGTTGCGTGCTCATCCTTAATGCCCGAAAACTCGATAGGCATATTGTAACCTGCAAACTCAGCCATCTTGGCTCCCGCTGCAATGTGATAAGGTGTAAAAGGTGTAACTTTCATAATATTAATGTTTTAAGGTTTGTATTTATCTCGTATAGTACTCTATTCACTCTTTGCCGGACGCTTAAATCCAACACGCGGACAACGCGTAAACTCCTTCTGTCTGTCAAACAGATAGCGATATGTGGTGTGCATCTTGTGCTGCGTTGCACAGACATAGGTCTTAATCATCTTGTTCATCACCGGATTAAAGTCGCCAATCCACGCAAGCTCAACAGTTCTGTAGTGGTTGCGGTCGCTACGGATATAGGTCTCAAGAATATGACGCATCATAAAGCTCTCAATGCCACGACCCTGATACTCAGGCGTTACGGCGAAGATAATTCCAAAGATACGGTGCGCCGACTTTTTCACCTTCAGCTCCCACATAAGGCGCAACTTCTGCAACAGCCCAAACTTGCCCTTGAATCGCCCAATAATGCAGTTCAAATCGGGCACCATAACAAAGAAGCTGATAGGCACGTCATTATGATAGACAAAGAAGATGATATTCGGGTCGATAATCGGCTTGAGTGTCTGCACCAGCTGGCGCGCCTCCTGCTCTGTCATCGGATTAACACCCGTAAAGAGCGCCCACGCCTTGTTGTATATCGTTCTCAGACTCTCTGCTGCAACATTAAGATCCGTGTGGCGAATATCCTCAACTCTATACTCCGCAGTCGCTGCCACGCGCTCGGCCTTACTCTTTGCAATCTCGCTCAAATCATCCTCATAGACACGCCAGAGGTACGAATTCTGATTAAAGAAGTTCTGAAAACCGTAATTCTCAAACAACGCCTTGTAGTATGGCGGATGGTAAGGGTTTGTGTATAACGGCTCATACTCATATCCCTCAACCAGCAGACCCCACCACGCATCGCGCGAACCGAAGTTTATCGGGCCATCCATCGCCTCCATACCCTTCGCAGCAAGCCAATCTCGGGCAGCGTCAAACATCATATTTGCCACCTGCTGATTGTCTATCGACTCGAAGAATCCGCAACCGCCCGTT
Organism: Alistipes sp.; assembly: GCA_045656505.1. Taxonomy (GTDB): domain Bacteria; phylum Bacteroidota; class Bacteroidia; order Bacteroidales; family Rikenellaceae; genus Alistipes. The sequence goes on along the minus strand of JAZORI010000026.1, from coordinate 13,626 downwards.
GGTTGGTCGTAATCCTCGGTCGTTGTGCGGTCATAGAAGGCAGCTATGCGACCCACAGCCCTGCCCGACTCGCTATCAACAACATACCAACGTATCGCCTCGCCATGGGTAAACTTCTTGTTCTTCGTCGGATCAAATACCGCCAAAATATCACTATCCAGCGGACAAACCCAACTCTTGCAACCCTCATAAATCGGACGATCTACATGCAGCCAAATCTTCTCGTCTGCACGGCTGACAACCTCCTTAAGAATGTACTCTGCCATATATCTGATATCTCTAATAATCCACCTTGAAACTCTTCAGCAGCTGCTGCGACATTCGGTGTCCACTTCGCGCCGCCGCTATGTACCACCGCACCGAACACTCCACGCTCACCGGCACACCTCGACCCTCGGCATAGAGCCCCGCAATCTCATACTGCGCACGCGCCACACCCTGCTCGGCTGCCGTCAAATACCAACGCGCCGCCAAATCGTAGTCACGCTTCACGCCACGACCCTTGTGGTAACATATCGCCAAACAACACTGGGCATACTTGTTCCCCTGCTCCGCCGCAAGAAGATACCAGCGCACCGCCTCAGTTGCAGAGCGCTCAACACCCCTGCCAACCTCAAAACACCAACCCAAGTAGTGCTGCGCCGCCGCATAGCCATCCGTTGCCGCCTTGTAGAGATATATCGTAGCACTCTGCCAATCGCCCGCAACGGCACACTGCACCCCGCGACGATAAACCTGCTCCGCATCCCACTGCGCCTCAAAGTCAACCACCGCCAAACCCACCTTCAGCGCCTCAATCGACCTCTCCGCACCCCTCTGCTGCCTATTTCTACAAAAAATATTGAACATGATATACCCTTCCTACTCTACTCTTGTTCCGTTAACAGTCACAATGCCAGTGTTAGTACAGTTCTCAAATGTTACTTCTTCTGTTACTACACCATCGGTCTCTGTTTTTGGATTGTTACCACCAAAGATACCAACAACCTGACTCTCACCAGCATAGTTAACAATCTCAAGGTTACCAGAGTTTGTACAATCCTTAACAACGCAAGCTGATGTGTGGTTCATACCCACCAAAGTTGCAGCATAGAGAGGACATGTTGACTCGCCCATATCTACAGAGATGTTACCCTCATTGTGGCAGTTGTTCATAGTCTCCTTCTGGTTACCAGATACACCTGCAACATAGACAATAGAAGTACCGGTATTTGGCTCTGCAAAAGTTACATCAATGCTTGCCTTGTTTGTACAATTGTCCAAACCATTGCTGCAAAAACCCATGATACCACCGATATAGTTAGCCTTTGTGTTCTTTGTATTCAATGTAATAGTTGCCTTCTCAGTTGTATTACAGTTAATAGCTGTGTAGATTGGAGCAGTACCAGTCTTAACCTGACCAACAACACCTGCACAACGCAGTGAAGCCTGGTTATCAGCTGTAGTAAGGCTGAATGGAGCGTTGAGTGTAGAGTTCTCAATCTTAGTATCTACATAACCTGCAACACCGCCACCATAGATTGTAGAGATTGCTATCTCACAAGGATTTACAACTACATTTGTTTCACCATTGTTAACACAATTTTTAATAGCCTTTGCGCGGCCTACAACACCTGCAGGATAGAGAATTTTGCCAGTAGTTGTAACACCCTCAACCTCAAGATTTACAACGTTATTATTTGTCAAGTTATCAACACTTGCAGTAGTATAACCCACAACACCTGCAAGATATGTATTTGCAAGATATGTCCAGATATTAACCTCGCCATAGTTGTGGCAATCCTCTACATCGTTTGTAGAGTAACCCAACACACCTGCAAAATAACCTGCAGTACCACCAGCAGTCTTACAAGCAACATTAAGATCAACTTTACCATAGTTGTTACAACCTACAGTTGGGTAGTCAGCTTTATACGTATTGTAAACACCTACACAACCTACAACACCACCAAATGATGAGCCAACTTGCGAACCTGCAGCAGCTGCGTCGCTTGTACCAGAAGCCCAAACTCCCTCTACAAAGAGCTCACCGTAGTTGTTACAGTTTGTGATACCGAAAATATTACAGCCAACAACACCACCTGCAGCAGCACGTGTACCTGCAGCAGAAGGATCTGTAGGAGTTGTGTACGAAACTTCACCATAGTTGTCGCAATTCTCCATATTTGCCTGAGCATAACCTACAACACCACCTACATTAGCATATGTACCAGCAGCGAGTGTCTCGAAACGATAAGATACCTCACCATGGTTAACACAGTTCTTAATCTGACCCAGATATGCAGCAGTTGTTGATGCAGCATTCTGTGTTGCACCAAGTACACCACCGACAAATACCTTCTTTGGCAGAGATGGGAAGAGGACTGTTACCTTACCACGATTGATACAGTTTACAAGGAAGTCTGCACCAAGAGCATCTTTGGTAGAGGCGTTAGTGTTGATAAAACCAACAACACCACCAATAGACAAACTACTATTAACAGCCTCAGAGGTAATATTAACCTCACCATAGTTGATACAGTCATTCACGATACCGTAAGATACACCAACTACGCCACCAATACGGTGACCAGCACAACTTACATCTGTTGACTTTACAAAACCATGGTTAACACAACCAGAAACAACACCTGTAGGCTGGTTGTTCTCAGCAACGAAACCGCTTTGCTTATCACCAGTGCTATCGTATGCAACAGTAAGTGTACAAGTAGCATCAATAATAACATTCTTTACCACACCTGTGTTCTTATCAAACAGACCACGAGTAGTCTTCCAATTCTTCAGCGCAAAGTTTTGACCATTAAATACACCATCAAAAGATTCTATTGGAGTAAGGTCTGCACCTGCAAGGTCGAGGTCTGCACCGAGCTTAACCTCACCATCACGACTCTTCCAAGCGGAATAATCTCCAGCATTTACAGCTGCAATAAAATTCTGCAAATCAGCCACTGTCATAATAGTCCTATTTCCTGGAGTGGCAGGAATCTCAGGATCAGGGGTTGATGAGCCACTATCCGAGCCCTCTCGGAAACAACGGACAGAGGAGCCGAGGCTACGATTTCCGTTGCTAGAGTATCCGGTGAGACCATTGCTGTAATGCAAAACGCTAGCTGTATCAGTATATGATGTTCCAGGAGAAGCTGACCAATAATCGCTTATAGAGCCGACATAGTCCAACTCCCCACTGCTGCGGGAGCGAAAACCTGCGTGAGGGTACCACGCTGTTGTTCCGTCTGCAAGAATCCAACTAAGACCAAGATTTGCACTATCCCTTTCAGCATAACTTACAGTTGCCCAGAATCCATTATCTCCACCTTTTGGTACTCGGTATCCTACTGGACATGGGTCGTATGCTGTCTTCTCAGTATCTTTCCAACGCAAATCGTAATTACTATCTCTAGAACCATCGCCCGTACACCATTCATTACCACAAATAAATGTTGTAGGATTCTGACAAGCATATTCAACTGTTTGCTGACTTGAATTGGTTGTCCATTTGCCAGTAGATTTAGCCAAACTGCTTGCTGAAATAGAGCTTGATCCCAGGAACGGGTCTTTACGACCCCACTGATACATCAGTCCGAGAGCACCAACACTATCAGGAGTTGCCGAGGTTGCACCAAGGTTACGATCCATCAGCGTACCTGCGTTATTTGTATAAACGTCATCCATCCAGCCCTCTGCAGAGCACCAAATATGCCATGACCAGAGAATTGTACCGCTTGTATCGAGCACCGCGATAGATGCATTTCCATTGGCAAAATTTGTTGGCGTTGAGAAATAGACGTAGCCGTCTTTATAGCCTACATTTCTCACCAAATCTCCAATATTCGGAGTTGTAGCAGTACCGAAAGTCTCCCATAGCACAGTCGCCTTATAAGCATCTCCAACAGACGTAGTGGAATTACCCTTAACTGCTTTGAGTTTATAATTGCCTGTACCCTTAACAAGGTAGCAGTTTGCTGTTCCCTCAGTCGAGAGGTCAGTGTACTGAGATAAATCGACTTCATCACTACATATTGCATCAGCATATGCACTCCAGTTAGTTGCACTAATGTAAGCATCAACTGAGTTTGCAGGAACATAAATCTTGCGGGTAGTATGATTTTTGTTAAACACAACGCTACCAATGGTTGGTGGAGTTAACGGCTTGCAATAGACACTCTCAAGTGCAGCACAATCATAGAATGCTCGATCCTCGATAGTGGTCACACTTTCAGGTATCGTAATGCTTGCAAGAGCACTACAACCATAAAATGCACGAGTATTAATAGTAGTTATATTCTCTCCAATAGTAAACTGTGAAAGAGATGTACAACCATAGAACATATAAGCACCGATAGTTGTCACGCTATTTGAGATTGTTGCACTTGTAAGGTTTGTACAATACTCAAATACATAGTCTCCAACAGCAGTTACGCCATCTGGGATTGTGACACTTGTAAGGCTTCCACAACCAATGAATGTGAAACGTAGTATCTCTGTAATATCTGCAGGGATAGTCAATTCTGTAATCGCTGTGCCATTGAGATAGAGTGTTGCGCCGCCATATCTTAGCGGGTTGGAACTTCCCGCAGTGAAAACGATCTTACACCATGCAGATAGGTCTTCAATATATACACTACTCAGATTACTACAATCTATAAACACATTGTTGTCACAAGTTGTCAGACCTTTTGGAATAGTTATAGCCTTCAAACCAGTACAACCACTAAATGCAGCATAACCAATAGATGTTACACCATCAGGTAGAACAATGCTCTCTAAGGTTGTACAATCTTTGAAAACACTACCGCCAATTTTAGGCACGGCGTAAGAGCAAGTAATAACACCTTGTCCATTCTCGTATGTGTTTGACACAATTGGCACACCTCCAATAGTCTCCGTATTAAGTGTCACGACATTTCCATCGGTCGAGGTGTATAGAATCTGGCACAACTCAAGCTCTGGCTCTGCCTCAATCACATCTGCATACGCACTCCAGCCATCTGCTGTCTTGTAAGCATCAACAGCCTCTGCAGGGACGAAAATTTTAACAGGAACACCATGAAAGCAGCCCCAATCACCAGAATCACTAAACTTAGCTATTGGCGGAGTTGTTGACTGGCAATATACAGCTGTAAGTTTATCACATGAACCGAAACAGCCGCATCCAATCTCTGTTACATTTGTAGGAATTGTTATTGTCGTAAGCTCTTTACAGCTATCGAACGCACCTGCTTCAAGAGTCTTAATAGTCTCAGGTATAGTGAATCGCGTCACATCCTTTGCTACGACAACCAAGGCATCGTCATATATCAGCGCATCATTATCCGCCGTAGCAAACTTACCATTGATAGTAACGAGAGATTCACAAGAACTAAACGGATTTCCATCAATCTCTGTCACACTTTCAGGAATTGTGATAGTAGATATTTCGGTGTAGCAAAATGCAAAATCGCCAATATACTGCAAGTTGTTTGATAGAGTTACCTCATTAATTTTCATTGAGTTACAAAATGCGCCCTCCTCTATTCTGATAACGCTATTTGGAATAGTAACGGTTGTTAAATTGGTAGTATAAAAGGCTTGAACACCAATATTCGTAACTCCCTCAGACATGGATATGCTTGCAAGTGAAGAGTATGAGAAAGCACTCTCTCCAATGGTCTTCACGCTCTGCGGAATAGTGATTGAGTCGAGCGTTTCACAGCCGTTAAATGCTGCGTGACCAATCTTTGTCACCTCTTTGTTGAATATCATCACGCCCTGGCCATCTATGTAGGTATTTGACACCAACGTAGCATCACAAACTGCATTGAGTGGCGTTACGATATTACCGTCAGTAGAGGTGTAGAAAATCTGCTGGTTTGGCGAAACTTCTGTATTAGGATCAGCCACAATCGCATCGGCATAATCTTTCCAACCATCGGCTGTCTTGTAGGCGTTGAGCGAGAGGGCATGGACGTAGATTTTGCGGCTATCAGCGTTGTCTCTGAAAGCATAAGAGTAAGAGTCCAGAGTTGGCGGTGTGGTTGGCTTGCAATTAACGGTTACAAGGCTATAGCATTTATCGAATGCCCCGTCTCCAATGGCAGTAACACCCTCACCGATAGTCACCTCTTTGAGCTTTCCGCACTCTGCAAAGGCCTCTTTGCTAATTGGCAATGCAGGCGCAATTACAGCGGTTGCAAACTGCTGTGCTTGTTTTGTTACAGAGGCCATCATCGAGCGCAGATTCTCCTTGCCGACTGTTACCTTCTCCAGGCCATCACAATCAGAAAATGCCCTCTCCATCAGGCTTGTAGAGCTATCTTCAACAACAAGCTCGGTCAGCTTATCACAGTTGTAGAATGCCGCAACACCCACCTTTGTAACTGCTGCAGGGATAGTCAGCTTACCCAGAATTGTACTGTTTGAGAATACGCTTGAGCTAATCTCTGTCACGCCTGTAGGGATAGTGTACTCTATATCGCCACTACCTAACGCAAATGAGTTGAGAACACCATCTACAACCAGCGCGAGGTGGTCAGATGTCGCATATTTGCCGTTAAAGGTCTTCATAGAGGCACAATCGTTAAATATGCCACTACCAAATGTGGTAACACTCTGAGGGATAGTCACTTCTGTAAGCGATGTACATCCCTGGAAAGCATAGTCGTTAATTGTCGTAACGCTCTGAGGAATCTCCACCTTCGTAAGAGCCTTACAGTTGCTAAATGCCCATCTACCAATTGATGTAAGATTCTTAGGCAGAGTGATAGCCGGCAATGAACTACACTGATAAAAAGCATTATTGCCAATAGCTGTCACACTATTTGGAATGGTTATAGTCAGCATCTTATCACATCCGCTAAATGCCTCATATCCAATCTCTGTAATATCGCCCGCGCATGTAATGATACCCTTACCATTCTCAAATCGGTGAGAGACAAACTCAGAACCAAAGGCGTTTGTATTCTTCAGATTGAGCACATTATCCCCAACCGACGTGTACCAAATCTCGTTATTCGGGATGGTGGTAGGTTTAACCAAGACAACTGTGATAGCAACTATTATATTATTTCCATAATCGAGAATAGCTGTTGCAGTAGTTCCCGCCTCTCGCTCTGGATATGCACACACATATTCAAATGAGCCATCCACATTAGGTTTAATACAAGCTACGCACTCTGTTTCGCCCCATGAACATGCGCCATAGACACCAAACCAACCATCTGTTATACTCCAATTTTGCCAAGCCAAGCGGTTATTACTATCCAAATATGCCATCTTCACCTCCTGTGCGGTTGCGCCCTGTACAAGATGCGCGATATTCACTTGTGATGCAATATTGGTATAAGAGCCTAACGTTATATCAATCTCTATTGTGTGTCTCTTAGCATTTTCAGGCACTACATAACCAGTTGTCGAGTTTAGAGAATTGATAGTTATTGAGTAATATCCATTTGAAGGTACGACCACCTTATATTTATCCCCAATAAGCCAATCACCTGCTCTAGAGCTAACCAAGAGTTTATATTTCTTCTCACTACCATTCACCTTCTCGAACATGATCTGACCATCCTGGAATACATACTCCTTAGCATCAAGACCATCGAAATAGTAACCCGAAAGTGTACCATCTGACACACTATAAACGCCATTAGTAATGTCACCGTCACTAGTGGTAAGCTCAATCACAAAATTACCGTTCGCATTTGTGCTGGTAAGTCTAACGAGGTTAGTGTTGCTCGCGTCACTGGTTGCCTCAAATGTAGTAAAGCCCCACGCTGCAAGGTCCATATCTGTATATGATGTACCAACATAACCAAATGCGCCAACGATATTGTTATCCAAAGCGCCTTTCAGAGCATATTGTCTCTTCGACTCATCCTCTACAACAAGATTAAAATCAAAGCCGTTTGTATCCATATCTGGCATAGCTGTGGTAACAGTTACGCTACCGCTTACCGGATAGTAAGTCTTTTCACCAATAGTAAAGCAACAGTAACCTGGATCTGCAAGCAGACATGGAGTCTTGAACTCATTGCCAAGAGTACCCACAACAGTCTGATACTCACCACTAAGAGCTACGAACGGAGTTGTGTTATCGTAGAAAAGAAGCTCACCGGAATCACCTGCCTCATTTGACACAATAATCCAATAGATGTCTGACAGACCATGCTCCTCAGGGAACTTTGCTAAGGCAACAGTTGTAAACGCTACCGAAATAGTCTCAAGAGACGACTCTACCTTCTCCTCTGTAACAGTATAAGGGCTATCAAAGAGGTTGAGGGTGAATTTGACGGTGCCGCTTTGGGTTGTCTTGATGCTTGACACATCTGTACCCACTTTAATGTCGCTTGCAGTGCCACCGAGTACAATATCCCAGCCGTTATTGCAACGAATCTTATACTCCTTATCGGCCTCAACATTATCAATAGTGACGCTCCAGCAAGAGTTTTCATCATCATACACAAATACTCCGCAATCGCTATCCCAGTTGCCTACAGCATCGCCAATAATACCGAGTCGAGTGATGCTTGTATCGGTAAGAACCATGTTATAATAGTCAAATACAAGGTAGTGCAGACCTGCGCCCAAAGTGATATCATCACCAGTTGAAGATACGCTGATTTTGCCATTCACCTTACTATAGACCTTATTGAGATTGCCGGCGGCATTAATTTCGTAGAGCTTGAAACCATTTTTCTCCTGCGATGGAACATAGAAGAAGCCCGCCAATCGGCTGTCATCCACCTGAACGAGTGTTGAGTGAGGGGCATTAATGTCACTATTCTGATAAGCTCCAACGATATGGAGTTCAGACGGAATTTCGTCGAATCGACCTGTATTGAAATCATAGCCATGAATTGCATCGGCATAGTCACTCCAACGCTGCGCACTTCTATACGCTGCCAATGACGCACCCCAAACATATATCATACGGTCAGTAGCATTACCCGCAAAGGCTGATGCATCGGTAAGTGTTGGCGGAGTTGTAGGCTTGCAATAAACATTCAGCAGTTTGCTACAATTCTTGAACGCATCGAATCCTATTGAGGTCACATCGTCAGAGATTGTGACAGCCGTAATGTTCTTACAATCAGCAAATACCGCGTTTCCAATAGCAGCAACACCTTCGCTTATATCATACTCCGTAACACCCGATGGGGCAAAGGCTACAAGTTGATTATTGATAATCAGGCATCGCTTATCCGATGAGGCATACTTGCTATTAAACTCCGTAAGATTGCTACAGCAGCTAAATGAGCCACTCTCAATCTCTCTAATACCGTCCGGAAGGGTGACGGTGGCAAGATTTCGGCAGTTATAGAACGCATAGTCGCCAATCCTTGTCAATGCAGAGCTGAACTTAATGACGCCTTTGCCGTTTGAGTATGTATTTGATGTAATTGTCGAATTGAAAACATCATCTGCATAAGGCGTTACGACAGCTCCGTTGGTAGAGGTGTACCAAATCTCGTTATTCTGAATAGTCTCCTCGACAGGCGGGGTTGGAGTAGGTGTCGGAATAACATCGTCCTCCTCGAAGACAATAGTCTGAGAACATCCCGTAACAAGGAGTGCTACAAGTAGTGCAAATATATATCTTAACTCTCTCATTATCTTCTATTTAGAAAGTGAGGCCAACTGACAATTTTGCTCCGACACCAATCTTCGACTTGATATCAAGCTGTTTATCGGTATAGCTATCTACCTTTGGAAGAGACTGCATAGTCACCCCTGCTGAGACATACAATTTACCGAACTTTATACCATAGCCAACATCACCAAAGATGCCATTGGTGTGGTAGCTGTAACTCTTCTCCTTATGGGTAATAGTATTCTTACCAAAGAGCTTTCCTCCAACCGATAGGGCAACAAAGTGATTTGCACTGCTACCCATATATGCGCGCAGATGTGCAAAAATCGGCACCGAGATTGCGCCTGGTGCAAGCAGACCCTTATCTGCGAGAGCCGCCTGATTATCAATACTATGCATATTATACTCAGCACCCACTCCAAGACCTGCAAAAATGCTCTTACCTGCACGGATACCACCGATATACGCAGCACCAATATGGTTTATCAGACTACCCGCCGTATGCATCGAGTATCCAAGCTCGATATTGCTCTCAAAGCGAGTTGACGTGTCAACCACGACCGGTTTCGGAGCCTTCTCCTTCTTCTTTTCAACCAGCTCTGCCTCATAATTTGTAACCTTATCAGGCTCAACAATCATAGTTGCAGTATAGGTCTCATAGCCGGCCTTTGATATCTCGATATTTCGACGGCCCGCCTCAATATTTGCAGCATCAAGCGGAGTTGTACCAACCTTCTGACCATCTATCACAACCGAAGCGCCACTTGGCACAGATGTGACATGAATAGCTCCATAGAGAGGTTTGAGGAAGATATTTTTATCAACATCACCATCAACCTTTATCTTATCCTCAATCGGAACATGGTATGGAGAGCTGATTCTGTATGTATGGTCGCCCTTAGGCAGCTTTCCGCTGAATCGTCCATTATCAATTGTCTGCTCCATCAATCCATCAATGAGCACAGTCACCTCCTTAGGCTCAATGTTGAACACAACATTGAACTTCTCGGTCTCAATATTGATATCCTCGCGAAAAAAGATATTCTTTGCACTAACAAAAATCTTCTGGCCCACAGATTTGGTTTCACCCAACTGGCAGTGGAGAGTATGCTCACCAGGAGTTACATTCTCAATAGTGGCGATTATCAGACCACCCTTCTCGCTTGTATGCTCCACCAATTTGTCATCAATAAAGATCTCGGCACCAACCACATTGGACTGCACGGTGATTGAGTAGAGGATATTCAGGCGCGCCTCCATGTAGTACTCCTTATTCGGCTCAAGATTCAGCGTCACCTCCTCCGAGTCGCCAAACTTGTCATGGTGCAGGTAGAAGCGGGTCTGAGGCTTGGCCGTAAGCTCGATGATAAGGCCATTGTCATAATCGGCCGTTTTGCACTTAATAAGCTCGTTATTAGTGGCAATTTTCAGGGTGATACCATCAATCTCCTCACGAGTCATTCGCTCGACCTTCATCTTGATACGCGCACACGGACGGCGGGAGCTATCTTGGCCAATCTGGTCAATAGCCACACCTGTAAGAGCATCTTTCTGTATAGGTTTGAAGCTAGCCTGATCAAGGACAAGTGTACGTTCAGACTCTTGAGCGTAGACAATAACTGTAATCAGACACGCGATAAGGGTAAGTAGAAATCGTTTCATTATATTAACTCTGCATACAAATCATAATCATCTGCATCCACAATTCTGACGGTATAGAATCTACCGCGGAACAGACGCTTGCCAGTCGCCTCAATCAGAATCTCCTCATCCACCTCCGGAGAGTCATACTGGCTACGTGCCACATAGAAATCCCCCTGACGGCCGTCAACAATCACGCGCTCAACATTACCGATGCGCTTACGATTATTCTCGAGCGAAATAGGGTTCTGTATGCGCATAATCTCCTCGGCGCGATAATCCTTAACGCGCTGTGGCACATTATCTGTCAGCTCGCGGGCTGAGAATGTACCCTCCTCCTCCGAGTATGGGAACACACCTAGACGCTCAAAACGCTGCTCACGCACAAAGTCACAAAGCTCGGCAAAATCCTCTGCACTCTCATTCGGATAACCGACAAGCAGCGTCGTGCGAATTGCCATATCAGGCATAGCCTTACGCAGACGGGCAAGCAGTTCAAGCGCCTCGGCCTTTGTGTGGCGACGGTGCATAAGTGAGAGCTGGTTGTCGGCAATATGCTGTAACGGGATGTCAAGATATTTACAAATCTTCGGCTCGCGAGCCATAACGTCAATAACCTCCTGTGGGAAGTCGGTCGGATAGGCATAGTGCAGACGAATCCACTCAAGACCCTCAATGCGACACAGGCTCTCCAACAACGCTGCAAGGCGACGCTCGCCATACAGATCAACACCGTAGTAGGTTGTATCCTGCGCAATGACCATAATCTCCTTCACGCCCTTTGCCACAAGCTTCTCAGCCTCCTCCAGAATCTGCTCCATCGGCACCGATACATGTTTGCCACGAATGCCCGGAATTGCACAATAGCCACAACGCCAATTACAACCCTCAGATATCTTCAGATATGCATAGTGTTTCGGGGTTGAGAGCTCTCGCTCGGTAGATTTCTCGTCATAACCAACCTTCAGAGCCTCGACTACGCCCGACAAATCGCGCGCGCCAAAGAAGTCATCCACCTCAGGAATCTCCTCTCGCAACTCGTCAGCATAACGCTCCGAGAGGCAACCGATAACAAAGAGTTGCTCAATATATCCCGCCTCTTTAGCTGCCACAGCATCCAAAATTGTATCGATACTCTCCTGCTTAGCATCACCGATAAAGCCACAAGTGTTGATTACAACAACCTTAGCATCGGTTCTGTCGCTATCAAATACAATCTCATATCCTGCTGCAGCTAATTGTGCTGCAATATGCTCCGAATCAACACGGTTTTTTGCGCAACCGAGTGTTATGACGTTAATTTTCTTCATATTCGACAAAAGTTCTATTTACCAAATAGTGCCTTTACAAATTCGTGGCGATCAAAAATCTTGAGTTGGTTAACACCCTCACCCACTCCGATGTAGCGCACCGGCACACGGAAAGAGTCGCTGATGCCGATAACCACACCGCCCTTTGCTGTACCGTCGAGCTTGGTGATGGCAAGTGATGTAACCTTTGTCGCTGCTGTAAACTGACGAGCCTGCTCAAAGGCATTCTGACCTGTAGAGCCATCCAAAACGAGCATAACCTCATGCGGAGCGTCAGGAATAACCTTCGCCATGACGTTACGAATCTTTGTCAGCTCATTCATCAGTCCCACCTTATTGTGCAATCGTCCCGCAGTGTCAATCAGCACCACATCAGCACCATTTGCAACGGCACTCTTGAGCGTATCATATGCAACCGATGCAGGGTCTGAGCCCATCTGCTGGCTAATCATCGTAGCACCGGCACGCTCTGCCCAAACTGCAAGCTGATCAATCGCCGCAGCGCGGAACGTATCGGCTGCACCGATATAGACCTTCTTGCCTGCACGTACAAGCTGCGCAGCGAGCTTACCGATTGTTGTGGTCTTGCCAGCACCATTTACACCAACCACCATCACAACATACGGCATACCCTCCTTGACATCAAGGCCGAAGTTCTCAACATTACCCTCAGCCTCCTCCATAAGCAGTGCAATCTCGTCATAAAGAATACTCTGCAACTCATCTGAGCCGACATACTTATCACGTGCCACACGCGCCTCAATACGCTCGATAATCTTCACGGTGGTATCTACGCCCACATCTGAGGTGATAAGCACCTCCTCCAGCTCATCAAGCACCTGAGCATCTACCGTTGAACGGCCGGCAACTGCACGCGCTATCTTTGCAAAGAAGCCCTCCTTGGTCTTCTCCAAACCTGCATTCAAATCCTTGCGATCCTGCTCTACAACCTCTGGTTGTGGCTGCTCGTTTACACTCTTCTTACTCTTAAAAAGGTCAAAAAATCCCATAATAGATACAATATTCGTAAATCAACGCAAATATAGTAAAAATCACTATATTCCCCCACAAAAACATACAAAAAAAGTTCCGACGACAAGCAGTGCT
>JAZORI010000025.1:0-33374 GCA_045656505.1 Alistipes sp. | reverse complement strand
ATCCGCCTCTCTATTCCGCCACTTACAGAGGAGCGCCGTAAGGAGCTTGTAAAGCAGTCTAAGAGCGAGGTTGAGAATGCTCGTATCTCACTGCGTAATGCTCGTCGTGACGCTGTAGAGGCGTTCAAGAAGGCTGTTAAGGAGGGTATGCCTGAGGATGAGAGCAAGGATGGCGAGACACAGGCTCAGAAGCTTCTTGAGAAGTTCAGCAAGTTGGTTGATGCTGCTTTTGAGAAGAAGGAGAAGGAGATTATGACCGTATAATTTTGCGGTGATAAGGCTGCATTTGCTTCCGCTAACAAAAAGTACCCGCGAAGGGAAAAACGCCAAGGATGGCCCCTCGCGGGTATTTTTGCCGAGCATTGCAACTACTACCTTCTAACCACAAAATGGATTTGTTGTGAAAATACGGCATTAGCCGTACATACCTAAAAGCCCAGCAATGGCTGTACGCACAAGTACTCTCCATTGCTGGGCTTTTTATGCGATATCTCTACCCCACTCTGACGATAAAATATTTAAAAATCCAACAAAGGCTTTGAGGTGTCGTTATATAATTCAGCAAACTTCTCAAAATCCTGTAATGGCGAGCTGGTGACAATGTCGCTCATACCTCGCATTGCGGCAATAAGGCTATCACGGTCATTGTTTTCGATTGCGTGGTCGAGAACCTTATAGAGTTTTTCGAGGGTTGCTCTACGCTCACTGAAGGTGCTGTTCAAAAAGAGTTCGCAGCTCTTGTATTTGGCAGCAATGCGGCCCAATTCGACAGTTGTCCACGCATCGATTGCCGCGATATTCTGCTTAACCTGCAGGCTATGGTCATAGACCTCTAAAGCGCGAGTGACCGAGATATTTGCCTCTTGAGCAAAACCTGTGGCAGAGTTACAGAGTTCTATTGAGCTATTCATCAGCTTAACGCCTTTGTTAGCAAAGTTTTCCATCTTATTATTACTCATACTTATTGAATTTATAATTTTGCCATACTAATTTTTCTATACTCGGTAATTACCAAAGCCAACGCCTGAATATCGGCCATTGAGAGTGGCTCGCCATCTCTAAACGCCTTATCTCGCAGTGGCGCATAGGTGGCAATAAAGCCCGTATTTGCCGCAACAATGGTCTTGGCAATCTCTGTAATGCGCAGCGCAAGTGCCTTACAGTCAGTATAATCGTCGATAATCTCACCAAAGGCCTCGACAATCTCTGCCCTGATTTTCGCATTCTTCTCCTTATTCTCAAGGTGCTGGTCAATAAGGTTTGCCGCAGCACCAAGCAGCATTGCAGCACCCGCAACAGCTGCCGAAGTTTTCGGATTTTTGTCGATAAAATCGGTCAAATCCTTATCCGACTTGAATACCGACGAGATCGAATCGAGGGTATCAATCGCACCCGACGCAAACGAAGATATCGCATTGAAATCGTGGTCAATCGCTGTAAAGTCAGTCTTGCCAACCTCAAGGCCCTTAATGTCGATAAGCCCCTTCTCGGTAGTCAGGCTCTTGCCGCCGACATTGTCACGATTAAAGCTCAACAGCTCCACACCGAGGTGAATATTCCTGTAGGCTGCAATGCGGATATCGTCTAACAGCGCATTAAGATGCGTCGCCACAAACGAAAGCTCGTGCGCCTCGTAGAGTATTCGATTGTATATCTCGTGCAGACTCTCGGTCTTCTCATCCTCTGTCATACGGAAGATACCGAAGATGCCCGTCTTCTTTGCATTGACCTCCTGAAACTCAGCCTGATATTGCGCCACCTTGTCATCTTCCAGTTGGGAGATATAGCTCTTCAGACGCTCCTCGGTTAGAGATTCTTGACCATTGACAATCGCCAACTCGTCGTCATCTTTTCGCAGACTCTCTATTGGCATTTCGAGTGTATTGTACGAATATTTCACACCCAAACGGCAGCACTCTGCATACACACTAATATCGTAAAATGCTTTGAGTCGCAAATCGTACCACTCCTTTTTGCTCTGCAAATCTTTGCGTGTATAGATATCCTTGTGCGTGTCGTATTTGTAGAGATAGCCGCTCATAATGGTCGCCGTATCGCTATCCGGAATTGTATAATCCTCAGGCAGGGGCAGACCGAAAATATCGTTAAATCTCTCGAGCAATCGGCGTCTGTATATATCAACGCGATAGCGTATAGTAACTACAAGTATAAAGATAGCAACAACGGCCGCAATGGTTATCTTCCACCACATAATTTATTTGGGTTAAATCCTATTCTGTTTAGTTTACAATTCAAAAGTAATCATTTTTCGCAAACAGACAAAGTTTCAACTGCTAATATTTGCAAACCAGCTGATAGTCAATGGCTAATATTCTACAGATAGAACAGGAGTAGTCCAATTCTACATCACCTCACATATTCAGGGCACGACTCTAAGAAGTTGCGCACGTCTGCCATCATATACCTATAAGACTCCTCTATCGTCTTCCACCCTTTTGGGAATGTCGGATGGTAGCTATTGATAACCACTTTGCGGGTTGAGGGCGAGTAATAGACCCAATCATCGGTCGAAAAAGGTACCAAATCGGGCAGATAGTAGCGACGCACAAAGCCCTTAATTATGCCTCCTCCACCACAACAGAGGATGACATCTGCATCATACATCGCAATCTGTTCTCTCAGCAACTCACTGTAACGCTCAATGTGCGCCTCAAGTTCATCGTTCTCGATAGAAGAGGCTCCAATACTCTTCTTGCAATTCACCCTGGCAATTGCTGCTGAGGCGTAGTGCTCTCGCAACCGCTCCCAATCGGGCAGCTGATCATAATCAACAATCTCTCCGCCCTGCAGTGCATTCATAAGCGCATATGACCAAAGGGTCAGATTGCGATAAAATGGGGTCGGCGAGATAGTCACTCTGTCTGAAACCGGATTTTTACGAGCGGTCTCTATTCGCACGTCATCCATACCGCTACTACGAGTGGTATCTTTCGTGAGTATCAACAGACGGCAGCGCGAGCTATCCCACAACTGGGTTTCATTGCCAGGCTTTCGCTCCCAACAGCTCCCAACTTGCACATACTCACCACGATACAGCACGCCATCGAACGCAAAATCCGCCTCGGGATTGATACCATCTCTATCCCTATAGACCTGCATCCAACGCCCAAACAATTCGTCTTCTCGCTCTTTATAACTCCTTCTCATCGTTGACAAATATAGCTATTTTTCGCAAAACGAACGACACCACCGAACAAAAATTTGGTGGTTAGAAAAAAAGCACATATCTTTGCAGTCCGTACGCGCGTAATGTGCGTGCAGGAGCATTTTAATTATTAACTTTTAACGAGCGATTGTATCGCAAAATTTAACAAATGGAAAACATTAAAGTAGCAAACGAGAATTTCGATTGGGCAGCGTTTGAGAGCGAGCTTGGTCTTTATCCTGTATCAAAGGAGGAGATTGCAGCGCAGTATGACAACACCATGTCAAACATCGCTGTAGGTGAGACCGTTGAGGGTACTGTTACCGAGATCAACAAGCGCGAGGTAATCGTAAACATCGGCTACAAGAGCGAGGGTGTTATCACAGCATCTGAGTTCCGTTACAACTCTGAGTTGCAGGTTGGTGACACTGTAGAGGTTTATGTTGAGTCTGTAGAGGACAAGGGCGGTCAGCTTATCCTTTCACACAAGAAGGCTCGTCAGCTTAAGAGCTGGGATCGTGTTAACGAGGCTCTGGAGAAGGACGAGATCATCAAGGGTTACGTTAAGTGCCGTACTAAGGGCGGTATGATTGTTGACGTATTCGGCATCGAGGCATTCCTTCCAGGTTCACAGATCGACGTTAAGCCTATTCGCGACTACGACGTATATGTTGACAAGACTATGGAGTTCAAGGTTGTTAAGATCAACCAGGAGTTCCGCAACGTTGTCGTATCACACAAGGCTCTTATCGAGGCAGAGCTCGAGGCTCAGAAGCAGGTTATCATGTCTAAGCTCGAGAAGGGTCAGATTCTTGAGGGTACTGTTAAGAACATCACTACCTACGGTGTATTCATCGACCTTGGTGGCGTAGATGGTCTTATCCACATCACAGACCTCTCTTGGGGCCGCGTAAGCCACCCAGAGGAGGTTGTTGCTCTTGACCAGAAGCTCAACGTTGTTATCCTCGACTTCGATGATAGCAAGAAGCGTATCGCACTCGGTCTTAAGCAGCTCACTCCACACCCATGGGAGTCTCTTGACGCTGAGCTTAAGGTTGGTGACCGCGTTAAGGGTAAGGTTGTTGTTATGGCTGACTACGGTGCATTCGTTGAGATTGCAACTGGCGTAGAGGGTCTTATCCACGTATCTGAGATGTCTTGGAGCCAGCACTTGCGTTCAGCTCAGGACTTCATGAACGTTGGTGATGAGGTTGAGGCAGTAGTTCTCACACTCGACCGCGAGGAGCGTAAGATGTCACTCGGTATCAAGCAGCTCACTGCTGATCCATGGGAGAACATCGAGACTAAGTACCCTGTAGGCACAAAGTGCACTGCTAAGGTTCGTAACTTCACTAACTTCGGCGTATTCGTTGAGATCGAGGAGGGCATCGATGGCCTTATCCACATCTCTGACCTCTCTTGGACTAAGAAGGTTAAGCACCCTAACGAGTTCACATCTGTAGGTGCTGACATCGAGGTTGTAGTTCTTGAGATCGACAAGGAGAACCGTCGTCTCAGCCTTGGTCACAAGCAGCTTGAGGAGAACCCTTGGAACGCTATCGAGCAGCAGTTCGCAGTTGACACTGTTCACAACGGTACTGTAGCTGAGGTAAATGAGAAGGGCGCTATCGTTACACTTGCTGAGAATGTAGAGGGCTTCGCTCCTGCAAAGCAGCTCGTTAAGGAGGATGGCACAACTCTCAAGGCTGGTGAGACAGCTGAGTTCAAGGTTATCGACTTCTCTAAGGCTACTAAGCGCATCACTCTCTCACACAGCCGTCTTTTCGAGGAGGCTCGTCGTGCTGAGGCTGCTGCTGAGAAGGCAGAGCGCAAGGCTGCTGCAGACGCTACTAAGTCTTCAGTTAAGAAGATTCAGCAGTCTGTTGAGAAGACCACCCTTGGTGATATCGCAGGTCTTGCAGAGCTTAAGGCTCAGCTTGAGAAGAAGTAGTAGAACACTTCTATACAAAAAGATCCCGGGTCTTGCGACTCGGGATTTTTTTGGCTATTAGCTGTTAGCTATTGGGCCTTATAGAAGTATCCGCTATGCGGATAAATAGATAGAGGGCGTTCAAATCTGAGCACCCTCAACTTTTGCAATAGCCTGTAAACAGGAACTATAAAGCGACCAAAGAAAGTAAAGAAAATGATGAATTTCAAGGCTTGCGCAGTGTGAGAAACCAAAGTTTACTAAAACGTAAATGAGGATTTCGAACACAAGCGTAACGCCGAAATTCGCTTTTTATTTACTTTCGAACTTCGAGCTGGGTATGACTATATAATAGTTCTCCACTATCTGTAATACCCTCAATAATCACATCATAAACTCCACTGCGGTCGGCTGTATAGAAATCCACAGAGACCAGTCCACCCTCTGATGGACGAATGAGCGGTTCCCACGCAATTGTTGAGCGCATATCCTTGGCTCCGTTATAGAGTTCTGTAGCAGTCGAGTACTTCGGTTTGAAGAATTCAGCCGGCTTATGGCTACCACGAATCAGCACGCGCGCCATAGCATCAGTATCTGAGGTATATACCATACCCTCACGACTCACCTCCATAAGAATCGCACCCTGAAGAGCCGAAAGACCGAGCATCGTTGCAGCACGACCATCGGCAAATGAGAGTCGCTCTACATACTTTGTATCATAATCTCCCAATGCCGATATATCTGCCACATATCCGTTGATATAGACCTCCGGAACATTTACATCCTGCTCGATTGACGGCACGGTCTGCAAAAACTCTACATCACCCTCGCCCTCGCTATTCACTCGGTTATCCTCTTCAAATGCCACACGCACATCACGAGCCGCATAGTGGTTCTTTGTAGTAACCATCGTTCCCACTACATCAAGCTCCTTGAATGTAGCAAGCGCATCATAGACCGTTGCAAAGCGCGACAAATCTCCATGCAGCATACTGCCGGCTGTAGATGTTGCGAAGAATGATGTGCTACGACGAGCCATAACAACAATCTCCTCGATATCCACCACGCGCTCTCCGCCCTCAAAGAAGTATCGCTCCTTAGCTCGAGTCAAGAATGCCGATGGAACAGGCATTGCTGGCTCGAGATAGTACTCGCGGATATGTGAGGATGTGATAATCGGATAGTTCTCGGTATCTAACTCTATGCGCACAGTCTTATCCTTGCCCTTCTTATTGAGCGCCTGAATGATATACTGCGTATCCTCCTTGCAGTCAAGACCTGAGATGATAAAGTTATTGTATTCATTGAGCTCAAACTGCTCTACATACATCGTCTTTGGATTCATCAGCACCACGCTCGGCTTCTTTGCGCGACCAATCAGTCCAAACACAGAGCCTCGCACCCTCTCTGAATCCTCCATCGGATAGAGGATTCTCGGCAACTGCCCCGAGAGCACTGACTGTAGCTCATATCTTCGCCAACCATTTGTCATCATCACCAGATCAAGATTATCAAGTCGCTTTGGTGATGAGTCGATAAAGTAGCTACCCGGATCCTCAACCTCTCCGCGCAAATCGGATGAGAGCAACATGTACGACAGTATATTCTGCTCCTTATCCTCGCGCTCAACAACCGACGCATCGGTTACGGTCATCGAGAAGTTACCGGTCGCAGCACGACCCTGAGAGTCGGTCACATAGAGATTCATCACAACCTTGTCGCGGCAATTGAACATACTCTTATTTGAAGAGATATTTACCGCTGCATATCTGCCATTTCTCACATAGAAGAGTCGCTCGGCAACAACCGTATTACTACCCTTCTCGACGATAGATATCTGCGCAATACCATCAAACAGCTCTCTGTTGTGCAACTTTATTGGCTGCTGCAGACTCTCCACAACGCCAACAACTGCTCCGCGCGAATGTATAACAGCCGCATAGTTCGAGATATCAACACCCGAAGGCTGTACAAGCACCGTATAGCTATCACTCTGGCGCATAACTCGCAGAGCAACGCCCGCGCTTTCGACCTGCGGAAGGTCGATTCGCTTCGTAATACCATCTGCTTTTGTAAACTCTGCATAGTAGCTCTCACCGACCTCAGGGCGCATAACAAAGCGACCCATACCGCGATGCTCAGTGGCTATACTTGCAACACGCTCACCCTTTGAGTTGAAGACATCTCCCGTAACCTCACAGCTACGGCCATTGACACTCAGCGCCTTGAATGCTATCACCTGCGCCACACCACCTATCAGGTTTCCTCCCTCAGGGCAGAAGTGAACGTGAAAGTCATTCGAGAAAGATGGCATCTGTATATACCTATGCAGATCACGACTATTTGCATGAACCTTAATCTCTATACAGTCATTCGGATTCTCTGATGGTCGGAAAGAGAGTGTAATCTCACCATTTTTATCCGACCTACTCTGTCCGGAGCGAGATTTACCATCAATAATAGTTCGATAACGAATCGGGGTAGAGACTATCGGTAGTGCAAACTGGTCTGAGATGCGAATACGCGCAGTAACCAAGCCACTCTGCTCAACACTATACTTAACCGAGGTCAAAATCGCATCATCAATATAGTTACCTATATATATTTCGCGCGTGAAGAGATAACCCATATCAAAGTTGGTCATCCAACGGGTATATGCTCTGAGTGTATAACGTCCCGAAGTCAGACGGGCATTGAGTGAAAATGTTCCGACAAACTGACCTCTATCCGCATCAATCTTTATACGCTCAACAAGCTGACCCTCGGGAGTTATCAGCTCGACATAGACATAGCGCGATGATGAGTTTCGTGTCAGCAGTGTGGCATGAACCAGATAACCACTCAGAAACAGCGTCTCACCTGCACTATAGTAGGGTTTATCCGTCATCAGATAGAGCTTCTCAAAGACTCCTCCACCCTTATAAAACGCATCATAACTCTCCGAAAGCGACTGAGCAAAGCTCTTTGTCGGAGAGAGCATAACATCGGGAAGTTGCTCAGCAACTCGCCCCGCAACAGAGTGCGAGAAGAGCAACATAACCGCAACAACAGACAATAACCTCTTCATCTAATTGATATTTTTCTCAAAGATATAAAAAATTTGGTTATCTTTGCAATATAAATCAGTTAAAACCAATATTATGAAACACCTAAGAACTATTTTGATGGTTGTTGCAGTGGCTATGCTATCTGTTTTCAACCTCTCAGCTCAGGAGCAGGAGCTTCCTAAGTCTTTAGAAATTCCATCTGCTATCGGAGATAATATGGTGCTGCAGCAGAATAGCACTGTAAATATCTGGGGATATGCAAAGCCAAAAACTAAGGTATCTGTCACTTGTGACTGGATTGCCGGCAAGCCAATCGTTGTTAAGGCTGATGCCGAGGGTGTATGGATTGCACCGGTAGCTGTTCCTGCAGCAAGTTTCGACCCTCATAGCGTGACTATCAAGGCTGGCAAGGAGGTTCGCACACTGAGCAACATCCTCTTTGGTGAGGTATGGCTCTGCTCTGGTCAGAGTAACATGGAGTGGCCAGTTCGCAAGACTCTTGATATGCAGGATGATCTGAAGGGTGAGATGAATACCAACATCCGTCTGCTCTGCACCGGTCGTATCGCAACAGCTACACCTCAGCGTGACATCCCACAGCAGGAGGGCAAGAATACAAAGTGGGCTGTATGTAACCCAACAGACCTTGCTGAGTTCTCAGCTGTAGGTTACGGCTTTGGTAAGGAGTTGCAGCAGACTCTCAATGTACCTATCGGCCTTGTTGACGCATCATATGGCGGTACTTTTGTTGAGGGTTGGATGAAGAAGGAGGTTATTGACGCCGACGCTAAGATTGCTAAGGATTGTACCAAAATCAAGCACAAGCACTGGGCTGGCAAGGAGTCTCACCTCTACAATGCCAACATCTACCCTATCCGTCACAACTCTTTTGCCGGTGTTATTTGGTATCAGGGTTGCGCAAATGTTGCCTCTTCACCTCGCGGTTACGCACACTCTTTGGAGGTGATGATCAACTCTTGGAGAGAGGAGTTCGAGAACCCAACAATGCCATTCTATATCGTTCAGCTCGTACCTCACACCTATGCAGGTATCAAGGGTGCACAGCTTCGCGAGTCACAGGAGAAGGTTGCAAAGAAGGTTGAACACTGCGAGATCGTAGGTACAATCGACCAGCTCGATATCCCTGGCGATATCCACCCTCGTTACAAGGCTGTTATTGCACACCGTCTGGCTCAGGCTGCTCTTGGTGAGCACTATGGCAAGAACGTTGGCACATTCCGCCACCCTGCTTACAAGGCTATCACTGTTGAGGGCAACGCAGTTCGCGTATCATTCGACAATGTTCCTACAACACTTGCTGCAGAGGGTAAGATTGTAGGTTTCCAGCTCGGTGTTACCGATCCACAGAACGACAAAAAGCTCAAGTTCTATATCGCTGAGGCTACAATCGAGGGCAACGAGGTTGTTGTAAAGGCTGAGGGCGTAACCGATCCAAAGGCTGTACGCTACTGCTTCAATGAGGAGGTAGGTAACCTCTTCTCTGCTGAGGGTCTGCCAGTACTCCCATTCCGCTCAGATAAGAACAACTCTTCACTCTCTGCTCGTCCACACGTTGACACTCCATCTGATATCGCAATTACCGTAGAGGCTAAGAAGGGCTACTACACAATGGGTGAGTTTACTGAGGGTGCTCACATGTGGCCAAACCTCAAGCAGAAGCTTAGCGAGGTATATCCACGCGAGTTCGAGGGCTTCAAGATGCTCACTGCAAAGTCTATCAAGAAGCATAAGACTGCAGGTGGTAAGGTTACAGCTCACGCAGATGGCCGTATCTACTGCCTTGCACGCAATACTGCCGATATTCGTAAGTACCACGACAAGCACGGTTGGACTATGATTATCCCTGCTGAGGCTCGCGCAGTGACACCTGACGGCGTTAAGATTGCTGCTCAGTATGTATGCTACCGCAATGTAAAGGCTGGCGAGACCGTTGAGCTTCCACGTGTTAAAGACCACTACTCACTCTTCGTCCTTGCAAAGGATATTACCCTTGTTGAGGTAGAGTAAGGTTAGATACAAATTAAAAGGCGTCCAAAACAACATTTTGGACGCCTTTTAATTTGGCTGTTGACCTTTAAGTGGAACTATATTTAGTCCGCCTTTGGCGGACAAAGCCAACCGACGCTGCTCGTGAGAGCAGAGGCTGCTTGCAGACTATGCCGAACTGCGAGGAGGAAGGGTCGGCGTAGCCGAGCCAACAGCTAATAGCTAACAGCCAATAGCTGATACTGTGATGATTTTGAGGACGAGCGTAACGCAGAAATCACCTTGTTAGGCAATTTCGTTTTGCACTAACATCTATTAGGCCCCACTGAAATTGTATAACAAGAGGGATTTCAAGGCTTGCGAAGTCCGAAAAAGCGGAGCATACTAAGACGTATGTGAGCATTTTGAGGACGAGTATAACGCAGAAATCTCCTTGTTAGGCAATTTCAGTCATGTTATAGATCTACAATATACTCCTTACCACACCCCCCAAAACGGTTAACCTCGAGCTTCTCGCTAAGGATGGAGCTCTTGCTATCACTAAGCTTTACCTGAAGAGGGAAGGTTGTCTCAACGCCTGCCAATGTTGTATCCTCGGGTAGAGAGTTTGGTAGCAGATAGATATAGAAACGAACACTTTTACACTCCTCGAAGGTCAGTTCTACCTCTCGGCGACGTACAAAACCCTCAGGTGCCTCAGAGCTATTCGCCCCAACCGGCAAGGGAGAGTCCTCAACAGAGTGATAGCCCACCTGCTCGCCATTGCTATCGAGCATGGCGAGGGTGACCATGATGTTATAACGCCAATTATCGGCGTAGGATGTAGTTAACTTTAGAGTGTACATTAGCTTGGCAAATCGACCTTTACCTTCTCGTACTTATAACCCATCAGGTGCAGTACGACTGAGAGTCCGAGGACAAAAAAGACCTTCACTACACGAGAGAAGATATGGAATGCCATAACGCTCTGTGGCTCAATGCCCTCCTTACGAATAGCAGTTTCGGCGAACATAGCTGCACTGCGCAGAGCATCCTCAACCTTGTCAATCTCCGCCTGCTTAATACCCGCGTCGAGCATAAGGTATGCAACATACTCGTCCATCTCGTCAAAACCGCGAGCATCACGCAGACGCAAGTAGGTATTCTCTTCAGCATTTAGGGTCTGCTTATCCCAAAGTACTGCAGCGCCACCACCGAAGTATGCAGCCCATGCAATTGCTGCAAGTGGATACTCTGCAACCTGTGGTACGGCATCGGCCATATAGTCCGGTGCGCAACGGTGCCAAAGCTCCGCAAGCTCCTCAACCTCAAATGTATAGCCACCGAGCAACTTCTTGTCAGACAACATCTTAGTCAACTGCTCTGCAAGTGACTTCTCAAACTTTTCTAGGTACTCCTTCTGCTCCATATTGTTATTTTTTTACTCTTTTCTCCTTTTTCAGTGTTGAGCCCTTGACAGTCCAACCAAAGGTCCCCAACTTATCACCAAGTGCATAATACTCGCCGTGTGCATAGCCCAACAACTTAGCACGAGACAAGTCGAGCTTACCACTTTGTGGGTCGAGAAGCGACTGATCAACCATAACTCCCAACACCTCGGCTATAAACATATCGTGCGAGCCCAACTCGATGATCTGCTTTACTCGGCACTCGATATTTACTGGTGACTCTGCAATAGCCGGGGCGGCAACATGGTCGCACTTTTCAGCAGTAAGACCGCAGTAGGCAAACTTGTCAAAATCCTTGCCCGAACGCACTCCACACCAGTCTGTAGCGCGAGCAAGCGCCTCGGTTGTAAGGTTGATAACAAACTCTCCCGACTCCTTAATCATATTGTAGGAGTGGCGCTCCTTACGAACAGATATATAGCACATCGCAGGCTCTGAACAGATTGTGCCCGTCCATGCGATTGTGATAATATTCTTCTCGCCGTCAAAGCTTCCGCAACTGACCATCACTGCTGGCACGGGCGATATCATCGTGCCGGCTCTCCACCTCTGTTTTCTATCCATAGCGCAAAGATAATACTTTTTATTGAAAAGGATGATAGCAATGTTTTGAAAATCGGAGAATAATTACTAAATTTGAGACCGTAACTACTATACTATAAAATGGCTATAACTATGAAGTCTCAAAGATCTTTTAGATGTTTTGCTTTTGCGGCTATATTGCTGCTCATTACAAGTTGCTCACAGCCCGCAGACAATGTCGGTGTGCGAATTGACGCATTAGATGATGCTGCTTGGGAGTGCTCCAAGTGGATATCTGTAGTCGATGCTCCGGTTGTGACCAAGAAGGGTGCAAGGCGCGCGGCTGATGGTGCGAATTGGTTTTTGACCACTATCGAAAACGAGCAGAAGGTTGTCAGTGCAAAGTGGATGGCAACTTCGCTCGGCGTTCACCAAATTTATGTAAATGGTAAGCTCGTGGGCGAGGAGTTCCTCAAGCCAGGTTTTACACATCGCACAAAGACTCGCCACTCGTTTACATACGACGTAACAGAGGCATTTAACCTCGCTGCAGGTGGTCAGAACACCCTCTCTGCACAGGTTACCCCAGGTTGGTGGGCAGATTTTATCATCACCCCATCGCGTTTCAATGGTCTGTTCGGTAAAAAGTGTGCATTCCGCGCAGTATTGGAGCTCACTTTTGCTGACGGTACAACAAAACTCTACGGTACTGATCTTGAGAATTGGAAGGCGGGTATTGCCGGTCCGGTAAAGCACGCTGCAATATTTGATGGTGAGGAGTACGACGCTCGCGAGCAGCTGGGTTTTGAGACTCCGGAGAAGCTCTCAACACCTGAGGAGAATAGCGAGTTTACTGGCGTAATTCTTCCATCTAACGGTGCCGAAATCTATATGCGTCGCGACCTTACACTCTCACCGGTAGAGACTTACATCTGGAAGTATGCCGAGAATAGCAACGAGTGGGAGTATGGCAAGGTTGTAATCGACCGCAAGTATGACACCGGCAAGACCATAACTCTCAATCCAGGCGAGACGCTCATTATCGACTTTGGTCAGAACTGCGCTGCCGTTCCTGAGTTTACATTCAAGGCTGCTGAGGGTACAATTCTCACCTGCCTGCCGGGTGAGATGCTCAACGATGGTAATGGTGCGAAGAGTCGCGGTATGGATGGCCCTGAGGGTAGCGTATATCGCAAGAACCTCCGTATTGCAGATATCGGTATGATTCTCAAATATACATTTGGTAAGAGCTGCGGCTATGTAACATACTATCCACACTGCACATTCTACGGCTATCGTTACATCTCTGTAACTGCAACTGATAAGGTAGTAATCAAGGATGTAAAGTCTATCCCGGTAACCTCTATCACAAAGCAGTTAGAGAGCGGCACTATTACAACCGGTAATGAACTGATCAATAAGCTTATCTCAAATACATATTGGGGCCAGCTCTCAAACTACCTTACTGTTCCTACAGACTGTCCTCAGCGCAACGAGCGTATGGGTTGGACCGCCGACACTCAGGTATATGCCGAGACTGGTTCATTCTTTGCCAACACAGCGCAGTTCCTCCACAAGTGGATGGGCGATATGCGTGATAGTCAGAATGAGTTTGGAGGTTTCCCTGGTGTTGCCCCTACTGCACACTACGGCACAGAGTATATGCGTCTTGGTTGGGCCGATGCGGGTGTAATTGTTCCGTGGACCGTTTGGAAGCAGTTTGGCGATACTGCAATTATCGACGAGAACTGGGACTCTATGGTACGCTTTATGAAGCACGTAGACGAGACAAAGTACGACCATATGGTACTCAAGAAGGAGAATGGCAACCGTCAGTATGCCGACTGGTTGAGCTACGAGCCAATGGAGAGCCACAGCAAGGCGTACTACATTAGTGGTACAAAGGAACTCGATCCTGATGCTGTAGGCTACTGGAACTTCCTCAGTGCATCTTATTGGGCTATCGATGCAGAGATGATGGCAGATATGGCAGCGGCTACAGGTCGTGATGCAGCCTACTACAAGGCGATGGCTGAGCGCGCAAAGAGCTATATCAAGAGATCGTTCCTCAAATCTGACGGCACATTCAAGACCGCAATCCTCAACACTATGCAGACCCCTGCACTCTTCGCCCTTAAGGTGGGTGTTGTCGAGGGTAAGGCAAAGGCCGATATGATTGCTCGCCTGCGCGAGAACTTCAAGCAGCACGACAACTGCCTGCAGACAGGCTTCCTCGGCACATCAATCCTTATGTCAACACTTACCGAGAATGGTATGGTTGATATCGCCTATGAGCTGCTCTTCCAGCGCAAGAACCCAAGCTGGCTCTACTCTGTAGATAATGGCGCAACAACAATCTGGGAGCGTTGGAACAGCTACACCCTTGAGGAGGGTATGCACAAGAAGAGTATGAATAGCTTCAACCACTACGCATACGGTTGTGTCTGCGAGTGGATCTGGGAGGTGGCCGCAGGTATCTCTGCAGTTAAGGAGTACCCAGGATTTAAGCACTTTGTACTCGCTCCGATTCCTGACAAGCGATTGGGTCATATTACTGCCGAGTACAACTCTGCAGCAGGCGTAATCAAGAGCGCATGGAGATATGAGGGCGAGAAGTGGATTTGGGAGTTTACAATCCCTGAGGGCTCTACCGCTACTGTAACTCTCCCGGGCCAGACCGAGAGCAAGGAGTACAGCGCGGGCACATATACCCTTTCAAAATAGCATTAAACCACCAATAGACGGGGCTGTCCAAACAAACTTGTTAGACAGCCCCGTCTATTCGAATTTAGTCCGCCACAGGCGGACAAAGCCAAAAGCGGCTACAAAAGCAATTTGTGGGCAAGTGTAACACAGAAATCACCCTATTAGACACATTCTATTATTTTTTTTACTACTTTTGTGGTATGGTAAATGAGAAACTGATATTTGTGACCAACGATGATAGTTACGCATCGAAGGGCTTTAAGGCGGCAATTGAGGTTGCACGCCAATTTGGTAAGGTGATAGCTATTGCTCCTGATACTGTGCAGAGCGGTAAGAGTCAGGCAATTACAATTTGTGATATGCTTCGTCTGCGCGAGATAAGCAAGACCGAGGATGTCGAGGTCTATTCAATCAACGGAACACCTGTAGATTGTGTAAAGTTTGCACTCGACTACTTTTTGAAGGATAGAAAGATTGATTTGATGATTTCGGGCGTTAACCACGGCTCAAATGCTGCGGCAAATGTCCTCTACTCAGGAACTATGGGTGCAGCTATCGAGGCGGCATTCTATAACATTCCATCAATCGGTCTGTCTAACCTCGATCATAGCGACGATGCCGACTTTGAGGCCAGTGTAGAGTATGGAACACGCATTGCTCGCACTGTACTCGAGAGCAACCTGCCCCTCCCGTTATGTCTGAATGTAAATATTCCGATACTGCCCGTTGACCAGATTAAGGGCATCAAGGTTTGCCGACAGACCCGCGGCTATTGGAAGGACGAGTTCCACAAGCGCACCGACCCGTATGGCCGTGACTACTATTGGCTTACAGGTGGCTTTGATAACCACGAGCCGGAGGCTACAGATACTGACGAGTGGGCACTTAAAGAGGGTTACGTATCCATTGTTCCTATTCAGGTCGATCTTACGGCATACGACCGACTGGAGCAGTTGGGCGGCGTGCTGCAGCAGTAAAATCACCTTTAACTGCATTTGAGGGTGAATTAAGAGATAAGATGATTTTGTAGATTAAAATATTTATACTATCTTTGTAGTATATTAATGGAGATTATGTCAGAGAATAAAGTAGTACAGCGATTGGAGTCAAGCATAGACAAGATGCTTGAGCAGTACACTTTAGCCTCAGAGGAGGTGGCTCGTCTGCAGATGCTTACAGCAGCGCAGCAGCGCAAAATACGCACTCTTCAGCAGCAACTCTCTGATGCCGAAAGGGCGCTTGCTCAGGCAAAACTCTCAACCGCGATGGTTTCGGGAGTGGACACCAAGGCTGCGCGAGCACAGATTAATCGACTATTGCGGGAGGTTGAAAAGTGCATAGAACTTGTTTCGGCTAAGATTTAGGATGAATTTGGACGAGTATGGCTATTAGGAAACATACATTTACACTTCTTAACAAGAAGTATGAGCTCGATATTGCTGACCAACTTGAAGAGGTCTATCGTATGGGCGAGCGTCGCCTGAACGGACAGCTTCTGGAGGCAATGCGCGACAAAATAGATGGTTACAACGATAGAGATTACCTTGCAAAGGTCGCTTTAGAGTTAGCCACAGAGCTTATATGTCTTGAGAGTGAGAATCGTACAGAGCCGGATAGTGAGCGACTCGTAGCATTGATAGAGAAGATTGAGGCAGGATTGAAATAGCTCCTTGCCGTCGTTCTTTACATACAACAGGAAATATTCCCGCATAGATTCCTTTCGTTTTGCGAAACTGAACACTTTTTACATTGGGGCAGTCTCAATTATCAAAACCAGGCCTTGTAGCCGGCAACGGTGAGTACCGCGCGTACCGATGGAAGGTTGCGAAACCAAGCAGAACCCCACACATGACTTATTTTACAGATTCGTCATTACCTAACAAGGAATCTCATGCGGTTTTTTTGTTGTAAAAACGGTGCATTTACTGCCTTGTCTGCATCTCGCAAGACAGTCACATACGTCTAAGTATGCTCCTGTCTTGCTCGATTTTGACAGCGTTGTAACTACACCATTTTAACAACAAAATGTAGTGCAAAATAAAAAACCATCCGCGTAGCGGATACCACTATAAGGCCAACTGCTAATAATTAAAGGCCAACAGCTAAAACGCAACAACTTAAATAAATATATACAAACAAAAAAACACACTATGGAATACACATTTATTTTAGCGATTGCCGTAGTTGTTTCAGCACTGGTTGGAGGACTGACATACTGGTTAGTCAAGACCCGCACAAAGGCGATGATTCGCGAGGCGGAGACTCAGGCTGAGATGATTAAGAAGGAGAAAGCCCTTCAGGCAAAAGAGAAGTTCATACAACTCAAGAGTGAGCACGATCGCGCAGTAAACGAGCGCAATCAGAAGGTCAAGGAGGCTGAGCAGCGTGTACGTCAGGCTGAGCAGGCTCTGCAGAACCAGCAGAAGGAGCTCGAGCGCAAGCTCGCAGAGACTGACAAGGTGAAGGCCAAGATGGAGGCTCAGATTGCAGCTGTAGAGGAGCGTAAGGCAGAGCTTGCACAGATAATGAGCGAGCAGAATGCACGCCTTGAGCAGATTTCAGGAATGAGTTCTGAGGATGCTAAGAACACACTTATTGAGAATATGAAGGCTGAGGCGAAGAGCGAGGCTGCTGCATATATCAATGAGACTATTGAGGAGGCTAAGCTGACAGCAACTAAAGAGGCTAAGCGAATCATCGTGGCATCTATTCAGCGAGTAGCTACTGAGACCGCTATCGAGAACTCTGTAACCGTATTCAACATCGACTCTGAGGATGTTAAGGGTCGTATCATTGGCCGTGAGGGTCGAAACATTCGTGCTCTTGAGGCTGCAACAGGCATCGAGATTATCGTAGATGATACTCCTGAGGCTATTATCCTTAGCGGTTTTGATCCGGTACGTCGTGAGATTGCACGTCTTGCACTGCACCAGCTCGTAACTGATGGCCGTATCCACCCTGCTCGTATTGAGGAGGTGGTTGCCAAGGTTAAGAAGCAGATTGAGGAGGAGATTGTTGAGGTTGGTAAGCGCACAGCGATTGACCTCGGTATTCACGGTCTGCACCCAGAGCTTATCCGTCTTATCGGTAAGATGAAGTACCGCTCTTCATATGGTCAGAACCTGCTCCAGCACGCTCGTGAGACTGCAAACCTCGCAGGTATTATGGCTGCTGAGCTCGGTCTTAACCCTAAGACGGCTCGCCGTGCGGGTCTGCTCCACGATATCGGTAAGGTGCCTGATGACGAGCCAGAGTTGCCACACGCAATTATTGGTCAGAAGCTCGCCGAGAAGTATAAGGAGAAGGCTGACGTATGCAACGCTATCGGTGCTCACCACGATGAGGTGGAGATGACATCTATGATTGCCCCTATCATTCAGGTCTGCGATGCTATCTCAGGTGCTCGTCCAGGTGCTCGCCGCGAGGTTATCGAGTCTTACATCAAGCGTCTTAAGGAGATGGAGGATATCGCACTCTCTTACGAGGGCGTTGTCAAGACATACGCAATTCAGGCAGGTCGTGAGCTGCGCGTAATCGTCGGCGCAGACAAGCTCTCTGATGCAGAGTCTGAGGCACTGTCACACGACATTGCAAAGCGTATTCAGGACGAGATGACATATCCTGGACAGGTGAAGATTACTGTGATTCGTGAAACACGTTCAGTAAGCTACGCAAAGTAGTTTTATCGTGATAATGCGGCATTAGCTGCACATCACTCAAATCCCCGAATGGGAAATACGTCAAGTATGTCCCATCCGGGGATTTTTCACGATGCACACCCACTGCCGCATTCTGACGATAAAACGTGTAGTCTCCTTTTGATAACAAATTGCGTCACTCTAATTAAACGGAATACTAACAAATACGTACGGAGTGTAATCTAGAGGAATAGAATCAAAAATTTTTTAGATAAAATGTTGCAGATTTCGGATATTTCACATATCTTTACGATATGAAAGTATCAGTGAGCAAATATACATTAACGTCGGGATTGCTTATAATGGCTATGGCAGTATTGTCGTGGCTGCTGGGGGCGGTGGTTCCACTCTCGGTTGAGTTTTTCCGTTTCCCGCTCAATGTGATACTTTTTGCACTCTGGGGATGGGTGATATTTGAGCTCTATCGCACAAGAGAGAGGAACGTCATTGCTCGCTATCTATTATCTCGCCAAGCGACTATTCTATCTATCGCCCTATTGGTTGTCGGTTGCATTGTTATGGGTCTGCAGCGCAAGCCCGCAACAGATTCATACCTCTTTTCAGCACTTATCCTCTTTGTAATCACGCAGTTATCTATGGTAACGCTGCGCGGATGGAGAGATAGCTCCGGTATTCGCTGGATATTCCTATTTTGCCATTTAGGATTGTTGCTTGCGCTGATATCAGGCTATTGGGGTGCACCGGATACTATGATTATGCGTGCTGAGCTGACCAAAGATGGCTCTTCGGTGGCATTATGTGAGGATGGAAAGGTTATAAATCTCGATTATCAGCTCTCACTTGCTCACTTCAAGGTTGACTATTACGACAATGGTGTGCCGTCGGCATATGAGGCTACGGTTGATATAGATGGCAGAGCGGTAAAGCTCACGGTTAACCATCCATATAGAGTTGGGGTTGGCGAACACATCTATCTCACCTCATTCGAGGAGCAGAGTGGCGATGTTCGTGCGGTTGTGCAGATTGTGCGCCAACCGTGGAGAGGGGTTATGTTTGTAGGCATTATCTTGATGCTTGCAGGTGCTGTATTAATATTTATTAGAGGACCAAAACGATGATTGCAGGGTGGGGTATATTTCCGATTTTTGCCATTATAGCGACAGCTATAGGGGTAATTAGCTTCGTGGCGGCATTGTGCGGACGCAAGAGGTTGGCACAGTGGATGATTTGTGGAGCTATAGGAGTACTGTTGCTCTTTATTCTGCAGCTATGGCTTCTGCTTGACAGACCTCCAATGCGCACAATGGGAGAGACAAGACTCTGGTACTCACTCTTCCTGTTTATCTGTGGTGCCTTTGCCTACAGACGATGGGGATATAGCTGGCTGTTGGGCTTTGCTGTGATGATGGCAACGGTCTTTATGGCGATAAACTACTTCAAGCCAGAGATTCACGACCAATCACTTATGCCTGCACTGCAGAGCGTGTGGTTTATTCCGCATGTGTCGATATACATCTTCTCCTATGCCCTTTTAGGCTGCGCTACTATGCTGTCGCTCGTTTCACTTCTCGGACGACAGAGCGTTGATGAGGCTATGGAGAGCCTAACATGGGGCGGCGTGGCATTCTTTACTATAGGTATGCTCACTGGTGCACTATGGGCAAAGGAGGCCTGGGGAGAGTATTGGAGCTGGGATGCCAAGGAGAGTTGGGCGGCGGCAACGTGGATGCTCTACCTGCTATCTATGCATCTACCTCGCTTGGGATATAAGGACAAAAAGATAAAGGCCGTTGTCATGTCACTGGCATTTATCTGCTTGCAGATGTGTTGGTATGGAGTGAACTACCTGCCATCAGCCGTTGAGAGCATACATGTATATAATAGATAACACCCTAAAACTCACAAAGTTATGAAGAAGAGACTATTTGTAGTATCACTGGTTGTGGTAGCGCTGTTATTGGTCGGCTACCGCATCAGTTGTAAGACGCCTCCTGCAGAGTTATCGGCTCAGCAGCGCGTGTTGGCAATCTTTGAGGATGGTGGATGCTTGAGCTGCCATAGTGCAGAGCCTCAGCTGCCATTCTATGCATCATTCCCGGTTATGGGCGATATCGTCAAGGCCGATAGCGAGAATGGCTATAAGCTGTTCGACATCGAGCCGATGATTAAGGCGCTCAAGTCAGGCGAAGCACTATCGGCTGTCGATGTGGCGAGGGTTGAAAAGGCCGCTATGGACGGGGATATGCCTATGGCAAAGTACTATCTGGTACATTGGGGTAGCCAGATGACCGCAGCAAAGAGCTCTATTGTAGCTCAGTGGGCTGAGCAGTGGCGCGCAGCACACTACAATGACGGACTTGGTGGCGAGCCTATTCGTCCGATAGCCGACAAATTGGAGTACGATGAGGCAAAGGCCGAGCTGGGTCGCATCCTCTATCACGACACACGCCTCTCTGTAGATAATACTGTCTCTTGCGCCTCTTGCCATGGTCTTAATACCGCAGGCGTGGATAACAAGCAGTACTCAGAGGGTGTTGGTGGTCAGTTTGGTGGCGTGAATGCTCCAACAGTCTATAACGCAGTCTATAACTTCGTACAGTTCTGGGATGGCCGTGCTGCAACGCTCGCCCTTCAGGCTGCAGGTCCGCCACTCAACCCGGTGGAGATGGGTTGTGAGTCGTTTGACCAGATTATCGCAAAGCTATCAAAAGATAGAGCACTCACTCGCGCATTTAAGGCAGTATATCCTGATGGCTGGAGCGAGGCAAATATCACAGATGCTATAGCTCAGTTTGAGCATACCCTTATAACACCTAACTCTCGATTTGATAAATATCTGAAGGGCGATGCTACAGCTATTACAGCTGAGGAGCTGGAGGGATATAACCTCTTCAAGAAGTATAACTGCGCTACTTGCCACGTAGGCCATAATTTAGGTGGCCAGTCATACGAGTTGATGGGTCAGTATGCCGACTACTTTGCCGATAGAGGCACAGAGCTTACAGTTGAGGATAATGGTCGCTTCAAGGAGACAGCTGTTGAGCGTGATCGCCACCGCTTTAAGGTGCCGGGCCTGAGAAATGTAGAGCATACATACCCATACTTCCACGACGGCACAGAGCCAGAGCTCAAAGAGGCTGTATGTAAAATGGGAACCTACCAGGTCGGCGTAGAGCTTACAGATGAGGAGGAGGATAAGATGGTCGCATTCCTCAAAACCCTCACCAGCCTACCACAGTAGTGCAGTGCCTATCTCGAAAACAAATTGCGGATGTACTCTATGTGCATCCGCAATTTGTTTTGGCTATTGGCTGTTAGCTGTTGGCTATTAGCTTTTAAGAGGTATCCGCTGCGCGGATAGTACAAAACGTACAGCCGCCGTTGGTTTTTGAGGGATCTATAGCTAATGTTGCCTTTTCACGACAAATACCGTTTTATCGTCAGAACGCGGTAGTAGGCGTACATCGTGAAAAAATCCAACTATGGATAGTACTAAAACGTACAGCCATAGTTGGATTTTAAGGGATGTACGGCTAATGCCGCGTTATCACGATAAAACTATTTGGTTTCGTATTTCTTTACATAATCCGCCACAATCTTCTCATACGAAGCCATAACGGTATTCGGATTTTTACCGGAGAGCTCGAACATGAAGACACCGCGATAGCGATTATCCTCAAGCATGGTGCGGATGACATCCTCCCACTGCTTGATGCAGCCACTGCCGAGGCTTGAGTCGCCGAGCAGGGAGTGAGAGTCATTTCCAGAGCCGAACTTGGTATCGTGCATATGGACGGTGCCGAGGCGTGGGCCGATATACTCAAGCCACTGTACGACATCGTAGCCCTTGCAGTTTGCATGGCCGATATCATATGTTACCCATGCATCATCAATACCGCTGATGGTATTCTCCATCTCCTCGGTAGAGTAGCAGAGGCTACCAACAAGGTTCTCAACGCAGAGTCTTACACCCATTGCCTTAGCCTCAGGAATCATCTCCTTGAGAGACTTACGAGCCTGAGCGACTGACTCGCTACGAGGTGAGAGCACGCCCTTACTTGGGTGGAGGACATAGTTCTTACACTCAGGGAATCCCTCAACACAGAGGCGCAACACGCGCATGATATTGGCAACACTCTGGGTACGAACACTCTCCTTGCCAGCGATATGAGTCCACGAAGCATCCTCAAACGGAAGGTGGATAGACCAAACGGTAAGGCCTGCAGCCTTAACAGCTGCCAACTTCTCGGCAAAGGCCTGCTTAACAGCGCTATCGCTCATATCTTTGATACCATATGAGTGCTTGATAGTAATCTCGATATACTTAAAGCCAGCGTTAGCGATAGAGACCAGATCTGTATTGAAGTTCTTAGTTTCGATATTGATTGAGATACCTGGATAGAATCTAAGGCCATCCACATTCTCGCCCTTTACGCCAAGCTCTGTTGTCGGCTCGATATTTCTGACAACAATCTCGGCCTTATCCTCTCCCGGATCTGGTTTAGGGGTCGGAGTTGGATCTGGTTTATTCGGAATATTTCCCCATGGTGGAGATGTTGGCTCAGGATCGCCACAAGAAACAACTGCCAAACAGAGCAGTAAATAGAGTAATTTTTTCATAATATTTAATGTTTTTAGATAATTTCTCTATATATAAGACACTTTTCGACAACCAAACACCCAATCACTTAAAATGATATTTCAAACTTTATTTTTCAGCTATTGTTTTGATTTTAAGGAGATTTTTGTAATTTTGCCCCCGAATTGAGAAATTATCACTAAAAAATTATACAATTATGACAATTACTGCTGCTGATATCAAAATCGGTATGTGCATCGAGATGGATGGCAAGACTTTCCTTGTAGTCGATTTCCAGCACTGCAAGCCGGGTAAGGGCCCAGCTTTCGTTCGTTCAAAGCTCAAGAACCTCGAGAACGGTCGCGTTCTTGAGAACACATTCTCATCTGTAGGTCAGAAGATCGAGCAGGTACGTGTTGAGCGTCGTCCATACCAGTTCACTTATGAGGATGATCTGGGTGCACACTTCATGCACTGCGAGACTTTCGAGGAGATCAACATCGAGAAGACTCTGATTAACAACTACGACCTTATGGCTGACGGTCAGATCGTAGAGGTTATGTTCCACACTGAGAAGGAGACTGTTCTCTCAGCTGAGCTTCCTCCAATCGTAGATATGGAGGTTACTTACACAGAACCAGGTATTAAGGGTGATACAGCTTCTACCAACTCACTCAAGCCTGCAACTGTAAACACAGGTGCAACTGTTAAGGTACCTCTCTTCATCAACACCGGTGACCGTATCCGCGTTGATACCCGCACCCGTGAGTACTACGAGCGTATTAAGTAATCTCGTGCTACGGATGTAAGATAGCTACGGCTATTACAATAAAATAGAGCCTCCGTTTTCAAGTCTGCTTGAACGAAGACTCTATTTTTATTATGCTATTAGCCATTGGCTATTGGCTTTGGGTTGTCGAGTTCGACAACCCTTTTTTAATACGAAATATTTCTATTGTCTCCTCCAACCTCTTCCGTGGTCGAATCACTCTTTCGCTTAGTCTTCTTGACATAGAGGCCTTGTTTGCCGAAGCGGTAGGAGATGGCGAGGCGGATTGAGCGGTTGATATTTGCAGCGACTACGGTCTGATTATAGGTCGGTGCTATCATCTCGAGGTGGTGACGCATCTGACGGCTATGCGGATTGCCCACAGAGAGAGAAATCTCGAGTTTCTCCTTCAAGAGCTTCTGACCAAGGCGAGCCGATGTGGTGAAGAACCAATTTTGAGCCACCATATTCTGCTGCGGTTGCATCTTTGCGCAATACTCACTCAAGGTCAGTCGCGCACCCTTCCATAATCCTACGGTTACATTCAGGCTCTCAGAGAATGCCCAACCCTCGACATTGATATTCTCCGACGGAATACCCTCCTCAAAGTATCCTGCACGCAGGTCTGCCGAAACTGAAAACTTCTGCGAAGGGCGATATGAGAGCGATGTCTGCAGCACATAGGCCCTTGTGCGACCATGGTTGAGATATGTATGATTCAGGACTCCATCGCTATCGACAAACGCATACTGCGCCACGCGGTTATTGGAGAACATTGTCATCAGTTCAGGCGATACTGTCCACTTATTATTCATCCACGCATACTTAAGGCGCACGGTATGTGTCACACCGGTCTTAAGGTCGGGATTTCCGTAGCTACGATATACAGAGGTCTCTGTAACATAGGGCGAGAGCGACTGCACACCCGGACGAGATAGGCGTTCAGAGTATGAGAGGGATAGATTATGAGCCTCTTTAACCTTGTAGGAGAGCGAGAGGTATGGCACAACATTGACAAGGGCGCTGCTATAGTTCTCGCTCTTGCCGTTATGCTCGCTCTGTGAGTTGTACCAAGCACCCTCAACGCGAGCTCCTGCACGGGCAGTAAGGCTCTTTAAGTTCAGCGCATAGCCGGCATAGAGAGCGGCGATATTTTTGTTAAGGGTTGTTGTACTCTGAGCGGCATTGCCCACCTGATAGAGTGTATTGTTCTCAAATGAGTGCTTAAAACCAGTCTCAAGGGAGTGTTTACCCCACTTGTTATTATAGTCAGCCTGCAGAACATTCTCAATACCCTTATTGCGAGTGTCTGTATTGAAAAATGTTGTCGTGCCGTCAGGATAGAGCGCACTCTCATTGCTGTAGTTATCTGTCGGAGGGGTTACCGAGAAGTACTCCGAGATAGTAAGGCTGTGATTCTCCTTGCCTGGGAAGGTGTGCTCATACGCAGCAAGCAGATCGACACCCTTCCAACGGTTCATGCTCTGCTGGGTATATGCATTACTCTCAAGCAGAGTATCTTCGGCACTCCAATAGGAGGTATCACCCACGCTCTTTGAGTCCCAATTACCAAACCAACAGCTCGCCTCGACATTTATAAGATTCAGAGTGTCAATCTGATAACCCATATTGAGATTTGCATAGATATTTTTGCCACCCCAATAGTTCTCTCTGTACTGTTTCAGAGTTGAGTATGGCGCATCAGCGTTGAGGTTGTGCATCGTAATATCTTGATAGCCCGTAATGTCGTTCTGGCAATCACTGCCACCCGTATAGAGGCCCGCCGAGAGCGAGAGCTTATTCTTCTGCATTGTGAAGTTGCCCGAGAGCTGACCAAAGTAGTTTCTGTCAAACATACTTCCGCCCGCAAGATTCACATTTCCGTTGTAGCCATCAAAGCGAGCCTTCGATGTGATGATATTCAGCACACCACCCGCACCCTCGGCATCGTACTTCATTGACGGATTTGTGATAACCTCTATGCGCTTGATAGACGATGCCGGCATAGACTTTATGATGTCGTTGAAGTTGCGACCCATAGCACCCGCAGCACGGCCATTGACGAGAATCTTGTAGTCGCTCTGACCATTCATCAGCACCTTACCGTCAGCATCAATCGTGAGCTGAGGAACTTTACGGATAATCTCCTCAAGGGTGCTCGACTGCGCCTCAGGGTCATCCTCAACAGAGTAAGAGAGCTTCTCAGCATCGGCAATGACAATCGGTTTCTGCACCGTTACAGCTACCGCATCTACCTCAACACCCTCAGCAAGAGCCATCTCGCCCAAATCTATCAGCTTGCCCACAGCCGATATCTCGCGCAAAAGAGTCTGATAACCAACTGACGAAATCTCAACAACGTAATCCCCCTCCTCCTTTATCTGCAGAGAGAAATTTCCGGTAGCATCCGCTGCCACCGCAGCAACAACAGCACCATCACGATTTGCTGAGATTGTGGCATATGCCACCCCACTGCCCTTTACCGCATCCTTAACCTTTCCGCACACCAGAGTCTCTGCGTTTGCGACGACAATAGAGGATAAACAGAATAATAGTAACCATAACCTTTTCATAACCCTTCTGTGTTTAGTACTGCAAAGGTAGTAAACTTTCGGTACTTTGCAACACAAAGTAGTGTTTTTTTTATAATTGTTTGTTAAAAATAGGAGCTGATTGTAAAATACCTATATTTATTTAGCAAGCATAGTAATAACGTGCAGGGTTGGGGGTTTATTGTATTGGCTATTAAGAGGAATTTTATTTAGTCCGCCACAGGCGGACAAGGCTAAAGGCCAAAAGCTTTTCTAGTTTGCACTCCGATAAATCCGTGCGCTGTTTTATCGTCAGAGCATAGTAGCTGTGGTATATCGCGAAATAGCCACGGATGGGCTGTACTAAACCGTACTGCTCATTCGTGGATATGAGGGATGTGACGCAGATGCTATGCAATCACGATAAAACCCGTTTGTCGTCAAAATGGTGTAGTTACAACGCTGTCAAGTCGAGCAAGGCGGGAGCATACTTAAGCGTATGTGACCGTCTTGCGAGATGCAGACAAGGCAGTAAATATACCATTTTCACGGCAAACTACTCGTGGTGGTAAGGTGAATTATTGATAATGGAAAACGCGCGATAAAGCTGCTCTGTAAAAATCGCTCGAATAATCTGATGCGAGAAGGTCATTTTAGAGAGGGAGATCTTCTCGTTGGAGCGAGAATAGACAGCCTCTGAGAAGCCGTATGGGCCACCAATGACAAAGACAAGGCGTTTGATGCCGCTATTCATGCGCTTTTGGAGCCACTCGGCATACTCGATAGAGCGAAATTCTGAGCCCTTCTCATCCAGCAGAACAACGCGGTCAGAGTCATCTATAAGGCGGAGAATAGCCTCGCCCTCAGCCGTCTTCTGCTGCGCCTCGGAGAGGTTTTTAGAGTTACGTATATCGGGCAGATAGGTGATAGTAAACTTGTTATAGAAATTTATACGCTTGGTGTAGATATCCACAAGCGCAGAGATCTCCTTTGAGTCGGTCTTGCCGACAACAATCAGTTCGATATTCATAGCTCTATCTCCAATGCTTTTGCAACAATGTGGTGCATATCGTAGTAACGATACTCAGCAAGGCGACCTCCAAAAATCGTCTCGCTACTCTCTGCCAATGCGCGATATTTATCGGCAAGGCTGCTGTTTTTTGGGTTATTAATCGGGTAGTAAGGCTCAGCACCCTTCTGCCACTCTGCGGAATATTCGCGCGTGATGACAGTACGCTCCGCCTCGCACGACTTATCGAAGTGGCGATGCTCTACGATACGGGTATATGGAGTCTGACTATCCGTAAAATTCACAACGGCAACACCTTGATAATTAGCAACATCAAGCTGTTCGTGTTCAAAGTGCAGTGTGCGATACTCCAACGCTCCATAGCAGTAGTCAAAGTAGCGATCTATCTCACCGGTATAGACAATCTTCTCGGCAAGGCTCTGCCAATGGTCTCGATTATCAAAAAAGTCACACTCTAACTCAACATCAGCCCCCTCGAGCAGTCGGTTGATAAATTCGTTATAACCACCACGTGGAATACCCTGATAGGTGTCGTTAAAATAGTTGTTATCGTAGGTAAAACGCACCGGCAGACGGCGGATAATATCAGCCGGCAGTTCGCTACACTCTCTACCCCACTGTTTCTCGGTATAGCCCTTGACAAGGGTGTTGTAGATATCAGTTCCCACAAGCGATATTGCCTGTTGTTCAAGGTTTTGCGGATTTTCCACCTCAACGCGCTGACTCTCAATCTTAGCCCTCGCCTGCTCTGGTGTAGTTGTGCCCCAGAGTTGGTAGAAGGTGTTCATATTGAACGGCAGATTGTAGAGTTTGCCATGATAGTTTGCAAGTGGAGAGTTTATAAAGGGTACAAACTCGACAATTGAGTTCACCCACGCCCACACCTTAGGGTCGGAGGTATGGAAGATGTGCGGGCCATAGTTATGTACAGCCACACCATCCACATCCCTGCAATAGAGGTTACCGCCCGTATGGCTACGGCGGTCAATGACCTTCACCCTCTTACCGGCCTTTATGGCGCGCCAAGCCACCACAGAGCCGAAGAGCCCCGCGCCAACAATAAGGTAGTCGTATGGTTTATTTTGCTTGCTCAACGCTCTTTGGGAATGAAATCAGATATACAAGATGCTCCAACGGACGCAGGAAGTTACGCTTGCCATACTTAGGGCTATGGACATAGCAGTCGATGGTAAATACCTCATTTGTAGCGTCATTTATAGTGGTATAGCTGACAAATGGGCCACCCATATAGTCATTCTCAACATCCCAGAAGCCGCGCATCTCAATCCACTCCTTGCCATTTACCACAACTGAGCGGTAGAGAGGTCTAAGCGGCATAACACCTTTACCCTCAGCATCAGGAATCTGCTCAACGGTCACCATATACGACCCCTCACTCGGGCCCGGAATACGCTTTGCAAAGCGGTTACGCATAGCTACAAGGTAGTCAACTGTAAGTGTTCCCTTGCCCTGATATGGATAGCTATAGCAGAAGAAACCCTGACTTGCTACAGGGAACTCGTAAGATGCCCACAAGAAGTTCTCACTCTGCGAACGGAGCTCATAACCCTTCGGAATCTTGACATCTATATCAAACTGATTATGGAGCAAATCGTTGAGCACCTTGACGTTATGCTTCTCCGCATAGGCAACTGTTCGATTACGCTCAGCAATCTCAAGCACCTTGACAAGAGCCTCTCCGTTTGTATTGAGGTACTCGAGTGCCGCTTGCTGTGTAGGAGCCTGGAATGTAAGCACTATCTGCGGTGCGGCGGCAACATCATACTCAGCGGTAATCTGCGCCTGCTCAGCCTTATCCGAGATGACAATCTTGAGGATATTACGGTGCTGCACGAGCAGGTGGCGAAAATCATTCTGGGTGATTCGCAACACATTAAACATCGGCTCATTCTGATTGAGCATCTCAATTGGCTGCTCCAGCAGTTCACGCAACTTTGTACCCAACTGGCTCTCCCACTCAGCATTATTACAAATTACAAGCACCTCATAAGCGCCACCCTGAATAGGTTTCTTACCCTCCTTAGAGAGCGTATGGAACTCTCTGCAACCAACCATAAGAAGCAGCAGAAGAGCGAATGTCACGATTTTTGCGATATGTTTCATATAAGCATTAGGTATGTCCTGTAAATTAGGGAATAAAGTTCTTCTGTTATTAGTAAGTTCTATTTCGGTCGCTTTTTGGTCTATCTCGACATCTTTTCTACCTTTTCTCGGTTACAATAGGTTATTCGCCCTCGAAGGAGTTGGAAAACATGCGCGAGATATACTTAAAAATCTCCTCGACCTAATTTATAGAACTTACCTATAGTTTTACAAAAATATACATTATTTGTGCAAATTCAAAATTATTGACTACATTTGTCTTCGGTAACAGCTACTGTTTTGAGCAATGAGAATCAAACCGCCTAAATTCATACGCCGGCTTATGCCCGACCTCATCTGGGAGATAGAGGATCAGCAGGGGGTATTTCTAACCTTTGATGATGGCCCTACGCCCGGAGTTACCGAGTGGATTTTGGCTACGCTCAAGAAGCACAACGCCAAGGCAACATTCTTTGTCCTTGGCAAGAATGCTGAGATGTACCCCGACCTCTACCAACTCATTCTGAGCGAGGGACACAAGGTCGGAAATCACACCTATTCGCACCAAAAAGGTTGGTCTATGTCCTTGGAGAGATATCTTGAAGATATCGACTTTGCCGGCGACATAATCCACTCCGAGCTCTTCCGCCCACCATATGCACGCATAACACCGGCACAGGTGAGAGCCATTGCTGAGCGATACAAGATTGTGATGTGGGATATCATCTCTCGCGACTACAACCGTGCACTATCCCCACAGAAGTGTCTGAAGAATGTTACCGACCACCTTGCTGCAGGCTCTATTGTCGTATTCCACGACTCAGAGAAGGCATTTAAGAATATGAGTTATGCCCTACCTCGCACACTGAAGAGGATTGAGGAGATGGGGTTGAAGTGTAAAATCATCGAGCTATGAAGATAATTGTTGCCATAACCGCTGCCAGCGGAGCTATATATGCCCGCCAACTACTCGATGCCCTTATTGCAAGTGCTGAGGTGGAGAGTATCGCCCTTATTCTGAGCAGCAATGCCGAGGCTGTGGCAGAGGTTGAGCATATTACGCTCCCTCAGAGCGAGAAG
This sequence comes from Alistipes sp., assembly GCA_045656505.1. Taxonomy (GTDB): domain Bacteria; phylum Bacteroidota; class Bacteroidia; order Bacteroidales; family Rikenellaceae; genus Alistipes. Next base: position 2,797 of record JAZORI010000025.1, on the reverse strand, counting down.
ATTGTGAGATACGACAATAACAACCTCTTCGCCTCCGTTGCAAGCGGCTCGGCAGAGTGGAATGCAATGGTTATCGTTCCATCAAGCGTAGGCACTGTCGGCAGAGTGGCATCAGGCGTATCGCAGACACTTATCGAACGGGCTGCCGATGTGATGCTCAAGGAGCGCCGCCGACTTATTGTCGTTGTGCGCGAGACTCCACTCTCGCTTATCCACCTTCGCAATATGGTGACACTCACCGAGGCCGGAGCTATAGTACTGCCGGCATCGCCATCCTTCTACTCCAACCCCCAGAATATAGAGGAGGCTTGCAACACCGTCACAGAGCGAATAATCTCTCTGCTCGGCATTACAAGCCAACTATATCACTGGTCTGATTAGGACTATTTCACATTCTTGGCACGACGGACAATCTCCTTCAGAGCCACTGCATAGATTTTAGAGGTCGATAGAGACTCTGCAAGCTGCTGCTCGGTCATCTTAGGATTTTCCTCCAAAAGCTCGACTGCTGCAGATACCTGTTTGTAGCTAAAGCCGTAGAGCTCCCTTGTCGAGCGTCCATCCTTATAGACAACATCCACAATCACGATAGGATTTGCATCCTGACGTGTCAGCTTTACCTTATTTATCTCACTCACATTACTATTGACAGCCTTAATATCTTGACCAAAATCGGTCAATAGATACTCCACCATCACCTTGTCAACAGCCTCGGGGTCGTGACTCAAATCTCTACCTCCACAGCTGACTGCTACTGATATAACAAGTGCGGCGATAACCACACGCCACAATCTATTGATACATCCAACCATATCCTACTCTTTATGCGCCTGAGCGATGAGTTCTCCTAACACCTCAATACTATCACAAATCAGATGTGGCTGCTTTGGTGCAGCATCGGCAACCTCAAGCGTAGTCTCTCCCGAGAGCACAAGAACGCCAAATGCACCAGCGTTGTGCGCCATCTCGATATCTGTATAGATTCTGTCGCCAACCATCGCCACCTCATCAGGCTCCATGCCATAGCGGTTCAGAATACCTGACAACATATTTGGATCCGGCTTGCCGAGTGTAATATCTGGTGTACGACCTGTTGCATGTGTAAGGCAAGCACAGATAGAGCCACAATCCACAAGCACTACAGGCTGATCTGTAGGACATACGCGGTCAGGGTTTGTTGCAATATAAGGCACACCCTGCGAAATCCACCACGCCGCACGGCATAGACGATCATAAGCAAGGGTCTTGTCAAATGCCACTACCAACACATCCGGACGATCTGCAGCATCATCGGCAGCAGACTCGAAGCCCGCCTTCTCAAACTCAGTAATCATCGACGGAGTACCGAGCATAAAGAGTCGCTTAGCCTCAGGATAGTGGGTCTTGATGTAGTCAACAGTGGCAAGAGCTGTGGTGTACATCTCCTCCTCTGTCGCCTCAACGCCTAAGCGAGCCAACTTTGCAAGATAATCCGCGATGCTTGAAGATGGGTTATTTGTAAGGAATGAGTAACGCAAACCCAGATCCTTCACGCCCGCCAAAAATGGCTTTGTGTAAGGGAAAAGTGTCGCACCCATATATATAGTGCCATCCATATCAAGAGCGACGTGCTTGAGACGACGCAACTTTGCCATCAACTCATCGTGTGAGTAGATTGAACGATACTTATTAAACTGACTCATAATCGTATATTTAATTCAAAATTTTGGTAAAATTACGCATTTATACCTTAAAAAGCAAACAAAAGGTGACAATTTTACCCAAATAGGTCTATTTTGGAGTCTTGATTTTGAAAATCAAAATATTTGATTTACCTTTGTCGTGAAATATAAGAGCAAGTAGGGTTTCAATCGTCAGGTTGAGATTCTTTATTTTTTGTGTGTGTAACGAATTAAAACAGAGAAATATACTATTATGGCACAGGAGTTAATTTATTTAACAGCAGAGGGTTACAAGAAGCTCAAGGACGAGCTTGACCACCTTCGTTCAGTAGAGCGCCCAGCAGCATCAGCCGCTATTGCCGAGGCTCGCGACAAGGGCGATTTGTCAGAGAATGCCGAGTACGATGCAGCTCGTGAGGCTCAGGGTATGTTGGAGATGAAGATTGCTCAGCTTGAGAGCACCCTTGCAAACTCTCGCATTATTGACGAGACAAAAATCGACAAGAGCAAGGTGCAGATTCTTAGCAAGGTGACACTTCTCAACCACAATAACAACCGCCAGGTGGTCTATACCATCGTTGCAGAGCACGAGGCTAACCTCCGCGAGGGTAAGCTGGCTATCGGCACCCCTATCGCAAAGGCTCTCCTTGGTAAAAAGAAGGGTGAGATTGTCGAGGTAACCGTTCCTGCAGGTGTACTTAAGTTCGAGATTTTGGACATATCGATCTAAAAAATCTGCCTAACAAGGTGATTTCTGCGTTACGCTCGCCCTCGAAATCCCTCTTGTTATACGTTTTTTTGCTATTAGCTATTGGCCTTTAGCCATTAGCCTTTAAGGAATATCCGCCGTTGGCGGATATTTTTTATTAATTCAAGTTTGCACACCGATAAATCCGTGCACTGTTTTATCGTCAGAGCATAGTAGCTGTGGTATATCATGAAATATCCACGGATGGGCTGTACTAAGCGTACTGCTCATTCGTGGATATGAGGGATATGCCACAGATGCTATGTTATCACGATAAAACCCATTTGTCGTCAAAAGTGCGTAGATGGCGTGCATCGTGCAAAAAATCAGCCTCGGATAGTACTAAAACGTACAGCCATTGTCGGGCTTTTAGGGATGTGCAGCTAAT
>JAZORI010000024.1:0-36052 GCA_045656505.1 Alistipes sp. | reverse complement strand
AAGGCAGTCGTAGTAAGAACAAAGAAGGAGATTCGTCGTGCCAACGGTTCGTACATTCGTTTCGATGACAACGCCGTAGTACTCCTCAACAACCAGGGTGAAATGCGTGGTACTCGTATCTTTGGTCCTGTAGCTCGTGAGCTCCGCGATCAGTATATGAAGATTATCTCCCTCGCACCTGAAGTATTGTAATATTAAAAACAGTTACAGATATGTCAGTTAAATTGCATATTAAGAAAGGGGATACTGTTTGCGTAATCGCAGGTGACAACAAGGGCCAGCAGGGTAAAGTCCTGAAGGTTGAGGTGTCTAAGCAGCGTGCAATTGTTGAGGGTGTAAACCTCGTCAAGAAGGCAACCAAGCCAAACGCAAAGAATCCACAGGGTGGTATCGTTGAGCAGGAGGCTCCGATTCACATCTCTAACTTGCAGGTGCTCGACCCACAGAGTGGCAAGCCAACTCGCGTAGGCCGTCGTGCAAATGCAGAAGGTAAATTAGTTCGTTTTGCTAAAAAATCGGGAGAGGAGATTAAATAATGGCATACATTCCATCACTCAAGACACAGTATAAGGAGCAGATCGTACCTGCCCTTATGAAGGAGTTTGGATACAGCAGCGTTATGCAGTGTCCTAAGCTCGAGAAGATCGTGATCAATCAGGGTATGGGTCAGGCAGTTGCCGATAAGAAGCTTATCGACATCGCGCAGGAGGAGCTCACCATGATTACCGGTCAGAAGGCAGTTCAAACCAAGTCGCGTAAGGATATTTCGAACTTCAAACTCCGTAAGGGTATGCCTATCGGTGTTCGTGTAACCCTTCGTCAGAACCGTATGTACGAGTTCTTGGAGCGTCTGATCGCAGTAGCTCTTCCTCGTATCCGCGACTTTAAGGGTATCAACGATCGTTTCGATGGCCAGGGTAACTACACCCTCGGTATCACCGAGCAGATCATCTTCCCAGAGATCGATATCGACAAGATCACTAAGATCTTCGGTATGGAGATTACTTTTGTAACATCGGCAAAGACCGACGAGGAGGCATATGCACTTCTTCGTGAGTTCGGTCTGCCTTTCAAAAACGCTAAAAAGAACCAATAGTCTATGGCAAAGGAATCAATGAAGGCTCGCGAGGTAAAACGCGAGAAACTTGCAGCACGCTATGCACATAAGCGTGAGGAGATCGCAGCTGCACTTAAGGCAGGCGTGATCGACCACGAGGAGGCTTGGATTGCACTTTCAAAGTTGCCACGCAACTCAAATCCAATCCGTCAGCACAACCGTTGCAAGCTTACTGGTCGTCCGAAGGGCTATATGCGTCAGTTCGGTATCAGCCGTATCCAGTTCCGTGAGATGGCTTCATCCGGTCTGATCCCCGGCGTAAAGAAGGCAAGCTGGTAGTATAATCCCGATGGGGGAGGGGCAAAATAAGCTCCTCCCCGCGTCGGTTTTAAGGGGCCTGATAAAGGGTAGCCGAGTTGTATTCAAGTAATTAATTCTCAAAAAATTAGGAGAATTCAGAAATAATGGTTATCTTTGCGGGCTTAAAAATGTGAAAATTGCCAATAAAACGCACCCAAAACCTGCTCAGAAGTGCCTGTAGGGCACATTTGGCAGAAGGAGGGCTTGCGCTTTTGGTGCGAATAAACTAAACTAATTATTTAATTTTTAACTTTTAATTCTTACAATTATGACTGATCCAATCGCGGATTTTCTCACGAGAATTAGAAACGCAGTGAAAGCCAATCACAAGGTGGTTGAAGCTCCTGGCTCAAAAATTAAAGAGGCCATCACTAAAATTCTCTACGAGCAGGGTTACATCCTGGCTTACAAGTTCGACAAGGATGAGAAGGGTCATCCTGTAATCAAGATTGCGCTCAAGTGGAACGCAGCAACAAAGACCAACGCTATCAAGAATTTGAAGCGCGTATCACGTCCAGGTCTTCGTCAGTACTCATCAGTAGCAGATATGCCACGAGTACAGAACGGTTTGGGTATCGCAATCGTATCAACCTCTAAGGGCATCATGACTGGCGCACAGGCTTGTCGCGAGAATGTTGGTGGTGAGGTATTGTGCTATGTTTATTAATCTCTAAAACCGAAACAAAATGTCAAGAATTGGTAAATTACCTGTAATCTTACCTGCCGGCGTTACCGTAGAGGTAGCAGCTGACAATACGGTAAGCGTGAAAGGACCTCTTGGTACTCTCAGCCAGAAGGTTGATTCGGACATCACTGTAACAGTAGGTACCACCGTTACTAAGGAGGGTGCTGAGGTAGCAGCAGTGATCGTTACCCGTCCAACAAACCAGCCACGCCACCGTTCAATGCACGGTCTGTACCGCGCACTTATCAACAACATGGTTATCGGCGTGTCTAAGGGCTACGAGATCAAGCAGGAGCTTGTCGGAGTAGGTTTCAAGGCTGAGGTAAAGGGCAACGTGCTCGAGATGAGCCTCGGTTATTCACACGATACATACTTGCGCCTTCCAGCAGAGGTTACCGCAACTGCAGTAACTGAGAAGAAGGGTGCCCCAATCGTAACTCTTAAGAGCTGTGACAAGCAGCTTGTAGGTCAGGTAGCAGCAAAGCTCCGCTCACTGCGTAAGCCAGAGCCATATAAGGGTAAGGGTATTAAGTTCGTAGGCGAGGTAATTCGTCGTAAGGCAGGTAAGTCTGCAAATGCTAAATAGTAAAACAGAGTAAGTTATGTCATTGAATAAGATTGAAAGAAGAGAGAGAATCAAGATGCGTATCCGCAAGATCGTAAGCGGAACATCTGAGCGTCCTCGTATGACTGTATTTCGTAGCAACAAGCAGATCTACGTACAGTTTATCGATGATCTTGCCGGCGTTACTTTAGCAACTGCATCTTCACTTGAGATCGCAGATCAGACTGCTGGTAAGAATAAGTGTGAGGTTGCTGCACTCGTAGGTGCACTTGCTGCAAAGAAGGCACTCGAGAAGGGTATTGCAACCGTATCGTTCGACCGTAATGGTTACCTCTACCACGGTCGTGTAAAAATGTTGGCTGACGCTGCTCGTGAGGGTGGCCTTAAATTCTAAGCGATTATGGCAAATATTAATAACAAAGTACGCACAAGCGAGACCGGCGATTTGAAGGATCGTCTGGTAGCAATCAACCGCGTTACTAAGGTAACAAAGGGTGGTCGCACATTCAGCTTCTCTGCAATTGTTGTGGTTGGTAACGAGAACGGCGTAGTAGGCTACGGTCTGGGTAAGGCTGCTGAGGTTACCTCTGCCATCGCTAAGGGTGTAGAGGATGCAAAGAAGAACCTTGTTAAGGTTCCGGTAATTAATGGAACAATTCCACACAAGCAGGAGATGCGCTTCGGTGGCTCAGAGGTGATGATTTGCCCAGCAGCAGCCGGTACTGGTATTATCGCCGGTGGTGCAATGCGTGCAGTGCTTGAGTCGGTAGGTATCAAGAACGTGTTGGCAAAGAGCAAGGGCTCATCTAACCCACACAACCTTGTAAAGGCTACCGTTGGTGCACTCTGCGAGTTGCGCGACGCATACACAGTGGCTCAGACCCGTGGTATTTCTCTTAAGCAGGTGTTTAACGGTTAATTTGTGAAAAGATTATGGCAACATTGAAGATTACACAGATCAAGAGCCGCATCGGTGCAACTGCACAGCAGTGCAAGAACCTTGATGCACTCGGCCTGCGCAAGATGAATCAGAGCGTTAAGCACAGCGATTCTGCAATCATCCTCGGTATGATTGAGCGCGTAAAGCACCTTGTAAAAGTTGAAGAAGTTAACGAATAAGAAGGAGGATTATTAAATGGAACTCAATAACCTTAAACCCGCAAAGGGTTCTACACACCACGACAAGCGTGTTGGTCGCGGTGCAGGTTCGGGACACGGTGGTTACTCAACCCGTGGTAACAAGGGTGCGCAGTCACGTTCTGGTTACTCACGTAAGTTGGGCTTCGAGGGTGGTCAGATGCCACTCCAGCGTCGCCTTCCTAAGTTCGGTTTCACCAACCTGAAGAGAGTAGAGTTTAAGCCTATCAACCTCTCAATCCTGGAGGAGCTTGCTACAAAGAGCGAGATCGTAGAGGTAAATATCGATACATTGGTAGCTGCTGGTTTCGTTTCTGGCAACGACCGTGTTAAGATCTTGGGCAACGGTACACTCACCAAGACTCTGACAGTTACTGCTCACGCTTTCTCTAAGAGCGCAGAGGCAGCAATCGTTGCAGCTGGTGGTAGCGTTGTAAAATTGTAAAACAGGCTAAAACCTAACGAAAATGAAAAGTTATCTGATTGTTGGTGCGCTGCTGCTCGTTATCATTGCGCTTCTTGCAACCAACAAGAAACTTGTAGAGACAGTTAAGAACATATTCAAGATTGAGGATCTTCGCAAGCGTTTGATCTACACTTGCCTCCTTATTCTTGTATATCGTCTCGGCTGTTATGTAGTAATTCCGGGTATCGACCCTAACCTTCTCGGTGAGGGTTCAGCTCTGGCGAACCAGATGAACAGCAATGGTCTTCTCGGCCTGCTTAACGTATTCTCTGGTGGTGCATTTGCCAATGCAGCGATCTTCGCGCTCGGAGTTATGCCTTATATTACCGCATCCATTATCATCCAGCTGCTCGGCATGATGGTTCCTGCCGTACAGAAGATGATGAAGGAGGGAGAGAGCGGTAGAAGAAAGATGAATCAGTGGACACGCTTGCTCACTATCGGTGTGCTTGCACTTCAGGGCCCAGCTTATGTAGCTAATCTGTACCACCAGATGCCTGAGGCTTTCGTCTATGGTAACGCATTTATCTTCACCGTTTATGCCACAATTATCCTCATCGCCGGTACTATGTTCGTAGTATGGTTGGGTGAGAAGATTACCGACAAGGGTATTGGTAATGGTGTGTCATTGATCATTATGATCGGTATCGTAGCACGCCTTCCACACGCTCTGTTGGCAGAGTTGAGTGCTCGTTTGAACACATCAACCGGTTCGTTGATTATGATTATCATCGAGTTGGTACTCCTCTTCCTGGTATTTTTGGCAACTATTGCAGTGGTACAGGCAGTCCGCAAGGTACCTGTACAGTACGCAAAGCGTATCGTTGGTAACAAGCAGTATGGCGGTGTTCGTCAGTACATCCCGCTCAAGATGAATGCGGCAAACGTAATGCCTATCATCTTCGCACAGGCACTGATGTTCATCCCTATGCTCTTCGCCAATGTAGCACCTAAGTTTGCCGGCGCATTCGCTGACATGACAGGTGTATGGTACAACCTTACGCTTGCGGTGTTGGTAATCCTGTTCACATTCTTCTACACAGCGATTATCATCAACCCTCAACAAATGGCTGACGATATGAAGCGTAACAACGGCTTTATCCCTGGTGTTAAGCCTGGTAAGTCAACAGTTACCTATATCGACAACATTATTACAAGAATTACCCTTCCGGGTTCAATCTTCCTTGCAATTGTATCAATTCTTCCAGCACTTGCAATGAAGTTCCTCGGCATCCAGCAGGCATTTGCTTACTTCTACGGAGGTACATCACTGCTCATCATGGTAGGTGTAGTTCTTGACACTCTCCAGCAGATTGAAAGCCACCTTTTGAATCGTCACTATGACGGTCTGATGAAGACCGGACGTATTCAGGGTCGCCGATAAAAGTTTAGCACAGAGTCTAAGATGATATATCTGAAGACAAACGAAGAGATAGAGTTGCTCCGTGAGAACAACATTCTGGTAAGCAAGACGCTTGCCGAGGTTGGTCGCCACATTAAACCGGGCGTGACAACAAAACAGCTTGATAGAATCATTGAAGATTTTATCCGTTCTCACGGTGCTACTCCAGCTTTTCTTGGATACCAAGGCTATCCCGCATCAGCCTGTATATCGGTTAATGATCAGGTAGTGCACGGTATCCCGTCAGACAAAGTCGTAATTAAAGAGGGCGATATTGTATCGGTCGATATCGGTACATTTATGAAGGGGTTTGTTGGTGATTCGGCATATACGTTTGCCGTAGGAGAGATAGCCGACGATGTACGTCAGCTGTTAGATGTCACCAAAGAGGCTCTTTATAGAGGTACTGCGCAGGCAAAGGCAGGAAATCGCGTTGGCGATATCTCTGCAGCTGTGCAAGACTACACCGAGAGTTTCGGTTACGGTGTAGTGCGCGAACTGGAAGGACATGGAGTGGGTAGAAAAATGCACGAATCCCCAGGTGTCCCAAACTACGGTTTGCGAGGCAGAGGCCCAATCCTTAAGGAGGGTATGGTTATCTGCATAGAACCGATGATTACGATGGGTAGCAGAGCGATTGTATTTGAGCGAGATGGTTGGACCGTTCGCACTAGAGATCGCAAGCCGGCAGCACACTACGAGTTTGCTGTTGCAATCCGAAAGGATGGACCAGATGTGCTGACAGACTTCAGCATCATTGAACAGTCACTTTAATAAAAAGCGCAAAACTCTATGGCAAAACAGACTGCTATTGAAAGAGACGGTACAATCATCGAGGCGTTGTCAAATGCAATGTTCCGCGTTGAGCTCGACAACGGTCACGTGATTACCGCTCATATCTCCGGAAAGATGCGTATGCACTATATCAAGATTCTTCCTGGAGATAAAGTAAAGGTGGAGATGACCCCTTACGATTTGAGCAAGGGTCGTATATCATTCCGCTACAAATAAATTTACCAAACACACAAAGATTGCTTAATTATGAAAGTAAAAGCATCAATCAAGAAGAGAAGCGAGGATTGTAAGATTGTTCGTCGCAAGGGTAAGCTCTATGTGATTTGCAAGAAGAATCCTAAGTTCAAAATGCGCCAAGGGTAAATAATAAACGATTAAAAATTAGAAAAAAGAAAATTTATGGCACGTATAGTCGGTGTAGATTTACCAAAAAATAAGCGAGGCGAGATCGGTTTGACCTATATCTATGGTATTGGTCGTAGCACCGCTCAGAAGATCCTCGATAAGTGTGGCATCAGCTACGATATTAAGGTTGAGAACTGGACAGACGATCAGGTCGGCGCAATTCGTTCTGCAATTGCCGAGATGGATATCAAGGTAGAGGGCGAGTGCCGTTCGTTGGTACAGTTGAATATTAAGCGATTGATGGATATCGGTTGCTACCGTGGTATCCGCCATCGTATTGGTCTTCCTGTTCGTGGTCAGAGCACCAAGAACAACGCTCGTACTCGTAAGGGTAAGAAGAAGACAGTAGCAAACAAGAAGAAGGCAACTAAGTAATATTGGCAGTTATGGCAAAGAAAACAGGAACAGTTAAGAAGAAGGTTGTTAAGGTTGGTCAGACCGGTATGGCATTCGTACACTCAACTTTCAATAATGTTATCGTAACCATCACCAATGAGGTCGGCGAGGTAATTAGCTGGTCTTCAGCTGGTAAGATGGGCTTCCGCGGTTCTAAGAAGAACACTCCATATGCAGCACAGACTGCAGCAGCAGATTGCGCAAAGGTTGCTTTCGATATGGGTCTTCGTAAGGTAAAGGTTTATGTGAAGGGTCCGGGTCAGGGTCGTGAGAGTGCAGTACGTACTATCCACGGCGCAGGTATTGAGGTTACTGAGATTATTGATGTAACTCCACTGCCACACAACGGTTGCCGCGCTCCTAACCGCCGTCGCGTATAATCGTCGGAGAGTAAACAGTTTACATTACAAAAATCTAAAAGTTAAAAACAATTATGGCAAGATATATAGGACCAAAGACCAAAATCGCAAGACGATTTGGTGAGGCTATTTACGGCGCTGACAAGAGTCTTGACAAGCGTAATGTTCCACCGGGACAGCACGGTCTTGCACGCAAGCGCAAGAAGGTAACCGAGTATGGTGTACAGCTCTCTGAGAAGCAGAAGGCAAAGTACACTTACGGTATTCTGGAGAAGCAGTTCTCACGTACTTATGAGGCAGCTGCTCGTATGGGCGGTATCACCGGTGAGAACCTCCTCAAGTTGCTCGAGTGCCGTTTGGACAACGTTGTTTACCGTCTCGGTATCGCTCCAACCCGTGCAGCAGCTCGTCAGCTCGTTTCACACCGTCACATCTGTGTAAACGGTAATGTTGTAAATATTCCTTCGTATTCACTCCGTGAGGGCGATGTAGTATCGGTTCGCGAGAAGTCAAAGTCTCTTGAGGTTATCACCTCATCACTTATGGGCACAAACCACAGCCGTTACTCATGGCTTGAGTGGGATGGCGCTACCCTTAGCGGTAAGTTCCTCCAGCGTCCAGAGCGTGAGGAGATTCCTGAGAACATCAAGGAGCAGTTCATCGTCGAGCTCTACTCGAAGTAGTAATTAACAACCAATAAACTGTAGTAATAATTATGGCAATATTAGCGTTTCAAAGACCTGATGAAGTTTGCATCCTAGAGTCAACGGCGACCTACGGCAAGTTCGAGTTCCGCCCTCTTGAGCCTGGTTATGCAATGACCATCGGTAATGCTTTGCGTCGCGTGCTGCTTTCGTCGTTGGAGGGTTATGCCATCACAACGGTCAAGGTCGCAGGTGCAGACCATGAATTAGCCGCTGTTCCGGGCGTGATGGAGGATATGCTCAATATCATCCTGAACCTTAAGAAGGTTCGCTTCATCCGCACTGTAGAGAATCAGGAGGCCGAGAAGGCATCCATCAACGTTGCAGGTGTTACAGAACTTACTGCAGGGTATATCTCGAACTTCCTTACATCGTTTAAGGTTCTTAATCCAGACCTGGTAATCTGCCGTCTTGCTCCAGGTACCAAGATGCAGATGACTATTACCATCGGTAAGGGTCGTGGTTATGTTCCGTCAGAGGAGAATACTCCGGAGAATTGCGAGTTTGGCGTACTGCCAATTGACTCAATCTTCACACCAATTGTGAATGTTAAGGCTACTCGCGAGGACTACCGTGTAGAGCAGCGTACCGACTACGAGAAGCTCTGCTTGGAGATTACCACCGACGGCTCAATTAAGCCAAACGATGCGTTGAACGAGGCAGCAAAGATTCTTATTCAGCACTTTATGCTCTTCTCGGATGATAAGATGAACTTCATCCTCGAGGATACAAGCGCTGAGAACGATCTTAACGAGCCAGAGCTCCACATGCGCCAACTTCTCAAGACTAAGCTTGTCGATAAGGATCTGAGTGTTCGTGCACTCAACTGCCTTAAGGCTGCAGACGTTGAGACTATCGGCGATCTTGTAAAGCTCAATCGTAGCGAGCTCCTCAAGTTCCGTAACTTCGGTAAGAAGTCGCTCACAGAGCTCGATGCTCTGCTTGCCTCTCTCGACCTTAAGTTCGGAATGGATGTATCTATGTACAAACTTGATAAAGATTAAATCAAATGAGACACAATAAGAATTTTAACCACCTTGGCAGACAGGCAGGCCACCGTAAGGCAATGTTGTCTAACATGGCATCGTCCCTGATTCTCCACAAGCGTATCGAGACTACCGTTGCGAAGGCAAAGGCTGTACGTCAGTTCGTTGAGCCACTGGTAACTCGTTCTAAGGAGGATACTACTCACTCTCGTCGTGTAGTTTTCTCATACCTCAAGCAGAAGGAGGCAGTAACCGAGTTGTTCCGTACAATCGCTCCTAAGATTGCAGAGCGTCCAGGCGGCTATACTCGTATCCTTAAGACCGGTTTCCGTCTTGGTGACGGCGCAGATATGTGCATCATCGAGTTCGTTGACTTCAACGAGGCTTACACTACCGGTGTAGCTCCAACCGCTGCAGCTCCAGCAGAGGCTAAGCCTAAGACTCGTCGCTCTCGCAAGAAGAGCACCGAGGAGGGTGAGGACAAGAAGGTAGCTAAGACTGCAACCCCTAAGAACACAGCAGCTAAGGCTTCTGCAGCTAAGGGTGCTAAGCGTACTAACGTAGGTAAGAAGATGTAATTTACATTTTACCGTGATAGCGCGGCATTAGCCGCACATCTCTAAAAGCCCAGCAATGGCTGTACTTCCAGGTACTATCCATCGCTGGGCTTTTTGCGCGATGCACCATATCTGACACACTCTGACGCAAAATTGGGGCAAGAGGAATTTTGAAAAAACTCTTTTTTGTGAGGTTTTAGTAAAAATTTACTATCTTTGTGATAATAAATCATTTACGTTATGAAAAAATTATCTCTTTGGATTGCAGCGTTGTTACTTATTGGCTGTACTCCAGATGACAATACTGGCATAGGAGAGGTCGGTAAAAGTTATACAGGTTCTATTGACGAGGTGATATCGCGTGTCTATATGGATGAGGATTTGTCGCTTCACTACAACTCTTCGGATGCGATTAGTCTATTCTCGACCACGGTAAACACAAAGTATGTCTTTGTTGGTAAGCAGGGCGATACAAGTGGTGAGTTTATCAGAGAGGGAGTGCAGAGCACATCGGGCACTGCTCTTGGCAGGACCTATGCCATCTATCCCTACAATCGCAAGGCTACAATAAATAAGGATGGGAAGATGACCTCAACTCTTGCGGCAGATCAGAACTATGTAGCAAATTCAGTAGCCCGAGGTGCGAATATGATGGTGGCGGTAACTGCGTCGAAGAAGGATAATCATCTGCACTTTAAGAATCTGTGCAGCTATATCTGCGTGGAGTTTTATGGTAAAAATACGATGCTGACTACTCTCTCTCTTAAGACAAATGGTGGAGAGAAGATTGCTGGCGATTTAATAGTTAGCTCTTCGAGTGATTCAGCCCCTACTGCTACTGCGGCTGAGAGTGCTGTAGCTCAGATATCCCTAAATATGGATGGAGGAGTTAAACTCTCTGAGTTAGCAACAGCGCCTACAAAGTTCTATTTTGCCACATTGCCAACTACACTTGCTACGGGATTTACCATTACTGCTACAGACACTGCGGGTAATGTATTCACCGTTAAGGAGGAGGGTAAGGTGCTTCTGGAGCGCAACACGGTCTATAGTGTAACAGCTCCTGAGATTGTGGCGACAGAGATCAAGAACCTAACAGCGCCTGAGAACGTTTCCCTGCCGGCGCAGAGCAAAGATTGTCAGACTATAAAGGTCGGCTCTACAAGCGAGGATGTAACTCTCTCAGTCTCTGAGCCTTGGTTTGGTATTGTGGAGAGCTACAAGACCGTAAAGGCAGGTCAGGCGCAGAACATTAAGATTTGGGTGGAGCCAAACCTCTCAACTGCCGAGCGTACAGCTACAATTACCGTTACTGGTGCAAAGAGTGGCGTTAGCGTTGCCATTCCGGTAACTCAGCCTGCATACTTCTCGACAATTACAGAGGCCTTCCCTGCACGATTGGAGCTTCAGTCGGCGAGCTGTGATACCTCAAAGTGGGTAAGCAACGGAGTGGTAAAGCCTCGCAATAGCAGTGCGCTGTTATGTGCAGTTCCTCAGAGTGGTAATACCCTCAAGTATGAGGTTAATAGCGGCGCGCGAATCAGTAACTTGGGCGTGGGTGACTATCTGCTCTATGCAATTCCGACAAAGGGTGTTGCTGCGGGTGAGCAGATTGACTTTATGTGCTCTCTCGGCCCTGCATCCTCTGCACCAAAGTACTACATCTTTGAGTATTGGGATGACAACCAGTGGAAGTGCGTTGAGAGCTCGCTGCGCACAGCTGAGGAGGATCCGAACATCAAGTACTCGTTCATCTGTACGGTTATGGACGAGTCGTATATCGTAACATTTACCCAGTCATTCGCCCTCTCAAAGCCTGTAGCGGATGGATGTGTCAAGGTGCGTATTCGTGTGCTTACACCAGGTACGGGAGCTATTCGAGTGCCTTCGGGTAATGGATATATGGGTATGTATATGATTAACTACCCTAATGCTCCGCAGGTTACAGATAGCAAGAGAATGGTATTTATCGGTAACTCGTTTACATACTACTACGGTACAGCCTTTATGTTTAAGGAGATTGCCCGCAGTGAGGGTCATCAGGTTGATGCTGTGGTTGGCGTAAAGGGTAGTCAGTCGTTCGAAGACCATGTGCGACTCTATATGTCTCAGGAGGCAATCAAGCAGGGCGGATTTGACTACGCCTTCTTGCAGGATTCATCTACAAGAGCAGCAGAGTATGCCGATAAGGGCACAAAGTCTATTCTTGACGCTTGTAATAAGATTAATACGCAGACGCTAACCTATTCGCCATCGTGTCAGATTGTCTATGAGCGCACTTGGGCTATTCCAGACGATAACTATCGCGGCTATGGTAGCTATGACAAGCTTGACTATCTGCTGAAAACGGGTACAGAGAAACTGGCGGCAGATGTTGAACACAAGGGTGTTATTGTCAGTCCAATCGGCCTTGGTTTCCGTGTGGGCAGAGAGGAGAATCTCAAGCTTATCTTTACCGATAACAAGCACCAGAATCGTGATGGTGCCTATATGAAGGCTTGTATCAACTACCTGTTTGTCTATAAGACGCGATTTACAACAAATGTCTCTAACTGCGGTGTAGATCCGACCGTTGCAAAGAAGATTCGTGATATTGCAGAGCGCGTTGTCTTTGATGGGGTAGAGGAGAACTACAACTTCTAACTCTTCGTGCTACAAACAAATAGGAGTGCTTCATCGAAGCACTCCTATTTGTTTGTATGTCTGTTGACTACTTGCGGATAGCAGCTACACCTGGAAGCTCCTTACCCTCCATATACTCGAGAAGGGCACCACCACCGGTAGATACATAAGATACCTTATCAGCAAGACCGAACTTGTTGATACAAGCTACAGAGTCACCACCACCGATAAGTGAGTAAGCACCAGCAGCAGTAGCCTCAGCGATAGCCTCAGCAACAGCGCGTGAACCGGTTGAGAACTTGTTGATCTCGAATACGCCTACAGGACCATTCCAAAGGATAGTCTTGCTCTCAAGAATCTCCTTGCGGAAGAGCTCCTTACCACCCTCAGCGATGTCAACACCCTCCCACTCAGCAGGAATCTCCTTAACAGGAGCAGTCTGAGTGTTTGCGTTCTCAGAGAAGTCGTCACAAACAAGAGCGTCTGGAGACATAACGAACTTGATACCCTTAGCCTTAGCCTTCTCGAGGATATCGAGTGCAACTGGGAACATATCAGGCTCGCAGATACTCTTACCTACGTTGCCACCGAGTGCACCAGCGAAAGTATAGGTCATACCACCACCGATAATAATCTTGTCAACCTTCTCCATAAGCTTCTCGATAATGGTGATCTTGGTAGATACCTTAGAACCACCTACGATAGCTGTGAATGGACGCTGTGGGTTCTGCATAACGCCGTCGATAGCCTTAAGCTCGTTCTCCATTACATAACCGAACATCTTGTCATGTGGGAAGTAGTCAGCGATAAGAGCGGTTGAAGAGTGTGCACGGTGAGCAGTACCGAATGCGTCGTTGATGTAGCAGTCAGCATAAGAAGCGAGCTTCTTAACGAACTCCTTCTGTGGACCCTCCTTAAGAGCCTTCTTTGCTGCCTTCTTCTCCTCGTCAGTTGCATCCTCAGCAAGACCACGTGGCTTACCCTCCTCCTCAGCATAGAAACGGAGGTTCTCAAGGAGCATAACCTCGCCAGCCTTGAGCTCTGCAGCCATCTGAGCTGCCTTCTCGCCCATGCAGTCGCCTGCAAACTGAACCTTTACGCCAAGACGAGCCTCGATAGCAGGGATAATCTGCTCAAGAGAGAACTTTGGATCTGGATTCTTCTTAGGACGACCCAGGTGTGACATAAGGATTACAGCACCACCCTTCTCAAGAACCTTCTTGATAGTTGGGATAGCCGCACGGATACGAGTGTCGTCAGTTACCTGACCCTCGCCATTGAGAGGCACATTGAAATCTACGCGGATAATCGCGCGCTTGCCTGTGAAATCGTAATTGTCGATTGCAAACATAGTAATTAAAATTTATAGTTAAAGTATGTTCTACAAATTAGTATATTAAATGTTTCATTGCAGAGTAGGTCCTGTTGCGGTCGCTTTTGGATCTATTTTGCCATATTTTTCCTCTTTTTTCGGTTGCAATAGGCTATTGTGCCCTCAAAAGAGCTAAAAAATCTGCTCAAAATAATCTCAAAAATCACCTCGTCCTAATTTATAGGACCTACTTCCAAAATACACTTTCTGCCACAAAGTTACGAAAATTATTGTGAATATTGTGCCAAAAGGCGAAGAATCTTGCAGATATGGGAGTGGTTTATATCTAAAAACATTACCTTTGTAGTAGAGTTTCTCAATATTGGTGGCGGTATGAATCGAATATTAATCGCCTTTCTGTTGTTGCTCTGCCCGATATGCGCTATCGGACAGAAATCCGACACGGTGATAGTCAAGTATAGTGATCAAGGTAAAGATACTTGGTATCCGGAGCAGTATCACACAGTCTATCGGCCGTATATAGTCGCCCATTATAGCGGCAATAGGAGGTCTGCACAATCGGTTGTCGATACTGTTATTGGCGGATATAGGGTAGGCGTGTCGGATTTAGGTAGATCTGAGCGTCGGTATGCTTGTCGCTATAGAGTCTGTGTATCGCCAGTAGATACGACACAGATTGAGTGGTGGCGGGTCGGATGTACTGTCAAGAGTGAGCGGATGAGGGGTGATATGAGAAGGTCAGGTATATTCAATGGCCGTTATATCTCTCGTCATAATGAGGTTGTCCGCCGAATGGAGAGTCTGATGGGGCTGACAAAGTGGACACAAGAGAGTTGGTTGCAGTTTGTCGTTGGCCGTAGAGGCGTTGTGCGCTCTTACACTTTTATGCTCGACAGCGCAGCGTACCATAATATAGCAACTGCAGATTTTGTGCGATTAATAGATACTCTCAACACAAATACTCCATTTATCGGTTGGCAGGAGCTCTTTCCGGAGGATACTTTGCCCGCGGTGCATTATGAGAATATTCTTCCGCGATATCTGTACAAATAGGGATAAACCGGTATTGTACTTGTTATAAAGATAGGAAATTGGCAACAGCTAACAGCCGTTGCCAATTTCCTATTTTACACCTTTGTTGTGCATCTCTTTTGTGGTGATGCCCTCAAAAGGGTTCTCTTCACTCTGAACATCCTTATAGAGCAACCAATGGATCTGGCTATGGGTGTCGCCGTCGCTGCCACCCACCTCCGTATAGGCTTGCAGAAACTCCCATCCGAGGCTGTGCATATAGTTCAGTGCGTCGATTTTAGAGTTGAAAATTATATTCTCACCATTCTCATCAACGAGCGATTGCAGCTTCTGGGTCTTCTCTCGTTTCTGTCCGAAATCAATTGTCACTTTGACACTCTTGCCCTTAGCTTTTCTCTCGACAATTTCACAAAATACTCTGCTCTGAGCACTCAAAGTGAAGATAAACAGGGCTGCAATAGCGGATAGAATAACTTTTTTCATGGTGTACTGTTTTTATATATAACGAATAGGGCTGAGGGATTATTGCCTCAGCCCCCTAAAAATTACTCTTCATTGCCAACATAGACGGCATAACCATTATCTTTTCTGAAGAACGGTTTTTCTATTGTAGTGTCGGGGAGCAGGAGCAACTCGGCAGAGGGTATGCAGAGGCGGGTGACCTTACTGCTGACGATAAGTGTATCGCCCACGACCTTTACGGTCTGCTCGTTATCCTTGATGTAGCTCTCTATCCAAATAAGCCCCTTGTCGGTGTGCGCTTTATCGTCGCGGGCGAGTGTAAGGTTTGCACCTCTGGCATCGACTACATTGATATTGTAGGTGTTAATGTCTGTTATCTGCTTGATTGTCTGGCGGGTACTTGCTATAGCCAGTGCGAGGATTACTATAGATGGCAGAATGGCCAGGAATATAATGGCAATCAATACTTTATTACTTGTTTTCATATTCTTGATATAGTGTTAAAATCTCTTCGGCTGTAATGCCGATACTTTTCATTTTTGCAAAGAGTGATGGCAGTTGCTCTGATATAAATCGCTCTCGGGCAATTGCTGCGGCCCTATTTTTAGCCCCCTCGGTGACAAAGTAGCCTATACCGCGGCGGTTGAATATAAGCTCCTCGTCGGTCAGTCGCTCGTAGGTACGCATAACGGTATTTGGATTTACCACAAGCGTTGCGCCGAGCTCGCGTACTGAGGGTATTCTCTGCTCCTCTGCCCACTCTGACGATGCTATACGGCTTAGGATAAGCTCGTATATCTGCATCCAAATTGGTTGTGAGTTATCGAAATTCATAGCTCTCGTTCGCGAAGTTTAAGGAAAGAAACAATGTAAAGACCTACGACTATTGCACCATTGAAGGCAAGGTGCACCCATCCAGGAATTTGGGTCAGTAGATCCCAGCGATAGACAAGGCCGTCGGTCTCATAGATGTTTGACATATAGACGGCATTGTCGTTTGGTAGCAGTGAGAAGTACTTACCATATCCGTAGCTGAGGAAGATATCTATCTGCTCAAAGAGTGAGGTTATGCCGATGACAACAATAAAAAATGCTATCACGAAGTACGAATAACCCCTCTTTGCGCCCCAGCAGGCAACAACCATCAGCGCGGCGTGCAGAAGTGTCATTGTGCATAGGGTAGGGAGCAACTGCTGCGCGGGAATATCAAGCAGAAATACTGGTACTACAACACCTAAAACAAAGGAGTTGAGCATTATAAATGTGAATCGCTCAAGGGTTGTCACCGGCAGTGTGAGGTCAATAATATCATTTTTGCAGTTAAGGCTACCCATAGATGTGGCGGTAATGTGAGAGAGCATACCCATAAGGGCTGCGAGGTTTACAACCTGCTTAGTGTAGAGCAGATCGTCGCCAATTATGCCTGAATGCTCCATAATCGCAAATAGAGCCCATATACCCAGAAGAATGAGTATCGCTATTTTGTAACTTCGACCATACTCTGCATAGTGCTTTGCAGCGAAGGTCTTGAAACGAGAAAAACTAAATGCTGCCATAGTTAACCCAACTTTTGTGCAATTACGGCGCGAACAGTATCCGTCGCCTTAATTGCTGCGTTAAACATCAGTTCGAGGTCAAAACGACCCTCTTCATCTTCATCGGCTGCCCAGATGCCGATCTGTCCGGCGACGCTCTGCTGAGAGTAGATAGCCTCACGACTGCCGACAACACCAAAGCCGAAACAGCTCTGCAGCTCAGAGACTCTCTGGTTGATAAGCGCCTGACCACCTTCGAGAATTATCACTCGGTCAACAAGATTCTCGATGTCGTGCGCCTGGTGGGTTGAGATGAGGATGGTCTTGCTCTCATCGGCATACGATGCCAGAATAGAGCGTAGTGCCGCCTTTGCTGTAATGTCGAGTCCGTTTGTCGGCTCGTCGAGCAACAACAACTCCGCATTGCAGGCGAGTGCAAAGGCGAGATAAGCCTTCTTGCGCTGACCCATAGACATGCGGTCGAAACGCATTGTGCAGTCAACCTCCAACTCTTTGCTGTAGGCATCAAACTGCTCACGACTAAAAGCAGGGTAGAGCGGTGCAGTGTGGCGTACAAAGTTTTCGACAGTCACCTTTGGAAGCGTAAACTCCTCGGGTACAACCATCAGGCGGCTGTATAACTCTGCCCCACGAGTTATCGCCTTGCCCTTAAAATAGATTACCCCCTGCTGTGGAGTCAGTAACGATGAGAGTAGCTTGATAAGCGTACTCTTGCCCACACCGTTACGACCCAGCAGACCGATAATCTCTCCCGCTGGCAGAGTGAGCGACAGCTTGTCGAACAGATTACTCTTACGCGGGTAAGAAAAAGTTAGCTCATTAACCTTAATCATAATTTTTAGGTTTTTAATTGTGTTTGTTTGGTGTATTAGTGCATTAATACACTACAAAGGTAGCGACAAAATTTATAAAACCAAATATTTTGTCTAAAAAATGTGTATATTTGTGGAAAATACTAAAACTATGAAGCGATTACCTATATTTATTACCGCGCTGGCACTTGTTAGCAGTGTAGCGGTGGCTGAGGAGCTGAAACTCCGTGAGGATAATATCAGTCAGATTGTTAAGGCGATGACCTTAGAGGAGAAGGCACATCTTGTTGTGGGTGCCGATATGAAGAAGATTGCCGTTGGTGGCGAGGTTGGCGATACAAATCTGGGTGTTCCGGGAGCTGCCGGTATCACCTATCCGATTCCGCGCCTGGGTATCCCGTCGATAGTTATGGCTGACGGCCCTGCGGGACTTCGTATCTCTCCAAAGCGTGAGAACGACCCTAATACATACTACTGTACAGGCTTCCCTGTGGGTACTCACTTGGCAGCGACATGGAATGACGATATCATCTACCAAGTCGGTGTTGCAATGGGTGAGGAGGTTAAGGAGTATGGTGTCGATATTCTGCTTGCACCGGGTATCAACATTATGCGTAACCCACTTTGTGGTCGTAACTTCGAGTATTACTCTGAGGATCCGCTCTTGGCAGGTCGTACTGCGGCTGCGATAATCAATGGCGTGGAGAGTAACGATGTGGGTACTTCGCTCAAGCACTTCTGTGCTAATAATCAGGAGATTAACCGTCTTGGTAACGACTCTCGTGTCTCTCAGCGAGCACTTCGCGAGATATATTTGCGCAACTTTGAGATTGCCGTTCAGCTCTCTCAGCCGTGGACAATTATGACATCTTACAACTACCTTAATGGTCGCTATACCTCTGAGGATAAGGGTCTGTTGGAGGATGTGCTGCGTGGTGAGTTCGGTTTTGAGGGTATGATTGTAACTGACTGGGGTGGTGGTCTTGACGCAGCTGCACAGATGGCTGCCGGAAACGATATGATTCAGCCGGGTGCACCTCGTCACTACGATAGAATCTTAGCTGCTGTAAAGGATGGTACGCTGAGCGAGGCAGACCTTGATAAGTGTGTTGCTCGCGTGCTGGAGTTGATTGTAAAGACCCCTAAGTTCAAGGGTTACAAGTTTACAAATAAGCCAGATTTGAAGGCGCACGCTGCTGTAACTCGTGAGGTGGCAAGTGAGGGTTTTGTGCTGCTCAAAAATGAGTCAAAGGCGCTGCCGATGGTCGGTGGACAGACCGTTGCACTCTTTGGCGTAGGTAGCTACGACTTTATCGCAGGTGGTCGCGGTTCGGGCGATGTGAACAAGGCATATGTAGTTGATATGCACGAGGGTATGATCTCAAATGGCATTGTACTTGAGAAGAAGCTTGATGACTACTACATGCAGCATATGGAGAAGGAGCGCAAGCGTATTGCACCGCTGGATGAGCACCGTCGTTGGACACACTACACTCTTCGTCCAAATGAGGTCAGAGATCCACGTCAGCTTGTTGCTGGCAGTGCTGAGCGTGCTGATATCGCGGTGATAACTATCTCTCGCAACTCAGCTGAGGGCTTTGAACGCCATGTGAATCGCGATTTCAAGCTCCGCATTGACGAGACTGCGTTGGTTAATGAGGTTAGCCGTGAGTTCCGCGCAGCGGGTAAGAAGGTGGTTGTTGTGCTCAATGTTTGTGGCCCTGTGGAGGTTGCGTCGTGGAGAGATAAGGTGGATGCAATCCTTGTCTGCTGGATGCCAGGTCAGGAGGGTGGTAACTCTGTGGCAGATGTGCTGCTGGGTAAGGTTTCGCCATCTGGTCACCTGCCGATGAGCTTCCCGATGTGCTATGCCGATGTGCCGTCGCAGAACTTCCCTGTAGATGTTCCTGAGACAGGCCTGAACCAATCTTTTGAGAACTTCAGCTATGTGAATAAGTACTACGACCAGCCTAATGTGGACTATACAAACTATACAGAGGATATCTTTGTCGGTTATCGCCACTTTGCAACTCGTCAGGTTGAGGTTGCCTATCCGTTTGGTCACGGTCTTACTTATACCGATTTTGAGCTCTCTGATATGAAGGTTAAGCAGGGCAAGGGCGGCTATACTATTAGCTGTAAGGTGACAAATACGGGTGAGAGAGCAGCTAAGCAGGTTGTTCAGCTCTACTCGACATCCCTCTTCCCAGACCACGAGCGTCCGTTGGTTGAGCTTCGTGGATATGTCAAGACTCCGACCCTTAAGCCAGGAGAGAGCAAGGTTGTGGAGCTTACCCTTACAACTGACGATCTGGCTATCTTCGTTGAGGAGGAGTCGGCATGGAAGACCATGGCGGGTGACTATCGTCTCTCTCTTGGATTTAGCTCAGAGGATTTTCGTGCAAACAGAGAGATATTTGTTCCGCAGACAACAGTTGTTCGTAAGGTTACAGATATTCTTAAGCCTACTGATGGTAAATTGTTTATTGAGTAATGAGAAGATTTTTGACAGTAATTTTAGCGGTTGCAGCACTCTCTGCAACCGCTAAAACCAATATAACATTTGATGGCGGCAAAATAGCCCTATCTCTTGACGGCAGAACGGTTGTAACATCGGCAGACGAAGGGTTGTGGTCGGTGGCAACCGGTTGGCAGGACGATTGGATGTGCGATTGGCACCACGCCGCGCCTCAGCGTACGGAGCAGAGTGGCGAGTGGACTATTGTTCACGGTAAACTCCAAATTGGGGATGGTGAATTGCTGCTCAGAGATAGCTACAGAGAGCAGTCGAACGGCCTTGTGCAGTGCGTGCGTCGCTATGAGTGGCGCGCAGAGCAGCCGTTGGAGCATGTGACACTAAGTGTAAGGATGTCTGTTGCCGGAGAGCAGTTAATGCCTTGCCTGCCCGGTATATTGTACTATGGTAATAAGAATGGCGCAAAGGTCAATCCCGATATCATACCGGTCTATAACGGTACGGCGGGCGAGTTCGCAATCTTTGAGGAGCATCGCTATCCTATGCCATTTGCGATGCTTGAGTCGGCGGCAGATGGGTATGCCGTGGCTCTGCATAGTGTGCCGAGTCCTGTTCGTGGGGCGGTGCTGAGTGATCAGTGGTGGTCAATGGGCGTTGAGGCAAAGGAGGGTCATAGCGATATTGTCCTCTATTCGGGGCCGATAGGCTATAATGGTCAGCATAGTGTGGCAAAGGCTCTGCAGAAGAGACCTATGAGATATGCCGATACATATATCACCCTTGAGCCGGGTCAGATTGTGGAGAAGAGTTTCTATATCGAGCTCTACGCTATCGAGCGCGCGGGAAGTGGTTTTCAGCGCCCTCTATATACCTCTCTTGACCTCTATAAACCATATGGTGCTGAGCAGTTTGCGACATTTGAGCAGATTGTGCGTGGTAAGTATGAGTTTGCCAAAAAGCGTTGGATAGAGTTTGACGATAAGGCTGTCGGTTTCAATATGTATGACAACTCCGTACGCAAAGATATTGTAATGGGCTGGTGTGGTCAGGCAGACTCGCCGGGCTACTCTTTGCAGGTGCTCTCAAAGATGCTGGGTGATAGCGATATAGAGAGCATGGTGCAGCGTTCGATGGACTATCTGACAACATTTGCCATAGATGATAGCAAGGGTATCTTTACAGTCGGTTTTAATGGCGAAAAGTTCCACGGCGGAGACCCCGTTTCGTGCGGACAGGCGATGTATAACTTCGCTAAGGCGATAGAGACTGCCCGTAAGAGCCATAAGTATAACACCAAAAAGTGGGAGGAGTTCTTGCGTCATGCGGCTGATGCGGTAAGTAACAGAATACTCAGCGAGAGTTGGAATCCTCTCTCAACGGCTGAGGGCTTTTATATCGCACCGCTTGCTATCAGCTCAAAGCTCTTCCGCAACAAGAGATATATGGAGGCGGCACGCAAGGCTGCAGAACTATTTGCTGAGCGACACCTTGAGATGAACGGTTGCTATTGGGGTGGTACGCTCGATGCAACTTGTGAAGATAAGGAGGGCTCATGGGCAGCCTTTCAGGGATTTTTGGAGATGTATGAGCGCACAAAGGAGAGCCGATATCTTGAGTGGGCAAAGCATGCAATGGATGTCTGTCTGAGCTATGTAGTTGTGTGGAATATACCTCTACCTGCGGGTCGCCTTGCAGATTTTGGTTTCAAAACTACGGGTTGGACAGTTGTCTCGGCGCAAAATCAACATATTGATGTCTATGGTGTTCTCTTTGCACCAGAGGTCTATAAGATGGGTAAATATCTAAAGGATGAGCGCCTTTGTCGCCTGGCTGATGTGATGTATCGCAGTTGCTATCAGCTTACTGACGCCTATGGCTCGCAAGGTGAGCAGATTCAGCAGACCAACTTCGCCCAGCGCGGAGATATGAGCAATGTCCACAAACTAAGAGGTGGCTATGCTGAGCGTTGGACTGTCTTTTGGATTACAGCCCACTTCCTGAATGCCGCAGCTCGATTCGAGGAGTGTAGAAATCATCTAACAAGGTAAAATAGCTCTTGGCCTTTAGCCTTTGGCTATTGGCTTTGTCCGCCGCAGGCGGACTAAATATAATACCGCTTAAAGGCCAACAGACAACAGCTAATAGCAAAATAATCCGCCTAACATCTGTTAGACGGATTATTCTTTTACGCTCTGTCAAAGGCCTTTTTGAAGAATAGCTCTGTGGCTCCTTGATTTTGGGCGGTGTACTCTTTGGAGAGTCGGCTGACGGCTGCAAGATGTTCCTCACTACTCTGCAGAGGGGTAAACCACCTCTCCAACTCCTCATATGTTGTAACGCTTGTTGCGGCGCCGAGAGCAATCATGTCGCGCGCCTCCTTGAACTTGTGGTAGTTCGGACCGAATGCTATCGGCAATCCGAAGGTCGCAGCCTCAAGGGTGTTGTGGATGCCCACGCCAAAGCCACCTCCGATATATGAGAAGTCGGCATAACCATAGACCGACGAGAGCATGCCCATCGTATTGAGGATAAGTATCTGCTTGCCCTCAAGGTTGCCGTCAATCTCTGTGTATCTCACAGCGCCACCCACGGCCTCGGCCTCGATTTTGCTCATGCGGGCCTGCTCCATCTCGTGTGGTGCGATGATAAACTTGATTGTCGGATTCTCATTTGCAAGGCGGACAATCAGCTCCTCATCAGGTCCCCATGTAGAGCCTGCGACAAAGAGGCGAGAGTCCCCTTTGAACTGCTTGATTATCTCAATCTTCTTTGCCGCTGCAGCAATTTGAGCTACGCGGTCAAAGCGTGTATCGCCTGCTACAACTACGTTGTTATGACCAAGCTCAGCAAGTAACTGCTTAGATTTGTCATCCTGGACAAATAGTGTGTCAAATGTCTTGAGAGCCTCACGCCACATCTTGCCAAAGGGGCGGAAGAAGATAGAGTCGCGACGGAATATCGCAGAGACGATATATGTACTAATCTCTCGCTTCTTGAGCTCTGATAGCAGGTTGATCCAGTACTCGTATTTGACAAAGATAGCCATCTGAGGCTTTACAATGTCGAGGAACTGACGAGCATTGGCCTTAGTGTCAAGTGGCAGATAGAAGATGTAGTCGGCACCCTGATAGTTCTTGCGAATCTCGTAGCCGGATGGAGAGAAGAAGGTGAGTAGAATCTTATACTCGGGTCTGTCTGCCTTAATCTTCTCGATAATCGGGCGACCCTGCTCAAACTCGCCAAGCGAAGCTACGTGTACCCAAATAATAGGTGCTGAGTGGTCTATACTCTCCCTCATTCGAGCAAAGATATTCTTGCGGCCATCCCTCCAGTGTTTTGCCTTCTTGTGCCATGGCGCAACCGCACCAATACCGAGGCGGTAGCAACCCATTGCTATGTTATAAAGCGTCTTCATACTGTTGCAAAAGTAGATAATTTTTGCCAATTCCCCAAATGGCACCTCTTAGCCCATTATATTCTCTGTATAGTGCATCACAAACGAGCCATCCATTGCAGCCTCTACAGCGGCAAGATCGACCTGAACATCGCTTGCCCAGCGTGTGCGGCGTGTGTATGCCAGCATGGCGTGCATGAGGGCAGTGCGTTTAGCTGTGTTGATAGCATCAAACGCGCTCTCAATAGAGCCTAAGGCACGAGTTTTAACCTCGACGAAGTGTAGTACACCTCGCCGAGTGGCAACAATGTCGATTTCGTACTGGTTGTATCGCCAATTACGCTCGACAATCATAAACCCGTTGGCCCTCAGCCAATCGACAGCAAACGCCTCGCCGGCTTGACCACGCTCCTGCTTGTTAATCATAGTCAGTGAGCTAATAACTAACAGCTAAAGGTATTTTACATAAGGAAGCTCAAGTCGTCACCTGCCTTCACCTCGTAAGCTGCCTGACCACGCTTGAAGATGCGCATTGGACGAGAACCGATAAGCTCTAACTTGCCATCAACAAGGCGGAGCATACAACCCTCACGAAGACCTACGACGTAGCGACGAGGATTTGCCTCGATATACTCCTCGATTCTCTGCTCGCGAGTCTCACCGGCATGACCCTCAGGGTTTGCGTCGAGATAGTGTGGGTTGATCTGGAACTTAACAGCTCCGATAGCCTTGAATGACTCAGGCTCTACAATCGGCATATCGTTTGTTGTGCAGATAGTAGGACAGCATACATTGCTACCAGCACTCCAGCCTACATAAGGCGTGCCGGACTTAACTTTGCGCAAGATAGCAGACATAAGACCCTGCTGCTGCATCTTTTTTGTCAGAGCAAAGGTGTTACCGCCACCTACGCAGATAGCCTCAGCCTCGCGGATAGCCTTTGCAGGGTTCTTCTCGCGGTGGATAGAGCGAACCTTGATGCCAATCTCGTCAAAGCGGCTCTGAACTTTGCGCTCATACTCGGCATAAGAGAAAGTAACGGCTGCATAAGGGACGAAAATTATCTCCTTCACGCCCTTCAGATGCTCAGCAATGCGTGCAATTGGGTACTTGAGATACTCCTCTCCTGCATTTGTCGAGTTGGAGATGAGCAAAAGTTTCATGTTTTCCATATAAAATACTGTATATTAATGAGTTTGATATTAAATGCTACAATGCAAACATTAAAATTTTTCTTATTTTATGCCAAAGATAATAAAAAAGTGCTATCTTTGCAGCGATTTGTTTAATAAACTGTAATACATTGCTACGATTTCTCTGCGGAGAGGTGGTAGAAATGTCTAAGAAAAGGAATAATAATTGTTTAACTAAAAAGAAAAAGTTATGTCAAACATTCAGGAGAGAGTCGTTAAGACTATCGTAAACAAGTTGGGTGTTAAAGAGTCAGAGGTAGTACCAGAGGCTTCATTCACCGGTCACCTTGGCGCAGATTCACTCGACAGCGTTGAGCTGATGATGGATTTCGAGAAGGAGTTTGGTGTTGAGATTCCACAGGAGGTTGCTGAGAGCATGCAGACTGTAGGTGATGTTCTCAACTATCTTGAGCAGCACGCAGACGAGCTTAAGTAGTATCGTCTCTACCGACTCGTATTGATTTTAGAAATTAAGTAGTATTAAGTCAGAGAGGAAATGGAATCAAGACGCGTTGTTATTACAGGTATAGGTACTATAAATTCGATTGGAAACAATATTGAGCAGTACTTCCGTAGTCTGGAAAATGGCGTAAGCGGAGCCGATATAATAACAGCTTTTGATCCGACAAACTTCTCATCGCGCGTCGCTTGTGAGGTCAAGAATTTTGACCCATCGCTCTACTTTGAGCGCAAGGAGCTCCGTAAGTATGATCGCTACTCTCAGTTTGCTATGGTTGCTGCAACTGAGGCTGTTGAGGATGCTGCATTGGAGTTTGATAAGCTTGATTGCGAGCGTATCGGTGTCATTTGGGCATCGGGCATAGGCGGTGTGCAGACTTTTTACGACGAGGTAATGGGCTGGGCCGAGGGGAATGGAACCCCTCGCTTCAGCCCTTTCTTTGTGCCTAAGATGATTTCGGATATTGCAGCCGGGCACATCTCGCTTAAGTATGGTCTGATGGGACCAAACTACGGCGTCACTTCGGCTTGCGCATCTGCCAACCATGCGATGATAGATGCCTTCAACCTGATTCGTTGGGGTAAGGCGGATATGATTGTTACAGGTGGCTCGGAGGCTCCCGTTATCATTCCGGCAGTGGGTGGTTTCTCGTCTATGAGAGCGCTCTCTACGCGTAACGACGACCCACAACGCGCTTCGCGACCATTCGATAAGAATCGAGATGGTTTTGTCATTGCTGAGGGTGCCGGTGCTCTTATCTTTGAGGAGTATGAGCATGCAGTGGCTCGCGGAGCGAAGATTTACTGTGAGGTGGCAGGCTGCGGAATGTCGGCAGATGCCTATCACATGACAGCACCACATCCAGAGGGTAAGGGTGCGATAAATTCGATGCGCCTGGCACTTGAGGATGCCGGCCTCGGTATAGCAGACGTTGATTATCTCAACGCGCACGGAACAAGCACACCTCTTGGCGATTTGGCCGAGATTGCCGCTGTGCAGGGCTTGTTCGGTGAACATGCTTACAAGATGAATATATCGTCAACAAAATCGATGACCGGACACCTGCTTGGTGCTACGGCAGCAGTTGAGGCGTTGGCGTGTATTTTGGCAATTACAAAGGGTATTGTTCCGCCAACGATTAATGTTGAGGAGCTTGACCCTCAGATTGATTCAAAACTCAACCTTACACTGAATGTCGCTCAGAGGCGAGATGTTGAGGTGGCAATGAGTAACACCTTCGGTTTTGGAGGTCATAACTCAACCATTATATTCAAAAGGGTTGGGAGATAAAAGTTAACTATATACTGTGCTTGATTTTATACTCCGTCCGATAAAGCGAAATTTCGGACAAGATAGGGAATACTATCGAATGATAGACGATATATTCGGCTTTGTTCCGAACAATATCGAGTTATATAAGTTGGCGCTGATTCACAAATCGGCGTCTATTGTTGTTGATGGACAGACAATTAACAACGAGCGCCTTGAATTTTTGGGTGATGCGGTTATCGAGAGTGTCACTTCGGACTATCTGTTTATCGAGTACCCTGAGTACGACGAGGGTCGCCTGACTCAGCTGCGCTCAAAGATTGTCTCACGACAGTCGCTCAACGGCATAGCCAAGAAGATGGGCTTGGATAGGTGTGTGATATGCAACCACTCGGTCTCTTTGTCGCAGAAGCATATCTTTGGCGATGCATTTGAGGCTATGATGGGAGCAATCTATCTGGATCAGGGTTATAACTTTGTCAATCGCCTGCTAATCAATAAGATTTATGCCAATGCACTCTCTTTGGAGCGCGTTGATGAGGAGGAGACTGACTTTAAGAGCCGTCTGATTGAGTGGGGACAGAAGCACCATCACTCGATTGTCTTTAGGACAAAGGGCTTTGGCAAACCGACAGCGTTGGGTTCGCATGGTTTTCACAGTGTTGTGCTGATTGACAACCTTGAGGTTGGTCACGGCACGGGAGAGTCGAAGAAGGAGGCCGAGCAGTCGGCAGCGCAGTCTGTTGCGCGAGAGATGAACGATGAGTTCTGCGCCAAACTGTTAGATAAGCTGGACAAGCTTGAGGCAAAAACAAATAGAGAGTAGCACGCTACTCTCTATTTTTGTTTTAGGGTCATTTGGTTAGAATGGCAGGTCGTCAACATCCTGTGTAGCGCGAGCATATGCAGGCTCCTCTGTAGGCATTGGAGCGTTGTATGCCGGAGGGTTGACACCACCAGCCGGGGTCGGTGGAACGTCTGTCTTAGGGACGATTCTCCATGCTCGAACATCGGTGTACCACTTGCCATTGTATTCACGAGACTCAACGTCGATAGATACGGTGTACTCAGTACCTACAACAAGGCGAGAGACCTCCTCAGGCTTGTTGAAGAATGTAACACATATCTTGCGAGGATATTGAGACTGGCTCTTCATATCGAAGATTACCTCCTGACGCTGCCAAGCACCACGAGCAGACTGTCCGCTGGTCGGAGGCATAATTCTGAAAACTGTTCCTTCAAATTCCATGTATGGTATATTCTATAAATTATACTACAAAGGTAGTGAAAATGTATTAAAAAAACAAAAGGTTGACTCTGTTTGTCAACCTTTTAGTGCCCAGGACGAGACTCGAACTCACACGGACTAACGTCCACTACCCCCTCAAAGTAGCGTGTCTACCAATTCCACCACCTGGGCAATACCGTTGCTATCTTTCTCAATAGCGGTGCAAAGATATGGCAAAAAAAGTTCTCTTGCAACTTTTTTGCGAAAAAAATTAATTTTTCTTCAAAATTGTGCGCAAAATGCCCTCATAATCGTATCCGCAGAGGGCATAAAGCTCTGTTGGGGTGCCTTGTTCGATGAAGGTGTCACCAATTCCGAGGTTTTCGATATGTGGGTGCAGAGAGTTATCTGCGAGCAATTTTGTTACAGCCTCGCCAACTCCGCCTCGAAGAACGCCATCCTCGACGGTGATAATCTTGTCAAATCGCTTACCAACCTCAAGAATAAGCTGAGTGTCGAGTGGCTTCGCGTAGATAAGGTCGTAAACAGCAACTGATACCCCCTCGTCTGCAGCCCTCTTTGCTGCCTCAAGGGCGAAGCTGCAGGTCTTGCCGATTGCAAGCACTGCCACATCCTGACCCTCGCGAATCATCGCGCCCTTGCCGATAGGCATTGTCTGCATAGCCGTATCACGCCACTCCATACCCATGCCATAGCCGCGTGGATAGCGAATAGCAAACGGCTTTCCGCTATGTAGAGCTGTGTACATGAGATTTCGCAGCTGTAGCTCATTGCTTGGGGCGGCAACTACGATATTTGGAATACAACTGAGGTATGCTAAATCGAAAACTCCGTGGTGTGTTGCTCCATCCTCACCGACGATACCTCCGCGGTCAAGGCACATCACTACAGGGAGCTCCTGGAGTGCCACATCGTGGATAATGCTATCGTAGGCGCGCTGCATAAAGGTCGAATAGATGTTGCAGAATGGCACCAAACCGCTCGAGGCAAGGCCTGCAGAGAAGGTCACGGCATGAGCCTCGGCAATACCGACATCAAAGCAGCGAGTCGGCATCTGTGCCATCATTATATTCATTGAACAGCCTGTAGGCATGGCCGGTGTAACTCCAACAACGCGACTATCTGCCTTTGCCAAATCGAGCAGAGTCTGACCAAAGACATCCTGATAGCGGTCGAGATTAGATATGCTCTCTATTCTCTCGCCGGTATCTGGGTTGAACTTGCCTGGAGCGTGCCATACCGGCAAATCCTGCTCAGCCGGGCGATATCCGTGCCCCTTTGTGGTAAGTACATGGAGCAATTTTGGTGAGTGGATATCTTTCAAGGCGGTGAGTGTGCGCACCAGAAGTTTTACGTCGTTGCCATCTATGCGGCCGAAGTATCTGAAGCCGAAACTCTCAAAGAGGTTGCTATTTTGTAGCAGTCCGTGCTTAATGGCGTTGCCGACCTTTCGGCAGAGTCTAAGCAGGCGCGGAGTGCGTGAGAGAGCTGACCAGAGACGCTGCTTGAAGGTGTTATATGTCTTGGAGGTGGACATACGCAGCAGATAGTCGTTCAGGGCACCCGTTGCGCGGTCGATAGCCATGTTGTTGTCATTCAAGATGACCAGCAGGTCGCTCTGCTTATCAGCACCGGCATTATTTAGACCCTCAAAAGCCAGTCCGCCGGTCATTGAGCCATCACCGATAACGGCAATAGCCTTTCGGCTCTCGCCCTGCAGCTCTGCAGCCTTAACCATGCCGAGCGCAGCAGAGATAGAGACAGAGGCGTGGCCGGCACCGAAGGCGTCATACTCACTCTCTGCCATGCGAGGGAATCCACTAATGCCATTGAGTTTACGATTCTGCAAAAAGGCATCACGGCGAGCTGTAATAATCTTATGTGCATATGCCTGATGACCCACATCCCAGACCAACTTGTCGTGTGGAGTGTCATAGACATAGTGTATAGCCACAGCAATCTCTACAGCACCGAGCGAGGAGGCGAGGTGTCCAGGGTTTTTGGCGCACTGCTCAATGATATATTGGCGCACCTCCTGGCAATAGCGTGGCAGCTGGTCGATGGTCAGCTGTCGTAAGTCTGCCGGAGAGTTTATCTGATAGAGATATTTATATTCTATATGTGTCATTGTCTGTAATCGTATTAGAATGGATAACCAACACCAAAGTTGAGCGAGGTGTTTTTCCACTTGAAGTCGTGAATCCATCGCTCGCCTGCAGGTCTATTTGGGTTGTGGAGCTGAATACCCCAATCCAGACGAAGAACTGCAAACGTGATATCCAATCGTATGCCTATACCGGTGTTAAAACCTAACTGTTTATAAAATTCGTTGAAGTGGAATACTGAGTTCTCGGGGTACTCCACACCATTTCGACCCATATACCAGACGTTACCAACATCGAAGAATGTCGCACCGTGGAATATGCTCCAAATTGGGAATCGGAACTCGAGGTTTGCCTCCAGTTTAGTATCTCCCAGCTGTGTCGGATAGACCACATTCTCCGGAATAGGGCTTGAGCCAGGGCCCAATGTTCGAGGCGCCCAACCGCGCATGCTGTTGCTACCACCTGCGTAGAACATACGGTCGAACGGAATGGCCTGTGAGTTACCATATGCCACGCCAAAACCTGCATAGATTCTACCTGCGATAGCACACCTCTCTCCGAGCATGATGCGCTGTGAGGCGTTGATATCGGCACGGAAGTACTGAGAGTAACGTATGCCAAGGAAGTTGTAGTAGTTCTGACCTGCGACGGGCTTTGAGAAGAGGTGCATCAGCCCATCGACTGTATTTCCCGCAAGCTCAACATTTGCACGGAAGAGTGTCTGGTTGAGTGATGTCTCGGCCCTCGGGTTGTTGTAGGTGTATGTTCCCGAAAGACCCACAATAAGCTGAGACTCGTAGCTTCGCTTCAGATACTCATTCTGTAGAGAGTTGAAGTAGTCCTGGTCAATATAGCCGACATTGACCCAGTTGATGCTTATCGGGCGGAAGACGAAGGATGAGTTCGATGCATTGCGCCATGAGTACGACCACACAGCACTCGAGAGGTCTCGGCGATAGTATGGACGATTCTGGTAGTTATACGATATCTCAAAGCGGGTCTTTGGTGCAGATATGCGGCTCAGACCCGATGTGTGGAGGAATAGGAACTGAGGGAATGAGAGACCTGCGGTCAGTCCCAACTCTATCGCGCTGCGGCGCAGTGCATCGGGAGCCTTCATATACTCATATCCCACCATACCCGTAATGTCGAGCAGCTCCGCACCTCGAAAGACGTTGCGGTTTTGATAACCCAGTGACGCCTTAAGGCCGTAGAAACTGGATGTTGTCGAGCCCTCAAGCTCCGCCTTGATGCTCTGCTTGAGCGATGGGGTGCAGAGTATTCGGCAGTCGAGATATTGCTCGCGGGTATAGTTGAGCAGAATAGAGTCTGTACCACCAACGTATGTCAGATAGGTCTTATTCTCCTTTGATAGAGAGTCCGGCACCTCGGCAAAGTTGATGCGGGCACTCTTAAAGCCCATCTGCAGCAGGTTACTGTATGTTCGCTGCACGTGCGAGGAGTTGTATATGGCTCCTGGGTAGAGCGGAATTGCCGGACGCAACACCTCCGGACGGACATATGGTCGCTTGTTGTCAAAGAGCACCTCCAGACCGTTGTAGGTTAGCGTGTCGAGGGTGAACATATAATTCTTCTGCGTTCTGTCGGCAGTGGAGTTATAGCCTGGGAGTATCTCGATATTGCGCAGACGATAGACTGCATTGTTGTCCAAAATGGCCTCTCCGCGGTTTGTGTAGCCGGCGAGCTTCTGCTTGACAATCATTGTCAGAGCTACGCGGCGCTTCTGTTTGAGCGTGTCGGCTGTATAGCTGATATTATTGACAGCAAAGTTGTAGTAACCTCTATCCTTCAGCATTGTGGTGATGCGCTCGCGCTCTGCATCAAGGGTTGTGACGTTGTATATATCACCACGCTTAATCAGACAATTGACTGTATCCGGCAAGAGAATCGGCTCGAGAAATCGATCTCGAAACTCGTAACTGATATCGTCAATAATATACGGCTCATTCTGAGTGAGGTGGTAGGTCACCTTTGCGCGCTTTTTGCGGCGGGTGGTATCCACTTCGTAATCGACATCGGATGCAAAGTAGCCGTTCAGGTCAAGACATATCTTTAGATTCTCACGCGACTTCTCAGTCTCGTTCATACTTAGCAAGACAGGCTCCTCGCCAATTCGGCGCAGAAGGTTGTTCCACCAGTTGTCCTTCTCGGGCTTGGCAAGGTTGTAGGCCCCGACAAAGAAGTCCGTGCCCAAAAAGCGCTTGTTAGGGGTTTGGCGGATATACTTTTCGACCTCTTCGGGGGTTATTCGCTCCGCGCGAGGGGTGCTCTTATCGACCTCTATATCGACGGTTTGCAGCAGATAGCTGCCATTTGGTAGATTGCGTGTGACGTTACACGACAACATAATTGTTGTCGCAACAGATAACATCACTATCGTCCAAAACCGTCTCATCTACCTCTATCTACTCTTCAAAAAGTCATCCCAAGCATCTATCTCCTCTGTGAGGCTCTGCTGTGGGGTGTGTGCAAAATGTTTGCCGTCAAAGTCAATAGTTCCAACCTCAGTAAAGGTGGCATTACCAATCAGCGTGGTCTTGAGGGTCGGATTATTCGAGCAGATGCAACGCACAACGCCCCCTCGGTTCTCAACAACAATCTCCTTGTTGTAGTCACACAGTGCCTGCAGTGCCATTGCTGTTGCAGAGCTTGTCATTGCCGTTCCGCATGAAGGTGTTATGCCGGCACCGCGCTCATAGGTTGTCACAAAGATGTGGTTTTCGCCACGAGGCTCGACCAAACTGATATTTACGCCATTCGGGAATACCTCTTTAAGGCTCTTGACCCTCTCGCCCAACTCCTCCAAAAGTGTCAAGTCGCACTTGTCAACTACAGCTATAATGTGCGGATTGCCCACAGAGATTGCTGTCCAGCGGAGTGTAGGGTGGAGCGGCTCGATTACGCGGTCTATAAAGTTGTTCTGCTCAGATGGGCTCATCGCAAAATCGGCACTCCACAGATTTACACCAATCTCTACGCCGAAAGTCGGAATCTCTCCATATATCGGGCTGTAGCGAGCTGTAGGGCATATTTTACCGCCAGAGGTGAGATTGAACTGCTCGCTCTGGGTGTAGCTCTGAGCCAGGCGCGCCACGCAACGGATGCCGTTACCGCACATCTCCGCCTCAGAGCCGTCCGGGTTGAACATACGCATGCCATACACCCCCTCGCTACTCTGCACAAGCAGCAGAATGCCGTCAGCACCAATAGCCGCCTCGCGATTGCATGCCGCTACTGCCAACGCTGACAAATCGATACTCTCCATATTATCAGCCACAGCGTCAAAGAGGATAAATTCGTTTCCCGAGCCGTGACATTTTATATAATTCAATCTCATTCTTTGCACAAATGTGTATATAAATCGTTCAAAGTTACACATTTTTTCGTAACTTTGACTCTTGTTAAGGATAAATAAAGAGAATATGGTAGAAAAATTTATAATGGCAGGCGATACAGCTCTGCATATTTGCGACTCTGAGAAGGGTGATAGAACTGTCGTGCTGTTGCATGGATATTTGGAGAATATGTTGGTGTGGGAGGAGTTTATTCCGCTCATATACAAGGATGTACGTGTCGTTGTGCTCGATATTCCGGGTCACGGTATTTCGGAGGTTAAGGGTGAAGTTCATACGATGGATTACCTTGCTGATGTTGTCGCAGGGGCTTTGGATGCACTGCAGATAGAGAAGGCATATATTGTCGGCCATTCGATGGGTGGATATGTGGCTCTGTCGGTGTGTGAGCGTCATCCGAATCGCGTGGCGGGTGTAGTACTGCTCCACTCTACTCCAAATGCAGATAGCGAGGAGAAGAGAAAGAACCGCGAGCGTGAGATTTCGCTCGTAAAGTCAGGCAAGAAAGAGCTCCTTGCAAAGAGCGCACCTGAGGCTGGATTTGCGGTAGATAATCGTCGTCGTTGTCAGCCATATATCGAGGATTTGGTCGAGATGGTGCATCTTACTGAGGATGAGGGTATTGTGGCTCTGCTTGGAGGTATGATTGCTCGCAAAGATCAGAACGAAATGCTCAGAAATATGCCAGCTCTGCAACTCTTTGTTCTCGGTCGCAAAGATGGCTACATTGTGCCAGAGGTTGCAGAGGCTATGGTGGCTGCACATCCGCAGGCTGCAGTGGCGTGGATGGAGAATTCGGGCCATATGAGCTTTATCGAGGAGCCTGAGGCGTGTGCATCGGCTCTGCTCGATTTTGTATTAAGTAAATAAATGCATATCTTTGTGCCAAACTTAATAACAATATTATGAAATCTATCTTTAGAATCTTAGCGGCTGTGCTTGTGGTACTTATGCCGCTGACAGCATCTGCTCAGATGAAGACTGAGCAGAACTCTACAGTCAAAAAGCATGTAGAGCTCTCTGCAGATATCGTTGTCTGCGGTGGTGGTCTTGCCGGTGTGTGTGCAGCAGTATCTGCAGCGCGTCACGGTGCAAAGGTTATCCTTGTTCAGGATCGTCCAATGCTCGGTGGTAATGCATCAAGCGAGATGCGTATGGGTATCGTAGGTGCAAAGACCGATGATACACAGGAGACCGGTATCCTTGAGGAGATGCAGCTTCGCAACTTCTACTACAACCCTCTCCAGCGCTACACAATGTGGGATGATGTTATCTATACCACTGTTATCTCTGAGCCAAATATCAAGCTCCTGCTCAACACATCTGTAAACAATGTTGTGATGAATGGCGAGCGTATTGCTGCTGTAAAGGCTTGGAACATAAACGCTTATACAGACTATACTATCAGCGGTACCCTCTTCCTTGACTGTACTGGTGACGGTATTCTTCGTCTTTCTGGTGCAAAGTTTCGTCATGGTCGTGAGAATCCTGAGGAGTTTGGTGAGAACTTCCTCCAGCAGGGTAACGATGCCAAGACAATGGGTAACTCTATTCTGCTTCAGCTCCGTAAGACCGATGTTGATGTTCCTTTCAAGGCTCCGGATTGGGCATACCACTTTACCGATGATGACTTTAACTACGAAACTCCAAAGTCAACAATCCCTGGCTTGAAGTTCAACTACAAGCGTATCTATCATCCACACGACAATAACTTCTGGTGGTGCGAGTTCGGTGGTAATTTTGACACCATCGCTGACGCAAATGACATCCATTTCGAGCTTAAGAGAATCGTTTACGGTATCTGGGAGTATATGAAGAACCACCCGGATGGTCGCGGTAAGGGCTATGAGTTGGATTGGATTGGTGCTCTGCCAGCTAAGCGTGAGAATACCCGTTTCGTTGGTCCGCACATCCTTACTCAGCACGATGTTCTCAGTGGCGGTCACTTCCCTGACGTTGTAGCTTATGGCGGTTGGACTCTTGATGACCACCACCCGGATGCTTTCCACAGAAAGGGCGTGATGTCTAATGAGTACACTGTGCCACAGGGCTTCGGTATTCCATTCGGCGTACTCTACTCAGTAAATGTTCCAAACCTTATGTTTGCAGGTCGCGATATCTCTGCAACACACATGGGTCTTTCAGCAACTCGCGTTATGGCAACTTGTGCACTGCTCGGTCAGGCTGCAGGTACAGGTGCTGCAAAGGCTATCGAGAAGGGTGTTGACCCTGCAGAGGTTCACAAGACATATATCGGCGAGGTTCAGACTTGGCTTGAGGATGACGACGTGATGCTTCCATATCGCTGGCGTACAGTATCTGACCTTACTGCATCTGCAAAGGTGGCTGAGGAGATTGAGATTCTTCGCAATGGTATCGACCGCAAGTGGGAGGGTCAGGACAACGGTGTTTGGGTTGCTCCAAATGAGAATACAATCACCTACACTTGGAAGAAGCCTGTAACCATTTCAGGTGCTCGTATGATCTTCGACTCTAACCTTAAGGTGCGTAGCAAGCGTATGCGTAAGCTCGAGGCTACTACCGAGCGCGTAGAGATTCCAAAGATGATGACTAAGGGTTATCGCGTTGAGGCTCTGGTAGGCAAGGAGTGGAAGACCGTTTACTCTGAGGACAACAACTACCTCCGTCTGCGTAAGGTTGCCTTTGAGCCGGTTGAGACTAAGCAGCTCCGACTCGTAGTTACCGAGACTTGGGGTGGGGAGAAGGCTCATATTTTTGCTTTCGACGCACTATAATTTGTTGTGAAAACGTGCCATATATGGCACATCCCTCATATCCCCGAATAGGAAATACGCTTAGTATGTCCTATCCGGGGATATT
>JAZORI010000023.1:0-43364 GCA_045656505.1 Alistipes sp. | reverse complement strand
TTTGTACCCCCTCAGGGGCTCGAACCCTGGACCCCAACATTAAGAGTGTCGTGCTCTACCAACTGAGCTAAAGAGGCATTACATATCAGCTTTAATTCCTGATTGCGAGTGCAAAGATAGGGCAAAAAAAACTTCTATGCAAACTTTTTTGTAAAAAAATTAATAAAAAATTTCGTCTATTTTCTTAATGTATAGAAAATCAGCGAGTTATCTAATGTTGATTTCATCGCTGCACCACTCGCCACCTGCGCCTTCGTAGATGATTGGCAGGCGAGGCTCGATAGTTTTGAGCAGCAGATAGCTCTCATAGATATTAATTCCGTTAGTTTTTCCGGCGGCGAGGGCATAACCAACAACGCACGGGTGGTGGCGTGTGGTATAGTATGCGGCGCGATTGTAGGAGAGGTATGTCTCAAGCCAGAACGGGTCGTTGCTTGGATTGCCTCCGCGGCGGATGCTCTCGGCAAGCGGGAGTGTATCAACGGCACTCTCTATAAATACCAAAATGCCCAACTTATCGCACTCGTTCAGCACCTTGTTGGTAGCATAGTAGGCAGGTATTACCAATCCATTAGCGCCGGCAGAGAGTTGCTCGGCAAGAGGCTGGGATGGGTTGTAATTGTTCAGTTTTAGCTCATGGGGCATATAGTTGAGATAGAACTTACCCTCTGCAATATCCGCTGCGCGAATGCCGATAGTGTTTTGCAGACACTCCACGGGTCGGTTATCCATGCGGCTTTCGATGTCGAGAGTGAGAAGGTGAGGGTTTTTTGTGCTCCACAGAGCCTCCTTTGGAACGATAGCCATAAAGCGTATAGTATCCTCGCGACGCATGTCAAGGGCGATATCTCTATAGCCGCGTGAGAGAATTGTAGAGTCGTTTAGATGTAGGGTATATCCTATGCGTGCCTGTTTTGGGTTGAGTGCACCGCATTTAACGACAAGCCCAAACTGCGCTACGCCCTCGCCGTTATTATTGATTGTAGTCGAGGTGATGATATCACGAATGCGGATTGCTGGTTGGCAGATAACCTCAATGCCCCTAATCTCCGGCTTAACCCCTGCACGAAGAAGGGCGTTGACGCGATTCTGCTCGGCATCTGTCTGTCGGACTGTTAAGGTGTGGCGACCCTCGGTGGCCTGCTTTGAGATGTTGAACTCCACCGGGGTTGCACCCGATGCGGCAAAACCTACGAGTTTGCCATCTACAAGTACCTCATAAGAGGATGTTGAGAAGCCTACGCGCACGATTACTTGGCGATTGAGCCACCAGACGGGAACTGCGAAGGAGCTGTTGTGTTCACGGCCATCCTCAGAGATAACCCACTCGGCAAACTTTGCTATATAGTTTGACTGCGATGAATCGCCCCTCTGCGCATCAACCATGCGTCCATAAGGGGTGATTGTTCTGCGTGGTGGCTCTGTGCCGTAAAATGGCTCAATAAGAGATTGGGCAGAGAGCGCTCCGACAGCAAATATAGCGAGTAGATGTAGGATAATCTTCATAAAATGTATATCTTTGCTACAAATATAGCAACAAATTTATAAATAGCGATGACAAAAGTGCCTCAAATCAATTTTCCTGCCATTGACCTCAATGTAAAAGTTATTGACGGTCAGCAGTTTGTGTGGGATTCGCTGCGAGGCAAATATCTGCTTCTTACCCCAGAGGAGAGGGTTAGGCGTCATGCGATATCTTTTCTTGTTTCGCACTGTGGAGTGTTGCCACACTCTATTGCGCAGGAGTACCCTGTGCCGATAAATGGCACAGCGCAACGAGCTGATATTGTCGTAGTTGGCAAGGATTTGGCTCCCATTATCCTTGTTGAGTGTAAAGCCCCCGAGGTGGAGATAGATAGAGCGGTTTTGGCTCAAGCTACGCGATATAATGCCATTCTGAAGGCGCGCTATATAATTCTGACCAACGGACACCGACATCTCTGCGTGGAGCTGACGGCTGAGGGTTATCGCCGTCTGCCACACTTTCCAAAGATTGAGTATTGACCTACTTCCAAGCGTGACGATAGCCGTCAATCTTGTTCCAACTACCACGTGTAAAGTCAGGGACAGCGACTGGTGCGGAGTTGTGCTTGATAGATGTTGCACTTAGCTCTATCGGGCAGCACCACTCAGCCAAATCATATACATCCATATCAAGCGGCAGACCATTCTGCAGGCAATATACCAGTCGGTAATCCATAATGTAGTC
Organism: Alistipes sp.; assembly: GCA_045656505.1. GTDB lineage: Bacteria > Bacteroidota > Bacteroidia > Bacteroidales > Rikenellaceae > Alistipes. The sequence continues at coordinate 41,155 of JAZORI010000023.1, read as the reverse complement.
CATTCCTCCGTGGCCACCAACCTTTGCAGCCATAGCCTCTGTATGTGCTGTTATGGGGTGCTTGTACTGCTCCATGAGTTGTTTGCGTACCTCATCCGGAACGCAACGGTGGCTGTTGAGATTCTCGATATCGACCTCTCCTACGGTCTGCTCGCCAAGCAGGAATGACTGCACCGGATACTTCGATGCGTAGCCTGTTGTGCCGACCAAAGCGTAGTCACGAGAGTATGGACGAGGTGTCATTACATTGTGATGCAGCTGAATTACCTTGCCATTCTCGGTGCTGATTAGGGTAGTGGTCTGGTCGCCATTTGCAAACTCGTTGCAAGGCTCGCCAAACATCTTCTGCCAATATTTTGTGCCAGAGACAGACTTTGTACTCATTGCTACAAGCGTCTTGAGACGGTCACCGCGGTGGATGTTGAGAACCTGACAGATAGGGCCTATGCCGTGCGTAGGATAGACATCACCTGCCTTGAGGCGGTTGTAGTCGAGTCGCCAATTGTTGTAGTACTTATCCCAATATTCGGCTAAGCAGTGTACATATGCACCCTCGACATGCAGAATCTCGCCAAACAGACCCTGCTGAGCCATATTGAGGGCTGTCATCTCAAAACGGTCATAGACACAGTTCTCGAGCTGTATGCAGTGCTTGCGAGTGCGCTCGGAGGTGTTGATTAGCGCCCAAATCTCCTCCATAGACATTGCTGCCGGAACCTCTATAGCCACATGCTTGCCACACTCCATGGCATAGAGAGCCATCTGGGCATGATTCTTCCAGTCGGTCATAATATAGACAATGTCTATATCATCTCGCTCGCACAACTCTCGCCATGCGTTCTCCGAGCCGCAATACTCTGCAGCTGGTTTTCTGCCGGCAGCTGCGATATATTGCTGACTCTTTGCAATACCCTCAGGGTTGATGTCGCATAGGGCTACAATCTCTGTACCTTCAATGTGGCACCAACGCCTTACTGCTCCGGGACCACGCATACCAAGACCGATAAAACCTACACGAACAGTCTCGATAGGCTCTGCTGCAAAGTTGAGCATGTCTTGCTGTCCTGCAGCTCGCTGTGGCGTGTTATAGACTATAGTGCCGTCAACTATGCGGTAGTCGCTGTTGTTGTTACAACTGATGGCTGTAAAGAGCGCCAAAAGTGCTACGAAAGAAAAGATTCTCTTCATGATATTTTCTGTTTTTGATTATCCCAACTTGTCAACAATTGTTGCGAAAGACTCTCTGTAGTTCTCGCCAATTGGTACATACTCATCGCCTGTGACAAAGACACGCCCCTTTGTATATCCCGTGATATGCTCGGTGTTGACTATAAATGAGCGGTGCACCCTGATAAAACGATCTGCTGGCAGTGCGCTCTCCATATTCTTCATGCGGAATAGGGTTACAAGCTTGCTTCCATCTGTAAGATGCAGTCTGATGTACTCGCCTGCACTCTCAAGGTAGATGATATTTGAGTAGCGGACAAGAGAGGTCTTGTGGTCGGCGCGAATACTGATGCACTCCTTCTCTGCGCTCTGCTCTCCGATAGGGAGCTTATTCTCTTCAACGAGGCTGTCGCGCAGACTCAGTAGCTCTGCCACAGAGAGAGCCTTGCTTACAGCTTTTTCAAATGTGTTGAAACTGAATGGCTTGAGCAGATAGTCTATCGCATCGAGCTTAAATCCCTCAATGGCATACTCAGAGTAGGCAGTGGTGAATATCACTAAGTGCCTGCTTTCAAGTCCTCGCACAAAATCGACACCGGTCAGCTCGGGCATATTGATATCGACAAAGATGATGTCGGTGTTGTTTCCCTCCTCTAACCAGGCCTTGGCCTCTATGGCACTATCAAAACTCTCCAAATGGTTTAGAGCGGGAATTTTGGAGATATAGCTCTCCATCTGTTTGATAGCCAGAGGCTCGTCATCTATTACAATGCAGCTAAGATTCATGGCTCTTAGGAATTTTCAGGGTTACACAATAGCTCTTTTCGCCAGAGGCTATATCGAGCGAGTACTCATTGCCATAGATATGCTCCAGACGGCGAGATACATTCTCCAGGCCGATGCCGGCAGCGTGTCCCTTTGCCGAGGTGTTGTGGACGGAGTTCTCGATAGTTGCTACTATCATCTCGTCTTTAATAGCGATGTCTATGTGTATATATGAACACATCTTTCGGCTGACACCATGCTTGAAGGCATTTTCGACAAAGACGATAAATGCCAACGGCGGTACTGTGATGTTCGATGGCAGGTTTGTGGGGTAGTTGAACTGCGTATCTATATCCTGCGAATACCTTATGCGCATCAGTTCAATGTAGTCCTTGATAAACTCTATATCCTTGTATAGCGGTATCTGCTCGGCTGTACTCTCATAGACCACATGTCGCATCATACCTGATAGCTCAATCAGTCCGCGCTTTGCACTGTCGGCATCAATATCTATCAGCGCATGGATATTGTTGAGCGTATTCATCAGAAAGTGCGGATTTATCTGATACTTAAGGTAGTACATCTTCGCCTCGATATTCTCCTGAGCAAGGCGGGCGTTATCCTCATCCTTCTGCATTGACTCGTAGAACTTCTTGATACCGATATTGGCGGCAAACATAAAGATACAGAGGATGATGTTCCAGTACCACGCCAGATCGGCAAGCGATGCTTGATGTGGAAGAATTCCGACATCTGTGTAGCCGTCAGAGATTATGAGGTTCTTCTCCAATAGCTCGATTACAGCAAATGTGATAGTCGAGACCGAGAAGGCTGTTATAACATACCCAAATATATACCCCTTGTTGAGTATGAAATTTATCAGGATGTAGTTGTTAAGAAGAAACAGAACAAGGTACGGTGTAATAATGCTCCACGCCAAAAAGACCTTATTATAGAAGTCAATATGCTCCTCCGCCATCAAGAATGAGTTGAGAATCGGGATGAGATATATAGCTATAAAGACCAGAGTGTAGAGAACATTCTCGCCGATGGTCTGTTTTCGGATAAGTGGAGTTTTGTGCTTCATTGTCTGTTACTAAAAGAGGGTGACCATGGCCACCCTCAATATTGAGAAATGAAATTTAATTTAAGCCGAGCTTTGATACGTTATAGAGGTAACGCTTAATACTCTTCTTCGGAGTCTTCTCAAACTCAGAAGGGTAGATGCTGATAGATACAAGGCGCTCATATGCAGCAACCTGCGCGTTGAGGTTCTTCAGATTCTCCTTCATCATATCCTCCAGTGCCTCTTTGCTGATACCCTCCTTTTCGCAAGTCTCGAAATCAGGCACTACAAGGCCGTAGAGCTTACCGTCATTCTCAAGGACGAGTGACTCAAGAATAAGTGGCATATTGTTGAGCTTATCCTCAATCTCCTCAGGGTAGATGTTCTGACCGCTACCTGTAAGAATCATAGTCTTGCAACGACCACGGATGTAGAGTGTACCGTCAGTATCTAGAGTACCCATATCACCAGTGTGGAGCCAGCCGTTAGCGTCAATAGCATTCTTTGTAGCCTCCTCATTCTTGTAGTAACCCATCATCACATGCTCGCCACGTACGAGAATCTCGCCAGGAATGGTGTGAGGGTCTGCCGAATCAATGCGCACCTCCAACATATCCTTCAGGTAACGACCGCAAGATGATGCCTTGAACTCCTCAAATATCTCAGTTACAGAGATGAGTGGACCACACTCGGTCATGCCGTAACCAACGGTGAATGGGAAGTGAATCTTCATCAGGAATGACTCGGTCTCCTTATTCATCGGAGCACCACCGATAACGAAGAGGCGGAGGTTGCCACCGAATGACTCGAGGAGCTTCTTCTTAATCTGAGCAAATACCACCTCATTTACAAGAGGAAGCTTCATTGCAATGCTCAGAGGGCCCTGCTCGAGCAGTGGCATGATCTGCTTACGATATACCTTCTCCAAAATCATCGGCACAGCACAGATTACCTCAGGCTGAACCTTCTGTATAGCGCTAATGAGAATCTTAGGTGTCGGAATACGACCCAGCAGGTTGATGTGTCCACCTACTGCAAGCGGTGTAAGGAAATCTACAGTACAGCCAAATGCGTGTGCAAGTGGCAGGAATGCGAGGGTTCTTGCGCCCTTGTGGAAGAATATATCGCCCTTCTTATCTGCAATCTTTGAGATGCTATATACGTTTCCGGTAAGGTTGTTTACTGTAAGCATAACGCCCTTAGAGTAACCTGTAGTACCAGATGTGTAGTTGAGCAGGATGAGCTGGTCGTTTGGTACATCGGCATACTTAATATCGTCAGCAGTAAATCCCTTTGGATAGCGCTTGCGATAATTCTCGGTCATCTGGTTGATGCAACGTGTCATCTTGTCGCCACCACGCTCAAAGATTACATGGTAGTCTGTCAGTGACATTACAGCCTCTATATTAGGCATCTGCTCCTCGTCCAGACCATCCCAATATGAGTCTGTAAGGAATAGCAGACGAGACTCCGAGTGGTTTACGATGTGTGTGATGTCGTTTGGTGTAAAGTCCTGAAGGATAGGGACAATTACAGCACCATAGGTGATAGTTGCAATATATACAACACACCAACGTGGAGTATTACGACCTACAAGTGAAATCTTATCCTTTGGCTTGATACCTGCCTCGTCAAACATGATGTGGAGCTTTGCAATCTCCTTGGCAAAACCGTAGTAAGAGTAGGTCTCGCCAGTAAAGTAGTCGGTCACAGCACTCATCTCGCGATTGTCGCGAAATGACTGCTCATACATCTTAATTAAATTCTGTTCTAACATAAATTACAATATAAATAAGGTGTTTTTACTCTCTCTTCTCCCAAATATAGGTCTTTGCCTCCTCTCCTCGCCTCAGTCGTGCTATATTGGCCCTGTGAGTCCATATTAGCAGCACGGCAACAGCGACAGAGAAGATTATAAATGCTATCGAAGTATCTCCATGACGGAGATAGTTGATTACAGAAAATATAGATACGAAAATTGGGAACGCACACCCTGCAGCCATAGATGCAAAGGATACATAATGCGTGAAAATGAATATCAAAACCCACACAGCGAGGCACATGAGCGCCAAGTGAGGCTGTATTCCGGTAATCGCTCCGACAAGTGTCGAGACACCCTTTCCACCCCTAAATGAGGCGAAAATAGGGAAAATGTGACCCAGTACAACCGGAGCCACAGCAATTATCTTCATATTGATTATCCACATCGGCGAGATTGTCGCATCAAAACGCAACAACGCCATTAGTGTTACAGCTATAAAACCCTTGAGAAAATCTATCACAAACACAGGAAGTGCAGCTCTCAGACCAAGCACACGCAGCATATTGGTAGCACCCGCATTCTTGCTGCCGTGCTCCCTTACATCAATACCAAAATAGTGCCTTCCAATCCAGACGGCACTTGGTATCGAACCCAAAAGATACGCTACCATAAGTAGCAATAATACTGCACAATAAGTTCCTGCCATTACACAAATTATGTGTGCGTGTCAGGACAAAGATACGCATAATTATTTATAAAACCAAATTTTGGTTTTGTCGTGATAAGGCGGCATTTACTTCCGCTAACAAAAGTTGCTCGCAATGGGCAGTACATGTAGTACAGCCCATCGCGGACAATTTTGCCGAGCGTTGTAACTACCACCTTCTGACGACAAAACAAGAAGTCTCTTTGATTACTGTCATGGCGATAAAATGGTGCAGATAAATAGCGTAGTTTTTGTAACTACCACCTTCTGACGACAAAACAGATAGTCTCTTTAATTGTTGTTCTGTGATAAAATAAAAAAGTATCCGCTGTGCGGATACCTCTATAAGGCTAATAAATAGCCAATGGCTAAAGGTCAATAGCATTTATTTTGCTAAAAGATTGAATGCCTCCTCGGAGAGTCCCATTGACGAGAATCCGCCATCATGGTAGAGGTTTTGCATTGTCACTTTGCGTGTAAGGTCGCTGAAGAGTGTCATGCAGTAGTCGGCGCACTCCTCGGCAGAGGCGTTGCCCAGTGGTGACATGGCATCGGCGAAGCGGAGCATGCTATCCATACCTGCCACACCCATGCCGGCTGTAGTCGGTGTAGGTGATTGCGAGATGGTGTTTACTCTGACCTTAAACTCTTTACCGAATATAGAACCGAAAGAGCGAGCTATAGACTCCAGCAGAGCCTTAGCATCTGCCATATCTCCGTAGCCTACAAAGGTTCTCTGTGCAGCCAGGTACGATAGTGCAACAATAGAGCCCCACTCATTCATCGCCTGCTTGTTGTAGAGCACCTGCATGAGCTTGTGGAATGACAACGCAGAGATGTCAAGGGTCTTGTCGAGGAATGTGTAGTTGAGCTGCTGATATGGGATGCTCTTTCGAACATTTGGTGACATGCCTACAGAGTGGAGTACAAAGTCAATTTTGCCCCCAAAGTGCTCCATCGCCTGATCGATAAGGCTCTCTAGATCCTCGACACTTGTGGCATCTGCAGCAATTACAGGAGCATTGCATACCTCGGCAAGATGGTTAATCTCGCCCATACGCAGCGAAACGGGAGTGTTTGTAAGAACAATCTCCGCCCCCTCTGCCACAGCATGCTCGGCAACCTTCCAGGCAATCGACGAACTGTTTAGCGCTCCGAAGATAATGCCTCGCTTACCCTTCAATAAGTTGTAACCCATAGTCGCGATTTTTATTAATGTAACGAACAAAAATGATATAAATTGCTTTTATCAAGGCTTGCGAACTTTTTCAAACCGGAGCATACTTGGTCGTATGTGAGGATTTGAAAAAGTTCGTGTAACGCCGAGAAAAGCAATTTATGGTAGGTCCAAAAACGACCGAAATAGAATGTGTCAAAAACAGAAGAACTTAATTCCCTAATTTATAGAACATACCATATGCCATTTTTTAATCCTCGTCGTCGAATTCGATTGGAGATGGACGACGCTCTTCCTCCTCTTCGTCATCCTGGATTTGGTCAGCGCCCTTAATCTCGTCATCGTAGTAGTCCTTATCGTCATCGTCATCTGTGATGTCATCAATCTTGACATTAATCTTAACCAAGTAGCTCACCTCCTCAGTCTCAAAAGTTACAGCAAAGAAGAAGTCGCCATTTGGCTTGTCAACGCGAATCATTGAATCTAAATAACCATTTGGATAGGCTGCCTTTACTGCCTCCTGAAGCTCTAATGGAAGATTGTTAAAGCTGATAACCGATTTTCTCTTATTGTTTGGTGCCATAGTTATTGTATTATTTATCTTATTTGTTTGTCAATTCGAGTGCAAGTATAAGCAAAAATTTGTAATCGCGCCAATTTCGAGGTTTTTTTTTGATTTTTTTTTGTTTTTGCCCTCTATTTGAAATAAAATATGTATTTTCGTGCGCTACGAAACATATACAAATGGTATCTATAGAGCAAATACGTGAACAGATAGAGGGGTTGAGACGGGAATTGTCTTATCACAACCACAAATATTATGTCGAGAACTCGCCTGAGATTTCGGACTTCGATTTTGACAAGATGATGCGTCAGCTTATCGATTTGGAGGCTGAATATCCTCAGTTTTATGATGCACTCTCGCCTTCGGTTAGGGTGGGTAGTGACCGCACTGCGGAGTTTGTCTCTGTCAGCCATCGCTATCCGATGCTCTCGCTCTCCAATACCTACTCTGTTGAGGAGCTCTCGCAGTTTATTGAGCGCATAGAGAGGGAGAATGGCGCTACGGAGTTTGTCTGTGAGCTAAAGTTTGATGGAACGGCTATCAGCCTTACATATGAGCATGGCCGCCTTGTTAGGGCAGTTACTCGTGGTGATGGCACTACGGGTGACGATGTGACGGCAAATGTCAAGACCATTCGCTCTATACCATTGACCCTCTCAGGTAGTGGATATCCCGACCTGTTTGAGATTCGAGGTGAGATATTTATGCCCTATGCTTCGTTTGATAGATTGAATGCAGAGCGCGAAAGTGCAGGTGAGCAGCTCTTTGCCAACCCTCGTAATGCAGCTGCCGGTACTCTTAAGCAGCAGCAGTCGGCAGTGGTCGCAAAGCGCGGTTTGGACTGCATCTTATACCAGATGGCGGGCGATAATCTGCCATTTACAAACCATATTGAGAATCTGAACGCTGCACGCAGCTGGGGTTTTAAGATATCGGAGTATATGTCGCTCTGCTGTGGTGCTGCTGAGGTTGTGGAGTATATCAACCATTGGGATGAGGCTCGAAAATCTCTTCCATATCCTACCGATGGCGTGGTTATTAAGGTGAATGACTTTGCACTGCGTCGCTCGCTTGGCTTTACGGCTAAATCTCCGCGTTGGGCTGTGGCATACAAGTTCAAGGCTGAGAGTGCGCTTACAAAGCTTCTGAGTGTCGATTTCCAGGTCGGAAGAACGGGTGCAATAACACCTGTGGCCAACCTTGAGCCGGTACTTCTTGCGGGAACGACTGTAAAAAGAGCGTCGCTACACAATGCAGAGCAGATTGCTGCGTTAGATATAAGGGTAGGGGATATGGTCTATGTCGAGAAGGGTGGCGAGATTATTCCTAAGATTACGGGTGTTGAGATAGGTGAACGCACTGCTGAGTGTACTCCGTTTGAGTATATTGACCGCTGTCCTGAGTGTGGCGCTCAGCTTGTCCGTTTTGAGGGAGAGGCTAAACACTATTGCCCAAATCAGAGTGGTTGTCGTCCTCAGATTGTGGGCCGTATAGTCCACTTTATTGGTCGTAAAGCCCTCAATATCGACGGCTTGGGTGGAGAGACTATAGAGTTGCTCTTTGAAAATGGTCTTGTGCGTGATGTTGCAGACCTATATACGTTGAAGGCTGCAGATCTTGCCGTTTTGCCTCGCTTGGGAGAGAAATCGGCAGATAATATTATCAACAGCATAGAGGCGTCAAAGAGCGTACCATTTGCGCGAGTACTCTTTGGTTTGGGTATCCGTTTTGTTGGAGAGACTACAGCAAAGTATATGGCGGCTCACTTTAAGAGTATAGATGCCGTTATGGCAGCGGATAAGGAGGCTCTTATGGAGTCCGATGAGGTGGGTGACAAGATTGCTGACTCTATTATTGGTTATTTTGCCGATGATGTGAACCTCTCTATTCTTGAGTGTCTGCGCTGTGCAGGGTTGCAGTTTGAGGCGGAGGTTGCTCAGCGTAAGTCCGATCTGCTGCAGGGTAAGAATGTCGTGGTGTCGGGTAAGTTTACGCTCCATTCGCGAGATGAGCTGAAGGCTCTGATTGAGTTGCACGGCGGAAAGAACCAGTCGGGCGTGAGCAGCAATACAGATTTTATCGTGGCGGGTGATAATATGGGCCCGGCCAAGTTGCAGAAGGCTGAGAAGTTGGGTGTAAAGATACTTTCGGAGCAGGAGTTTATCGCCATTATTGGTGGTGATGATATTCCGAAGCCTGAGCAGAAACCTGAACAGAAGGTTGTGGAGGTGCAACCGATACAGGGAAGTCTATTTTAATAGTAGAAGTCTAACACGAGTATGAAGAGTATTATAGATCAATTTACAGGTGTAGGTGTGGCACTTATCACACCATTTGATAGCAAGGGTAGTGTCGATTTTGCTGCACTTGCCGCAATAATTGACCGAGTTATCGAGGGTGGCGTGGACTATTTGCTGGCTCTTGGTACAACCTCGGAGACTCCGACACTGACAGCTGCAGAGCGTGTCGCTGTATCGCGATTTATTCGTGAGCGTGCTGCGGGTCGCGTGGCTCTGATGGTGGGCGTTGGCGGTAATTGTACTGCAGATGTTGTGGCGACTCTCAAGAGCTGGGATTTTACTGGCTATGATGCCATTCTGAGTGTCAATCCATACTACAATAAGCCAAATCAGGAGGGTCTTTATCGCCACTTTAAGGCTATTTCAGAGGCCTCTCCACTGCCGATAATGTTGTATAACATTCCAGGCCGTACGGGTGTGAATATGGCTCCGCAGACCGTTGCGCGAATCGTTGCTGCGTGCCCTAATGTCTTCGGAATTAAGGAGGCGTCGGGTGATGTCGAGCAGATGGAGGCTATCTGTAAGGCTGTGGCTGCAGTTCGTGAGCAGTTTATGCTTGTCTGTGGTGATGATGGCCTTACAGTTGAGTCGATTCGCCATGGTGGAAAGGGTGTGTTATCAGTCTTGGGACACCTCTATCCTGTAGCCGTTAAGGAGCTGACAGATTTGGCCCTTGAAGGTAATTTCGATAAGGCTGAGTATGAGTTGAACAGACTCTCGGCAATTATTGACACTCTGTTTGTTGAGGGAAATCCGGTCGGCATAAAAAATGCACTTGCTACGATGAATATCTGCACACCAACAGTGCGTTTGCCACTTGCTGAGGCGAGTGTTGAGTTGGATATTCGTCAGAGAATGGAGATTATACGCTATGAGTGTTAAGAGATTTGTTATAACAGTTGTGCTTGTCGTTATCGGGGTGGTGGCAAAGGGTCAAGTGCCTGATAATGACAAGATTTTTGCAGCTATACACGATAGTAAATCCCAGTTTTACTATCCCAATCTGATGATGCGCTATCAGGCCGGTGACCCGTTGACCGATGAGGAGTATCACTACCTATACTACGGTTATGCCTATCAGACGGCATATCGTCCGCTGAGTGACAATCCCGGAATGACGAAGGTGCACAACATAATGGCGCGTATTGCTATCGATACTCCGTCTGTTGCGGATATAGACGAGCTTATTGCGGCATGCAGTGAGGCGATGGAGATGGACCCATTCTCTCCAAAGTTGCTCAACTTTATGGTATATGCCTATGGTACAGCCGGTGATCGCGTGAGGGAGAAGATCTATGCCGACCACTTAGCTGCCATACTTCGCACTATAGCCTCATCGGGTACGGGAGCTAAGGAGAAGGAGCCGATGCATATTATCTTCTTCTCGCATGGCGTAGATTTCATTGCCGCTAAGGGTTGGAATCAGCGAAAGGGTAAGATTATCAGCCGTACGGTTGAGTTTGTGCCATTTGATGTGCCTAAGGATAAGCTGAAGGGTTACTACTTTGACTACAGTAGAATCTATTGGAACAAACCGGACGATTATACATTCCAGCGTGATAGAACATGGCAGTTTAATAATCTCAAACCACGCGAATACAAATAGTTATGAAGAGACTTACACTATATTTTGCACTGCTATCCCTCATTTTCGGGGCTTGTAATCCGGTACAGCCTGTGCCGAAGGACCACCTCTCAATTTTGAGCGGTGTGGTTAACAATCAGCTCCTGTTTGACGGAACAGCGGGTGCAGAGACGACATTTACCATCTCCTCAAAGTTGGCTTGGGAGATACTCGACACGCCGGGGGTGACATACAACCCTTCAAGTGGTGAGGCGACAGAGAGTGTCACTATCACGGCAACTGTGCATGAGGCAAATAGAACGCTTGAGAGCCGAGAACTCGGCGATGTCACCATTCGCCTTGCTCGTACACGCTTTACGGGCATTACTGCGCATCAGCGACCATTGGTTACACTTGAGCAGCAGGAGGTTGTAGTGGCGGCGCAGCAGAATCTCTATGAGGAGTTTACGTTCGAGTGCAAGGAGGCAGTTGAGGTAATCCCTTCGGGTGATATAGTCTGTACGGCAAGCAAACCGCTGAGCAGCAGTAAGTATAATGTCACCGTAGCTGCCACTAAGGATAACCTTACAGCCGAGACAAAGACTATTGGCTATCTGACCTTTAAGGTGGACGGCACAACTTTGGATGGAAAGGTTGCGGTAAATCAGCTTCCGGCAATCTCTTTTGACCGTAGTAGGGTGACTGTTGGCGGAAATGAGGGGGAGCAGATGAGTTTTGCTGTGGATACCCCATTCGACTTCACTGTTACCTCTACCACACCGGCTATAACAGTAGTCAGAGGTGCGGAGAGCAAGGTGGATATTACCGTTGTTGAACCAAATAGCGGGTCGGAGGAGCGCAAGCTCGGCACGATGACCATTGCCCTTGCGGATAACCCTGCTTGCAAAGCCTCTATAGATGTGTGGCAGCGCAAATCGAAGGCTGATAAGGCGATGTTCTTCTACTATCTCGGAACCAGTCTGAGGGGCTACTATGATAACAATATGAAGATGGTGGAGAAGATTGTCAAGAGTGGAACAATGGATGATTGTCGCGTTTTGGCATTTATCCAGAGCAGCCAGAACTCGGGTAAACTGCTCGAGATATTCTACGACAAGGAGTTTGATACTGTTATCCGTGAGCAGATTGCCACATACGACCTGCCGCTACTATACTCTCAGAGGATGATAAGCCGAATCCTCAAGGATATGGCTACCAGAGCGCCAGCAGTAGAGTGTGGCCTATTTATCGGTTCTCACGGCAAGGGTTGGCTGCCCAAAAATAGCTCAAGCTCTGCACGAACAACCTTCTCTACGGTTGCAGCAGATGATATCTGGACTCCGGCTCCGGGCGCGATAATGGTGCGACATATCGGTGATTCGGCAAACACTCAGCTTGATACAACAGAGCTTGCAGGTGCTATACAGAGTATGGGTTGCGAGCTGAGTTATATCGTCTTTGATGCCTGCTATATGGCAAATGTTGAGAGCGCGTATGATTTGAAGGATTGTGCAGACTATATTCTCGCCTCTCCGTGTGAGATTATCGCAAGCGGTATGCCATACGAGAAGATACTTCCTGTAATGTTGGGCGAGGAGAGTGTGGAGGACAGACTCAATAGCGTAGGTAAGATATTTGTCGATCACTACACAAGTGGCAACAATAGCATCTACGACTCTGCTTGCTCGGCAGTGATTCACTGTAATGAGCTCGAGGCTCTTGCCGTGGCGACAAAGCGAGTTAATGGATTCTTGCGGGATATAGACCCCGATAGCGTGCAGGTATATGACGGAGTTAGTGCATCGCGCAACCCAACCCATATCTTCTTTGATATTGAGGATTATGTTCTCAAAAGTTGTACAGATACCGACGCAACAACAGCCTTTACAGTGCAGCTAGCGCGCACAGTAACGGGTCAGTACCACACAAAGACCTTCTACTCGGCATATAATAACAAGGCCAATCCGATTGACCACTACTCCGGCCTAACCACTTCTGCTCCGATTCTCCTCAACTCAGCCTCTGCCTACATTGAGGATTGGAAAGGGACTGCGTGGTATAAGGCGACACACTAATTCTCTTGTATGCGAATTCGTCTAACAAGGTGATTTCGGCGTTACGCTCGTCCTCGAAATCCTCACAGTAAAAGCTTTTGGCCTTTAGCTATTAGCCAACAGCTAATACTCTGCGAGGAGGAAGGGTCGGCACAGCCGAACCAACAGCAAATAAAAACTTAGGTAAATGTGGTGTTCTGACAAAAAATTACTATCTTTGTTTGAAACTACTTGAAATAACCTAAATTCAATTTTGTTATGGTCGGAATAGACTATCTTGTAATTGTTCTCTACTTTCTTGGGCTTATTGGCGTGAGTGTTTGGGTATCGAAGAGTATCAAATCCTCAGCCGATATGTTTATTGCTGGAAGAAACTCGTCGTGGTGGTTGTCGGGCATGTCAACCTACATGACGCTATTCTCGGCAAGTACATTTGTCATCTGGGGCGGTGTGGCATATCGCTCAGGTCTTGTTGCGGTACTTATTGGTAATACGCTCGGATTTGCCAGCTTTCTTGTCGGTCGTTATCTGTCGGGTAAGTGGCGCGAGATGAAGATTAAGTCACCGGGAGAGTATCTTACAATCCGTTTCGGACAGCGTTCGCTCAACTTCTATACGCTGCTCGGTGTTATTGGTCGCGGATTCCATACAGCAGTTGCACTCTATGCCATTGCTATTGTTATGTCAACACTCATGGTACTGCCCGAGGGTCACTTTATGGCCGATGCGAGTGGCCATTTGGCCGTTAGCTGGGGTATTCTTATACTTGGTGTGATAACTCTGCTCTATACCGTTTTGGGCGGTTTTTTGGCGGTGCTGATGACGGATGTTATTCAGTTCGGTGTGCTGATTATGGTGGTTGTCTTTATGATTCCGCTATCATTGAATGCTGTTGGCGGGTTGGAAAACTTCGTTGCCGCTGCGCCAGAAGGCTATTTTACACCTGTAAGTGCTGAGTATCCGTGGTTTTGGCTGATACTGTGGTTCTTTGTCAACAGCTTTACCATCGGAGGTGATTGGCCATTTGTGCAGCGATATATCAGCGTGCCGACAACAAAGGATGCTCGCAAGAGTACATACCTGGTGGGTGCTCTCTATCTGCTCACCCCGCTGATTTGGTACTTCCCGGCGATGTGTTTCCGTATGATTGAGCCGGGTGCAAACCCTGAGCGGGCATATATCCTTATGTCTGAGCATGTGTTGATGAAGGGTATGCTCGGTGTGATGTTGGCGGCGATGGTTTCGGCAACGCTCTCGACTGTTTCGGGTACGCTTAACGTCTTTGCAAATGTCTTTACATATGATATTTATGGCCGCAAGCACCCAGAAGTAGGGGAGAAGGGGCTGATTCGTACAGGTCGAATCTTCACCTTTGCCTTTGGTGCAGCCATAGTGGCATTGGCACTGCTTATCCCATACGCAGGAGGTGCGGAGAAGGTCGTGGTTACTGTGCTTACGATGATTATCGGCCCACTCTACATCCCATCTGTGTGGGGTGTCTTCTCTAAGCGACTGACACAGAAACACCTGCTTACAGCGATGATTATCACCTACACTTGCGGAATTTTTGGTCTTGCATTTAAGTTTAGCGAGGTTGTTCGTGCCAACTTTGAGTGGATAAACCCGAATGTCCTGGAGTCGGTTATCGGAACAGTTATTCCGGTACTTCTGCTCGCTGTAATGGAGCTGTGGGCAAGACATAAGGGTACATTTGATGCGGGATATGAGCGCGTGCAGGCGATTGTTGACCCTGAGGCCGATTTGGAGCCGAGCGCAGAGATGAAACGTGCAACTAAGCACTACTCTCATATGGCTATCACATGCTTTGTCGTTACGCTGCTTGCTATTGCAGCTCTGCTTGTGCAACAACTGCTAATGGAGAGCTATAGCGCAGATGTTGAGCGCATTATGGTTGGCGGTGTGGCTGTGATGGTCGGAATTGCGGTAGTATATTTTATTTACAGATATTTTGATTCAAAGAGCAATGCAGACAGTAAGTTATAGTCGAGAGTTAGAGGTGCGCGGTGCCTACGACGTTTTGGTCGCAGGTTCTGGCCCTGCCGGAATATGTGCAGCCGTTGCAGCTGCTCGCGAGGGTGCAAAGGTGGCACTCATTGAGCGTTATGGTGTTGTGGGCGGAAACCTCACAACGGGCTATGTCGGTCCGATACTTGGTATGGTCGGCAAGGGTACTATGCGCGATGAGATTGTTGAGCTGCTGGGCGTGCCTGAGAACGATATGATTGGCCAGACGGGCCGTGCGCATGACTTTGAGCGTGCAAAGATGTTGCTCGCACAGTTTGCCAACCACCCAAATATAGATGTCTATCTGCAAACTACTGTAACAGACGTGGTTAAGGAGGGTGACTCTCTTGTTGGCTTGGTGGTAACGGCTGGTGAGGGTCAGTTTGTCCTTAAGGGTGCGGTGACTGTCGATGCTACGGGCGACGGACTTGTCAGCTACCTTGCCGGTGCAACAACCGAAAAGGGTCGCGAAGATGGACTTATGCAGCCGGTGACCCTTGAGTTTACCATCTCGGGCGTAGATGAGAGCAAGGGCGTTATCTGCATTGGCGATGTGGATGATGTCAAACTTGGTGATGAGCGTTTCTTGGATTACTGTATGCGCCTGGCAAAGGCGGGTGAACTCCCTGAGCGTATTGCGGCAGTGAGATTGCATCCGGTTGTCTATCCGGGTTATCGTCAGGTGAATACAACACAGGTAAATGGCGTAGATATGACCCGTGTGGAGGAGATTTTCAAGGCCGATTTGGAGCTGCGAGAGCAGATATACACACTCCTTGACTTCTTCCACAAGCACCTGCCGGGCTATGAAAATTGCCGCGTAATATCAAGCGGTACAACCACCGGCGTGCGCGAGACTCGTCGAGTTATGGGTGACTATGTAATCACAGCCGAGGAGATGGCTGCAGGTTGCCGTTTTGAGGACGTTATAGTCCATCGTGCCGAGTTTATTGTCGATATTCACAACCCTGAGGGTTCAGGTCAGGCAGAGGAGCATATCCAGTATTGCGATCCGTACGACCTCCCATATCGTTGCTTTACGCCAAAGGGTGTTGAAAATCTATATACTGCAGGTCGTTGTATATCGGGCACACACCGAGCACATGCATCATATCGTGTGATGAGCATCTGTATGGCTATGGGTGAGGCGGTAGGTACAGCGGCAGCAATGTGCGCCGAGCAGGGTGTAACCCCACGAAATCTCGCTGTTAAGGAGTTGCAAACACGTTTAATAAATAAAGGTATAGAATTGTATGGATAAGATTATGCTTTATAGCCGCTTCAATCCGCTTAAGCGCGTGTTGTGTTACGATGTTTTCGATCGCGGCTTTAATGGTTGGATGGTGTTGCTGCCAAACTTTACGGAGCATCCCGACTTCGATGTGCCACCAACAAAGGTCAATAAGGATCAGTGGCCACCAGTAATGCTTAGCTCGGCGACATACCGTTTCCCGGGTACACATGGCTCAATGTCAGGTACATATTCGCTCAAACTATCTACTCGACCTGTGGCAAATCCATACTCTATGCCACCGGCTCCGGGCTCTATGGGCCACGCAATTAAGCGTCTGTCAAATATGGACCCTTCTGCGCGATATCTGCAGCTTGAGTGCTGGTTTGCATACACAGGCGAGCAAAATGAGGTGGATGGAGATGGCGAGCAGCCGGGTCTGCACGAGAACTCTATCCGCGCATTTGGTATCGGCTCAGATACTCAGGATGACGGCAACCGTTTCTTCTGGGGCATCCGTTACCTCAATACCGTAGATGGAAAGCCTATGCGTAAGTGGCAGTATATCAACGCAACTCCTGGTACAGACAAGGATTGGGCATTTGGCCTTGATGGCGATTGGTGCAAGTGGGGCGTAGATTGCTGGTGGTTTGGTGAGCGTCGCCCAGATGGCTACCATGCAGGATATAAAGATGTGCCAAATGGAACACAAAACCTTATCTATAATGAGACCGACTGTAAAATCAATTGGCAGTATCTGCGTCTAAAGGTCGATATTATCGACAAGGAGTATGTTGAGATGCAGTGCCAGAACAAGATTTTCGACCTGCGCGGTCATAAGATTACCGCCGTAGATAAGTATCGCCGCATCGATGGCCTTATTAACCCTGTAATTTGGCTCGAAACAGATACGAATCGCCGCGTATTCCTATACATTGATTCATTTGTAGTCTCTCAGGAGTAATAACCTAACCCCCTTAAATAATTACTGCTATGAAACAGTTTAATGCAGCGCATTTAGAGATAAAAAAGTCCTTTTCTGAGGGCTTTGAGACCCACCCATATGAGGTAGGTTGGGCAGATGAGGTCATCTTCTTCATCTTCGTTGAGGATATTATCGGTAACGGAACACTCGATGCCAAGGTGCAAATCTCGCACGACGGCATCCATTGGGCAGACGAGGGTACAGCATTTACCCCTATCACCGAGAGGGGCCTGCACTTTGTTAAAGTATCCCATTTTGGAAACTATATCCGACTTAAAACAGATATCGAGGGCGCAGAGTTTAAGTTACAGATACAAATTGCCTCCAAAGGGTAATTTGTTGTGAAAACGTGTCATATATGGCACATCGCTTAAAATTTAGTCGCGGCTGTACGTCTTGTACTATCCGCGACTAAATTTTTTCGCGATGCACCATCTCTAACACGTTTTGACAACAAATGGTTTTATCGTGATAGCATAGCATCTGCGTCATATCCCTCATACCCACGAATGAGCAGTACGCTTAGTACAGCCCATCCGTGGATATTTCATGATATACCACAGCTACTATGCTCTGACGATAAAACAGTACGCGGATTTATCGGCGTGCAAACCAGAAAAGCTTTTAGCCTTTAGCCATTGGCTCTGTCCGCCTATGGCGAACTAAACATAATACCGCTTAAAAGCCAATAGTACATAAGTATCTATGCGCAGCCGACTCTGTAGCTTAATGAAAATTTTACTATCTTTGCTGTCGGAATATATTGACTTTGCGATGATAAGTAGCAAACCATACAGAATTTTAGGTCTTGACCCGGGTACGAATTATATGGGTTATGGTGTGTTGGAGGTTGAAGGGAAGACGCTCCGCGCAATTGTGTTGGGAGATATTGACCTACACAAGTTATCTGATCCGTATGACAAGCTCAGGTACATCTTTGAGCGCGTAAAGGCCCTGGTTGGTGAGTATATGCCTGCAGAGGTGGCTCTTGAGTCGCCATTTTTTGGTAAGAATGTGCAGAGTATGCTCAAGCTCGGTCGTGCGCAGGGTGTGGCTATGGCGGCGGCACTGAGTTGCAACAAGCCCGTTGCTGAGTATGCCCCAACACGAATCAAACAGGCGATAACAGGCACGGGTTCGGCATCTAAGGAGCAGGTGGCTGCGATTGTTACCCGCATGCTGAAGATTGAGGATACTCCGCGCCGATTAGACGCTACAGATGGTATGGCAGTTGCCCTGGCTCACTACTACAGTACATCCAGTCCGATAAATCAGGCTTTAGGAGATGCTCGCATAAAGGGTCTTGGAGGCGAAAAGGCGGCTCGTAAGCGTGGGTCGCAGTCGTGGGAGCAGTTTGTTAGTCAAAATCCAAAACGCGTTAAGGAGTAAATGAAAAGCTAATAGCTAATAGCAAATAACCAATAGCAAAATAATCCGCCTAACAGTTAGGCGGATTATTCTTTAACTATCTATGCCACTTAAGCACCATAGCTGTGCGAGCAGTGTTATATATCTTTATATAGTGGTGCAGGTTGCCGTCCGCATCCTTCTCGGAGTAGGAGAAGTGTTCGCTGCCGACTGTATTGCGACCAAGACCGCCAAATTTAGGGTCGTCGGTCGTAAGCTCGACGGTGTATTTGCCCGCCTTCGGCACCTCGGTGATATAGTCAGGAATAGAGGCCTCGTGGTGCCAGTTGAATACAAAGAGCAGGTTGCGGTGCGAGAAGACGAGTGTCTTGTTGTCATAGTCGGTGTTCCATTTCCAAGGATAGCCATTCTGCAGTACGCGATTCTTCTTTACAAGTCGAATCATTGCGCGGTCGAACTCGCCGAGCTGTGAATAGCGCAAGAACCCGTTGGTCGAGAGCGACCATAGGCGCTGTGCGTGTGCATAGCTCCAGTTGTTACCCTCGCGTGGGAAGTCGATCCACTCTGGATGTCCGAACTCGTTACCCATAAAGTTGAGGTAGGCATCACCTCCTGTAGCGATGGTCATCAGACGAATCATCTTGTGCAATGCCATGCCGCGCTCAACGACAAGGTTTTCGGATGCGCGATTCATTGCAAAGTACATCTCCTTATCCATCAGGCGGAAGGCGATAGTCTTGTCACCCACAAGGGCTTGGTCGTGCGACTCGGCATAGGCAACGGTCTTTACGCCCGGTAGGCGAGAGGTCATGATGTTCCACATCTCGTCCAAATCCCAATCCTCGTCAGGAATATCCTTGAGCAGCTTAATCCAAAAGTCAGGAATAGCCATACCTAGACGGTAGTCAAAGCCAATACCGCCATCCTCTATCGGATTACACATGCCGGGCATGCCACTCACATCCTCTGCGATGGTTATAGCCGCCGGATTGATGCTGTGAATCAGCTTGTTGGCAAGTGTCAGATAGACAAGTGCATCGGTATTTACACCCTCGTCAAAGAACTTCTCACGGCAGTCAAAATCGGTATAGCCGTGGTGATGATATATCATCGATGTCACGCCATCAAAGCGATAGCCATCAAAGTGGAAAACGTCCATCCAATACTTTACATTCGAGAGCAGGAAGTGCTCCACCTCTTGCTTGCCATAGTCGAAGGTCTTTGAGTCCCAATACTGCTGATAACCCGCATCGCCCTCCTTTGAGTAGTGGTGCTTAGAGCCGTCAAGCTCATTTATACCCTCGTTGAGATTCTTGACGTAGTGAGCATGCACAAGGTCCATAATTACGGCAATACCCATAGAGTGAGCCTTGCGAATGAGCGACTTAAGCTCCTCAGGAGTACCAAAGCGAGATGATGCCGCAAAGAAGTTAGAGACGTGGTAGCCAAACGAACCGTAGTATGGATGCTCGGCGATGGCCATGACCTGTATAGCGTTGTAGCCTGCTCGTCGCACCTTAGGCAGAATCTTGGTCTCAAACTCTTTGTATGTGCCAACGCCCTCCTTCTCCTGCGCCATGCCGACGTGGGTCTCGTAGATGAGCAGTGGAGTGCATTTATCTGCCGAGAAGTTGTCCTCAGACCAATCAAATGGCTCATCAATCCAAAATTGAGCTGTGTAATCCTTTGTCTGCTCATCCTGCACTACGCGTGTTGCATAGGCCGGAATGCGGTCAAGCCAACCATTTGCGCCGTGGATATGGAGCTTATAGAGTGAGCCGTGTGTCAAACGGTAGCCATACATAGCCTCAGGTAAGAAGATGCTCCAGACACCGTTTGTATCCTTGTTTAGGCGCAGTTGCGTGCGCTGCCAGCCGTTGAAGTCACCGAAGATATAGACATCGTGTGCCTCTGGTAGCCACTCACGGAACCACCAGCCGCACATCATATCGTCATACTGCCAGCCGAAATATTTGTATCCGTTGGCATAATCGACAATAGAGCCGCAGTTGTTTTCAATGTTGTTCAGATGTTCTAGATAGCGATTGTGACGCTCAACAATCTGCTCTTCGACAGGTTGCAGCCACTCATCCGCAGCGACAATAGGCAAGGTCTTTACACTTGACATAATGATACTTTTTGAGTTCTTCTACAAATATACTACTTTTTTGCCGATATCCAAACAAAAGAGGCTGACTTTTTCAGCCAGCCTCTATATAGTCAGAAGTCAATACTACTTCTTAGGACGCATAACTACGTATGCCATGTTGTTGTCAGCAAGAATCTTAGCGGCAAGAGTTGCAACCTTCTCGGTAGTCATGCCCTTGACGATATTCTCGTAGTTTGCAACAAAGTTACGAGCCTCACCATAGGTGTAGTAGTTGTAGAGGTAGCTCATCCAAGAATTGTTCTGCTCCAAATCAGCCTTCCACTGCTTGAGCATAAACTCGCGAACCTTCTCCAAATCCTCAGCCTTAGGACCGTTTGCTGCAATCTGCTTGATCTCAGCTACAACAATCTCAGAGAGCTCGTCAGCCATAACCTCGTTAGTATCGAAGTCAACGGTCAGACAGTAGTTGCTTGTAGGGTTTGAAGAGATGCTGCCACGTACGCCTACGCCATATGTACCACCCTTCTCCTCGCGGATTGAGATAGTGTAACGAGCGCGGAGAATATCACGGAGGAAACTCAATGTAACTGCGTTCTCGAGGTTGTACTCGATATCACCAGTGTAGTAGCGGCATACGCTAACCTTTGGCTGCTGCATAACTGTATTGAAGTCATTTACAACCTCACCCTTTGCATAGCGAACACCGTCATCTACGCGAGCAGTGAGCTTCTTCTTGTTTGCAGGCAGTGAGCCGATATACTTCTCAACAAGTGGCTTGAGGGTTGCAAGGTCAACATTACCCAAGATAGTCACAGTAAAGTCTGCAGCATTTGCATAGAGCTGACGGTAGATAGGCTCCAGGCGCTCAAACTTGATGCTGTTCAGTACCTCTGTAGAGATCTGCTGACGACGGAAGTGGTTAGCAAAGAGGGTCTTGTTCTGCTCTGCGCTAGCGATGTAGTCAGGGTTGCTCTTGAGGTTAACAACATAGCTCTTGTACTGGTTAAGAGTTGTGTTGAAGTCATCCTCATTGAAACGTGGGTCGGTAAAGCGCAGGTAGATAAGCTGGAGAATAGTCTCGATATCCTTTGGAGAACCACCTGCAGAGATGCTGTTTACATAGTCATCAGCACCAACACCTGCATAAGCGCTCTTGCCTGAGAGCTGCTTGCGAAGCTCGGTAGAAGAGAACTTAGATACACCCTGCTGGCTCATCAGCACGCCAAGGAAGCTACCTGTGTAGTAATCCTCGTCGCTGAGCATTGAGATACCAAACTGAGCATCCATCTTAACAAATACCTCGTCAGCCTTGAATGTAGTTGGCTTAACGACAACCTTTACGCCATTCTTGAGAGTCCACTCAGTTGTGCCGAGAAGCTCGTTTGTCTTTACGCTCTTAACCTTTGAGCCCTTGAGCTTCTTGTCTGCTGCGATAAGCGGCTCCTTTACTGTATTGTCCTGGTATGGAGCAATCTCTGAAGCCTTAACCTTAGCCATAACCTCGAGAATCTGAGCCTCAGTAGGGTTTACAACGCCCTCCTTCTTAGGAGCGTTTGCAATAACTACATTGTTGTTATCAGTGATGTAGTGGGCGTATGTCTGGTTGATAGCCTCAAGTGGCAGCTGAGAGATGATTGCGCTATCTATCTTCCACTCCATCTCAGCCTCTGGGAATGCAGTGTTGCGACGGAATGCAGAGAGGTAGCGGTTTACATACTGACCATTCAGACGGTCGTTGCGGTTGTTGTATGCCTGCTCCTCACGGCGGAGAACCTGAGCCTTTGCACGCTCAAACTCACCCTCAGTAAAGCCGTGACGACGGATACGCTCAAGCTCAGTGAGTGCAACCTCGAAGCCTTTGAGCAGCTCGCCATCCTTTGTGCCTACACCCATAGTAAGTGCATCCAAAGTAGGGCAGATACCTACGCCACCATTGCCCAAATGTGCGTTGGTGAATGGTGCATCCGGCTTCATGGCAATCTCAGAGAGACGAGTGTTAGCCATTGTGCTACCCAAAGTCTGAATCAGTGAGAGCATCTCAGCCTGAATAGTGTTACGCATAGCCTTTGGCAGGGCAGGGCGCTTGATAAAGAGTGTCAGGTCGCTCTCCAACATCTCAGGATCCTCAAATACAGAGATAACAGGCTCCTGGTTGTCAGGAACTACGATAACCTCCTTGCTTGCAGCATCTGCAGCAGGTGCAGGGATGTCAGACATAAGGCTCTTAACCTGTGCCTCAACCTTCTCAGCGTCAATATCACCAACGATAACTACTGCCTGATAGTCAGGACGATACCACTTGTCGTAGAATGACTTGATGTCATCATAAGTAAATGACTGCAGACCCTCAAGGTGACCGATAAGGTTGCGGTGCTCGTACTTAGTGCCCTTGAACAGGGTCTTGAGCAGGTTGATTGTCGAACGCCAAGATGCGCCGTCACGAGTACGGAGCTCCTCCTGGATTACGCCACGCTCCTTGTCAATCTCGTCGCGGTCAAGGGTGATGAAGTGTGACCAGTCGTGCAGAACGAGCATTGCAGTGTCAATAACGCCCTGGCGAGATACCGGAACATCCTTGATCAGATACTGAGTGTAGTCCCAAGATGTACCTGCGTTGAGGTTTGCGCCAAACTTAATACCCACCTTCTCGCACCACTCGATAAGCATCTTGCCTGGGAGGTTGTGAGTACCGTTAAATGCCATGTGCTCAAGGAAGTGAGCCAAACCCTGCTGGTTGTCATCCTCCTGAATAGCACCTACGTTGTGGATGATATAGAAATCGGCAAGACCCTTCTGCTTGTTGTTGTGACGGATATAATACTTCATTCCGTTCTCAAGTTGACCTGTTCTTACCGCCGGATCCTGTGGAATAAACTCCGGAGCCGGGCCGTTAACACGC
The DNA here is from genome assembly GCA_045656505.1 of Alistipes sp. Lineage (GTDB taxonomy): Bacteria > Bacteroidota > Bacteroidia > Bacteroidales > Rikenellaceae > Alistipes. The sequence goes on along the minus strand of JAZORI010000023.1, from coordinate 17,411 downwards.
TGCTGTGCAGCGGCAGTAAATGCAACGACTGCTGCAAGTACCAGTGTAAAAATTCTCTTCATTGTGGTAAAATTTAGTGAAAATTATCTTCTGTTTTTCTGTGCATTAATCGCCAAACTCCAGAATATCTCCAGGTTGGCACTTGAGCACCTTGCAAATCGCCTCCAACGTGGAGAATCTGATTGCGCGCCCCTTGCCGGTCTTGAGTATAGAGAGGTTGGCCTGTGTGATGCCAATCTTCTCCGCAAGCTCTGTAAGAGATATCTTTCTCTTAGCCATTAACGCAGCCAATTTAATATTTATTGCCATAAATTTGCATTTATTATCCCATTCAAATGACAAAGATACAAAAAAAATAGTTTTTTTGCTACTTTGTTGGTAAAAAGAAGTAATAAAAATGGTCTATTTAGTCGCGTGACGCCCATTTTTGGGTTCGTTATACGGCAGATGTAGCGGTTTTGAATATCGAAAAACAATAAAAATCTCTGAATTATCTATTTGAATATCCAAATAATAGAGATTTTCCATTCGTAAATTTTGATATAATTGAAAAAATAACTACTTTTGTATCAGAATGATATAATTGGAAGGTATTTTTAATAATAAAACCATTTTACAAATGAAACAGCTATGCCCAAAATCTTGCCCTTCGGCAAAGGAACCGTTTGCGGGTTTTAACTACCAGAAACATAAGAATGGAGAGGCCTTTTTTATTGAGCCGGGTGATGTTCACCATCTGATTTTCGTTATGTCTGGAACATTGATTGTAAGCTCAGAGGAGCGTCGAGATTTTCCGGTGACTGCAAAGAATTTCTTCTTCTGTTACAACTGCGGACACTATGAGATTATTCCTCAGGGAGATATCGAAATTATGGTTGTACACTTCTCTCGTCCGGGTGCTGCATGCGATATCGCGTCGCTGTTGCAGTTTGCAAAGGAGCAGGGTGATTTTAACTACCAGTTCACATCATATCATGTAAATGAGGAGCTTGCGGAGCTGCTCTCTATGGTGCATCGTTACATTAACGACGGTATTCCATGCGCACATATGCACGAGTCTGCTATCGAGCTTCTGTTCGTTATTTTCCGATTCTACTACGACGTAGAGGATTTGGCACAGCTCTTCTTTAACCTCTTTGACCATACAATCTCATTCAGAACTATGGTCGAGGGTAATCGCGTTAAGGCACGCAATCTGAACCACCTTGCAGAGCTCTGTGGATACGATATCAATACATTCAATGTTGTCTTCCGCCGCCACTATCCGGGCTATACTCCGGGCGTATGGATGCAGATTCAGCGTAAGGATGAGATTTTGGCTGATTTGGCTGAGACAGATGCACCAATTCACTACATCTCTAAGAAGTACGGCTTCTCATCTTCAAGCCACCTGGGAGAGTACTGTAAGAAGTATCTCGGAGATACTCCTACACGCGTAAGAGCTCGTCATAAAAAGAGTAAGGAGTAACGCAATAATTATAGATCTACCTTACATTTTAGGGGTCTTTTTTACCCGTCACAACCGCACTGGTTGGGCGGGTATTTTGTTGTATTTTTATGTAAATGAGTGATAAAATTGCTCCGGAGTTCACTTTTCTTTTTCCTTTCTTTTTGCTTTGTTGTGGTTTTGTGGAGAATGATATCTTTTGAAGTGCGTTTTAGTGATAATTAGCCCAAAATAGGGGGATAATAGTCTATTTGTATAGTTAGAGTGCAGAATAGAGTAAAAATGTTTGCATATTCAGATTATGATGCTTAACTTTGTAAACTAATGCATGTGTATGCGTATGCGCGCATACGCTGTAAGAGCAGAAAATAGACCAAAACCTATTTATAAACATTAAAAACTACAACTTATGAAGAAACTGCTACATTTTGCAGCAAGACAACTTCTTTTGGTTCTTGCTTGTTGTTTCAGTTTGTCCGCCTTTGCACAGAAATTATCTGTTAAGGGTACCGTTGTTGATGAGACCGGTGCTCCTCTGATTGGTGCTTCTGTTGTCGTTATGAGCGGCGAAAAAATTATTGGGGGGGGTACAACTACCGATATATCAGGTAGTTACGCCGTTTTAGTTGAGGCTGGTCAGTCTCTCGATGTATCATTTATCGGATACAAGAACGAGAGAGTTACCATCGTTCCTCAAAAGACTGTCTATAACGTTCAGTTGGTTATGGACAGCAAAGCAGTAGAGGAGGTCGTTGTTGTCGGTTACGGTACCGAGAAGAAGGTTAACCTCACAGGATCTGTCTCTTCTGTTTCAACCGAGGAGTTTACTTCTCGACCAATCACCCAGCTCTCTACAGCCCTTCAGGGTATTGCTCCGGGTGTTACAGTTACCACAGCAGGTGGTGCTCCAGGTGCAGATACTGGTAATATTCAGATTCGCGGTATCGGCTCTTTCGGAGGTTCAGACTGCTCTCCACTTATTCTCATCGACGGTGTAGAGGGCGACATGAACTCAGTTGACGCTTCACAAATTGATCAGATTACTGTCCTTAAGGATGCGGCTTCTGCTGCTATCTACGGTTCGCGTGCAGCAAACGGTGTAATCCTGATTACTACAAAGCGTGCAGGTAAGGATAAGTTTGGCGTAACCTATCGTGGTTATGTTGGTTGGCAGCAGCCGGTGGTCTATCCGGATGTTGTTGGCCCGGAGGACTTTATGCGTCTGCAGAGCATCGCTGAGGCTAATGACGGTCTTACAACTCTCACTTACTCTCCAGAGTACATCGAGAACTATCGTAAGAACAACTTCCTTGATCCGGATGCATATCCGATTATCGACTGGCAGAAGCGTCTGATGACCGGTAACGGCTTTACTCATAGCCACATTGTTACCATGAGCGCAGGTACAGACCGTATCCGCAACATGTCATCATTCGGTTACCTCGACCAGAACGGTATTATCAAGAACGCATCATTCCGTCGTTTTAACCTTCGTAACAACCTCGACGTTCAGCTCCACAAGAAACTCAAGCTGAGCTTCGATATCGCAGGTACATACTCTAACCGCGAGATTAACCCATATCAGGGTGGTATCTTCTCATTCATGAATGCGAAGGATCCTATCATGCTCGCTCAGTGGTCAGATGGTAGCTACGCTCCATTTACCGGTGGTACTACAAACCCACTGCCTATGATTGAGCAGAATGTTGGTGGTAACCGTCACTATCAGAAGCTCAACCTCAAGACCTCTATCGTATTGGAGTACAAGCCGCTCAAATGGCTCTCTTTGGAGGCTAAGGTTGCTCCACAGCTTCAGGCAACAAAGAATCACCTCTTCAAGGATCAGGTTGAGTACCACTCAGACCCTTACGGTACAATCTCTCCTATCACCAATGTTGAGTTCAACTCTTTGGAGGAGACTATCACAACTACTTTCAACGGCTACTATCACGGTATGCTCACTGCAGCTCACAGCTTCGGTAAGCACAACCTCAAGTTCCTTGCCGGTGTATCTTACGAGAACTATGAGTATGCAAGCCTCGGCGCATATCGTCAGGACTTTGCTTATCCACAGTACGATGTAATCGATGCGGGTGGTAAGAACGAGTTTAAGGACAACAGCGGTACTCGCTCTCAGATTGCCCTTGCATCTTTCTTCGGCCGTTTGAACTACAACTATGACAACCGTTACCTGTTCGAGGCTAACCTCCGTTATGACGGCTCTTCACGTTTTGCTAAGCAGAATCGTTGGGGTCTGTTCCCATCATTCTCTGCTGCATGGCGTCTTTCAGAGGAGGCATTTATGGATGTTACTCGTGACGTGATTACAGAGGCTAAGATTCGTGCATCTTATGGTACACTGGGTAACCAGAATATCGGTAGCAACTATCCTACAGCTCAGATGCTTACAATCTCTTCTATCGCTGCTGCAGGTAAGATCTATCCTATCGTAGCACAGCAGTCACTTGCTAACAAGGATATCACTTGGGAGACAACTTACATGGCTGACTTGGGTATCGATGTTACTTTGTGGGAGAAGTTCACAGTTACTGCTGACTACTACTACAAGAAGACTGACGGCATCCTTATGCAGCTCGATATCCCTTCTACAATCGGTCTTAACGCACCTTACCAGAATGCCGGTGTTGTTGTTAACAACGGTTGGGAGGTCTCTTTGGGTTACAACAATCGTTGGGGTGACTGGTCATTCGGTGCTCAGGCAAACCTCTCAGATGTAATCAACGAGATTGTTGACATGAAGGGTACATATGGCACAAGTGGTGTTATCCGCAACCAGGAGGGTACATCTATCAACTCACTCTACTTGCTCAACTGCCTCGGTATCGTTCAGACTCAGGCGCAGGCTGACTGGGTAAATGAGAACTGCCCTCAGTATGGCCAGGTAACACATCCGGGTGACCTTATCTATGAGGATGTTAACGAGGATAATAAGATTGATGACTCAGATAAGAAGATTGTCGGCTCACTCATCCCACGTTACACTTACGGTCTTACCCTCAACCTCGGTTGGAAGGGTATCAACCTCAGTGCACAGTTCCAGGGCGTAGGTAAGGCAGATGCTTACATCAGCGGTGCTTATACTCAGCCTTGCGTTAGCGGTGGTACATTCCAGAAGAGCCACCTCGACAACTGGACTCCTGAGAATACAGACGCTAAGTATCCACGTCTTTCATACATCAACGACCTTAACAAGAAGGTATCTACATTCTGGATGCCAGGCGCTGCTTACTGCCGTCTGAAGAACCTCCAGCTCAGCTACACATTCCCTAAGAAGGTTGTTAAGGCTATGAAGATTAAGGGCCTGATGGTATATGCAAATGCTACCAACGTCTTTACAATCAGCAACTACTACGACGGTTACGATCCTGAGACAGCATACCAGAGCGGTTCACAGGGTGCAACAACCGGTTCTATCGGTAATAACTATCCTCTTTGCAGCACTTACACATTCGGTGCAGAGATTAAATTCTAAAACACATTGCGATTATGAAAAAGAATATTATAACTATCCTTTTGTCGGTGGTTCTTCTGAGCAGCTGCTCTCTTGATCGCGAGCCACTTACCGGCCCATCTACCGGTACCTTCCCTGCAAGTGCTGAGGAGGCTGAGGCAGGTCTGCTTGCTGCATATAAGAGTCTTGCTAACGATATCCACCAGTACTGTCCTGCAGATCGTTGGTACGACCAACTTTCTGATATTGGCGCTATGCGAACCACTCTGTCAAGCTGGCCTAACTTCGGTTTGTCAACCGTAACATCTTCACTCTCTCACGTAGAGAATACATATGCTCGTGTATATAAGGCATTGGGTCGTATTCACCTCGTGCTTGATAACCTTGACAACCTTCGTGGTGTAGTATCTGACGAGCAGTACTATCAGTTTAAGGCTGAGCTGCTCTGCCTTCGTGCTTTCCAGTATGACAAGGCTGTTAAGTTCTTCGGTGATGTGCCTTGGGTTGACCACTGCCTCACACTTGATGACTATGCATATGCTCGTACTCCAAAGATGGAGATTATCGACCGTATCATCAGCGATATGGACGATGAACTTCTCAACCACCTCCCACTGGCTTGGGATAAGGCAACTTGGGGTACATGCCGTATCGGTCGTGTAGCTGCGTTTGCACTTAAGGCTCGTATCTGCCTTGAGTGGGGTCGTTTCGAGGAGGCTGCAAAGTACTCTAAGATTGCCCTTGACTACGCTGCAGGTACATATGACCTCACTGCACTTGATTGCACATACTACGCAACTCACGCTGACGGTGAGCCAGATCCAACCCCTCTCTTCGGTTTTGATGCTGAGAAGAACTCTGCTGAGTGGATTTGGGCTATTCAGTTCGACCGTCTTGCTGCAAGTAATGTACACCACGGTGTATATACAATGGCTTCTCGTGTACACAACGGTGCTGCAGGTGCTGGCCCGTCACAGTCTATGATCGACTCTTTCCAGTGTACTGACGGTAAGAGCATTGCTGAGTCTCCACTCTACAACTGGCAGAAGCCTTGGGCAAATCGTGACCCACGTCTCGACCTCTACTGTCTGCGTTCAGGCAGCCGCTCTTTGGGCGTTCAGTTCTCTACAGACCCTGCAGATAAGACTGTAATGGACTACAACCTTGATAAGGCTGTTCCTAACGGTGACGTTGCAGGTAACAAGAGCGAGTATGGTCCTAACGGTACAAAGGGTCCTGGTGGCTACTTGTGGCGTAAGTTCCTCGATCCGGTTTACTATGCATCAATCCCTGGAAAGGATTATGAGGATGAGCTGGACGTTCCACTTATTCGTCTTGCTGAACTTCTTTTGATTGACGCTGAGGCAAATATCGAGTGGACAGGTGGTGACCTTACTCGCGCAAAGGCAAATATTGACCGTGTTCGTGCTCGTGTAAATATGCCTCCTGTAGCAGCAACTGACCGCGATGGTCTTCGTACAGCACTTCGCTACGAGCGTAAGGTTGAGCTCTGTCTTGAGGGCTTCCGTTGGTTCGATATCCGTCGTTGGAAGGGCTCTAATGGTAAGATGTTGGCTGTTAAGGCTATGAATGTTGAGCAGCTTGCCCCTGCATTTGGCAAGACTACATTCAACGCTAAGCCAATTATCGACGAGAGCTGGATCGTTACTTATGATAAGAGTAAGACCTTCGATGGTGCTGCATTCAATGGTCGTGTTCATACAACTCTCAAGTTTGTCGAGGGTAAGGATGAGTTGTGGCCATTCCCATACAGCGAGATGGTTACCAATCCACTGATTGGTGAGGGTAATAATAATCCTGGTTACTAAACCACTAAAAAGTAAAATAAAATGAAAAAGATATTCAAGTATTTGTGCTACTGCCTGCCTGTAATGGCACTAGCAGTGGGTTGCGGTCAGGATGATGGTATCTCTGAGTTCCAGCCCGATACAAATAAGACCGGAAATGTTACTATCCTTGCATCTATCGAGAACGCTGATAGCCGTGCATCTGTAGTAGCTACCGGTGAGGCTCGTTGGCAGAGAAATGATGCTATTAAGGTTGTGTGCCAGGACGGCGAGACTGCTGTTTTCAACCTTGATGGTACAGGTGAGACCCGTCGTGGTCTGTTTACCGGTACTTTGGAGGAGGGTAAGGCTGTAGGTCAGTATGCTCTCTATCCAACAACATCTAATATTTCAGGTGATGCTATCTCTCTCGAGCTCCCAGCAGTAATCGAGCCATCTACAACCGGCACTTGCGCATTTATGGCGGGTGTTATCGATGAGAAGAACGAGGTTGAGTTCAAGCAGCTGACAGCTTATGCAAATGTACAGCTCAACAAGCTCAGCACAGAGACTGCTCGCGTTGTATTCTCTTCAGATAAGAGCCTCTCAGGTGTGGTTTCAGCAACTCTTCCTGATGCACTTACAGAGGGTGCTACAGCTAAGGCTGGTGAGGGTACTGTAACTGTTGCTTTTGAGGGTGCAGCTCCGTCTGTGCTCAACGCATTCTTCGCACTTCCTGTAGGTGAGTACTCTCACATTACAGCTACTGCTTACAATGCTAAGGATAAGAAGATTGGAGAGGTTGTTCTCAGCTCACTCGTCTCTGCATCTCGCGGTCTGTTGCTCAGCTATCAGGCTGAGATGCCTGCTGCAGGTAGCAACAAGCCAGAGGTAATCGAGGGTACTGTAAATGTAGCCGGTATCTACTGGGCACTTGGTAACCTCCAGTATGATAAGGACTGCACAGCAGATGCAGGCTTTGCTGCTGGCTGGAGAATCGCTCCAAATCAGGCTCACTTCATCCGTTGCGAGGAGAAGGCTGAGGGTGATATCACAGGTCTTGCAGACTTTGACCGCTACGACCACTTCAACTTCGGTGGTATCGCTGCTCCATTCAGCGCAGTGGCTGCAGATGCGGCAGCTATCGCAACTGTAGGCTTCGACTTTGGTGGTAAGATGTACACCGATCAGGGCTGTACTGTTGAGACAACAGACTTTGCTGCAGCTAAGTATGGCGATATCGCATACTGGGCATCAGGCGGTAACTACCGTATGCCAAACGACCAGGAGTTCAAGGCTCTCTACGAGAAGGCTTCTGCTCAGGTGGCTACCTACACTCTCGGCTCTGCAGTTATTAAGGGTATGTACTTCATTGACCCTGAGAATGGCGAGGACCCAGTACAGAATATGATAGATGTTAAGGTTCTTACTGACGAGGATCTTAAGGTTGGTCTGTTCCTCCCTTACGCTGGTCGTGGTTACAATAAGGAGTCAACTCAGTACAATATTTATAAGCTCGGTTCACAGTGCTGGCACCGTACATCAGTTGTTGACGCAAATAGCACTGCCGATGCATGCTTCGGTGTTCTGTTTGCACCTCACTACCTTGCAACTGACCTTACAAAGGCAAGCTACTACTATAACTCAGCTTATGGTTCAACTGGTCGTTACTCTATCCGCCCTGTATATGTAGGTGGCGGTGCAGGTAACACTACTCCAACACCAACCCCAGACCCAACCCCAGACCCAACACCGGATCCAACTCCAGACCCAACACCGGATCCAGGTACAGGTGTAGCTCCAACTACTGGTACTGTAACTGTTGCCGGCATTGAGTGGGCAATTGGTAACCTTCAGTTCGTCAATGGCGGTACAACCGGTGAGGGCTTTGCTGCAGGTTGGAGCATTGGTGCTGGTCAGCACTACCACATCCACCTCGGTCACTCTGGTGACAAGGACGGCATTGAGGATCAGTCAAATATGGCTCACTTCAACTTCGGTGGTATCGAGAATCCTTGCACTAACGATCCTGCATTGTGCGCATCTATCGCAGGTGCAAAGAGCATCAGCGGTAAGATGTACACCGATCAGACTTGTGTTAACGAGACTGCAGATTACGCTGCTGCTAAGTTCGGTGATGTTGCATTCTGGGCATCTAAGGGTCAGTATCGTATGCCAACAGGTGAGGAGTTGCAGAAGCTCTATACTGATGCATGCCGTACAAAGGCTACTTACACTACTGCAGATGGCGTAACTGTAACAGGTACATACTTCTATGACCCTGCTGCAGGTGAGGAGGTTGGTGCTAAGGACGGCACTAAGGAGGTTACAAACGCAGATATGTCTAAGGGTCTGTTCCTTCCTTATACAGGCCGTTACTATAGCACTGGTATTAATAAGCTCTATGCAATTGGTAGCCAGGCTGTATATCGTTCTGCAAGCACTATCAGCGCATCTACCCTTGAGCAGACTTATGGCGCTATCTACCGCGTTCATACACTGCAGGAGAAGTCTGGTAAGTACCCAGAAGATTATATCTACACCTACTGGGAGGCTAAGAACCAGGGTGCATATGGTGCAATCAGCCTTTACGCTATTCGTCCTGTAAAGGTTAAGTAAAAACAGATAATATCTCTCTGCGCCCGACCACAATCGGGCGTGGGGAGTATTAGCATTTTAATAAAACCAAATTAAGAAACTTACAATTATGAGAATTTACACAAAACCAACCATCCTCGTTGACGATATCCGTGTTGAGGCTGGTTTCGCAGTATCTACAGATTGGGCTGTAGGCGCCCCAGGTGGCGAGATTGATTTCAATGATTATGGTACAGATCTCTAAAAAATGTAGCGCTATGAGAAAGTTTATTACAACCATGCTTATCGCAGCGGCTGCATTTACCGCTTGCGTTCAGAACGACGACAACATTGTCGTAAACACAGACAACAAGATTACCTTCACCGCACAGCTCAACGCCCCTGAGTCTCGTACTGTGCTTGTTAAGGAGGGCAACAAGTTCCACGCAGAGTGGTGCGTAGATGATCGTGTAGAGCTCTTTGAGATTACAGAGACAGGAGGTACATTAGCTAAGGGTAACAACACTGGTGGTTACCTTGAGGAGGGCGGTCTTGCTCCACAGATGACCTTTGAGTTGGAGGAGAAGACGGCAGACAAATATTACTATATCTTGGGTTCTAACAATCCATCAGTAAATAATGCAGGTACAACAATTGCGTTTGTGCTTCCTGCAGGTCAGGCTCCTGCAGCTATGAATACATTTGATGGCGCAGCAGATTTGATCATTTCAAAGGCTGTAGAGCGCGATGCTCAGCCAACAGAGCAAACAGAGGCTATCGTATTTGAGAATACACGCGTAACTGCTATTGGTGAGGTTACAATCAAGAACCTTGCTCTTGCTGCAGGTGATGCTGTTAAGAGTGTAACTTTTGCTTGTGAGCAGCAGCTTGCAGGTAAGTGTAGCATGAAGACTACCCAGATGTTCGCAGGTAAGCACCCACTTACAGAGGCATCATTCTCATCTCCAGTTAATGCTATCAATGTAACTCTTCCAGAGCCACAGACTGGCGACTTTTCTTACTATATGTCAGTATGGCCTGCAACTCTCGCAGAGGGTGAGAAGTGTACTGTAACAGTTGAGACTACAAGCGAGAAGACCTTCGTTAAGGAGATTACTATTCCAGAGGATTTGGCATTTACAACTGGCGATATCACTGCTTTTACTGTTAATATGAAGGGTATCAAGGACAATAGTCCTATCGTTATGCCTGACTATGTAGAGGTTGCTGGTGTTAAGTGGGCAATGGGTAACCTTGAGTATGAGAAGGACACTACTACCGAGGGCTTTGCAGCTGGCTGGAAGATAGCTCCTTCACAGTATCACCACTTCAATATGGAAGGAGGAGATGGTGATTATGCATTGACAGACTATACTAAGGCCGCACACTTCAACTTTGGAGGTTTGTCAGATAACGCTCTCACTTACAAATATAGCGCAGCTCTGCATATTGCAGCAAATGAGCCAGCATTTGATTTCAGCGGTAAGATGTACACAGACAATACTTGTGCAACCGAAACATCTGATTTTGTTACAGCTAAGTTTGGAGATGTTGCTTTCTGGGCATCAAAAGGTCAGTATCGTATGCCAACAGCTACAGAGTTTGGTAAACTATATACAGATGCTTGCTATACATTAGCAACATATGTTGATGGCGCTTATACTATAAAAGGTACATATTTCTATAATCCAGCAAATGGTGAGACTGCAGGTCTTGTTGATGGTACAAAGACTCTTACAGAAGAGGATTTTACTGTAGGTCTTTTCCTTCCATGGTCTGGTCGTGGTTATAATAATGTTGAGTACAAAATCTACAAGGTTGGTTCTCAGGGTTATTACCGTACTTCAACAGTAGGTGTTGACTCTAAGGATGGTCAGGGTTATGGTGTTATTTATCGTGTAAACGATCATACAAACCTTGTTAACAATGGTTCAAAGAGTGTAAATGATGGAGTAGAGACTGCTACAACTTATAACTTTGGAGCAACTGCTCGTTACGCTATCCGTCCAATTCTTGTAGAGTAATTCGACAATAGAATGAAACGTAGTTTTATATTTATTCTGTCATTGTGTCTGGCGGTGGTAACTCTCACCGCCGGATACAACGGCAAAAAGGCACGCAAGGGTCGTACACTGCCGGCATGGAGTGAGGGTTATCTCGATATTCACACAATCAGCACCGGCCGTGGTGAGTGCCTACTTCTTATTCTGCCTGATGGAACATCGATTGTAATCGATGCGGGTGAGTTTAGCAGAGAGAGCAAGCATACAAATGTTGTGCAGCGTCCAAATGCTCAGACCCGTCCAACAAAGGCGTTTGGTGACTACATTCGTCACTTCAATCCAAATGATGCGGTAGATTATTTTAACCTCTCGCACTTCCATATGGATCATATGGGTGGAATTGAGCCTGAGTACACAAAAAGTGCAGAGGGTGACTATCTGCTGACTGGTGTAATGGCTCTATATCATCAGGTGCCATTCCTTGAGGTTATTGACCGCGCATATGGTGCATACGATTCGCTCAAAGTCAAGGCTATGAGCACAAAGGTACTTGCAGAGTACAAGAAATTCCTGGAGTATCAGATAACAAAAGGCAATCTTAAAGCCTCACAGTTTGAGTTGGGTGCTGTAAATCAGTTTGCGCTCAAGCACAATGCAGCAGCTTATCCGGACTTTAAGATTGAGAATGTATGTTCAAACGGTTATGTTTGGAAGGATGGCAAGGCGACTGACGTCTATGCCGGTATTCGCGACAAGATTCGCGAGAATGCAGCCTCTTGCGGCTTTGTAATTCGCTATGGAGCATTCGATTTTCTTACTGCGGGCGATATTGGCGACTATCACGACCTTGAGTACTACGTTGCAGATGCTGTAGGCGAGGTTGAGGCTGTAAAGGCTCATCACCACCTCTCTCCGCACTCTATGTGTCAGAAGAGCGTTGAGGTGCTTAAGCCTCAGGTTATGGTAGCGACAAGTTTCTACAACCGTGATATTCAGCCTGATAAGAGTAAGTTTGACTATATCTCAAAGCTCGGTTGTCGCCTCTACTGCACAAGCGTGGGCGAAAAGCAGCTTGCAGCCGATGCAAAGGCGTATGAGGGTTGTGCTGCTGTAAGTGGTCATATTGTTATTCGTGTAGCTCCTAAGGGCGATAGCTATATGGTCTATACCCTTGATGATATGGATAGCAAGTATCGTGTTAAGAAGATTGACGGACCTTTTAAGTGTAAATAAAGTATGAAAAAACTTCTTTGGATTTTACCAGTTGCACTCTTTGCGCTCTCTTGTGAAGATAAGCCAACAAAGATGCCGTGGGAGGATGATTTGGGTAGCGGAACAGAGCAGACCCCTGACAACACAACGCCGGATGATACGACTCCGGGCGAGATTAAGGTTGGTGATACGCTTACACCGTGGAGCGCGGGTGAGTTGGATATCCACGCAATCAGCACCGGCCGTGGTGAGTGCCTCTTCTATATTCTGCCTGACGGAACAACTATGGTTGTCGATGCGGGCGAGTTTAGCCGTGAGACCGCTGAGTACAAGAATGTAATTCAGCGTCCAAATTCAAGCATACGTCCTACAAAGGTCTATGCTAACTATATTCGTCACTTCTTGCCAAAGGGTAAGAGTACGATTGACTACTTCCACCTCTCGCACTTCCATATGGATCATATGGGTAATCTGGAGAAGGAGTATGTCAAGGATGATACAGGCACATATACACTTGCCGGTGTTACAGCTCTCTATCACCACGTACCTTTCCTTGAGGTTATCGACCGCGCATATGGCAACTATGACGGTCTGAAGATGAATAGCATGAGCGACGCTGCGCTGGCTAACTATCGTAAGTTCCTTGACTATCAGGTAGCTCGCAAGGCGATTCGTGCCTCACAGTTTAAGATTGGTGCTGTAAATCAGTTTGCGCTCAAGTACAACGCAGAGGCATATCCTGACTTCAAAATTGAGAATGTCTGCTCAAATGGTTTTGTTTTGGAGAATGGCACGGCTGTAGATGTATATAATGGTAAGAGCAAGGCGGAGAATGCAGCCTCTTGTGGTTTTGTTATCCGCTATGGTAAGTTCGACTTCCACTCAGCAGGTGATATCGGCAATGGCTCAAACCTAGAGCTTCGCGTAGCACAGGCAGTTGGTCAGGTTGAGGCTACAAAGGCTCACCACCACCTCTCGCCAGCGTCGAATAATGAGAATATGATGAAAGTTCTCAAGCCGCAGGTGCTTGTTGCTACAAGTTTCTATGTTCGTGAGATTCAGCCTGATAAGAGCAAGTTTGACTATATCACGGAGAAGAATTGCGACATCTTCTGCACAAGCGTTGGTGAGTCATTGCTCGAGCAGTATCCGACAGACTATGCAAAGTGCAACGCAACAAGTGGACATATTGTTATCCGCGTAGCACCAAAGGGTGATAGCTATATGGTTTACACCCTTGATGATATGACAGAAGGTTATGTTGTAAAATATATTGACGGACCTTATAATTGTAGATAGTAAAATTATGAGAAAATTTCTTTTGACTTTGCCACTTGTTGCTCTGCTTGCAGTTGCTTGTGGCGGAGGTAGTGGCACAGGCGAAATGCCGTGGGATGAGGATTTGAAACCCGTTCCGACACCAGATGATACTGGTTCTGGTGCTGTAGGTGAGACTCTTCCAGCTTGGTCGGAGGGTTATCTTGATATCCACTTTATCAATACCGGTCGTGGTGAGTGTGCATTTTATATTTTGCCAGACGGAACAACACTGCTTGTTGATGCTGGCGAGTTGAAAAAGACACACAATCCGGACGATGCTGGAGAGGATGCTCCTGTTGCTCAGAAGCCAAATGCCAATGTGCGTCCATATATTGTCAATGCTAGTTATATCAAGCACTTTATGCCAAACGGCAAGAAGGCTATTGACTACTGTGCACCATCACACTTCCATATCGACCATATTGGCGATCCTGCAGCCGCATCAGAGACTGCTCCAGCGGGATATCGTAAGACAGGTCTTATGGCTCTGTATGATGAGGTGCCTTATCTGCACATTCTCGACCGTTCATATCCTGACTATAAGGAAGATGCAACAACTCCAGCAATGGAGGGTGGAACTAGCGCAGACTGGGCTAAGTTTGTCACTTGGGGTGTAAAGGAGGGTAAGTTTACCGGTGCTCGCTTTACTCCTGGTAAGAAGCAGATTGTTCTTCTCAATAATCCTGATCAGTACAAGGGTTTCTCAATCCTTAATATCTGTGCAAATGGATATGTGTGGTCAAAGAATGGTCTTTCTGGCGAGAAGTCAGGCGTTGGTAACCCTGCATCTTGCGGTTTCCACCTCGCATATGGTCTTTTTGACTATATTGCGTGTGGTGACCTTACATCAAACCCGCAGAACCGTGTAGGATACTATGTTCGTGACTTTATCGGAGAGAGTCACCTTGACGCCTTTAAGTGTCACCACCACTTGAGCGCAAATGCGTGGGGTACACAGATGAAGGAGGCATACTTTAATCCTCGCGTGATTGTCAATATGAACTTCTACAACAAGCAACCTGATGCTGCACTGGTGAAGGAGATTATGGGCAATAAGAATAAGTTCTGGGTTAAGGACTTCTTTACCACAAACCTCCATCCGCAGTATCACGTATCAAAAAAGGATGCTGTGGACAAGATGACAGGTGCAGAGGGCCATATCGTTATCCGCGTAGCTCCTGGCGGTGGTCAGTTTAATGTCTATATGCTCGACGATACAAACTTCGACTATAAGGTTAAGTCTATCCACGGCCCTTACACTTCAAAATAGTATTGTTATATGAGACGTCTGATTCGATATACTACTCTTTTAGCGCTGATTTTTGTCGTTGGCTGCACAAAGTTCGCTCAGAGCGACGTTGAGATGGTTTCATCTGCTCCTCAAACGCTCTATGCAGAGATTGAGCAGAGTGATGTGCGTATGTTTGTCGAACAGAGTAAACTCTTTTGGCATACAGATGACCAAATATCTCTCTTCCCGGCAACAACAGCCAATGTGCAGTATCAGTATAAGGAGAAGAACGATGTTGGTAGTGCAATTTTTGAGAAGGTTTCGTCCTCTGAGGTTGAGGGCCAGACGTTGGAACTCTACTATTCACTCTATCCATACTCTGCTCAGACGACTATATCAAATCAGGGCGTAATTACCTACAGCTTGCCAGAGGTGCAGAGCTATGCAGCAGACTCTTTCGGCGCCGATGCCAATGTGATGGTGGCGGTAACTGAGAGTGCGAGTGGCGGACATCTCAACTTTAAGAATGTTGTCGGCTATCTGACAATCAACCTCTATGGTAAGGAGGTGAGTGTGAAATCTATTACTCTCAAGGGTAACAACCGAGAGAAACTTGCGGGCGAGGCGACAATTACTGCGACTTATGGCGTAGAACCTGTAATGGAGCTTTCGGACAATGGCTCAGAGAGCCTGACTCTTGATTGTGGTGAGGGTGTGGCAATTGGCGAGGATGCAGAGAGTGCAACATCTTTCTGGTTTGTAGTGCCTACGGTGACATTTGCTAATGGTTTTACAGTTGAAGTTACTGATACATACGGCGATACATATACTCAAACCACAAACAATGTCGTGGAGATTGCTCGAAATACAATTCAGCCTATGGCTGCGTTTGAGATAGTCCCACCACTCAGAGCTGGCTCAGATATGCCTCTGTGGAGTGAGGGTCACCTTGATATCCATTTTATCAACTCAGGTCGTGGTGAGTGTTGTTTTTATATCCTTCCTGACGGTACAACGCTGCTTGTAGATGCAGGAGAGGTTGTGGCTACATATAAACCCAATAGCACAGATGGCGATGCGGCAGTAGAGCAAAAGCCAAACGCATCTACACGCCCATATATGGTCTATGCGAACTATATCAAGCACTTCATACCGGAGAATAGAACATCTATCAACTGGTGCCTTGCATCGCATTTCCATATCGACCATATTGGTAGTGCATCGGCTGCAACCGAGACTCATCCTGAAGCGGGTTACCGCAAGTCGGGACTTTTGGCTCTGTTTGATGAGATTCCGTTCTATCGTGTCGTGGATCGTGCCTTCCCTGACTATGTAGAGGATGATAATACGCCTGTAATGGACGGTCAGCTCTCAGAGGATTGGGTGAAGTTTGTCAAGTATCAGATAGCGCAAGGAAAGATTGGAAAAGGCTATCGCTTCACTCCTGGCGAGGAGCAGATTGTGCTATGTTATGATAGAAATAAGGAGAAGTATAGCAACTTTACACTTCTCAATATCTGCGCCAACGGTTTTGTATATCGTAAGAGTCAGAAGGGTGTAGCAGCTGTTTATGGTTCAAAGTCTGAAAAAGGCAATCCAGCCTCTTGTGGTTTCCATATCTCTTATGGTAAGTTTGACTATATGGCTTGTGGCGATTTGACATCAACTCCACAGAACCATATGGCAGACTACTACAACGACTTTATCGGCCCAGGTCATCTTGATGCATTTAAGACCAATCACCACTTGAGTTCTAACTCTTGGGGCTCGGGTATGCAGGATGAATCATTCGATGCACAGGTAGTTGCAAACCAGAACTTCTACAAGAAGCAGCCGGATCCGACTCTTTTGACGAAAATTTTGGATAACTCGTGGTGCCAAGATTTCTTTACTACTAACCTCCATCCAAAGTGGAAGAGCGAGAATAGCACTCTATACAACCGCGTTGCAGGCTCGGAGGGTCATATTGTTATCCGTGTATCTCCGGGCGGTGATACGTTCTACGTCTATCTGTTGGATGATACGAATTTTGAGTATAAGATTAAGGCTATTTACGGCCCTTATGAATCTGTATAACAAGGTGATTTCGGCGTTACGCTCGTCCTCGAAATCCCTCTTGTTATACAAATTCATATACGTTTTGGGCCATCTGCTTTGTTTTGGGAAGCCAATAGCCAATGACCAACAGCAAAAAAAAGAGATTTGCAACTGCAAATCTCTTTTTGTGGTAATGATGCCAAAAGCGGCGCTTTTTAGAGATTAGATGATGGGCGAGAAACATGGTTTTTCTCGCCCTATTTTTTGCTTGCCTTTCCCTGATTACTTTGCAGGAAAAGATACCACTTCACAAAGTCTTTGAAAT
>JAZORI010000022.1:0-4888 GCA_045656505.1 Alistipes sp. | reverse complement strand
GTGGACAACTCCTTGGCTCACAGTACGACATGGCTACGATCCGACTTTATGCTCTGCTTTTTCGGACTTCGCAAGCCTTGAAATCCCTCTTGTTATACAGATTTTGGCATCTGCCTTGACGTAAAAGCCTTTGGCTCGACTACGCCGACCCTTCCTCCTCGCAGTTCGGCATAGTCGAACCAACGGCTATCACAAACAAAATAGACCCCAAATCTGGGGTCTATTCTGTTTATGTAGCTTAGCCAATTACAATAACGTCGTTATCCTCTCCATACTCGGGGAGTTGACCTCCACTGCCGGCGAAACCAAACTCTACATCGATTGTCAGTAGCTCGAACTGTGGGCTATGATAAATTTTCAGTGCGTCTGTTTTCATAACTTCTTACTCTTCAGGGGCAAACATTGGATCCCATGCAGGGAGGAGAATAGGTTTCTGGTTAAGCATCTTGAGTACATCCTCAGGAACATACTTGCGCTCAGCTACCAGGCGGAACATATACTCATTGAACCACTCGTCGGTCATAATCACATTGCCCTTATAACCGCTTGATGCACCCCAGCTATTCTCAACCATCCACTTTGTGGTCTTGCCCTTATCGTCGATATCTACGGCAATGAGTGTCATGGCGTGTGATGAACCACTTGCGAAGGTTGAAACGCGCTGCTTCTTATCCATTGGGAACTGGGTATCGAAGAGCGACTGGTAGTCGAGGTTTGCAATGTCAAGCACGCCCTTCTTGCGGTCGAAGAACTTACCAACATCGCATGAGAAGTACATTGCAGTATTGTCCTTGATAGATGCAATGGCAATCTCCTTTACGCGCTCGATTGGCAGGTTGATGTAGAGCCAATTCTCGCCATCATAGACGTGGCGGTCGTAGTCAATCTCATATACCTTACCGTACTCGCGAGTCGGGTCGTTCATAATCATTACATAGTTGTTCTCAAGATCCTCACCCACAAACTCATTATAGAAACTCTTTGGGGTGTAGAGATTCGTTGATACCTTCTCGCCCTTGCTGTTGTAACGTGTCCACTCAAACTCTGTTGGCGGAACACCGAGGCACTTTACAAGAATACCGTAAATCTCAGTGAGCATGGCAGTCTTGAGGCCCTGCAGGTCTGCCTTTTTGCCACTCTCGCGCAGTGTGAGAGCATACTCGCGCAACTTGAGCGAGAGAATCATGCGCATGTCGCGAGTGTTGTTGCTCTGATATGTCTCAGGCATAGCTGACTTTGGAACGGCGCCATACTTTGTAATAAGATTTGATACACCGGTAAACTGACCTCCGTCACCAATTGGACTCTTAAGCAACCACTCAACCTTGCGGTCGTCAAGTGGCAAGTGCTTAGTGTCGATAATACCCTGCAAAAAGAGGTTTGACTTCTCCAGCAGGTCATAGAATGAGAGGTAGTTCTGAGAGAACTCGAACTCCTTAAGGTCGTGCTTGGTAATCATCTTCGCGCGCAGAACATTAAGGCCCGTAAAGAGCCAGCAACGACCTGAAGATTTCTGGTCGGTAATGCCCTTTGTCTTTACCTGGTGCGAGAAGTGGGTGTCGCACATGGCGAGGTTGTCGCCATTTGTGGCAAGTGTTGTGATAGATGTTGTTGTCAGTGCATTCTTTGTTGCGCGCTCGGCAGCAGTGCCCTTATATCCAGAGCGAATCTGCTCCATCATCGCGGCATCAATGCCACCACTCTGAGCAACGGCAGAGAGTGAGAATAGCACACACAATGAGGTTAAAATCTTCTTCATACTATTTTATTTTATTAATAATTCTCTTAAAATCTTTGTCCAGCGTTTGTAGCCCTCGGCATTGAGGTGGATATTGTCCTTGACAAACAGGGTGGTGTCAATCTGACCATCTTCTGTAAGAAGTGGAGTGCAGGTGTCAACATATATCACCTGATTGCTGCTGCGCTCGGCATACTCCTTCATCAGTGCATTGTACATAGCCTGACGGTCGCGTATCGCCTCACGGCGCTTGCAGTGCTTCATGGCAAGGAAGTAGATAGGCACGCCGGGATAGTCCTTCTCAATACGCCCAAAAAGCATACGTACAAGGTCGAAAAGCTCGCCTACGGGGATATCTATCTCCGGTTTTGTCCTCAGGTCGTTGTCGCAGTAGAAGACAAATGCCTTAGGTTTGTAGTGCGCCATTACAGTGGCGTAGTTGTAGTGCAAATCACGCAGCGTAGCACCTCCGTAGCCGCGATTAACTACTGTCAGCGGTGCCATATCCTCCGCCAAACTCTTCCAACGACGGATTGAAGAGCTACCGAAGAACATCACATCGCACTCACTTGGCTCTACGGCTGCCCTCTCGTGCAGAGCCTTGATGTGTTTATCTTCGTAGCGCGTGAGCCACTCGATATCACACTCTTTGCTGACTGAGATTGTGCCTTCAACGGTGTATTTGCCTTCTGAGACTTTGTCTGTCTGCTTTGGGGTACAGCCTGCAATAAATAGGGCTGAGAGTAGTACTAGTAATGTTTTCATAGCCATTTGTTTTTACAAAGGTACTATTTTTCTTGTTGAACTACAAATAAGTTGTTATATTTGTGGTATAAACATTTTTGTTATGGATAATTCAATACTGCTTTTAGCATCTCAATTCGAACAATATGGAGGTTGGGTTTTAGACCAACAATTCTTTGACCTTATGGGCTCGGCATACCTGCTTGCTCATGGTTTGGGTGAGCCTGTGGCAGACGCTATGACAGCTTGCCAAGTTGCAGAGAGCGCACGATATAACATCTTTGTCCGTACCCGTAACTGGACTCGCTATTGGTCTGATGCACAGACTCCTGGCGTGTTTGAGGTGTTTGTAGATGGGCAGAGTGTCGGCATCTTTGGCAACGAGGAGTCGGAGTGGCATTGGCAGAGGGGCTTGTCTGTAGAGCTTACGGCTGGTAAACATACTGTTACGGTGCGAGATTTGACCGGTTTTGACGGTAGGTTTGATGCTGTTTTGATAACTCAGGCCGCCTCTGCACCGCAGAATGACCTGCAGAGCTATAAAGAGCTCCGAAAACAGCTCTTGGGTTTGCCAACTGCACCAAAGAGTGCCGGGTCATTCGACTTTGTGGTTGTCGGTGGCGGTGTGGCAGGTATGTGTGCAGCCATAGCCGCAGCGCGTACAGGCTCGCGTGTGGCTCTTATTCAGGATCGCAAGGTGCTAGGTGGAAATAACTCTTCCGAGATTCGTGTGGGCTTGGGAGGCAGGCTCAATATCGGTCTCTATCCGTCACTGGGCTATCTGCTGAATGAGTTTGCGCCCGTAACTAAGGGTAATGCACGACCGGCAGATACCTATGAGGATGACAAAAAGCTCGCGGCAGTGCTTGCTGAGCGACGTATAACCCTCTTTATGGGCTATCGTGTGACCGATGTCGTGAAGAGTGAGAACAAGATAACCTCCGTTGTGGCTACCGATGTGGTAAACCTCAACCAAATCCGCGTTAAGGGTCGCCTATTTGCCGATTGTACGGGAGATGCTGTGCTCGGAGTGCTCGCGGGAGCTCAGTGGCATATGGGTCGTGAGGCGCAGAGCGAGTATGGCGAGGCTTCTGCTCCGGTGGAGGCTGACGGTATGACTATGGGCTCATCTCTGCAGTGGTACTGCCTTGAGGATAACGTAGCGCGACCATTCCCGGATATTGACTGGGGTCTGAATATCACAGAGCAGAGTGTGCAGGTTGTCCGTCGTGGCCAGTGGTATTGGGAGGTCGGAATGCGCGATGACCAGATTGCCGATGCCGAGCGTATTCGTGACTATGGAATGTACGTCGCCTACTCAAATTGGGCATACCTCAAAAATAGATACTCCAAAAAGGAGGATTACACCAATAGCTACCTCGGCTGGGTGAGCCATGTGGCAGGAAAACGTGAGTCGCGTCGCCTTATTGGAGAGTTTGTGCTGCGTGAGCAGGACTTGAAGCAGAATATAATCTACCCTGATGGCTCTGCATCTACCTCGTGGTATATCGACCAGCACTACCCAGATCCTGAAAATAGTCGCCTCTTCCCGGGTCAGGAGTACCTCTCGTGCGGTCACCTTGACCCAATGGGATTCTATCCAATTCCATACCGCTGCTTCTACTCAAAGGATATAGATAATATGTTTATGGCGGGCCGAAATATCTCCGTCAGCCATATCGCTCTCGGTACGGTGCGTGTTATGCGTACCACCGCTATGATGGGCGAGGTCGTAGGTATGGCAGCAACCATTTGCCGCCGCCGTAAAGCCCTCCCAAGAGATATCTATTACACTCACCTCGAGGAACTTAAGTCCATGATGCGTAAAGGTGTTGGTAGGACTGATGTGCCTTATACACAGATTTATACCTTGATTGATACTACTGCTGCGCGCAGCGAAGAATGTTGATTTTGTTGTGAAAATACGGCATTAGCTGCACATCCCTCAAAATTTCGCCTCGGCTGTACGTTTTAGTACTATCCGAGGCGAAATTTTTTCACGATGCACGCCTACTACCGTATTTTGACAACAAATTTGCCGTGAAAAGGCAGCATTAGCTGCATATCCCTCAAATTCCCGAATGAGTAGTACGCTTAGTACAACCCATCCGGGAATTTTTCACGATATACACCTACTACTACTTTTTGACGACAAAATGGGTGCATAGATATAGTAAACACTCATCCGCGCAGCGGATACCTATATAAGGCTAACACCCAATAGTTCAGCAACTAACAAATTTTCTGTAAAGTTTTGTTTTTGTGGATTATTATTCATATTTTTGCATTGTATATTGTGTGCATAATGCGTGTAAGTAGTTACATAGTCCACCGAGTTAACCCGATTTTTGCAAATTGGGGGGGGTATTTATGTACTTGTAAATCAATTAGTTATAACGTTTATCA
>JAZORI010000021.1:0-41159 GCA_045656505.1 Alistipes sp. | reverse complement strand
CAAGCAGTGCTTGCCGTCGGAACTTTTTATCGCTCTTAGAGTTACTCCCAACCAACCTTGGTCACTAATGACTCGTAGAGATAACCATTCTTATCCTCCCAAGCTACAACAATAGTTGCCACCTCCGGAACTTCGGTAAGTGTACCGCTATACTCCTGAGCACCAATCTTGACAACCCCATCCATAAGAGTGAGTGCATATGCCTCCATCTGAGTATTAGATACATATCGTATTGAAGGGTATGCCATGATATAATAAGCAACGGCCTTCACCAGTCCTGGTTTTACTGTATAGCTCAGTACATTATTCTCAAGTGTCGCAGTTACTGTAGGCGTAGAGAATCTCCAATTAGAAGTACTCTGATCACGCAGTGGCTGAGTAAACAGCGGCTTCTGCAGTGGCTCGTAGTAGTTACCCTCGTTATCTTGCCAAGTAACCCACATTGGATAATCGATGCCATAGATTTTACCAACTACACGCGATGCAGCCTCTGTGCAAACATGAGTCTTTGAATTGTCATATGGGCCCTCGCCGAGAATCATTGTCTCAAATGCATTAGCTGCACTATACTCACCTGAGAGCTTGTAGCAACCCATCCAATACTTAGCTGTTCCAGCTGCAGGAGTTACCGACATCTCGACTGTAAAGCAGTTATATGTCGAATCCCAAGCCACAGTGTAGTCAAGCGCTGGCTTTGTAGCCTCCCAACGAGCATCAGTTGAGAGAACCAAAGAGTAATGAGGAACAGTAGGAGTTACAGTGGTAAATGTTGCATGTGAAGGCATACCTGATGCATCCCAAGCCATAATACCAAACTTATACTCCTTGTTAAGTGTCAAATCGGTTACCTGAACACAGCCGTTAACAAGATCAGATGCACTGATATTCTTAACATTGTAGTTATTACCCAACACCATCAACTCCTCAAGCTGAGCATCTGTGTACTTGTATGCATTCAGAGTCGTCATCGGCATAGAGAGGTATGTGTAAGATACAGCTGTACCGCCAGCAACATTGATCTTCATATTGGCAGTTGTCCACTCAGCTACACTATTTGCGCTATCAATAGACACGCTCAGAGTAGTGCCATACTCAATGCTCTTGGTAGTAAATGCCTTAGTCTGAAGAGCACTATACTTACCATTCTTATCCACAGCTACCGCCATAACATAACCAGTTGTACCTGGGTCGTAACCAGAGAGCACAACAGAGCTTCTATTACCAGACTGAATCAACGGATCTGGGGTCTCCTTACATGTAGCAAAAAGCTTATCAAGACGTTTTGGTTCATTAAACAAGTTTTTGTAATCGCTCTCAGGCAGAGACATTGCATAGATCATTGCGACATTATCGCCACCTGTAACAGCCACCTCAACATTCTTATAGCCAACCTCTGTAGCCTCCATTGTAAGGGTCTCATTTCCACCTGCAACGATATCTGTAGTCTCAAATACCCAAGTCTTTACATCCTCAAACAGGTAGGTTCCGGTCTCACCGTCCTCACCACGGCTTTTACCATCCTCCAATGGAAGAATATAGAGCAGATAGGTCTTGCCCGGATAGAGAGTTGGGTAGTAAGAGTCACCAAAGTTGAGCAGGTTACCACTGAATGATGCATCAGTAACCTCCTTACCGAACATACCGAAACCTGCATTCCAGTTATCGAATGAGCTCTTCAGATTCTCAGTGATAGTATTAACAACTGCATCATCGCTCAATGCGCCGGTTGAGTCATTTGTAAGCACACCGATTACATAGCCAGGATAGCCCTCAGTCTTAACCTCAACCTGAATATCGTTGAAGCTTGCGCTCTTCTGAGCTACTGTAATACTCTTCACGACCTCAACATTACAATCTACAGAGATTGTCTCCATCGGCTGGATTACATTACGCTCGATAGTAATTGCGCGGTTTGTGCTCTTGCTCATCATCTGACCGGCAGCGTCATATACCTCGATAGTAATACCCTTCTCAAATGTAGTTGGGAGCAGTGCTACGTAGAAGTCAGTCACAGTTGATGGCTGCAACTCAACAAACTCTGCACATCTAACAGTTACAGACTTTGATGCAGTAGTCTGATCAAGCACAACTGTAGCCTCAGCAGCATTTACAGAGATACGACCTGCAAGGTTCTCGCCATTGTTACCCTTAACAACAACACGACCAATCTGCTCGCCATTGCCTACAAACTGAAACTTCAACCAACCGCATACATACTTGAGTGTACATTCTACACCATCCTCAGTTGCAGCAACCATTGGTGATGACTTAAGGCCATAGCTACCCTCGAGGTAGTACTGAATATCCGAGAAGTTTGTGATAACATTCTTACCACTCTCATCAAGTGAGTTCTCAGACTCGTGCGGATAGTAAACAATGACATCATCAATAGTCTTACCACCATTGTTGTCATACTTACAAACCAACTCAGCACTACGACTACCAGTCTCATTATAGCAACGCCAAATCTCGTTACCATTTGTCTTATCAAAGACTGAAACAAGGTCATCCATGTTCCAAACGGTCTTACCCTCCATGAGCTGAATACGAGTCTCATCGGCCTCAACAGAGATAGTCATGGTCTTAGGAGCAACCGCCTCTATCTCCTCGGTAAAATCATTCACACAAGCGGTAACTGCCACCAGTGCAAATGCAAAAAGCAATAATTTCTTCATATGTACAAAATATTTATGTAATTTTCGTGTTTATATTTGCAAAGTTAAGATTTTTTAAGAAAATTTACAAAACTATCCGACAAAAATCTACGGATAACTTATCTCGAGCCTAAATAACGGATGGTCAGACTCTGTATGTGACTCTCTTACAGCCTGCCACATCGCCTTGACAACATCAGGATGCTCGGCTGCAAGATTATGCTCCTCGCGCGGGTCGCTGTTGATATCAAAGAGCTGCATCTGCATATTTCCATCGGCGACATCCGTCACAAGAGCCTTCCATCTGCCCATTCTTACACTGAGCCAACCCCTATCGCTCTTAAATGGCGGAAACTCCCAGTAGAGATACTTATGTTCCCTCTGTCGCTTACCCTTCAGCGTCGGCAAAAATGATATTCCGTCACACTTCGGAGCTCGTACCCCCGCGATATCACACAGAGTCGGCATCACGTCAGGGAAATAGCCGATATGATCACTCACCGTTGGGGATATTCTATCTCCCCACGCCACGATAAACGGCATACGAATACCACCCTCATGCAGCGAGCGTTTTGTCCAACCTCGGTCACTGCGGAACGGATGAGCGCAGTCAAACCAATTGGTATTTGTATAGCTATTATGGGTTGGGCCGTTATCACTGGTAACCATTATTATTGTGTTGTCATACAGACCTTTAGCCTTCAGCAGTTCCACCAACTTACCAATCTGAAAATCGAGATAAGAGAGCATTGCCGCATATGTAGCCTTCGGGTAGCGAGTTGGGAAATAGCCTTTACCGAGATAGACAGGCTCCTCGTCACCAAACTTCTCAACATACTTTGCCACCCACTCATCCGGAGCCGACAGCGCGCTATGCGGAATGGTCGTCGTCCACATCAAAAAGAAATTTTCATCCGCGTTGTTGCAGACAAACTGCTCCACCTTACTATAGACAGTATCGGGGCTATATGTCGGGCCTGTAAATTTCTTATAACTCTCTGCGTTATAGGGATCTGCACCCTTATCAAGCCTATCACCCAGATTCATCCTCGGATTGGCTGTATATTCGCGTTCCAGACCATTATAGAGGAATGGCGGATAGTAGCACTGCGCCATACGCTGACAGAGATAGCCGTAGAAGTAGTCAAAACCCATATCCAGCGGAGTGCTATCCGACTGTGGCCCACCAAGACCCCACTTGCCGACCATTGCCGTGCGATAACCCGCATCGCGCATCACAGTTGCCAGCGTTGTGGTTCCCGCAGCCATCGGAGCCTGACCCTCCAGTTCAGGGTGTGCACACATAGCATCTATGCTCCATACATCGCCTCGACTGAGCATCTCATCATTCGAGCGAATCTGAGCATGACCCGAATGCAGTCCCGTCATCAGCGTGCAACGCGATGGTGCAGAGACCGGCGCACCTGCATACATATCTGTAAAGCGGACACCTCGTGCCGCCAGTGCATCAATATTCGGAGTCTCTATTTTGGTCTGGCCATAGCATCCAAAATCGCCATATCCCGCATCATCCAGCAAGATAAATATCACGTTCGGACGCTCACCGCCACCCTGCTTTGCACACTTATCACTCTCTGCAGCTTGCGCTTGGGTCGAAGATGCAACAGCGCACGCCATTGCCGCAACTACCACTCTGTTATCTCTCATAACTACATAGGATTATCTGTCACAAAAGTAATATTTTTCCACAAACATTTGCACCGTTTATACATTTTTCATATCTTTGCGACGCGAAAATAGATAAGAGTTTTTCAGGACCCATAGCTCAGTCGGTTAGAGCAGCGGACTCATAATCCGAAGGTCGTGGGATCATGCCCCTCTGGGTCCACAAGGCTTCGTCACAAGACGGAGCCTTTTTTGTTGCTATATCCCAAATTATTTCGTAACTTTGCTATATGAACTACGATTTTGACAAAATTATAGAGCGCCGAGGCTCGGGTGCTGTTAAGTGCGACGGCCTTGAGCAGTGGTATGGCAATAGCGAGCTACTGCCGATGTGGGTTGCAGATATGGACTTTGCAACGCCCGATTTTATTATTGACGCTCTTCGCGAGCGCCTTGAACACCCTATTTTCGGCTACACGATGGAGCCCAAAAGGTATCGCAAGGCCATTATCGATTGGATAGGCTCGCACCACGATTGGAACATCAGTGGCGACTGGCTCTGTTATATCCCAGGTATTGTCAAGGGCATTGCAATGGCGATGATTTCGTTACTCAAATCGGGCGACAAGATAATCATACAGCCACCAGTCTATCACCCGTTCCGCAACGTGTCTCTGCACAATGGTTTTGAGGTGGTTGAAAATCCGCTACACCGCACAGAGTCAGGCGGTTACGAGATTGATTTCGAAAATCTGGAAACAGTTGCCGACAGCCGATGCAAGATGCTCATTCTCGCCAATCCGCACAACCCTGTAGGCATACTTTGGAGCCGAGAGACACTCGTTCGGCTTGCTGAATTCTGCCACCGCCGCGGCATTATAGTCATCTCAGACGAGATTCACTGCGACATGGCTCTATGGGGCAAAAAACATATCCCTTTTGCATCTGTCAGCCAGAAGGCAGCCGAGTGCAGCATAACCTTCGGCGCACCATCCAAGACCTTTAATATCGCAGGCATAGTAACCTCTTACGCTATTGTTCCCAACAGCAATTTGCGCGAAAAGTTCTTTGGTTGGATGGAGGGCAACGAGCTGAACCACTCCGATATCTTCGCACCAATAGCCACCGTCGCAGCCTTTGAGCAAGGCGAGGAGTGGAGAGCGCAGATGATCAAATACGTAGAGGAAAATGTCGAGTTTACAATAGAGTTCTGCCGAGAGCATATCCCACAGATTACCTCTATCCGCCCCGAGGCATCATTCCTCGTATGGCTCGACTGTCGCAAACTCGGCTTAACCCACGCGCAACTTGTTGATCTATTTGTCAATAAGGCGGCACTTGCACTAAACGATGGCGCGATGTTCGGTACGCAGGGCGAAGGTTTCATGCGCCTTAATGTCGGCACATCTCGCACCACCCTTCAAAAAGCCCTAACACAGCTCAAAGAGGCCATCTCCCACCTGTAAAAATCTCGCAAAACAGAGGCTGACCAACTTCCCGACAAGACTCTTGGTCAGCCTCTGTTTGTCTATGATTACTACGTTTTGATGCAATTCTCATTTATTCTTGCTATCTTTGTGCTATGGAGAAGACAAAGAGAGTTTTATTGGGAATGAGCGGCGGCACGGACAGCTCTGTGGCGGCTCTGCTACTGCAGGATGCCGGATATGAGGTGGTTGGTGTCACTTTTCGTTTCTATGAGAAGGACGGAAACACCGAGTATCTTGATGATGCGCGAGAGTTATGTCACCGTTTGGCCATTCAGCACATAATCTCTGACCAAAGAGAGCTCTTTCAATCGACCATTATTGACTACTTCATCAACGAGTACATGGCGGGACATACGCCCGTTCCTTGCACCTTATGCAACAACTACCTAAAGTGGCCGTTACTTCGTCAAATTGCCGACGAAATGGGCATCTACCACCTGGCGACAGGTCACTATGTTCAAAAACAAAAAATCGACAACCATTGGCATATCACAAATGGCGCCGATGAGGACAAAAACCAATCTTTCTTCCTATGGGGTTTGCCACAAGATATCTTAGAGCGAATGGTTCTGCCGATGGGAGGGCTGACAAAACAGCGTGTTCGCGAGATAGCTGAACAGCGCGGATTTTTGAAGGCTGCACGTAAGAAGGATAGCCTTGGAGTCTGCTTTTGCCCAATGGATTATCGCACTTTCCTTAGGGATAGAGTCGCAGCAGAGGCTATTCAGAGAGGCGAGTTTGTCGATGCTAATGGCAACTTTATCGCCCATCACGAGGGATACCCTTTCTACACCATTGGTCAAAGACGAGGTTTGGGTATTGACCTAAATCAGGCGATCTTTGTAAAGGATATTATACCCTCTGAGAACAGGGTTGTACTGGGCGATTTAAGGTCGCTTGAGCGCACCGAGATGCGACTAAAGGATTGGAATATCATCAACCCTGCGCAACTACTGAACAGGGATGATGTTATTGTCAAAATTCGCTATCGCAAGCAGGAGAACCGTTGCACCGTCACCCTACTGCCAGACAACACCCTACACGTTGTTCTTCACGAGCCGCTGACCGCCATAGCTCCGGGTCAGGCAGCTGCGTTCTACCGTGGTGATGTTGTCCTGGGAGGTGGAATTATCATGGAGCAATAGCTCTGTCTGCCTACTACGAACGCATCGAGGATATATTACACCACACATATAGCGACAACCCCGCGCCCGAGATAACGCCAACGCTTGTACCGATCAGAATCTGCTCACGATTTGTAAAATCGGGGGTCAAAATGGCATATATCAATATCCCCAACAGCAAAATCGTCACCGAAACCAGCGTCGCAAAAATCACCTCGTTAGACCGCCCTCCCCTTTATGATATATATAACCCCTAACATCCATCTCTACACAGAAAAACAAAGGGCAGTGCTTCGGCACTGCCCTTTGGGATATAAGCGGTGGAGACCACCGCTTAGAAACTTCTACTAAGGTACGTAGTTGAAGTAAGCATTATCTCTAAACAGCATCTGCTTGTCTGGAGTGTTGCTTGGCTTACCAGCACCACCGTAGATATAATCATTGAAGTTAGACTCATCGAGAACAACACCGTTTACTGAACCACCTACTGCAGCAGCCTCTACGCGTACGATGTACTCAAGTGTACAAGCTGTACCGATCTGTGAGAAGTGCTGTGTACCGAGGATAGCACCGATAGTTGACTCTGGGTGAGTTGACTGGCTTGATACTGCACCACCGTTGATATCTGACTTAAGCTCACCATAGATTATTGAACCGCAGACACCACCTACGTGTGCGATAACGTCCTCTGGGTTGTCAGTAAGGAATGTTACATTACCAACGTTAGAGCTACCGTTTACGTAGAATACGTAAGCGTCAGTATAACGGTTAGAAGCTAACTTACCAACTACACCACCGAGGAATGCCTCAGAAGATGCCTTGTTAGTCTTCAATGTTACATTACCCATGTTAGAGCAAGAGTTGTAGTGAGGGTTGTAAGCATTTGCACCAGCAGAAGCAACAGCACCACCAACGCAGATACCGCAGTTATCAGCATAGCGCATAGAGCCCTCGTCCTTCTGAGTTGCAGTAGTGTCGCACTCTACGTAGATATCACCATAGTTGATGAGGAATGTATTCTCGCAACCTACAGCTACGTTACACTGAGTGAAGCAGAGCAAACCACCTACGCAGAAGTAGTCGATAGCATTTGTTGTACCAGCGATCTCGTTAGCCCAAGTCTTATTAGTGTACTCACCGGTAACAAATGGGTCGAAGAAGATTGCGTAAACATTGATATCACCCTCGTTAGTCAGACGAGTAAGGTTAGCCCACTGTGTACGACCTACACCACCAGAGAGTGCAAATGTGTGAACAGTTGCAGGAGCACCTGGAGCACCAACAGTAATGTTACCATAGTTAGTACAGTTGTTAACGTCACCGAATACGTTAGTTACGTTAGTATCCACACGGTTAGTTGCGTAACCAGCGATTGCACCGATGTAGAATGTACCGATGTGACGGTCAACATTGCTGTCAACAACGATCTCACCATAGTTCTGGCAGTTTGTAACCTGGTAACCTGCTGCACGACCGATGAAACCACCAATAGTAGTGTAACGGTAGTAAGCATGACCCATCTGAGTGCCATTAGGCGTCTGGTTCTGAGTTACATTGTGGATATAGATCTTACCGTAGTTCTTACAGCCTGACATGTGAGAAATCTCCTCAAGGTCAGTGTTTGCACCTGAAGCCTGACCAACGAATGTACCAATATAGATATTATCGTTGCTGTGCTCACCGAAGATCTCAACCTGAGCGTAGCTTGTACAGTTCTCGATGTTACCAGTTGCCTCGTGACCAGCCTCCTCAGTAATGTTACCAGCATTTACGAGCAATGCCCAAGACTGACCATTACCGCTGTTGTAGTTAGAGAGGTCAACCAACATCTTACAGCTCTCGTCGAATACAACGTTGGTAATAGTGTTACCATAGAGCAAGTTCTTGAACAGAGACTTGTTGAATGTGCTGATAGTGAGGTTCTTGATTGGAATACCACCACCGTTGAAGTTCTCGTTGAGCTTAACATCTGGCCAGTTAGCCATATCGATGCCAGCCATATCGATTACACCACCGTTAGCCTCAGTTGCTACGAAACCGTAGTCACCGTCGAGGTTGCGGTACTGCTGCATATCCTCACCAGACTTACCTGCTGCAAGGTCAGTTGCGAACTGGAGGAACTTAGCACCTGAATCGATACCTGTTACAACTACATCTGGAGCAAGAGTCTTAACGCAGTCGTCAAGGCAAACCTCCATAGCAGTTACATTACCCTTAACATAGTCAGCTGCAGGGAGCTCAACAGTGTAGTAGTATGCACCTGCATAGATCTCAGCAGTGATTGTGCGCTGCTCAGCTGGCCATACACCCATGTAAACCTTAGTTGCATCATATACGCTGCTAGGGATAGTGATAGCCTTGTCAGCAACAGCCTCAAGTGATGACATTGGAACGAGCTCACCTGCATCCTCACGGCTATAGAGGTTTACAAGGTGTGAACCTGCGATGTTGTTACCACGAAGAACTACGCGAGAGATCTTATCATTCATACGCTCGTTAGAGTAGATGCTCAACTGGAGAACAGAAGAGAGAAGAGCCATATCGCATCGCATCATACGTGTTGTACGGAAGCTCTGATCGTTAGTCATAATCATCGGAGCGCTATCAAGAACCAATGCGTTCTCAGTAAGACGCTGAGTTGCAGGAACTGAGAGAGAGATCTCGCCAGCAGGCTTAACATCGTTAGATGCGTCGTATGGGCTGTAAACATATACTGCACCACCAGCGCTGCTGTTAGGGTTTGTACCTACGAACTGGTTGTTACCAGAAGTAGTTGCACGGAGGTTAGCAGTCTCACCAGCGTAAACACCGAGCTGAGCCTTGCTTGAGTAGTAGAGATCACCACCTGTGTAGTACTGCTGTGCACCGAAGTCGTTGATAATAGTAAGGAGCTTGTAACCATCAGTAGCGTCAACAACCTGACCGCAACCTGCAAAGCGGAACTGTGCAGTATTACGCAAGTAGTTAGTACCGTTGTGGTCAACCTTATTCATACGCTGGAAGTTAGTAGAGTTACAGTTACCGCAAGTAAGGTTAGATACAAGGCGCAGACGCAAGAAGTAGTAACCATCCTCCATAGCATCAGGGAAGTTTACGATAAGCTTCTCTGGGTCAGAAGTGATAACCTTAGAGCTCTTACCACCCTTGAAGCCCTCTGAATAGGTAATAATACCCTTCCAGTAACCTGAAGGTGAAGATGCATTACCGATTGGAATACCTGAAGAGCTCTTCTGAATATCCTCCTCATTTGGTACCTCTACATCGATAAGATTCCACTGAGTCCAGTCGAGTGAGTCATAGAACTTATCCTTCTCAACATCATCCATCATAATGATTGGACGACCAGCGAGTTGATACTCGTCAGCAGTACACTGTGCCCACTCAAAGATGTGGTACTTACCACCAGCATCAGTACCCATAAATGAGAACTCACAAGCAAGGTTAGTATTTGCAGCAGCGTTGTGAACAGGAATAGTCCAAATCCAGTAGTCACCCTCGTACTGACCTGTTACCTTAGGTGAAGATGAGGTTACGAGCAAACCATCGTTACCTGCACGCTTCTTAACGATAGAAGCCTCAGTACCCATGATGAACTGAACGTTAGCAGCAGTTGAGAGAGCTGTAGAGAACTCTACTGGCTCCTCCTTCTCGTAAGCACCAGACTCCTCAGAAAGTACGATACCGAATGCCTCCCAGTTGTCACCCTTAGTCTCACCCTGCTTCAGGTCGTTGTACTTGAAGTTTACAGGAAGACCGATAATGTCTGAACCCAGCTCGATAAGTGGGAAGACGTTGTCAGATGGATCATACTCAGAGAAGAAGATATCGTCGATACGGTAAGTATCATCAGACTTATTCTCAAAGCGGAAGTAGAGAATCTTGCTCACATTTGGAGCGATAGAGAAGTCGAAAGTGTTGATTGACCAATCATTGATTGGGTGCTTAGTGTGAACATACTCCATCTCAGCCCAGTTAGCGTTGTCGTGTGAGATGTAGAGCTTAAGGTCGTCAGTACTGAACTTACCATCGCTGTTCTTAGCACCGAATGAGAGGTAGAAGTCAGTCTTATCCTGGTTGTTGAAGTTACGGATATCGAAGTGGCCCTTACCATCGATCATGATGTTAGCACCACCAGATGCCTCGCGGTCAAACTTAGTATCGTAGTAGTTCTTTGAAGGCTCGTCGATAGATGCATAAGCATTATCAGAACCAGCATAAGCGTAAGCGTAGAGATCACCGGCAGTAGCAACACCACTGTAAGACTTAGGACCTGCAGCAGTTGCGAAGGTGTAGAACTTAACCATGGTGTTCTCCTTAATCATATCACCACCGAAGTTATCCTGAACAAAGATCAAACGGTTCTCGTTTGCATTTGTCTTAGGACCACGCTGACGAACAGTTACGGTGTAAGATGTCTCAAGAGTCTTGAAGCGAATAGTCGCTGTACGATCCTCATCTGTGTTCTCGCCCATTGTCAAATAGACGTTAGTTACAGATGTTGCAGGCTGAGGACCTCCGAGTGGAGATACTTCGAGCCATGGCTCAACAGACTGGTCTGCATACTCAACAGCAACTGTCCAATATACGCTTGAGTGAACCTCAAGGTAAGGCACTGTACCAGTTGCGCCTACTCCGAGCTTGTTGAGAACCAACTCCTCATCCTGAGAGTCAACATCCCACTGAGCCTCTCCGGTAGAGAATTCGATATCAAACGGAACGAAGGTTGCACCATCATCCGTTGTGTGGTTGATACAAGATGCCATAACAAAGAGTGCCATAGCAGAGACAACCACCAGATTCAAAAGTTTTCTAAAAGTCTTCATATTTTTAGGTTTTTATTTAGTCAAGTGTCCAAGTGTTCGAAATGTTGCTTCCGTCATAGAACTTCTTAGGACGCTCCATAGTCTCCTGATAGACCTTACCAAAGCGATCCTTTACCTTAATTGTAAGGGTGCTGTTAGCCGACTTAGCTACTACACGGAAGAGGTGATTGTGTGATGTAGAGCTGCAAGAGGTAGTAGAGAATGCCTTCTTACCCTGAACTCCATACACATAGACCTCACCACACAATGCAGAGAGCGGATCACGATAGCCACCATTAAGCTGAGTAACCTCAAGTGGCTGACCATTCTCAGTTACGGTAATATCCCAATTACCATAATCCTTAAATGGACCGTTCTCATATCCCCAAACATTGATCCAAACGGTATTCTGCTCCTCGTTGAGGCCATACTGAGTCTTATTGATAGTCACAGTCTGGTCAGCACCATTTGCAGTGTTGATGTATGAACCGGCAGAGATGAAGTTCTTAGCAGGACCATAGTTCTCGTAATACTTCTTAACCTCGTTCATATCATAGCTCTTGAACTGCTTAGATACAGGAGAGCCCACATACTTATAGTACCACTGACGGGTTGTACCGCTGGTCTCATACACATAGTAACATACAGGTGTACCATCTGCGCAGAGGTTCAAAGCACCAGGCTTGCTGTTAGTACCGCCTGAACGCTGGCTTGTGCTCCACCATACACCGCTACCTGCGCCAATGTTGTGCTCGTACATGTTTGTACCGTAGCCAATAATTGGACGGAAACGAGTCTGGTGAGTGTGACCAGTGATAAAGTTAACCTCCTTGAAGTCCTTGAACAGATCAAGGAACGCAGTCCAGTTGCTCTTGTTGTTGAACTCGTAGTTACGTGTAGAACCATCCCAGTTTACAAGCGGAATATGCATACCTACAACAATCGGAGTGTTCTTATCTACATAAGAGAGATCTCTCTCGATCCAAGTGAGCATATCGGCACGGAAACCAGCGTTATAGTTACAGTCACCAAACAGAGCATCAACATCTGAGTTTGAACCTGTATAACCGTTGTAGTAGAGGATGTCGTCGATCAACATATAGTGAATCTTACCGATGTTCATCGATACGTGTGTAGGGCCTACCATCTTGCGGTAAGGACCTGATGCACGCAGATCGACATCATCTCCATTTGGAGTATGACCATCGTTATCATGGTTACCCATTGTTGACCAGAACTGACATGGCAGACCACTGATGTCATCCGATGGATGGTTATTCAGGCTCTCATTCCAACCCATATCATTTCTGTACCAGTGGATATCATGAGCAAAGTCGCCCAAGTTGAAGCAATATACATTCTGCTTACCGGTGTAGTTTGCGATAATCTCTCTTACAAAACCCTCACGGAACTGAGTACGGTCATTTGGTGACAGATTACGGTTTGTAAGGTGGATATCGGTCGCTACAAGTACAGTGTGGTTGTCATTTGACGCCTTCACAAGCTCGAAGTTGTGCTGCTCCTCACTTGCAACATCGGTTGAAGTCTGAGCCCAGAACCTAGGCATAGCTGCCTGTGTCGGAACATTATAACCTGAAGGAAGGATAAGATATACAACCTCGTAACTCTTCTTTGACTTGAGCCAGTAGTGACCCTTAGCGTCAGTCTCGGTGATCTCAACACCGTCAGTTACAAGTACACCCTTAACACCCTTAGACTCGCAATAGACCATACCCTTAATGTTATAGCCCTCCTTGCTCTCTACAATGGTGCTTACACTCTGAACAGTTACATTTGTGGTAAAGAGCTCCTGTGTCTGCTCACCACGGCAAATGCTCAATGTGTACTTTCCATCAGTAATGTCCGAAGGCACTGCAAAGCGGAACCAAGTAGCACTTAGACGAGTGATTGCGCACTCAAAAGTCTTACTACCCTTCATCAGGATAATATCGGTCTGCTCTGCACCCGCTGCCATGATACGATAATCGCCACCAGCAGTGAGAAGCATTGTTGCCTCAGCCTGAACATCAGTTACAATAGCGGTCTGTCCACCCGGCTCGTCTGTGCCTGTACCACCGGTACAAGCAACAGAGCCGAGAAGCATGACAATCGAAAGAATAAAATTAACTATTTTACAATCGATTCTTTTCATTTCGTAAACTTGAAATTTCTCTAAATCATTTAGTAATCAACTTACTCCGCAGACTGCTTTACAGTAACTACGATATTGTTGTTACCATTGGTGTTCTGATATACAGTGATTGTACCCTGACGCTCAGCACCTGTAGTGTTTGGCTTAACTGAGATATCGAACTTAGCCTTTGTAACGCCTGATACCTCAATCCAATCTACTGGATCACCATTAGCATCGTCATCAACACGTGCGCTCCAAGCCACGTTTGAGTCGAGCGGAATAGTCTTTACAACAGTCTTACCCTTGTTATCACCATCCTCATATACGCCAGAAGCTGTGAAGCTCTGGAGCTGGAGGAACGGCTGGATATAGAACTGTGTGTTCTGAGCCTTATCCTGCTCTACCTCGATGGTCTGGATAACCTGACCGTGAGATACGATGTTAACCTTTGCTAAGCGGGTATCACCCTGCTTTGCATTAGCAAGGAAGTTAAGGGTAAAACGACCATCGTAGTTACCCTGGCTTGGCCAAGACTCAATCCACTTGTGATCTGGGTCGTAGCACTCAGAGTAGTCAGGAACGATCTCCCACTCATCTGCATTGGTGTACATATCATATGTTACAGATACTGCATATGTCTCGCCGATATAACCATCAGTGGTTACGAGAAGACGAGTATCAGTAGTTCCAGTACCACCAAACTTTACATAGATCTCACCCTCAAGGCCCTCACATACATAAGGGGCCTCCTCCTTACAGCCTACCAAGGCTACAGCTGAAAGGGCAAGTACCATCAAATATTTGAAAGTCTTTTTCATATCTGTTTCTCGTATTAAAATTAACGAATCTCCTTAGCAAGACCTGCCTCGCTCCACCATACTGGGGTAAGCATGTTATCTGCACCGTCATAGTATGTGTTACGAAGAGCGTCCAAAACATCCTGATAGTTGTCTGGGTTGGTAGTCTTTGTAGTTGTAGGATACTCTAAGCGGAGTGGAAGAACACCGTTATTCTGAGTACCAGTACCAATAGTAAGCTTAGGGAAACCTGTACGACGGTAGTCATTCCAAGCCTCAGTCATGATACGGAAGTTAGCAACATACTTCTGGTTGATGATGCACTCCAAACCGTTGCGGATATCGAATGCAACTGAGTTGTTGATAAAATCATCAATTGAAGAGTCATCCATTACAGGAGCCATCTCAATCTGGTTGTAGTTGTCCCACATTGGCTCAACAGCCGCGAAGTTACGGTAGTTAGAGTTGATGTTACGACCGTTCTGCTTGAAGTAGTTGATATAGAGGTCTCTCCAGAACTCGATAGATGCGCGAACACCCTTGTTGTACCACTCTGTTACGCGAGCCTCACCGCCAGGGATAGCTGCCCAGTGGTCATCATCGTCACGAAGAGCCGCCTCTGCAAGGATAAAGCAAACCTCATCGTAGTTCATGAATGAAACCGGAAGCTTATAGCTGATGAAGATCTCATAGTTCATAAGTGGGTAACCTGCAGTTGCAGTATCATCACCTGGCATACCTGACTGAACACCCATCCAAGCGATAGACTGGCTCCATGGAATGAACCAAATCCACTTACGAGGGTCGTTCTTCATGTTGAGCAGACCGATAAAGAACTCTGCACCACGGTGACCTGCGAGTGTTGACTGCTGGTAACCACCCCAGCTGTTCTGGAATGGAGCCTCACCAGAGAACTTAACAATCGCGTTGTCCTCCCATGAAGTCATAATAGGATACTTTGAAGGGTTATCCATGATCTTCTTAATCCACTGAGCTACAGACTCACCCAAGAGAATCTCCATATCGGTTGAACGGTTGCTCAAACGCATCAGGATACGCAGCTGGAGAGAGTTTGTAAACTTCTGCCACTTCTTAGTATCACCCTGGAAGAGCTTATCCTTTGTAGGATTGCTCAAGCTCATAGTGGTATCGTAGAGGCTGTTAGCAAGATCAAGATCCTTAATAAGCTGTGCATAAACATCCTTAGGAGCATCGAACTTTGGCTTGTTGATGTTCTGATCACGGAGCAAGAATGCCTCAGAGAAAGGAACATAACCGAAGATTGATGTAAGCTGATCCATCCACAAAGCACGGAGGGTCAAAGCTACTGCCTGATAGTTCTCGCTCTCAATATCCAAAGCCAAATGATACATGTGGTCTGCATTAGAAGCCCACTTAGCTGGGTTATCCCAACAGTTGATGATATAAGATGGCGCGATATAGTAGCGGTGGATAACATTCGATGAAGAACCTCCTGCACAAGTATATTGCATCAGCTCAGCAAATGTATCGTAGAAACGCTGCTGGTAGTGCAATGCACCATTACAGATGATCTCATCCATCATATCACATGGCTGCACTTTACCAACCTCAATCTGGTTTGGTGACTGGTTATACTCCTCCAGCGTACGACACTGGCAGAGAGTAAGGAGCACCAGAAGAACTGATAAATATTTCAATGTTTTCATATTATATACCTATTATTTATTATTAGAAGCCTAATTTGATAGTGAAACCATAGGTACGAGTCATTGGATAAGCACCAGTCTCAATACCACGGCTGATAGATGCACTGTTGAATGTAGCAGCCTCTGGGTCATACTGTGGGAAGTTGTCGAGTGAGAAGAGGTTTGTAGCGAACAGACCTACTGAGAAGCTACGCAACCAACCGATCTTCTGAAGTGCCTTCTTACCAAGTGAGTAGTCGAGGTTAACCTGCTTGAGCTTCAAGAATGAAGTATCATAGGTATTTGTCTCAGCATTCTTACGGTTGTAGTAGTAGTCCTGATAGTAGAGAGCAGCAGACTGAGTGATGGTTGTATTCTTTGTATAAGTACCATCAGCCAAAATGTTTACACCCTCCTGTACAAGACCATCATAACGACCATAGAGAGTATCCTTAGTCTTACCTGAAGATGCGAGGATTGCGTGAGTCAATGAGTAGCACTTACCACCATACTGGTATGTGAAGTTCATACCCAGACGGAAGTTCTTGTAACGCAAGTTAGTGCTGAAACCACCCTTCCAATCAGGATAGATAGAACCAAGGTCAATCAGGTTCTGAGAGTCGATCTGTGGATAACCGTTGTTATCAACGATAATCTGACCTGAGCAATCTACAGTCTGACCAGTCTCAGGATCTACGTAGTAAGCACCCTCTGGAGCACGCTGGAAACCGTAACCATATACACGACCAAGCTCCTTGCCCGGATAAGCGTAGATAAATACGTTATTCGATGCAGTGAATGATGTATTGAGCTGATAGAGCTCTACACCTGGAGCAAGCTCAACGAGCATATTCCAGTTACGAGACCAGTTGAAGTTAACATCCCAGTTGAAGTGACGCTTCTGAATAAGCTTAGCACCGATAGACAACTCAACACCGTGGTTGTTTACCTTACCAGCATTGATGAGCTTATAGAGCGCACCGGTAATCTGGTCAGTAGGAACTGACAGAATCTGGTTTGTAGTATTTGAATCGTAGTAAGCAACGTCCAAAGAGATACGCTTCTTAAACATATGTGTCTCGATACCAACCTCCCAAGACTCAGTGTTCTCTGGCTTAAGGAGTGGGTTGTTCAAAGTACCTGGAAGTACATATGAAGATGAGTAAGAAGAGTTAGTGTAGTAGTCAGTAATACGATAAGCATTGGTATCGTTACCTACGTTTGCCCATGAACCACGAATCTTGAGCATATCGAGCCAGTTAGTGTCACGAAGACCTGGGATAGCCTGATCGAGGAGTACTGCAGCTGATACTGATGGGTAGAAGTAAGAGTTGTTACCCTTAGCCAAAGCTGAAGACCAGTCGTTACGAGCAGTAAAGTCGAGGAAGTAAGTATCGTTATAGTTGAGTGATACCATTCCATAGAGAGAGTTGATCATCTTCTCAGTCAGAGTATAAGCCACCTTTGGACGGTCAACAGAGTTTGCAATCTGGAACACGTTTGGTGTAGAGAGCTTCTCTGCAGTCAGAGTCTGGTTACGGTGGTTATAGATCATGTTGTTACCACCGAAGTTAACACCGAGGTGGAAACGGTTGAACTGCTTCTTGTAAGAGAGCAAGAAGTCAGAGTTGATCTCATAGCGGAAGATGTTCTGTACACGGTACCAACCCTGAGCATAAGATGTTGCATACTGAGGCTTACGAGAAGTACGGTTGTCGATAAACATATCGAGACCAGAACGAATCATCAGATCCAAATCCTTTGTAAGCGCGAAGTTAACCTGCATGTTACCATAAACACGGTCACGAACCTGAGTATTCAGATAGTCGTATGCAAGCCAGTAAGGGTTGTTTACGTTGAGTGATGTACCGTTACAGTTAATCAAGTTGTTCAGATATGCAGAGTCACCACCTGTACGAGAGTCGAGAGCCTCGAAGATACGGCCGCTGCTATACTCATCCCAGAATGAAGAGATATCTACTGATGGGTAGTTCCACATCAACTGATAAACTGGAGATGCGTTGTTATAACCAGTTGTAGGGAGGTTATCAGACTTCTTACGATAGTAGTTAACCTTAGCCTTGAAAGTAACAATCTTATTCAGCTTGCTGCTGATAGAGAATGATGCAGTCTCCTGGTTGTAACCCATGTTAGGTACAATCCACTTGTTGCGAGTATCCTGGAAAGAGGCACGAACTGAAGTACCCTTGCCGTTGTTACCGCTAATAGATATATTATTTTTATAGGTAAAGCCAGTATCATAGAAGCCCTTATAGTAATCCTGAGCCTCGAATGGAACCAAATCATAGAACTTAGTTGATGCAGGCTCATAGATTGTAGCACCTGAAGCATCCTTGTAAGTATCGATGATAATAGAACCTGGCTTGTCGGTACGCTCGTTACGGAGACGATCGAAATCGAGTGAGTGGTACATGTAAGTCAAACCTACACCACGCTCGTCAGTACCATAACCGAAATCAGTACCATACTTAGGACCCCACATGTTACGAGACCAGAGACGGTCAGCAACCTTAGTAGAACCCTCATATACACTCCAGAATGAGAAGTACTCCTGTGGTGAGTACTGCTTACCATTCAAAGAAGCGTAAGTAGTAAGAGATGCAGAACCTGCACCGTACTCCTCCTGAAGCTCAGGCCAGTAAGACGCATGCTCAGCAACCATTGAGAATGAGTAGCTGACGCCAATACCCTTCTGCTTAGAACCAGACTTTGTGGTGATAATCACCGCACCGTTCTGTGCGCGTGAACCATAAAGTGCAGTTGCGGCAGGACCCTTCAAAACTGATACCGATGCGATATCGTCTGGGTTGATATCACCCACACCGTTACCGTAGTCGATAGGAGCATCATCAGAGTCGTTGTTACCACCAGAAGAGGTCTTTTCATTACCGAGAGGCACACCGTCCACAACGAAGAGAGCCTCGTTATTGTCGTGTGACAATGAAGACTCACCACGGAGGGTAACACGTACTGAACCTGCAGGACCTGTAGCAGCAGACTCAAACGACATACCGGCAACCTTACCGTTCATACCGTCGAGCCAGTTACCTGATACGGTCGATGCGATATCGTCACCCGACACCTTAGATACGGCGTAACCGAGTGATTTCTCTGCACGGGTGATACCCAAAGCTGTTACCACGACCTCATCGATCTTCTGTGTGCTCTCCTTCATCACTACATCGACAGTAGTACGAGCGCCTACGGCCTCCTCGTGACTCTGATAACCGACATAGGAGAACTCAAGAACAGGACTAGAGACGCCGGCTACATCAATTGAGTAGTTACCGTCCAGATCTGTTAGGGCTGCGCGAGTTGCAAGACCTTTGACCGAAACTGTAACTCCGATCATTGGTCCTCGTGCATCAGTAACCTTACCGGTTACCACACCACCCTTACCCTGTGCATAAGCAGACACGGGGTTGAACAGCGTACAGCAAATCAACAATGACAAGGTAATAACCGCCATCACCGACTTACGAACACTGTTGGAAACAAGAAGTAAATCTCTTTTCATAGGTTAGTTATTAAGTTTTATTAAAAATTTGGTTGCTGAAATTCATACAAAAATAAAAATTTATTTTTAGACGAGCAACATATTCTCGAAAAAATTGCTCTCTAAAGTGAAAAAATCGAAATATCCCCCAAAAAATATCACTTTTCGGTTTTTGAATGTCAATATCCATTGTAAAAATTTGCCCCATTTTGCATTTTTCGACATAATCACTACCTTTGCCGCTGTATGAAAAAGTTCCTCTATATTCCCACATTTGGTGAGGAGGTAGCCAACACCATCTCTCACGGAGTGATGGCTGTTTTGATGCTCCTCTCACTTCCGTTTGCCGCCGTGTGGAGCTACACCCACGCCTTGGGCAACAACATTGAGTCGGTCATTGGCGTATCGATATTTGTCATCTCTATTTTCCTGATGTT
This sequence comes from Alistipes sp., assembly GCA_045656505.1. GTDB lineage: Bacteria > Bacteroidota > Bacteroidia > Bacteroidales > Rikenellaceae > Alistipes. The sequence continues at coordinate 20,911 of JAZORI010000021.1, read as the reverse complement.
CTTGACATCGACTCTCTACCATTCGATGCAGCCGCAGTCGAAGCACAAGGATATATTTCATATCCTTGATCACATACTAATCTACGTTGCTATCGCCGGCTCATATACTCCTATAGCTCTGACAGTTATAGGCGGTTGGCAAGGAATTTTGATTGTCATCGTACAGTGGGCAATGGTGCTGTTTGGCATCTTCTACAAGTCGCTATCAAGACGCTCAATTCCTGCCGTTAGTTTGACGATTTATCTGATTATGGGATGGACTGTAATCTTCTTTTTCCCACTCTTTTTGCGCAACTCTTCACTGCCACTGCTTATACTGATTGCCGCAGGCGGTATCTTCTACACAATCGGTGCTTGGTTTTACGCAAAAAAGGGGTTCAAATACCACCATTTGGTGTGGCATCTGATGATCAACATCGCGGTCTGTTGCCACTTCGCCGCGATAGTATTTTTTCTAAACAAATAGAGACAAAAACTGCCTGACGAATTCGCCAGGCAGTTTTTTTGTTCAACGCTATTTCTCTATCGAATTTCCCCGTACAGTTATGTACGAGACACCTGCATTTGTATGCACCTCAACAACGCGATGGAAGACACCTTGTTCCATCTTTCCGGCCTCAAGAGTCATCGTAATTTCTGAGCTCTGGCCAACCTTTAACGGACGACGGAGATAGTTAGCCTTCAGGCAAGAACATGAGGTCTTAACACTCAATAGCACCAAAGGTTTATCAGTCTGATTCTCAACAATAAAGGTACATGTATAGTTCTTATTTTCTCGCAATACATCGCCAAAATCAAAGACCTTTTTATCAAAGACAACACCCGATACGCTTCCGCTTTTTGACTCTTGTCCAAAAGCCAAAAATGAGAAGAGAACCATAAAACTAACAAGGAATAATCTCTTCATAAACATCACCTTTCTGCTTTAAGTTTGAATATATATGTAATCGTTCCACCCTGCACAAACGCCGCGCTTTCTGTAAATTTCGCACGCTTTGCAGCCGCAATAGCAGCCTCAACAAGGGCAGAATCTGAGGTGGTAGAGCCCTTCGGTTCATAGGTTGCCGAGGTCACATTTCCCTCCTTATTCACCGCCACGCGAACAACTACTTTACCGCCCTTATTACCGCCCGGATAGATCGGCATAGGCAACTCACCCGCAAGGCCTCGACCCTGCAGACCCTCATCCAGGGCGTCAGTACCGACAGGATTCAGACCACGTGATACGCCGTGCGAGGTCTCCTCCTTAGCCTCCTTGGCTTGGGCGTTACCACTCTTCTCTGAGGTCTCCGTATCCCCATTATTCATCTTAAATAGCGCACGCTGATTGATTGTCTGAGTCTTCGGCTCCTCACCTTTAACCTGCTCCGAATGCTCCTCCTCGGCCACTTGTGGGTGGTGTGGAGCAACTTCTGGCGCCGGAGTCGGTTTAGACTCGGCAACCACAGGAGTAGGTTTTGGTTCCACCAACTCGATAAACATCTCAGCTGGCTTTGGCTGTTGCAACTGGTAATCTACCGCACCGAATAGCATTGATAACGCTATGCCAACGCAGTATAGCAACGTTGCAACTATTGCACAATGTTTTGAATTCATCTTCTTTGGCTTTTGGCCGTTAGCCGTTGGCCATTGGCTTCTAATTATTTAAGTTGTTCTCTAAAACAACGAACAAGGCAAATGCCCGCTACCTCAACAAGACCTAAAATTGATTTTAATGAGGGGTTTACAACGCTCAGCGAGATTGGAGGCGATGGGACATACTAAAATGTATTTCCCATTGTCGACATATCTTGCTAGCGGCCCTACATGAAAATCATTTATCGTCAGAGTTAGGTCTAAAATTGATTTTAATGAGGGGTTTACAACGCTTGGCGAGATTGGAGGCGATGGGATATACTAAAATGTATTTCCCATTGCCGACATATCTTGTTAGCGGCCCTACATGAAAATCATTTATCGTCAAAGTTAGGTCTAAAATTGATTTTAATGAGGGGTTTACAACGCTCAGCGAGATTGGAGGCGATGGGACATACTAAAATGTATTTCCCATTGCCGACATATCTTGTTAGCGGCAGTAAACACCCATTATAAATCAATTTTAGGGTTGGGTGGCGAGTATCAAACGATAATCATTATCCTTCGCAATATTCATCACCTTAACCACCTCATCAACAGCAACCTTCTTATCGCAATGGAGGGAGACTGTAGGTGTCTGCTGTCCCTCAAGACGCGCACGCAGAGCGGCCTCAACACCGGCGATACCAGGGACCTTCTCGAGCTCAACGTAGTAGTTATATCCTGTTGCTGTAGGCTCGATAGAGACTGTAGTTATCGCTTTGTCCTTCAACTGGTTACTACTCTTTGGAAGTAACAACTTCAAGGCATTTGGATTGATGAGAGTTGTTGCGATAATCATAAAGATGAGCAACAAGAACATCAAATCCGTCATAGCCGAAGAGGAGAAGGACTTATCTACTTTTGATCCTCTTTTAATTGCCATAATTACTTCTGTGCTGGTTGGTTAAGGATATCCATAAAGGCAATAGAGTTAGCCTCCATACGGAAGACGAGCTTCTCGATTGCAGCCACAAGGTAGTTGTAGCCGAAGTATGCAGGAATACCCACCAAAAGACCACCGACTGTGGTAATCATCGCCACATACATACCGCCAGAGAGCAGTGCCATATCTACGGTACCACCTGCAGAGGACATATCCATAAAGGTCTGCACCATACCCATAACGGTACCCAAGAATCCGATCATCGGAGCACCACCGGCGATAGTTGCAAGGAACGGAAGGCCATTCTCAAGGCGAGAGACCTCAAGATTTGCGACGTTCTCAATAGCGCTCTGCACATCAGCCATCGGACGACCCAGACGCTCAATACCCTTCTCTACCATGCGTGCGATAGGGGTATCGCTTCTACGGCACATATCTACCGCTGCACGGATATTTCCGTCAGAGATAGCGTCACGAATACGGTTCATAAAGCCCATATTCATACCCTTAGATGCCTTACGGATTGCCATAAAGCGCTCAACGAAGATAAAGATGGTTACGCCTCCAAGTGCAAGCAGCACCCACATCAACCAACCACCACTGTTAAAGAGCTCCCAAAGGCTCATCTGTCCCGCCTCTGTAACCTGCTCAGCTACCTCGGCTGTCTGTAAAAATAGTAATTTCATAGTTCTATTTATTTAAGTTAATTATTGTTATCACTCTGTTTTGGTGGGGCATCGAGTCCATTTACCATAGACTCCATAGCCTCACTCCTCTCGGCACTCTGCCACATCTGAGTAGAGTCCTGTTTTGCCAGCTTTCTCGCCTTTCTACGGCGAGATGAGAATCGGGCAACAAGACGCTCCTTCAGATTCTTAGCATTGTCAAAATCCTCCTTAAAGTAGATACCCACACCTGTCTCCTGCAGACCCTGGTTCTCATCAAATCGGTCAATAGTGTGCGTAAAGCCCTTGGCGCGGAGCGTTCCTGCGCGATCTATAAGCCATGTAATATAGGCCTCACCCGTAAATGAAGAGGTAGCATTAACCACACGCGACTTATCTACAAGGTAATTGCCCTCAACCTCAATGAGCAATCTGTTATTAAACAGACCCTTTGACAGACCGAAATCGACCTCATCGCTCATCATCTGCTCCGTCTTAGGACGATATCGCAATACAATATTTGAGTTATCCATCGACAACCAGTTGCTAAGCTGGTTAGATAGAAGCTCAAAGCCCGTTGTCGCAGCCGAAGATACACCCAATGCCGTAGCCTCTGTAGAGCTATCCGAGAGGAATGAGTTGGCAACCAGCAGGTAGAGGAACTGCTGAGAGAGCTGCTCAGGAGTGCTCAACGCACTGGCAATGACTGTCTGGATACTTGCATCCACACTCGGAATCTCAACATCAAAATCTACCGAAGGCTTTGTAAGACGGTCGGAGAGTTTGATAATACAATTTACCGGCACAGCTCTGTTTGGTATAGAGCTATCCACATAGCCCTCCAGTAGAGGTTGCAGCGACGCCTTTACCTTATATACCGCATTAATATCAAGCAACGCATCAAGCGGCTCACCCGTCCACTGTATAGACGAGCCCCTCTCAATAACGAACTTCTTATTGATAATATTTTGCAGCGTAAACAGATAGCTACCGTCAGTGATAATATAGTCGCCATACATCTCAAAGATATCGGCACCCGGATTGATTCGCAAGTTGAGCAGTCCGTTACCACTCGCCTTGATAATATCGCCCACCGTAGGGTCAATAACCAATTGCACCTCTGTATTATCCCTCACATTGAGCGACATATTGATATCCATGCTACTAGCCGAAGATGTGCGCTGTTGCTGACGCTTCTCAAACATCATCTTCTTTCGCACCAGGTAGTTTGTTGTATCGGCAACTGTCGGCTTTACGAAGGTCACAAAGTCGGCATATGTGATATTACTCTTATCTGTCAGTGGCATGAAGAACTTAGAGTTCTCGCCCGATACTGCATTGATATCCATCTTTACACCACCCTTATCACCACTCAGTCTGACATCGCCCGATGCGAAGATATTTCCATAGAACATATCATCATCGCGAGCAGTGGTATTGAGCACCTGCATATTTCTAAACTGCGCCTGCAGAGAGTACTCGATATTAGATAAGTGACTCAGGCTCAAGTCCATACTCAACTGTCCCTTATTGCTATGACTGTCATAGATAGGGGTATTTTCGATATGGAATTTATTGTCATTCACCTTAATTACCGCCTTTGGAGCAGCATACGTACACTTTGTATAGTCGAGCGTGGTCTTCATATCATTGACCACAATCTCACCATTCAAGGATGCTGTGCGGAGTCCTCCGGTGAGTGTTAAATCCACATCTGCCTCGCCCTTTGTATCAACAAGCACACCCGACAGCAGAGGGTCAATCAACGAGACATCAAGGCCCTTAAGGGCTATGCTGGCGAAGTATCTCGACCTTGATGGAAAGAGATATCCACTCGCCACCTGCTTACCATCTCGTCTTGTGGTAACATATAGATTTGCCATTGAGCGGGCAAAACTCCAACGTGACGCCAAATTCATATCAGGCACCGCCAAAGAGTTGATACGCACCGAATCCAAGTCCACATTTGCCTCAATTCTCGGATTGTCAAGCGCCGAGTGAACGGTCACATATCCATTTGTGCGGCCCTCAAGCTTATATCCTATACGCTCAGCAAACTGCACAAACGGGTTGAGCGCAAAGTTCGACAGACGCAACTGCAACGAGTCACTCTTTTGGCGAGAAGCGACACCATCTACCTCCAAATTCTGATGTTCAACGCTATTGAAGACCCTGAACGACTTGATATCTATGCGCGAAGAGTCTATCTCGATTCCATCTGAGGCTATCTCCCACACATTGTCACTCTTTCCAATCTGCGACGGCAAGATATCCACCGACAAGTGGCGCATACCGTTACGACGAGAGAGAAGAGCCTTTGCTGCCACGTTTCCGCGAACATCTCGGAGCGTATCCACAAACTCTCCGTTGAAATTGAGCTGATTATCCTTCGCTCCTCCATTAAGACGGAAGTCCGAGAGTCGCATAGCACCCGCCCAGAGTTCCGACGAACCTACGTTGACAACCAGCGAATCATCTCTATTGTCAGCATTGAGCGAGAGCTCAGATACCAGATATGGATACTTCTCCACACACTCCGAACTGCCTCTGACCATAAATCTATTCGCCCCAGGAGCCATATAGAGTTTGATTGTCGATTCCGGAGCCACCTCCACGCCATCTACAATACAATCAAGCAGCGGAGAGATATCCTTTGCCGTTACCGAGAGCAGTGCGACCTTATTTTTCAGCATCTCACGCTTACTCTTGATATGCTCGAGCGCATCATTATCATAAAGCTGAGGAAGATAACGCGCAAGTAGCGTTGTGACATAGTGGACAACATCCTTATACGGACAACGGCTCTCAAATGTGGCATCTACAAAGTCCGAAGTCAAGCTCATACGACGAATATCCTCATTGCTATCCAACTCCAGTTCCAAGATATCCGACTGCACCTCTGTGCCATTGTGGTTATAGAGAGCATCAGCGATACTCAATCGGCCATCCATATCATCTATCGAGCGGCCATTAGCATCAACCCACAGCGAGCCTTTGATTATCGACACAGTATCTCGACGGTTGATATTGAGCGCATGCAGATCCGCGTGGTCAACATGAGCTACGGCGCTATAGCAAGGTACACTCCCCTTTTCTGTACTTACAGCGGCACGAATACTAGTCTTGAGGTTCTTATCGCGACTACCGAGATTTACGACACCACCCGTTGCGCCATAGCTACCGTCAAACGAGATATCGTTATAGTTATAACCATTAAACAGCAGATTATCAACCGCTCCACTAACCTGAGCCTCAACTGTCTCGCCAAACAGAGCCGACGCCTTGACATTAAAGTCCGCCATCATGCACTCCGGCTTTGCCAGCAACTTATTTATGTTGAGAGAGTCGGCAGTAACTGTAGCCGTAATGCCACGCACACCATTCTCAGGATGCAGACCGCACTGAGCCTTCAACACACCACCGCTACCCACATCTATATCGGCAGTAGCATCAAACGAAGAGATATAACCCTTGAATGAGCCGTGCATCTTCAGGCGATTTGTGCGCTCCACATATCTCTTGACGTTTATCGGTATATCCAAGTGCGCGATATTAGATAACAGGCGGACAAACTCATCCGTTGTAACATCCACATTTGAGACCGCAACATTGAACTTTGTACGATCTACATCAGCAAGACCCCTAATCGTTGCACTCGCCTTAATAGCACCACCATCTGCGAGGCGGAGGTTATCAACGCGCGCCTTAAAGTTAGCCACGGTACCACTCATCGAGGCGGCAACATCACTCACCTCTGTATCCCAACCCCATATCGCAGGGGCAAAGTAGCCAACCATGTCGCTTGTAACATAGGAGTTCTGCACGCTGACATTCAGATGCACCTGCTTGATAAAGTCGCGATAGCTATCCCAACTTGCACCCGATATAATCACCGATGGAACAGAGACTTGCGAGCCTACGGCCTCCAAATCCATGTCAATAAGCGCAATCTTTCCATTATCTATAGCGAAACTTCCGGAGAGGTTATCCAAGACAAAACCACTCTGCTCAACAAAGGTCAGACTCTTTATATCTCCACCAACAGCGCCACCACTACGCACGTAGAAGTCATCCAGATGAGCCTTGATATTCTGGAGATACATATCGTCATAGTTCACCCCGTTTTGTGCATCGCGCTTGTTCTGACGCTGCAAACGGAAAGCTACGTTCTGAGCATCTATACTATTGATTTTGAGGGCAAACTTACTCTTCTTCTCCTTATCTTTCTTAACAAATGTTTCGACAATCTCCTTGATATTTATCTCACCTCGCTCAGTCTCTCGCAGATAGAAGACAACATCATCCGCCTTTGCCGAGGCGAGCGTCAAGGCATCCTTCATACTTGCCAATGGGCCAATTCGCGCCACTACAGACGATGCGTAGAGCAGCGTATCGCAGTCCATATCCTCGACATAGAACCCACGAACCTTGATATGGTTGAGCATTCCGATTGTGATATGCTCCATGCTCACCTTCACACCAATCTTCTCTGTCGCAAAGTCGGTAGCATACTTAACCGCACCATTCTGCACGTTCGGTATAGAGAGCACCAAAGTTGCAAAAACAGGGATGAGTATCAACAATAAGATTACTGATGATACTATCTTTGTAAATATTTTTGTAACTTTGCGCACGATTATCAGTTAAGTTATATTTTATAACTTACAAAGATAGTACTATTTTTTCGAATTTACGAATTTTTATGGACAATAATATCATCATCCTCGGCATTGAGTCTTCCTGCGACGATACGTCGGCTGCAGTATTGAAAGACACAGTTCTACTCTCAAGCGTAATCGCCTCTCAGGCTGTACATGAGAAGTATGGCGGCGTAATCCCTGAGCTCGCCTCTCGTGCGCACCAGCAAAACATTGTACCTGTGGTAGATACAGCGCTCAAAGAGGCGGGAATTACTATCGACAAAGTAGATGCTATCGCCTTTACTCGTGGCCCGGGTCTGCTCGGCTCCCTGATGGTGGGAACATCCTTTGCAAAGGGTCTCTCTATTGCCAACAATATCCCGATGGTAGAGGTTAACCACCTGCACGGACACATCCTCTCGCACTTTGTTGACCTTCCGGACAGAGAGTTACCACACCCGGCATACCCGTTCCTCTGTCTGCTCGTCAGCGGAGGACACACCCAGATTGTCAAGGTCGATGCTCCGGACAAAATGGAGATTGTCGGCACAACAATCGACGATGCCGCAGGCGAGGCCCTCGACAAGTGCGCCAAGGTGATGGGACTTCCATACCCCGGTGGCCCGATTATCGACCGCCTTGCTAAGGAGGGAGACAAGAGTGCTTTCAAGTTTGCAAAGCCGCGCGTAGATGAGCTAAACTACTCATTCTCAGGCCTTAAAACCTCATTTCTCTACACTCTGCGTGATGCGATGGCTGAAAACCCTGACTTTATCGAGCAGAACAAGGCAGACCTCTGCGCATCCCTGCTCCACACAGTCGTAGATATACTTGTAGATAAACTTATAAAGGCCTCTAAGCAGTACGGAATCAAAGATATCGCCCTCGGTGGTGGTGTATCGGCAAACTCAGCACTCCGTGCAAGAATCGAGGCAGAGGGAACTAAGCGACACTGGAGGACATTCCTGCCAGAGCTTAAGTTTACGACAGACAATGCCGCGATGATTGCCGTAGCAGGATACTACAAATATCTCCGCGGAGAGTTATCTACACTTGATGCGGCGCCTATTGCCCGCTACGAGGAGATGATATAAAAAAAGCGTCAATTGACGCTTTTTTGCTATTGGCCATTGGCCTTTCCTACTTAAGTTTTCCCTACTTTGTAGTCAAAAGTGCATAGCTGTGGTGCATCGTGCAAAAAATTAGTGGCGGATAGTACTAAAACGTACAGCCGCCACTAATTTTTAAGGGATGTGCCGCAGATGCGTGCTGTTCACTACAAAGTGAAAGTTTCGCCAGAGTTTAGAAGGTCATCCACACACTGAATCTTTGACGCAGCCTTAACATTTGCCACCTGCTGGGCAACCTCGTTATCATAGACACAAGGCTCATCAACATCGCGGATAATACCGAGAGCAACTGGATACTCAGGGAACTTCATAGCAGCGAGCATACAGTGGAGGGTGGTATCCTCTGCATGTGCATCATGGGTGAGCACATCATCAAGGGTATAGCCATCCTCGCCAATGGTTACGACCTTCAACTTCAGACCATCGAGTACAAGACCTTTGTTATTATCCTTGCCAAAGAGCATCTTCTCGCCATGACGCAAGGTGATAGTATTCTCAGCACGAGTAGCCTTATCAGCAGCAAATGAGGCATGGGTCTTATTATTGAAAATCATACAGTTAACAAGCGCCTCAACAACAGATGTACCGCGATGCTTAGCCGCTGCAAGAAGCAACTCCTTTGTCAGCATAACCTCGGCATCTACAGTGCGCGCAAAGAATGTACCCTTAGCACCAATAGCGAGCTCTCCAGGGTTAAATGGATGCTCTACGGTACCATAAGGCGATGTTTTGGTAACTGTTCCAAGCTTTGTAGTAGGAGAGTACTGACCCTTTGTAAGGCCGTAAATCTCATTATTGAAGAGGATGATATTCAGATCGACATTGCGGCGCAGTGCGTGGATAAAGTGGTTACCACCGATAGCAAGGCTATCGCCATCACCTGTACATACCCATACAGAGAGGTCAGGATTTGCAACCTTGATACCTGTCGCTACCGCTGCAGCGCGACCGTGGATGGTATGGAAACCAAAGGTGCGCATATAGTAGATAAAGCGAGACGAGCAACCGATACCTGAGACGAAGACAAACTTCTCATGTGGTTTATCGAGCGCATCTGCCACCTCTGGCAATGCTCGTTGTACTGCGTTGAGCACGGCGTGGTCACCACAACCGGCACACCACTTCACCTGCTGATCAGACTTAAAATTATCTGGTGTATATTTATATTGAGCCATAGTTTGAATCGGTTTCTTAGTTGAGTTTTTCATTAAATACATTTACGAGCTCTGCAACATTAAATGGCTGACCCTCAACCTTATTGTATCGCTCAAAGTTAAACTGTGGGAATATACCCTGCAGATAAGATGCAGCCTGTCCCTCATTAAGTTCGCACACAACAATACGCTTAAATGACGCAAAGATATCGGCAAGATTCTTCGGCAGCGGATTGATGTAGTTCAGGTGGCAGTGGCTGATGCTCTTACCCTGCTCCTGCAACTGCGCTACAGCCGAACAGAGGTGACCGCGAGTACCACCCCAACCAACAACGAGCAGATCGCCCGATGCAGCACCATCTACACTCTGCAGTGGCAGATCCTCAACTACAGCAGCAACCTTTGCCGCGCGAGTCTTAACCATCAGCTGGTGGTTTGCCGGATCATAAGAGATATTTCCTGTTGCCGCATGCTTCTCAAGGCCACCAATACGATGCTCAAGGCCTGCAGTGCCTGGGAAAGCCCAACTGCGAACATGACGCTCATCGCGCTTATATGGCATAAAATCGCCCTCAGTAGCGACTGCTACCGGCGGAGTAATTGTCGGCATATCAGCCATTTGTGGGATAAGCCACGCCTCAGATGAGTTGGCAATAAAACCATCTGTAAGCAGAACAACCGGAGTCATATGCTCCATAGCTATCTTCGATGCCTCAAAAGCATAGTTAAAGCAGTCGCTTGGCGATGATGCCGCGATAACCGGCACCGGACACTCACCATTTCTACCGTAGAGTGCCTGCAACAGATCGCTCTGCTCTGTCTTTGTTGGCAGACCTGTTGACGGGCCTCCACGCTGTACATCCACAACGACAAGTGGCAACTCTGCCATCACAGCCAGACCCAACGCCTCACTCTTGAGTGACAAGCCAGGACCTGAAGTGGTTGTAACTGCGAAGTTACCGGCATAGGCAGCACCTACAGCTGTACAGATACCGGCAATCTCATCCTCAGCCTGTACAGTCTTGACACCGAGTGACTTATGCTTTGCAAGCTCCTCCAAAATCACCGTTGCCGGAGTGATAGGATATGAACCGCAGAAGAGCGGACGACCACTCTTCTCAGCAGCAGCAATAAAACCCCAAGCCGTAGCCACATTACCGTTAATTGTACGATACTTACCCTTTGGCAGACCGGCAGGCTCTACGGCATAGGCATTGTGCGAGAGGTGATTGTTGGCTGCATAGTTGTAACCAGCCTCAATTACGAGGTTATTCGCCTCTGCTACAGCAGGATTCTTCTTTCCAAACTTAGAGTTTATGTAGTCATGCGCATGTGCGGTATTTCTGTCAGTAATGTAGAGGCAGATACCGAGCGCAAACATATTCTTACACTTAACCTTCGCCTTATTGTCGAGTTCAGTGTCAGCCAACGCCTCTTTGGTCATTGTGGTGATGCGTGCAATAATCACATTTCTACCCTCCAAACCAAGCTCCGCAATTGGATCATCTGTCGAAAAAGTCGCTTTTGTCAAGTTATCGGCAGTGATAGAGTCACCATCTACAATAATCGTTGCATCCGGTTTCAAAAAGCGAGCATTTGCCTTCAGCGCAGCGGGATTCATCGCCACCAACACATCGCACTTATCACCCGGATTATTAACACCGGCCGAACCGAAGTGCACCTGAAAACCAGAAACTCCCGCTACAGTACCCTGAGGAGCACGAATCTCGGCAGGATAGTCAGGGAATGTTGAGATAGCATTACCGGCAAGCGCAGAGGTCTCCGAGAAGAGCGTTCCAGTAAGCTGCATACCGTCGCCAGAATCGCCCGAAAAGCGAATCACGACATCTTTTAACAGTGAAAGATTTTGTTCCATTTATCAATTTTTAGTTTAGTTATTGCGGTTTGTGTGTGCCTTTGGCTTTTAGCCTTTAGCTATTAGCCTTTCAGTGGTATCCGCAGAGCGGATGTTGGTTAATTCAGGTAATAAATCACCCTCTTTTTGCAAGAATTTGTATAACAAGAACTATTTTGAAGCTGCTCGCAGTTCGTAAAAGCGGAGTTTACTAAAACGTAAATGAGCATTTACGAACAAGGCAGATGCCAAAAGAGCCTTGTTAGACAGATTCTTATTTTGCTAGCGGAAGTAGATACCATACTCATCTCCAATCCCTCCTCGCACCATTTTGTGGTCAGAATGTGGTAGATACAACGCTCGGCAAAATTGAACACGATGGGCTGTACTGATCGTACTGCCCATTGTGGGCATATCTTGCTAGCGGAAGTAGGTACCACATTATCACCACAAAATTACTGTGGGATAAATATATAGGTAATAGTTCCCTCCTGCTTATTCGGTGCATCGACATTATGGTCAAAGGTCGAGCCCTTAGCTGCAGCGATGGCGGTTTGGCGCATACACTCGTCACCACCACTCACCACAACGGCGGAGATAACCCTTCCTGCTCGGTCAATCACAGCATTTACGACCACCTCTCCTCCGCCCTCACAGCGATAGGCAGGTTTTACGAGGTAGCGCGAATATCTAACTGGATTCTTGAAGGAGAATGAGACGGTAACACTACCCTTGGCCTTCTTATCGCCCTTGTTGTTATCGTTACTCTTCTGACCATCTTTGCTTCGCTCACCAGCACGCTTTGCATCCTTCAGTCCCCTCTCATACGCCTCACGATTTGCACGCATACGCGCCTCAACCGCCTCAGCATCAGAGTTTAGCTCTGCTGTCTTAGTACCACGATCATCGGCAAGATTTTCGTTCAGAGCATTCTCATTAGAGGAGGTATTGCGAATCTTACTCCAGTCAATATTTTGATTTGCACGACGCACCTCCTCAGCAAGGCGATCTCGCTCCTTTTCAAGCATCTCAACGGTCTGCAGATCAATAAACATACCCTGCTGAGAGACCTTTCGACCAATGACAATCTTGGATGCAAAGAAACCTATACCGATAAGCAGATATACAATTATAGTGATAAACAACCCGACGCGATGGTCATACGCCCAACTGCCAATATCCTCGCTACGATTATCAAATGGCAATCGCAACGGTTTTCGGCGAGGACGCTGCGGGGGTTTAGCGACTCTATCCGATGTTGTTTTTGGCGCTTTTTTATCTTGAGGTGCTATATCCATTCTACTCAATGTGGTTTTGTCACCACAAATGTAACATTTATTCCGAAAATTTACTATATTTGTACCCAAATTATTTTACTATGACAACTACATCTAATACAAAACAGCAGACACTTGCCGCACCATTGACCTTTTCGGGCAAGGGTTTGCATACCGGAGTGAAGGTTACTATGACCGTAAATCCCGCTCCGGAGGATCATGGCATTGTTTTTCGTCGCGTTGACCTTGAGGGTCAGCCTACTATACCTGCACTATGTGAGTACGTTACAGATACATCTCGTGGAACAACTATCGAGATTAACGGTGTAAGAATCAGCACCATCGAGCACATCATGTCTGCATTGTGGACTATGGGCTGCGACAATGCTCTGATTGATATTGATAACACCGAGACCCCTATTATGGATGGCTCTGCCAAGGCTTATGCAGAGGGTATTTCTCGCGTAGGTCTTGTCGAGCAGGCTGCAGATCGTCGCTACTATGAGGTGCGCGAGAAGCAGGTATATACCATTCCTGAGAAGGGTGTGGCTATCGTACTCTATCCGGATGAAGAGTTCTCTGTATCTGTTCACATCGACTTTAACTCTAAGGTTGTTGGAAATCAGTATGCAGTCCTCGTTCCTGAGGATGACTACGCATCAAAGATTGCCCCTTGCCGCACATTCGTCTTCTTGCACGAGCTTGAGCCTCTGTTCAAGATGAATCTTATCAAGGGTGGCGACCTTGACAACGCCATTGTAGTAGTTGAGAATCCGGTATCTGACGAGCAGTTGGAGCACCTGAAGGGTATCTTCGGCAAGCAGGATATCCGCGTAACGGGCGGTTATCTGAACAACCTTGAGCTGAGAGCCAACAACGAGCTGGCTCGTCACAAGCTCCTCGACCTGCTTGGTGACTTTGCACTCTTAGGCATGAGAATCAAGGGTCGTGTATGGGCAACCCGTCCAGGTCACTATGCAAATACTGAGTTCATGAAGCAGATTCGTACAACAATTCGCCGCGAGGGTGTTAAACCTCGTTTCAAGTACAATCCGCGCACAGCTCCGGTATATGATATCAACGACATACAGCAGATGTTGCCACACCGCTATCCATTCCTGCTCGTTGATCGAGTATTCCACCTTGATAGCACATCTATCGGCTGTATCAAGAACATCACAACCAACGAACCATTCTTCCAGGGCCACTTCCCAGGCGAGCCGATAATGCCAGGCGTGCTGATTGTTGAGGCTATGGCGCAGTGCGGAGGTCTTTTGGCACTCAGTCAGGCAGAGGAGGGCGAGATAGACGGCAACTTCTCAACCTACTTCCTCAGAATAGACAATGTTCGCTTCAAGCACAAGGTTACACCGGGCGACACTCTGCAGATAGAGTGTGAGCTTGCAGCACCAATGCGCCGAGGTATCGTGTCGCTTGTTTGCAAGGCATTTGTCGGTGGCACACTTGTCTGCGAGGCGGAGTTGATGGCTCAGATTGTTAAGAATAAATAAAAGACACTAAAAAAGGTAGGTTCTATAAATTAGGTCGAAATAGAATTTACCCAAAAACAGAGATTATTAATTAACTAATTTATAGAACATACCTTATGATTAGTCCACTTGCTTATGTGCATCCGGATGCACAGATTGGAAATAATGTAACCGTAGAGCCTTTTGCATACATTGCGGGCGATGTTGTTATTGGTGATGACTGCTGGATTGGTCCAGGCGCAGTTATCCACGATGGCGCACGAATTGGTAAGCGCTGTAAGATTCACACCGCAGCATCAATCGCTTGCCTTCCTCAGGATTTGAAGTTCCGTGGCGAGAAGACCACTGCCGAGATTGGCGATGATAACGATATTCGCGAGTGTGTAACCATCAGCCGTGGTACTGCATCTCGTGGCAAGACCGTTATCGGCAATGGCAACCTACTGATGGCATATGTACACGTTGCACACGACGACGTTATCGGTAGCCACTGCGTTGTTGCAAACCGTTGCTCTTTTGCCGGTGAGGTAGAGGTTGGTGACTGGGTAGTAATCGGTGGCCACTGCGCAATCCACCAGTGGACAAAGATTGGCGACCACGTAATGCTCCAGGGCGGTTGTATGCTCTCTAAGGATGTTCCACCATACATCACCGTTCGTAGCGACACCTCAAGCTATGCGGGTCTTAACCGTATCGGTCTGCAGCGTCGTGGCTTTACTGACGAGCAGCTCGAGAACCTTACAAAGACCTGCCGCATCCTGTTCCAGAGCGACATGAACTACCTCAACGCCTGCAACGAGGCCGAGGCTCAGGTTCCACAGTCTCCAGAGCGTGACTACCTGATTGAGTTTATCCGCTCATCACAGCGCGGCGTAATTAAGCCATATACCTCAAAGTAGTATAAAACAGCAAGATAGCCAATAGGTGCAGATTATATTTTTTGTAGTCTGCACTTATTTTTTATCTCTTTTGAGTGATATATTAAAATTTTTGATTAACTTTGTGGCATATATTTATTCCTATTTAGGTTATTATGCTTAATGTAGTATTGTTTGGTGCTCCAGGTTGTGGTAAGGGTACACAATCAGAGCTTTTGGAGAAGAAATTTGGTCTTTCTCACATATCTACCGGAGAGATTATCCGCTCTCATATCAAGTCGCAGACAGAGCTCGGCAAGCAGATGCAGGAGTATATCGGTCGTGGCGAGCTGGCTCCTGATAGCGTAGTTATCGAGATGGTTGAGAACTATCTTGAAGAGAACAAGGGTATCAAGGGTACAATTTTCGACGGTTTCCCTCGCACAACAGCCCAGGCAGAGGCGTTCGACAATATGCTCAAGAAGATGGGCGACGATGTAGATGTTATGATCTACATGGATGTGCCAGAGGAGGAGCTCGTAAAGCGTATCCTGCTCCGTGGCAAGGACTCAGGTCGCGCTGATGATGCCTCAGAGGACGTTATCCGCAACCGCATCGAGATCTATAACCAGCAGACCGCCGTTGTTGCCGACTACTACCGCGAACAGGGTAAGTATGTAGCCGTACCAAGCCTCGGAACTATCGAGGAGGTCTTCGAGCGTATCGCAGCAGAGATTGAGCACGTCGAGTAGGCAGCTGCAGCGAGCACTGACGAGTACCGACGAGTACTGCCCCTTTTTGAAAAAAGCGGCACCAAAAACTTTCAGGCGAAACTTCGTTTCGCTTGTATCTGTAGCGAGAATAAGATTGTCTGCGACAATAGTAAAATAAGAATAGCACTTCACTTTCAAGTAAGCTTGAGTGAGTGCTATTTTCATTTTACTATCCTTTCGGATAACTCTTATTATCGAGAACAACCGATTGTTTTGCATTCCAATATCCATACTCCTTCATTCACCTATTAGCTTTTAAGAGGAATTTATTTAGTCCGCCATAGGCGGACAAGCCAATAGCTTTTAACTGCGTGCATCACGTAAAAAGCCCTGCGATGGATAGTACTTAGACGTACAGCCATTGCAGGGCTTTTAGGGATGTGCAGCTAATGCTGTATTTTCACAACAAAAATTAGTTTTTCTTAGGCTTAGGTGCAAGAATCATATTCATCTTCTTACCCTCCAAAGTAGGCATAACCTCTACCTTTGCCACCTCCTCAAGGGCTGTTGCAAAGCGGAGGAGAAGAATCTCACCCTGCTCCTTAAAGACGATACTACGACCGCGGAAGAAGACATAGGCCTTAACCTTAGCGCCCTCCTTAATGAAGTTCTCAGCGTGGCGAAGTTTGAAGTTAAAATCGTGATCATCTGTCTGCGGACCAAAACGAATCTCCTTGATTACCACCTTAGTCTGCTTTGCCTTAATCTCCTTCTGCTTTTTCTTCTGCTGATAGAGGAACTTCTGATAGTCAACAATACGACATACCGGAGGCTCGGCATTTGGAGAAATCTCGACCAAGTCAAGCTCCATCTCATCTGCAAGTGCGATAGCCTTTGCGATAGGAAGAACAAGGTTTGGCTCAACATTGTCGCCTACAACACGAACGGTAGGAGCCGTAATCTCATTATTGATGCGGTTTGGGTTCTCCTTTACAGGACGACGACCGCGATTTTGATTCCCCTGTGCATTATTCTGCGGGCGGGGAGTAAATGGTTTGAAACCAGCCATTAAAGTTGCTAAATGTTAATAAATAAAAATATGTATGTAGTGAGGGTTGCAAGGAGCAACCCTCTTATACTACGAAATTTTAGTGCATTTTGTTCGCCTCAATCTCAGCCTTTACAAGATTGTGCATATACTCACAATACTGCTCAAGTGACATTGTACCCTTATCGCCATCACCCTGTGCACGAACAGATACAGCACGCTGCTCAGCCTCCTTCTCACCTACGATAAGCAGGTAAGGGATACGTTTGAGCTCGTTATCACGAATCTTACGACCGATCTTCTCGTTACGATCATCAATCTGTGCACGAACGTCATTTGCGTTAAGGTATGCAACAACCTCCTCAGCGTAAGCGTTGAACTTCTCAGAGATAGGAAGAACCACGCACTGGTCTGGAGAGAGCCAGAGAGGGAACTTACCTGCAGTGTGCTCAAGAAGCACAGCCACGAAACGCTCCATAGAGCCGAATGGCGCACGGTGAATCATGATTGGGCGGTGGAGCTTATCATCTGCGCCCTTATATGTGAGGTCGAAACGCTCAGGCAGGTTGTAATCCACCTGGATAGTACCGAGCTGCCAGCTTCTACCGAGGGCATCCTTAACCATAAAGTCGAGTTTAGGGCCATAGAATGCAGCCTCACCGGTCTCAACAACGGTATTAAGGCCCTTCTCCTGACAAGCCTGAATAATAGCGTTCTCAGCCTTCTCCCAGTTCTCGTCAGAGCCGATATACTTAGATGTATTCTCAGGATCACGGAGTGAAATCTGTGCTGTATATTTGTCAAACTTAAGGGTACGGAAGATGTAGAGCACGATGTCGATAACCTTCTCAAACTCCTCCAAGAGCTGATCCGGACGCACAAAGAGGTGGGCATCATCCTGAGTAAATGAACGTACACGGGTAAGTCCGTGGAGCTCACCGCTCTGCTCGTAACGATATACAGTACCGAACTCTGCAAGACGAACTGGCAGATCCTTGTAAGAACGAGGCTTGCTACGGTAAATCTCACAGTGGTGAGGGCAGTTCATCGGCTTAAGCAGGTACTCCTCCCCCTCAAATGGAGTGTGGATAGGCTGGAAAGAGTCCTTACCATACTTTGCATAGTGGCCAGAGGTAACATAGAGATCCTTATTACCGATATGTGGAGTGATTACCTGCTGATAACCGTGCTCCTTCTGAATCTTACGCAAGAAACGCTCCAGACGGTCACGCAACTCAGCACCCTTTGGCAACCAAAGAGGCAGACCCTGACCTACACGCTGTGAGAAGGTGAAGAGCTCAAGCTCCTTACCGAGCTTACGGTGGTCACGCTTCTTAGCCTCCTCAAGCATCTGCAGATACTCATCGAGCATTGCCTTCTTAGGGAATGAGATACCGTAGATACGGGTGAGCATCTTGTTCTTCTCATCACCACGCCAATAAGCACCAGCAACAGCTGTGAGCTTGATAGCCTTGATAAATCCTGTATGTGGGATATGTGGGCCACGGCACAAATCTGTAAACGCGCCGTTAGTATAGAACGAAATAGTACCATCCTCAAGTGCAGAAATGAGCTCTACCTTGTACTGATCACCCTTCTCTGTAAAGGTCTTGAGTGCCTCAGCCTTAGCTACCTCTGTACGAACAAGAACCTCCTTGTTACGAGCCAGCTCGGCCATCTTAGCCTCAATCTTTGGAAGATCAGACTCAAGAATAGATACCGGGCAATCTACATCGTAGTAGAAACCCTGCTCAATTGCAGGACCGATACCGAACTTAATACCCGGATAGAGTGCCTCCAAAGCCTCTGCCAAGAGGTGAGATGAGGTGTGCCAGAAGGCGTGCTTACCCTCTGCATCCTCCCACTTGAAGAATTTAATTGAGCAATCGCTCTCAATTGCACGCGACAGATCTACTGTCACATCATTTACCGAAGCAGCCAAGCAGTCCGCAGCTAAACGAGGGCTGATACTCTCGGCAACCTGATAAGCAGTTGTTCCCGCAGCATACTCTCTTACTGAGCCATCGGGAAAGGTTACTTTAACCATAGTTTGTCTCTCTTTTTTTATTTAATTGTTTATATTAACACCTTCGCAGCTCCACAATAACGAGACGGATTACTGCTCAGTTGTGTTCTCCTCTTTAATATCCTTCATCGACATATCTCTGCCTCGATCTCGCTCAAATCGCTCCAGCGGATTACGACTCCAGCGGGCAAAAGATTCGCGACGACGGACAATATCTATTGCAGCATAGAGGGCATTTCGCATAGACTGTTCGTCAGCCACACCCTTACCTGCAATATCATACGCAACACCGTGATCTGGCGAGGTGCGAACAACTGTCAGACCAGCGGTAAAGTTAACACCATCCGGAGAGAGTGTCTTAAATGGAGTGAGTCCCTGGTCATGATACATCGCAAGCACTGCATCGTACTTGGCAAATCCACCACTCGCAAACAGGCCATCGGCAGCCAATGGACCAAAGGCAAGAACTCCCGCCTCGTATGCCTCACCAACAGCAGGACGGATAATCTCGCTCTCCTCTGTTCCGAGCAGACCACCATCCCCTGCATGAGGATTGAGCGCAAGCACAGCAATGCGAGGCTCAACAATACCAAAATCACTCTTCAGTGTATCTCTAAGGGCTTTTATCTGCTTAACCAGAGCCTCCTTGTCGAGCGATGAAGCGACCTTATCTACCGGAATATGAATTGTCGCAAGCGCAACACGCAGAGTCTCTGAACACATAATCATTGTCGCCTGACCCTCTGCCTTGCTCTCAAAAAATTCGGTATGACCGGTAAAACCGAAACCGGCCTCGTTCATACTCTGCTTATTTATCGGCGCAGTAACAACCGCTGCCAAAGCACCCGACTCTAAATCTGCAGCCGCAGCCTCCAGTGATGCCATCGCCGCCTTTGCAGCTTCTGCAGTAGCCTTACCAGGCTCTATACGCAACTCCTTGTCGCCAACCTCAACAAAGTTTACAGCTCCATAACGGGCCTCATTTGCCGAAGAGCAGAAGAAAAAGCGCAACGGCTCTACATCCTCCACCTCAATACGGGACATATAGAACTCCGCCGCCTTGCGATTTCCATAAATCACCGGCGTACAAAGCTCTGTCACCATCGGGTTGACAAAGGTCTTTAATATCACCTCCCAGCCAACACCATTGGTATCACCCTGAGTTACTCCTATCTTTATTCTATTATCGAACATTATCTTAATCAATGGTTTAAGATGCAAATATAAGTATTTTTTTCAATAGTGAAAACACCCAGAGCTCATTTATCACATTTTTTACCTCAATAAGCACAAAAGAGGGTGCCAATGACTTGTTTGACACCCTCTCTATTGTGTAATAAGTAAGGTTTCTCGGGTGAGCGTAACGCCGAAATCACCTTATTATGCATATCAATGGAACGCGTATAATAAGCGGGATTTCAAGGCTTGCGAAGTCCGAAAAACCGCAGCATACTAAGCGTATGTGAAGATTTTGAGGACAAGCGTAACGACGAAATCACCTTATTATGCATATCAATGGAACGCGTATAATAAGCGGGATTTCAAGGCTTGCGAAG
>JAZORI010000020.1:0-50049 GCA_045656505.1 Alistipes sp. | reverse complement strand
GCATTAGCTGCACATCTCTAAAAGCCCTGCAATGGCTGTACTACTTGTACTATCCATCGCAGGGCTTTTTACGCGATGCACACCCACTACAGCCTTTTGACGACAAATTGGGTTTTATCGTGATAACGCGGATACCTACTTCCGCTAACCCATAAACCAACAAAGGGCAGTACGTTGTGTACAGCCCTTCGTTGTTTTATGTGCCGAGCGTTGTATCTACCGCGTTCTGACGATAAAACAGTGCACGGATTTATCGGAGTGCAAAACGGTAAAGCTTTTGGCTTTTAGCCTTTAGCTAGTCCGCCCGTGGCGGACTAAATATAATACCACTTAAAAGCCAACCGACGCTGCTAGTGAGGGCAGAGGCTGCTTGCAGACTATGCCGAACTGCGAGGAGGAAGGGTCGGCGTAGCCGAGCCAATAGCCAACGGCCAAAAGCATAATCCACTACATTATTCTACGCAGTAGCGCGAGGGGGTATCGGCGGATTGGGCGTAGGCGGAACCAGATTTTTGCGAAGAATATGTGTGTAGGGGAGCAGTCGATAATTCCATAGACCTTATCCTTTGTCATAGTCTCTGTGCCTACGGTGTTGCCATCACCAAGGAGTGTGACACTATTGTCATTCACGGAGATGATTCTATGTATTACGAAGTGATCTCCGGCATCAGCAAAGACAACAGCGTACTTCTTAAAATCCTCCGCCTCTATTGGGCGGACAGTCACAGTTGAGCCACTTCTGAAAAATGGCAACATACTATGACCTTTAACAGTCACAGTAACGCTCTGGCGGTCGAGCAGTATATCTCTAACAACAGAGAATATAGCTACATTATCTCCACTTTTTGTCCTCATTATCGCGCGAAAATTGTGTTGTATGACAACTGTGCGGCAGCCGCATCAGGCAGACACTCAAGGTGGAATACCGATGCTGTGCCAATCATATTAGATAGGGTGTTGCAGATATCATCCTGCAGAGCATCATCATATGCAAAGGCAGGTGGACACGATGGTAGCAGCGCACCGATGGCCTCAAGGATAGATAGCCTGCTAATTTTATTGTGTGGTGCTTGCGAGAGTCGCAAGAAGCCCTTGATTGGGTAGCTCAGGTTACGATAGCAAGGTGTCTTGCCGCTCCATGGAGAACCAAAGGCTGTTGGAACGCCATTAACCATGCGGATTATCGGGCTGTCGTCATTAAGAAGTGTTGTGCCGTCAATATGCTCTCTCCAGAGGCGTGTGTGAGTACTCTTGCCTGTTCCAGACTCGCCTAAGCAGAGCACAGCATGGTCATCCTTGACAAGTACTGAGGAGTGTATTGCAATGGCTCCAAGGGGTACGGTGCATAGACCAAATACCAGCCACATACCGAATCTAAGCAGCGAGATATCAACGGTAGGGAAGAGTCCGTAGTTGGCCTCTACGCGTGCAGAGCCGTCCTCTTTGGCAAATAGATGCACCTCATCGCCCTTGACCATCTCAAAAAGGTAGCCCTTTGCGTGACGGTAGAGTGTGCACTGAGCCAACTCCTCCTCAAAACCGAAAGAGCTAAGCTCTGTCAGCTCTCCAAAACTGCATTTGTCAATTTTACACTCTGTATATAGATCAAGTACTACACTGCTCTGAGGCTCATCTTCGACAACAAATGGCGCAAATCCTCGAATGCCACAAGCAACAAGGTTGGAGAAGTTTCCATTTGTTCGTATTCTGTATTGTGCTACAACGTATTCCATATGTTGTTATTTTAGTGTTATAACTCTGTCGCAATATGAGAGCGAGCTGTCTCTGTGGGCAATTACCACTATTGTCAGTGAACTGTTTGCCTTTGCCAGTGCGACAATCGCCTCATTGATATTCTGTTCTGTTTGGCTGTCAAGCGATGATGTCGCTTCGTCAAAGAATAGCACCTCAGCACCCTTGTATAGTGCGCGGGCAATGCCGATTCTCTGTCGCTGACCACCTGAGAGTAGCGCTCCACACTCGCCAATGCGGGTATTGATTCCGTTTGGCAGAGATGCAACAAGTTCACCCAAAGAGGCAGCCTCTATAGCCATGTTTATCCTATCCATATCTATCTGCTCCTCCTTGCAGCCAAGGGCGATATTAGAGAGCAGGGTGCTGTCGGTCAAAAATACACTCTGAGAGACATATCCGATAGCATTTTGCCACTTGCGCCTATTTTCGGCAGAGAGTATCTTGCCATCTATAGTGATTGTGCCTGCAGTAGGGATGTATAGTCCTAAAAGCAGATTGAATAGGGTAGTCTTACCCGCGCCAGAACGACCATTGATGCCAATCTTCTCACCTTTATTAATCGTAAAGTTGATATTCGACAAAGTGTCACTCTGGCTATCCTCAAAGCGGAAATGGAGGTCATTCACCTCAATCTTATCCTCAAAGTGTAGCCTCTCTGGAGAGCTATCCTCCACGACTGCTGGGTTGTCAATATCTGCGTCGCGGATGATATCTATTGCATAGCGGTTATATCGAAGTGATGTCCATGCGCTCATTATAGCACGAATAGATGGCAGGAGTCGCAGCGCAGCCACGGCAAAGATGCCAAAGAGAATCTTCATCTCTCCACTCTCAAGCCCGACACTGAGGCTGACAAGTAGAGCCATGCCGGCAGCCAAAGCTATCTCGGTAAATATCTGCGGCAGGGTAGATATTGTCGCATTTTTAGCCCCGACACGAACCATTGTCTCTGTATTTGTATCAAAGGCTGAGAGCATGCCCGTAAAGGCGTTGTTAATCTCTATGTCGGCATAACCACGATAGGTCTCAACGGTGTCACGGAACTTGACGCGCTGAGCCTCGTTCTCGATTGTACCATAGCGGTTTAGACGCTGCTTGACAAGTGTGACGTATAGCACAACGGCTGGAATAAATATGGCAATGACCAGTAGTGCTGCCATAGGGCTATATATCGCAATAGAGATAAAAATCAGCACAAAGAGCATCACCTCGCTAAACACTACAGCCAACGGACGCAGTACACCGGCAACGAATGTGTAGCAGACTACATTGACATTACGAGAGAGTACTGCTGAATTCGACCCCTTGATAAAAGATAGTCCGCGGTTGAAGTAGTCGATGTATAGGTTGCGTGACAGATATCTGTATAGGGAGTAGATATAGTCGCGCTCGAAGCGGTAGAGAAGTAGATTTATCAGACACTTAATGGCGATAAATGCTACAACACTCAGTGCAATAGTGACAACAAAAGTCGTGTTGGATGTAAATCCTAAGTAGTTGTAAAGTGCCGACAAGTAAGGGTTTGTGTCGATATTCTCGCTGTCAAGAATAAGGTACAACACCGGTAGCAGGGCGGCAAGACCCATAAAGTTGAGCAGTGTCCTGAGTAGAATGGTAACAGTGACCATAATACCCCTTGTGCGGAACGCGCTCGGTATGATTTTTAATAGATTACTCTTCATATCACCTCCTCAATCTCTCCTTCGCGAACATACCACAGATATCCCTTGATATCCTTGTAACCCATCTGCTCAAGCAGTGAGCAGTAGAGGGCTATCTGTTTGCGATAGGAGTTGTGTTTCTCTCCAAATTTATAATCAACCACAATGGCTTTGTCGCCACTAATCATCACACGGTCAGGTCGTCGTGTACCTATGCCCGGTGCAATAATTCCATTCTCGATGTGTATCTGTTGCCAATCAGCAGTAAACCAACTTGAGGCAGTAGGGTTGCTTAGCACCCTCTCGACCTGCTTTGTCAGCTCTTGCGCACTCTCAGTTGTGACCAAACCGTCAATGACAAGCGCCTTGATAGCTGTGTGTATATCTTCGACAGTGCGAGCCCTCTCCATAATGCCATGCAGAATTATACCCTCATCTTGTGGGGATATGGTGCCGCACTTAAGTGCCTCATGGTAGCGACGAGACGTTAATCTCAGCCTCATGCGGTAGTCCGAAGTTGGCGTGTCTGCAACAGATATATTACTCTCATCGGCTATGCTCTGCTTCTCAGGGCCTTCGTAGTTGCCGACAGTGTGGCAAATAGGCTCTGGTAGAGACTCGGTGTCGGTAACCTCTGTGTAATCTTTACCCATCTCGAAAATCTGGAACAGTAGCTCTCCAACTGTATCTGCCGTGCGCTCAAAGCTGCCATTTTTATCTGGCTCCATTGCAGGGAAGAATATATGTAGCTGCTCACGAGGTCGTGTCAGGGCAACATAGAGGAGATTTATTGCATCTATATGGCTATAGACATACTCCTTGTAGTATCCCTCTGCAAATATAGAGTTTGCAGCAGCGGCAGTTGATTGCACCGGGAATATCGCCTCGTCGGTAAAGCCACTGTCACTACTTGTGTTGGTCCAGATGGTTGTTGGACGCACAGCCTCTGGTATGAATCGCCAATTGCAATAAGGGAGTATAACCACCTTATTTTCAAGACCTTTTGATTTGTGAATGGTCATCACCTCAATAGCGTTAAGGTCTTTATCGATTGTTACCGACTTGTCACCGCTATTCTCATCCCACCACTTTGTAAATAGCATCAGGTCGGCAACCTTTGTTGCGCAGAACTTGATAATATTCTCATGAAGTGCGTCAATATATGCACTATGACCCTTGAACAGATGCTCAAACTCTATCAGTATCTTCTCAAAGGCAACCTCGGCAGAGCAGCTTCTGATGGAGTCAAAGAACGCTGTCTCCTCCGCAGTTAAATTGTGATAGAGATTGTTGTGACGGTGTCGTTTGTAGATGGCAAGGCTTACCACATCACTGCGGTTGACTGCATACCTCATCACGGCAAGGATAAACTGCACAACGGGTGAGTTGTTGAGCTTTAGTGCCTCTTGCGTCATGACACCAAAGCGCATGCTCTCATCCTCTGCTCCGGCATCAAGCAGCTGTTTTGCCACCTTCTGTGCCTGCTTGCGGTCGCGGACAAGGATAGTGATGTCGCATGGAGCATATCCCTTCTCATGAACAAGCTCGCGGACGCAACCGACAATATCGGGCTCATCTGTATAGTGCGCTGTTGCCCTTACAAAGCCCTGCTTTGTGAAGGTGCGATTAGGGTTGTGTGCCTGGTGTAGGCTGCTGTCATCATATGCTTTTGCCAGAGAGTTGAATAGCTCATTGTGGCAACTCTCTGAGATGAGATTGTCGTGTAGTGCGCTTGTAATGGTGCTATTCAGATGCTCATTTACTCTGTCGGCAACAGTGCGCATGGTCTTGTAGTTGAACCCAACAACCTCAGGCAGCGAACGGTAGTTTACCTTCAGACTATCTTGTAGTAGAGGTGTCTCTCCGCGCTTAAGGTCGTTTGGTGCAATAGAGCTAAGGATGTTCCAGTTACTGCCTCGCCAACGATAGATAGACTGCTTGATATCTCCGACAAGCAGCACAGCGATATCTGCACTCTGTGATATCGCATTCATCAGCAACGGTCTGAAGTTCTCCCACTCCTTGAGAGAGGTGTCCTGAAACTCATCAATCATGAACTTCTCAAAGTGGTTGCCCACCTTCTCATAGATAAATGGGGCATCCTGCTCGGTGATAAATGAGGCGATAGTGTGCTTTGTCTCGGAGAGCAGCATAGTGTTCTGCTCCTGACAAATCTCATTTGCTGTGCGATAAAGGTCGCCAAGTAGTGCAAAACTGCGATAGTTCTTGCTCAGCAGATTGCAGCTGTTGTATAGATATCTCAACTGCTGATAGTTGCCAACGCACTCGACGAGCATTGGTTGCAACTTTGATGCTAAGTCAAGCATGTCGGCAGTTGGCTTAGGACTCTTTTTGAACCACTGCTCAACCGAGTCACTACAGTGGTCAACAACGCGTTGTGGCGCGGGGCGAGCCTGAGAGTCAAATGAGGTAATTGACTCAAAGTAGGTTGTAAAAGAGTAGCTAAATGACGAGTGGGTGTATCCACTGCTGTAGATTAGATCTATTGCACTCTGTGCAACCTGCTTTATGCTATCTATCTGCTCCTGAGCAACAGTAAGATAGTGCATAACCATCTGCTTAATCTGCTCCTTGTCAATGCCCTCAATGGCACTCTTTGTATGCTCTTTGAATAGCTCGTTTTTGAGCTGCAGAATACCCTTTTTGATATTCCACTGTCTGCCGCTGCTGATATTCTCCTCAGCAAACTCTAAAAGCCACTGCTGTAGCTCCGGATTGTCATCCATGCGGTCGATAAGCAGCTCGGCACTCTTTTCAATAATCGGAGCGGTGTCCAGCTCAATGGCGTAGTTGATATCCTTTCCCAACTCCTTGACAAATGCACGAACAATTCTCTGGAAGAATGTATCGTTTGTCAGCACAGCAAAGCGTGAGTAGTCGTGCAGAATGGCACTGCGCACCTTCATGGCACGATCTGCAAGGCTCTGTTCAGAGAGTCCGGTCATCTTCATCAAATCCTGAAGAAACTCACATTTGTTACCCGTTGCCAGGTTGTTTATCTGAGTCAGAATACGACTCTTCATCTCCTCTGTGGCCTTGTTTGTAAAGGTAACGGCGAGGATTGTGCGATAGACGTAGGGGTTGAAGCCTCTCAACTCCTCGTCTGGCTGTGGTCGCAGGGTATTGTATATGTACTCACGGGCAAGAGAGTATGTCTTGCCAGAGCCTGCACTTGCGGTGAGTATGTGAGCTTTGAACGTCTCCATATATATCAGATGGTAAAGGTACGAAAATAAATTTGATTTTGTGTACTTTGTACACAATTTTTGGTCTGTAATTTGCAAGTTGTAGGTTGAACTCTTAAAACAATTGTGTTATGAAACAGACCGGACTTTGTATTGTATCCCTATTGGGAGGTGCGCTATTGGGGGCTGCGGCAGCTATGCTACTCACCCCTAAGACGGGTTGTCAGATGCGTGACTCATTGCGCGATTTTATTGCTGATCACATGGAGGGCTTGCGCTGCAAGTGCCATGATGCAGAGTGCAAAACGGAGGCTGTGAAGCCGCAACAGATGTAGTGCTATGAGGGTAGATCGTCCATTCTTCGTGCCTCTGGCGATAACGGTTTTGTCAGCTCTTACTGCGGTACTGCTATTTGTCTCGGCATTGGTATCGTGGCTCGCCGAACTCTTCGGATCACTTAAAGAGCCTTGTCTGCTTGTCGGCGCTTTTATGGCAATTATGGCATTTGTGGTCTATCGGGTATCTCTGAAGAGCTACTTTAGCCAAATCAGCGAGGAACTGAGGGTGATATACTCCGTATCGCGTGTTATTCGCAGTTGGTTGGATTGGGCGGCTACTCTTATAGGTGCTACTACAAACGATAAGGAGACGGAATAGCTTCCGTCTCCTTATCGTTTGTATTTAGATGTAAACTACTTTCTGTACTCCTCTACACCCTTCTTAAGGAACTCTACAAACGCCTGAGCGTCAAGGTTGTATCCGCGTGGTTCAACGAGAATCTTCTCATTTTTGCCCTGCAGAACGTAGTAAGGCTGTGCGTTGACACCGAAGCGAGTCAGTGCGTAGTGTGCATTGACCTTGCCAAGTGACTTAAGGGTCTTACCATTCTCTGCAGTAACCCACTCGCTCTGAGGAAGAGTCATCTTGTCATCAGTATAGAGTGCGCAGATAACATACTCATTCTTAAGAAGTTCCAAAACTGCAGGGTCGCTCCAAACGCGTGCCTCCATCTCGCGGCAGTTTACACAACCGTGACCTGTAAAGTCGATAAATACAGGCTTGTCAACCTTTGCTGCATATGCCTCAGCCTCAGCAAGGTCGAAGAAGCCGTTAAGACCGTGAGGAAGGTGGAGAACATCGCCATACTTCACATCAGAGGTGTTGCTGCTCTGCTGCTCAACGACTGCACCGCTGTTGCGGGTCAAGTCAAAGTCGAGAGTTGTCTGTGGCGGAAGATAACCAGAGAGCTTGCTCAGTGGTGCACCCCACATGCCTGGGATAAGGTAAACAACGAATGAAAATACAGCAATCGCCAGAGCTAAACGACCTACGCTCAGGTGCTTAAGCTCGCTGTCGTGTGCAAAGCGAATCTTGCCGAGCAGATAGAGACCGAGCAGGGTAAATACGACAATCCAGATTGCCAGATATACCTCACGGTCAAGGATGCCCCAGTGATATACCTGGTCAGCAACGCTGAGGAACTTAAATCCGAGAGCAACCTCGACAAATCCCAATACAACCTTTACAGAGTTGAGCCAGCCACCGCTCTTTGGCAACTTCTTGAGCACTGAAGGGAAGAATGCAAAGAGGGTAAATGGAAGAGCAAATGTTGTTGAGAATGCGAGCATTGTAATAATTGGCTCCCAGAACTCACCGGCAGTTGACTTGATAAGTACAGAACCGATAATCGGACCTGTACATGAGAATGATACCAGAACAAGTGTCAGAGCCATGAAGAAGATTCCTGCAAGGCCACCCTTCTCGCTGTTTGCATCGCTCTTGTTTACCAACCAAGATGGTAGTGTAATCTCGAAAGCACCGAAGAATGATGCTGCAAAGACCATAAAGACAACAAAGAAGAGGATGTTTGGAATCCAGTGTGTTGCAAGCCACTGAAAGATGTCAGCAGTAACAGCACCACCACCGATAAGGCGTGTGATGATGATAATAGCTGCGATAGGCAGAGTGTAGAGCACCACGATAAATAGACCGTAGAGTGATGCGTTGATTCGACCCTTTGCAGCAGAACCGCTACCCTTCATAAAGAATGACACAGTCATCGGAATCATTGGAAATACGCAAGGTGTCACCAGTGCAGCAAGACCCCAGATAATCGCCTCAAGTACCATTGCCCAGATATTGCCAGAACTTGCAACATTCTTAACCTCCTTAATCTCAGCTACCGGTTGAGCCGCAACTTTGCCAATCTCAAACTTAAGCTCAGTCTCGGTTGGAGCAGTGCAGCTGCCCTCGGTGCAAGCCTGATAGCTTACCAAAGCGTTGACAACACCGCCATCGCCATTGAGAGTGATGCTCTGCTCAAAAATAGCCTCACCCTCGTACTCGCCATAGTCGCCAAAGAACTCATCTGTCACCTTCTTTGCTACAGAGAGAGCGTTCAGCTCGCCAGATAACTTGACGTTGTCAGATGTGGTGAACTCGATAGTGGTAGGGGTGATAGTGTGTGTGGCATCGTAGATGTGCCAACCATCGGCAATATCGGCCTTGATTACAAGTGTGTAGCTGCCATTGCCATTCTCCTTGACCTCTTTGTTCCATACAACAGTCTTCTCCTGAGCCATTGCAGTGAACGATACCAATGCAAGGAGTGTAAATAAAAATTTTCGCATATAATGTCCGTTTTATAATATATATACAATAATTAGCTTGCAAATATAGTTATTATTTTCAGAAATTACAAGTGCATGCCCTGATTGAGGGGTGAGAGTGTGTGCAAGTGTTGTGAATAAATGTTCGATATGGAATAATTTGTTAAAAAAGTTTTGAAATGTCCGAAATAATATAGATATTTGTGTAAAATATATTGAATATGGCAGAAAATAAGATTTTTCCTTACAAAATTGATGCGCTGAAGCAGATTGATGGTGTGGAGTATGTCGCTTGCAAAAATGCAGCGCTGGTGCATATTCCGTCGCTCGAAAAACTCATATGCGGAGAGATGAAATATCCCGCAAAATTCAATGGCTATATGGCTATTCTCTGTGCTGGTGGAGAGGTGACGCTCTCGGTGCAGATGGATGAATATACGCTGAGCGAGAATACGATTTTGGTCGCCCCGGCATCGGTACTGATGTTTAAGCATTGCCAGAATTGTGAGCTCTATCTGATGGCGTTTAGCAGTGAGTTTGCAGTGGAGATGAATATTGATATTAAGGTAGTTATGCCGATTATCTCCTCGTTGCACTCCTCTGTAATTATGCGAAAATTGGATGCTTCCCATACTGAGAAGATGAAGCGCTCTTTCGATATTCTGCACAAGGAGTATTCGGAACCAAAGTGCTTGCAAGTCGATGTGACTCTCTATCGCGAGATGGCTATGCGTCATATGTATGCGGTGATAATTTATCGTCTTTGGGAGTTTATTGCTGTGGTCAATCAGATAGATGTTGTGGGGGTACAAAAGGATCGCAGTAGCGACTATTTTAAGCAACTTGTGAATCTGCTGCGTGAGCACTATCGAACAGAGAGAAATGTCGAATTTTACGCATATAAAATGAACTTGACTCCTAAACATTTGTCGCGAGTGGTGCGTAACTACTCCGGCAAGTCGGTTCACCAGTGGATTGATGAGTTTGTGGTGCTGGAGATTAAGAATCTTCTCAAGTATTCGGATCTCTCAATTCAGCAGATTTCCTATGAACTGAACTTCCCAAATCCGTCATTTATGGGTCAATATTTCAAGCGAATTACGGGTAAAACACCAGGTGAATATCGCCGCGAAATATAAACTATCATATAGCGCAAATTAAGGGTCTTTCAAAAAAGGCTCTTTTTTTTTATAAAAAATCGCTAGAAAGTTGCTCTAATTAAAAATTTATTTTTAACTTTGAAATCGGAAAATCAATTTTAACCTAAAAGCATAACGTAATGAAAAAAATCTACTTACTTATGGGCTTGATGCTCAGTGCGTTAGCCTTGAACTGTACCACTGGTACTGGTACAGAAGATGACACAAAGGTTCCAGGTAACAACAAGACTGTTGTCACTTTGGACGTAACTCTTCCTGCAGACTTGGTTTGGCAGGCAGGTGATCAGGTTGCAATCAACGGATTGGAGTCTGAGGCTGTTACCGAGGAGGCTGCTGGTGGCGCAACTTACTCTTTCCAGACCTCTACAACTGAGGTTCCGCTTGTAGTTGTTGCTCCTTTTGAGATTCTTTCAGGTCTCAATCAGGTAACTATCCCTTCATTCCAGACCTACGCAGAGGGTTTTGATCGCTCTGTATATGGTATGGCAGGTATCGTTCCTGAGGTAACCCCTGCTTCAGAGGGTGATGACAAGAACTTTGTGGCAAGTGTTGAGCTTAACCCAGTTATGGGTGTTGTATCTTTGCCTTTGACACTTGATGCTGCTGCAACAGGTGACGTATTGGTAAAGCAACTCTCTTTCACTGCTCTTAACGGTGCTCCTCTCGCAGGCGTATGGGGCGCTGAGGCTGTAGTTAATACAGACGAGGCTGGCGTTACAACTTACGACGTGAAGCTTGTTGCTGAGGGCAAGTCAACTGCTACTACAGTTCTTGAGTGCGGTGAGGGCGTAGCTATCAACACTGCTTCTCCAGTTTACTTCAACC
This sequence comes from Alistipes sp., assembly GCA_045656505.1. Taxonomy (GTDB): domain Bacteria; phylum Bacteroidota; class Bacteroidia; order Bacteroidales; family Rikenellaceae; genus Alistipes. Next base: position 38,833 of record JAZORI010000020.1, on the reverse strand, counting down.
TTGTTGTTCCTGCAGGTGTTTACACTGGTGGCTTTGAGGTTGTTGTAACTGATACTGCTGATCACAACTACATTTTCAATTTGACTGAGGATGTTGCTGTTGAGCGTGGTGCAAAGGTTGAGCTCGCTGCTTCTGTATTTACAGTAGTAGAGAAGAGCGCTGCAACTCTTAGCGTAACTATCGCTGATCAGGGCATTGTATGGCAGGAGGGTGATGCAGTTGTCTGCAACAACACTCTTTCAACAAACACTGTAGCAGCAACTGCTGCTGGTACTCAGACTGCTGAGTTCTCATTCGACGCTGTAGCTTATCCTTACTCAGTATTCTATCCAGCTGAGTTCTACACAACTTCAGGTTCACTCCGTTTCTACGACGAGCAGCCACTTATCAAGGACGGTTTCGATCGTAACAACATGGTTATGGTTGGTTACTCAACCACTAACGAGGTTGTTCTGAAGAACGTTTGCGGTATTGTTCGTATCCCTGTAACCAACAACTACGAGGGTGAGGTTATCTCTATCGAGAAGGTTGAGGTTACAACTGCTGAGGGTGACCCTATCACTGGTAAATATCATGTAAATTATAAGACAGGTGCTTTGACAGCTGTTGCTGGTAAGCCAAGCCTTACTCTTGCACCTGCTGAGGGTACTGCTTTCGCTATTGAGCCAACAGCTACTGCTTATATCTCATTCGTAGTTCCTCAGGGTTCAATCCGCAATGGTCTACTCCTTAATATATATTCAAGTGTAGGTCTTTTGGAGAACCACAAGATCTTCCCTACAGGTATTACTGTTCGTGGTGGTGAGACTGCTGAGAGTGAGGTTTACACTTATCAGGAGGTTAAGATCGACGCTATCCGTACAGCTGAGGAGCTTATCGACTTCGCTAAGTGCGTAAATATGGGCCGTTACAAGAAGTTCGTTAACGAGGATGGTAAGGTTGTTCTCGGTGGCGATATCGATATGGCAGCTGTTACTGCTGAGTCTTGGAATCCAATCGTAGGTGTTACCGATGAGGCTACAGGTATCGCTGCTGGTTTCGATGGTATCTTCGATGGTTGCGGTTACTCTATTAAGAACTGGGCAACTACAGAGCCTCTGTTCGGTTATGTTGCTGCTACAGCTTCTGTATCTAACTTCGTATTCGATCAGTCTTGTAACCTCGTTATCCCTGCTGAGATTCCGTTTACCATTGATGGTAAGGAAGCTTCTAACCGTTGCTTCGGTTTCGCAGTAGCTACAAACTTCGGTACTGTTGAGAACATTATCAACAATGCAGAGGTTACCACTAACTGTCCAGAGGATACTGCTGCTAACTCTCGTGCTGCTATCGTTGGTTTCAACGCTATCGGTGGTTATGTTAAGGGTTGTATCAACAACGCAGCTGTAACTTACGATCTTGGTACTCACAACTCTGGTACTGGTTACCTCGGTACTGTAGTTGGTCGTTCTCAGTCTGCTGCAGAGGCAGTTCCTGCAGGTATCTACAACTGTGAGAACCACGGTAAGTTTACTATCAACATCCTCGATAGTAAGACAACTAAGAACTTCTATATCGGTGGTGTAAGCGGTTCTGCTAACTCTTACACTGTAACAAGTGGCTGTAAGAACACTGGTGACATTACTTGGAACACTCCTTACTCAGGTGCTGCTGTAGTATTCGGTGGTGTTGTGTCTTACTCAGCTGGTAAGATTGAGAACTGCCACAATGAGGGTAATATCTTGTTCAACAACACTGGTAACATCAAGGGTACTTGTATCGGTGGTATCGCTTGCTACCAGAATGGTCCTATCTCAGGCTGTACTAACAAGGGTAACATTACCGCTTATGGTAAGAAGTTCGAGGGTCGTAACACTATCGGTTCTATCGATGCTGGTACAAACTCTACTTCATCTCCAGCTCCTAACTTCGCTGGTATCGTAGCTTTGGGTTATAACTCTAAGGGTTCTCCATTCTCTATTGACGACTGTATTAACTATGGTAAGATCTCTTACTACTGGACTGAGAGTGATGGATCTGGTACATCAGGTATTACTCAGTTGGCGGGTGTTATCTGTGCTCCATGTGGTCCTGTTTCTAACTGCCACAACTATGGTGACATTGAGTATCTGTCAAGCTATCTGTCAGAGCAGAGAAATTGCCTCTCTTATGTTGGTGGTGTAGTTGCATCTGATTACTATGCAAAGAGCCAGTCTTCAGCTACCATTACAAACTGTACAAACGAGGGTAACATCACTCTTGAGATCAACACTGGTACTTCAAACAATGCTGCTGGTGGTATCGTTGGTTGGCCAGGTAAGGAGTCTGCTTGTACAAACGTTACAAAGAACTGCGTAAACAAGGGTAACCTCACCTTCTCTGGTAATGGTAAGATTCGTCTTGGTGGTATCCAGGGTGGTTCTGGTGCAATCGAGGACTGTGTAAACGAGGGTCATATCACAGTCAACTCTTCTAACGCAAGCTCTGTATATGGTGGTCTTGCAGGTTTCCACTCAGGTGGTTATGCACTCAGAAACTCAACTAACACAGGTAATGTTGTTGCTAATGTAAAGGTTACAGGTGTTGGTGGTATGGCAGGTAATCTTGGTAATGCAAAGCACTTGGATGGTGTATTGGTCAACAATACTATTAAGTGTACTGTTAAGGCTACAGCGGATACTTGCGGCGTGGGTATGGTTGCTGGTCACTTCAATGGTAAGACCAATGCTATCTACTTAGGTTCTGAGGAGGCTCCTATTAAGGTTGCTGGTACACTCCAGATCGGTGATGTTGCAACTACAGTTGACGCATCAAATGTAAATGATCCGGCAGTCCTTGGTGGTAATTGTACTAACTACCTTGGTACAATGCACATCTACAACTGCGTACTCGCACAGTAGGATGTTGTGAATATAAAAGAGTAAGGGATGGCAATTGCCATCCCTTATTTTTGCGTAGTATAAGATGTGGTTGTCTCTCCCCGCGAAGCGGAAGAGAGACTTACCTTCGCTGTGCTCGGTGAGTCTCTATCTCCTGTTACAGCCCAAAGATTAAAGAGCACGATACTCCGTATCTATTTTGTTTTCTGCTAATACCTTTGCAAGTAAACTTGCAGGCATTATCATAAAACAAAAAAGACACCGATTTCTCGGTGTCCTCTTTAATCTTTGTAGCGGGAGAGAGACTTGAATGTCGCGCAGTGGCTTTCGCTACTGCGCGTCATCAGCGACGAGGTCGCGTAGTCAAGCTCTGCTTGGTGCGCGAAAAACCGAGGAGCTAACTCTCCACCTCTGTTACAAGTCGCACTCCCGCTTTTTTTGTACGGAGTCGCGTAGCGTATAATGTAAAATGCAGAGATGAATAGGCTTGCCTATAATCATCTCTGCATTTTACATTATGGGCTATGTAATAGCCCTCTGTACAAAAAAACAAAAGGAGTCGAATTTCGACTCCTTTGTAGCGGGAGAGAGACTTGAACTCTCGACCTCATGATTATGAATCATGCGCTCTAACCAGCTGAGCTATCCCGCCATTGCGTTTTTGCGAGTGCAAAGATAGGTAATAAATTTTGTTTTGCAAAGTTTTTGCAAGATTTTTTATCATTTTTTGACAATTTGCATTATGGAAGACCGAAAAATGGTGATATGCGGCATTGCCAACATCTTAAATACGATATCTTTGGCGGCAAGTGTGGTTTTGCTTGTCTCGATATCGCTGGAGGTTACTAAGGGCGATGGGGGAGAGTTGTCCTATTGTTATAGGGTTGTGCAGCTGGTGGTCTGCTCGATATTTTTTGTTACGGCGCTATTTCGTTTGATAATTCCGCAGTATAGGCGTGAGCACTGGTTACGCGATGTGGTCTTTGCGGCGGCCTCTATACCTTATATTAATATATTAGAGTGGAGCGGGGTAGAGATGCACTATACTCATCAGCGCATTTTGGCGTTTGCACCGGTGGTTATATCTATTATGGCGACTGTCGTTATCTTGGAGTGGCTGATAAAGGGCAGAAAGAGGCGTTTAATGGCAGCTTATGTTCTGACGGTGGCGATGTTCACCTATATATCTGCTCTGCTCTTTTACGACTGCGAAATGGGCGTAAATGCGAGATTGACGTGCTTTGGGGATGCTCTGTGGTGGGCGTGGATGAATGTTACTACGGTAGGTGCAGAGATATTCCCTGTGACTGCGGTCGGGAAGGTGGTCTGCGTTCTGCTGCCGATTGTTGGAATGATGTTCTTCCCAATCTTTACCGTATATGTTTCGGACTACTACGACCGTAAAAAATCGTAGTAGTCCGAATGATAAATTTTATCACTTTTCCTACAGCTCGTCGCTATAGACAGCAGCAGGGAGGTCGTGCTGGTTGTAACGAGATGCCATAGACATTCCGTATGCGCCAGCCGACTTGATGGTCAGAAGGTCACCGCGCTTTGTGATTGGGAGTGATACGTTCTCGTCAAATACGTCAGTTGACTCGCAGGCAGTACCAACGATTGTATATTTGAGTCGCTGATCAGCCTCAGAGGTGATGTTCTCAATGTTGTGATATGAGCCGTAGAGGGCAGGGCGAATAAGCTCTGTCATACTACCGTCAACGATAACCAAACGGCGGCCTGTAGCAGTAGTCTTGTTGTATAACACCTTGGTAATCAGCTCTCCACACTGACCGACAATCGAACGGCCAAACTCGAAGTGTACCTCGCGATTGCCGACCTTAAGGTGCTGCTTTATGATGGCAAATACCGATGCGAAGTTCGGAATAGGCTCGTTCTCAGGCATATCGTAGTTGATGCCCAATCCTCCACCAACATCCACGAACTCAATCTCAAAACCAAGTGATGTCAGATTTTCGACAATAACATTCACCTTGTTGCACATATTCTCAAAGACGTGCAGCTCGCGAATCTGAGAGCCGATATGGATGTGCATACCGATAACCATTACATTTCTCAGTGAGCGGATGTGGTCAACGCTTGAGAGAATCTCCTCATAAGAGATACCGAACTTACTGTCGGCCTGGCCAGTGTCGATGCAGTGGTTTGTCTTAGGGTCGATATCGGGGTTTACGCGAAGGGCGATATTTACCACCTTGCCCGCCTCGGCAGCTAGCTCGTTTACAAGGTTGAGCTCCTCGATAGATTCGCAGTTGATAGCCAAGATATCCTGCTCGATGGCATAACGAATCTCCTTATCGCGCTTGCCTACGCCTGCATATACGATAGATTTAGGGTTAAATCCCGCCTCGATTGCACAACGCACCTCGTTGCCACTTGCACAGTCGATACCCACGCCATACTTGCGGATAATCTGCAACAGACGAGCGTCGTAGTTTGCCTTAATGGCGTAGTGAATCTTGTAGTCGTACTTAGATGCAATGGTCATCAAGCTCTCCAATGTCTGATTGAGTAGCTCGATATCGTAGAGATAGAATGGGGTCTCATATTTTGCCAACTTGTCGGCAACTTGTCTGCTCAGCATAACCTAATATCTTTGTGTTTTAGATTGTTAATCGTACAAAGATAATAAAAAATCTTTAATATTACTATAAACGCCCTCGATGAGTTTACTGACAGCATCATCGGCTGCCCAAGCAGTGTGTGGCGATGCAAGCAGGCGGTATGGGTCGTCGAGGTTGTAGAGTGGAGATTCTGGCAGTGGCTCTTTTGAGAATACATCGAGCGCTGCACCGGCTATAGTCTTGTTATTCAGTGCTGTAGCAAGCGCTGCTTCATCAATAATGCCACCGCGAGCAACGTTGATGATAATGGCATTTGACTTCATCTGCTCCAACTCATTTAGCCCAATAAGACCTGCTGTGCGGGCGTTGAGCGGCGAGTGTATTGATACTACATCGGCCCACTGAAGTAGCTCTGTAAGCTCCATCTTTGGATATTTCTCCTCACGAGCAACGCCTGAAGTCGAGTAGTATGCCACATTGCAGCCAAAAGCCTCGGCAAGGGTGGCTACCTGATGGCCAATTGTGCCAAGACCGATGATGCCCCAATTCTTGCCTCGGAGCATAGATATCGGACGCCCGAAATGGAAGATGTCTGATGTTGCAGCGTATGCTCCGCTCTTGAAATAGTTGTCGTAATATGAGGCGTTTTTTAGCAGCGAAAGTGCCCCGCATAGGGTCGCCTCAGCAACGGAATAGGTCGAATATCCAGATACATTTTTAACCTCAATACCAAGCTCTGCCGCCGCCTCTAAATCGACATTGTTCATGCCGGTTGCTGAGATTGCAATCAGCTTAAGGTCAGGTAGTTGAGCCATCGTCTCGCGAGAGATATAGACCTTGTTGGTGATGATGACTTTCGCCCCCTTGCAGCGCTCCAAAACCTGGTCAGCAGAGGTGCGATCGTAGCCGGTATAGTCGCCGAGTGACTTGATCGAGCTAAGGTCATTTCCGCCGAGTGAATACTCGTCCAAAAAAACAATCTTCTTCATATCTATTCGTTGTTTTGTTCGATTAAATCTCTGATCACTACCGATGCGCAACCGATGCCGAATGTTGCGGGGAGGTAGGAGATTGTGCCTACATTTGACTTCTTATTTCTCTCCTCGCAGAGTATCATAGCCCCTTCGATTGGTGGCTCGGCTGAGAATACCGCCTTAAATCCGCGACGAATACCCATCTTGTGCAACCTCTTGCGGAGCATGTGTGCAAGAGGGCAGTGGTGGGTCTTTGAGATGTCGCAAATCTCCATCTTTGTCGGATCGAGCTTCGCTCCAGCTCCCATAGAGCTGACAATCGGGATGTTGCGATCTAACGCCCCCTTGATAAGTGCCAATTTTGGCGATAGGGTGTCTATTGCATCAACAACATAATCAAAGTGCTCGCTATCTAAAATCTCGTCTGTCTTTTCGTCCTTAATATACTCCGGAATTACAGTGAGTTGCAGCTCCGGATTTATGTCTTTCAACCTCTCGGCAAGCACATCGGTTTTTACTCTGCCAACTGTCGAGTGTAGCGCAATGAGCTGTCTGTTGATGTTGCTCTCGGATACCGTATCTGAGTCGGCAATGGTCATCTTGCCAATGCCGGCACGCACGAGCATCTCTGCCGCATAGGCTCCTACACCACCAACGCCGACAATGAGAATATTGCTATTTCTGAGTCGTTCCAGACCCTGCTTACCAAGTAAAAGTTCACTTCTCTCTAACCACATAATCTTTCAAAATTTTCGTTTGTGATATACTTCAATATAAGCTCTGGAATACCCAGTATATCAGAGGCTTTTGAGTATATTTCGTCAATATCAACAGCACTCTCATCGGTTTCGAAAAATAGCAACTCTGTAGGTATGTTTTTCATCGCTTCAATGCTCTTTGGAGAGCGAAAAGTACGCTCGCCAAATGAGAGAAAATAGCCTCTATCTGTTGCCCGTTTTGCCTGCTCAGGGGAGCCGATGAAACCGTGAAAAATTACAAATTTGAGCGAGTAATTTTTCAGAATTTCCATCACCTTTTCGAAGGATTTTACGCAGTGTAAAACCACGCCTTTTCCGACCTTTTGTGCTATCTCAAGCTGTGCTTGAAATATAAGAATCTGCTGCTCCTTATCTACCGAACAGAAAAAGTCAAGACCAATCTCGCCAATGGCATCAAAATGCGTTGCGCGGCGCTCGATGCTAAAAAGCATATCACTATTTGCACCCTCGGCATCATAGGGGTGAATTCCGACTGTTGAGAGTGTTCGCTCTCCGTTTTTGGGGTGATGTGTATGGATATTGACGTTCATAGCGCAAAAATAGCAAAAAAAGTGTTGAAATATGCCTAAAAGTGAGAAAAAAGTCGTATCTTCGCAGGCGAAAATGTCTATTAATTTTTTAATTATAAACATCAAATCATTAAAACAGTTTTAACAATGTCAAAAACTATTAAACTGTGCAAAGGTTTGGACATCCAGTTGCAGGGTGCAGCAGAGAAGAAGACCACTGTTCTTCCATTGGCTTCTACTTACGCTCTCTCTCCGCTTGACTTCGAGGGTGTTACTCCAAAGATGCTGGTTAAGGTTGGTGATGCAGTTAAGGCAGGTACACCGTTGTTCTTCAACAAGAACAATGCGTCAGTACTTTTCACTTCACCTGTTAGCGGTACTGTTGCCGCTGTGGTTCGTGGTGAGAAGCGTCGTATCCTTGCTGTTGAGATTGCAGCTGACTCAACTATCGCTTACGAGGAGTTCGCAACTCTCGATGTAAAGCAGGCAACCCGCGACCAGATTGTAGAACTTTTGCTCAAATCGGGTCTTTGGACACTGCTTATTCAGCGTCCTTACGGTATTATCGCCAATCCGGCAGATATGCCTAAGTCGATCTTCGTTTCGGCGTTTGATTCTGCTCCGCTTGCTCCTGATTACGGCTATGCACTTGCCGAGGAGAAGGAGGCACTGCAGAAGGGATTTGAGGTTCTCGCTCGTTTGACAGAGGGTAAGGTGCACTTGAGCTACAATGCTGATGCTGCAGCACCTCAGTTTGCTGGTGTAGAGCTTCACGCATTCAAGGGTAAGCACCCTGCAGGTAATGTTGGTGTTCAGATTCACCACATCGACCCAATCAACAAGGGCGAGAAGGTTTGGACTGTAGGTTACGCAGATGTAGCTGTTATCGGTCGCCTCTTCCTCACTGGTAAGGTTGATATGACCCGCACTATTGCAGTTACCGGTTCACAGGTTGCTGCTCCTGCTTATGTAAAGGTTGTAGCTGGCGCTAAGCTTGACTCAATCCTTGCAGGTAATCTTGTTGAGAATGCTCACGCTCGTTACATCTCTGGTAATGCTCTTACTGGTCGCAATGTAGGCGCTGAGGGTTACCTTGGCTACTATGCAAACCAGTTGACAATTCTCCCAGAGGGTGATGACTATGAGTTCATGGGCTGGGCTATGCCTCGCTTTAGCAAGTTCTCAGTATCTCGCGCTTACTTCTCTTGGCTCTTCCCTAACCGTAAGTACAACCTCGACACCAATATGAACGGTGAGGAGCGTGCTTTCGTTGTTACAGGTCTTTATGAGAAGTATCTGCCAATGGATATCTATCCTATGCACCTTTTGAAGGCTATCATGGCTGGTGATTTGGATAAGATGGAGGCACTCGGTATCTACGAGGTAGTAGAGGAGGACTTCGCACTCTGCGAGTTTGTCGATCCTTCAAAGATTGATATGCAGCAGGTTATCCGTAACGGTATTAACTTAATGATTAAGGAGGGTGAGTAATGAAGGCACTTCGTACACTTGTTGATAAAATCAAGCCGACATTTACCCGTGGTGGTAAGCTCGGTTTCCTCGCATCGACCTTCGGTGCTTTCGAGACATTCCTGTTCGTTCCAAACCACACAACTAAGAGTGGCGCTCATATCCGCGACTGCAACGATATGAAGCGTACTATGATTGTTGTTGTTTTGGCTCTTCTCCCTGCAATGCTCTTCGGTTGCTACAACACCGGTCTGCAGGTGAACCTTGAGGGTTGGACAGCATTCTTCTATGGTCTTGTTCGTTTCCTTCCAATGCTTGCAACCTCTTACATCGTAGGTCTTGCTATCGAGTTCGTTGCAGCACAGCTTCGTGGTCACGAGGTTAACGAGGGATTCCTTGTATCAGGTTTCATCATTCCACTCATCATGCCAGTAAGCACTCCGCTTTGGATGGTTGCTCTGGGTACTGCATTTGCCGTAATCTTCGGTAAGGAGGTATTCGGTGGTACAGGTATGAATGTATTTAACCCTGCAGTTCTTGCACGTGCATTCGTATTCTTCGCTTACACTCCACAGATGTCAGGTGAGACTGTTTGGTACTCAACTTGGAAGATGTTTGGTGCAACAGATGCTACAACCGGTGCTACTGCTCTCGAGCAGCTCGCAACTAATGGTAACATGCAGTGGAGCGCACTCGATGCATTCCTCGGCTTTATCCCAGGTTCATTCGGTGAGACATCTACTCTTGCAATTCTGATTGGTGCAGCTATCCTGCTCTTTACAGGTATCGCTTCTTGGAAGACTATGGTATCTGTATTTGCCGGTGGTGCAGTTATGGCATACTTCTTCAGCGCTCTGGGTTGTTTCGACTTCCCTGCATACTATCACCTTCTCGTAGGCGGTTTTGCTTTCGGTGCTGTATTTATGGCAACTGACCCTGTAACCTCTGCTCAGACATCTACAGGTAAGTATATCGTAGGTTTCCTCACAGGTGCTATCGCAATCTTGATTCGTCAGGTAAACCCTGCATATCCAGAGGGTATGATGCTCTCTATCCTCTTCATGAACGCGCTTGCTCCACTTGTAGACTACTTTGTAGTTGAGGCAAACATCCGTCGTCGTGCAAATCGTGTTAAAACCGTAAAATAGGGAGGATATAGTTATGAAATTTAATACAAACAGTAATACCTATATTATTATCTATTCGGTAGTAATGGTAGTAATCGTTGCAGTGCTCCTTTCACTTGCTGCTCTCGGTCTTAAGGATCGTCAGGATGCAAATGCACTCAATGAGAAGAAGACACAGATTGTAAAGGCACTCGGCGAGGATCCTGCAACTGTTGCTTACGATAGCGTAATTGCAAAGGCTGTTATCCTCGACGCTTCAGGTGCAGTTGTATCTGAGGATGTAGATGAGGTGTTCGCAGCTCTTAACGACCTTAAGGGTAGCTTCGCTGCTGAGCGTTTCCCACTCTTCGTGGCAAACAACGGCGTAGTAGCTCCTCTCTACGGTGCAGGTCTTTGGGGTCCTATTTGGGGTTATATCGCTCTTGATTCAGATATGAATACCGTTAAGGGTATCGTTCTCGACCACGCGGGTGAGACTCCAGGTCTTGGTGCAGAGATTACAACTGCAAAGCACCAGGCTATGTATCCAGGTAAGACTATCTATGAGGGTGATGCAATTGTTGGTGTAACTCTTAAGAAGGGTGGCGCAGACAAGAGTAACGCACACGAGGTAGATGCTATTACCGGTGGTACAAAGACCTCAGATGGTGTTACAGCAATGATTTCAGATTGCTTGAACTATTACAAGCCTTACTTCGATGCTGCACGCGCAGCTGCTACAGAGGTTGAGGCAGAGTCTAACACAGTAAATGAGTAAAACAATGGCAAGTAAGAGTTTGAAAAATTTGACAGGACCACTCAGTGGCAATAACCCTGTCATCGTGCAGATTCTTGGTATCTGCTCAGCTTTGGCAGTAACCGTACAGCTCAAGCCTGCAATTGTTATGGGCTTGTCAGTAATGGTTGTAACTGCATTCTCTAACCTTGTAATGTCACTGCTGCGTAACGGCGTACCTTCTCGTATCCGTATCATCGTTCAGCTTGTGGTTATTGCAGCGTTGGTTATCTTGGTGGATCAGGTTTTGAAGGCATTTGTATATGATGTCTCTAAGCAGCTTTCAGTATATGTAGGTCTGATTATTACCAACTGTATCGTAATGGGTCGTGTTGAGGCATTTGCTCTTCAGAACAAGCCTTGGGATTCATTCCTTGACGGTATCGGTAACGGTTTGGGTTACGGCTCAATTCTGGTAATCATCGCCTTCTTCCGTGAGTTTCTTGGTTCAGGTACTCTTTTCGGTATCCGTATCATTCCTGAGAGTTGGTATATTGCAGAGGGTGGTTTCTACTCAAACTGCGGTCTTATGCTCTTCCCACCAATGGCTCTGATTATCGTGGGTTGCATTATCTGGGCTCACCGTTCATTCAATAAGGATTTACAGGAAAAATAGGAGGATAGACAATGGAGACTTTGAATTTATTTATCAGCTCGATTTTTATCGACAACATGGTGTTCGCATTCTTCTTCGGAATGTGCTCCTATATCGCTGTATCTAAGAGTGTAAAGACTGCTCTCGGTCTTGGTCTTGCTGTAACTTTCGTTCAGACAATGACTGTGCCTCTCAACTACCTGTTGAATGAGTATGTACTTGCACCAAATGCACTTGCTGAGGGTGTTGATTTGAGCTTCCTCTCATTTATCATCTTTATCGCCGTTATCGCTGCATTCGTGCAGTTGGTTGAGATGGTTGTTGAGAAGTTCTCTCCTACACTCTATAACCAGCTCGGTATCTTCCTTCCGCTTATCGCTGTAAACTGCGCAATCATGGGTGGTTCGCTCTTTATGCAGCAGATGGTAGGTGCCGGTGAGATCAACAACTTCGGTCAGTCTGTAGTTTATGGCTTGGGTTCAGGTATTGGTTGGTGGATTGCTATCGTTATGATGGCTGCTATCCGCGAGCGTTGCACCTACTCAAATATCCCTGCACCTCTTAAGGGCCCAGGTATCGCCTTCATCATTACAGGTCTGCTCGGTATCGCGTTTATGATCTTCTCAGGTATTCAGTTGTAAACCTTTATAAAGAGTATAAACATGGGAAAAGTAATTTTAATTGCAATTGTTGCCTTTCTTGCAGTGACACTGCTTCTTGTGGCTCTGCTGCTCTTTGCAAAGGCAAAACTTACCTCTTCAGGTAAGGTAAGCATCGACATTAACGACGGTAGCAAGGTCGTTGAGGTTGAGGCTGGCGGTAACCTTCTCGCTACTCTTGCAACTGCTGACATCTTCCTTCCATCAGCTTGTGGTGGTAAGGGTGCTTGCGGTCAGTGCAAGTGTCAGGTTATGGAGGGTGGTGGCGAGGTTCTTCCTACTGAGAAGGGCTTCTTCAACCGCGCACAGATTCGTGACCACTGGCGTCTGGGTTGCCAGGTGAAGGTTAAGGAGGATATGAAGATTGCCGTTCCTGCTTCTGTTCTTAGCATCAAGAAGTGGGAGTGTGAGGTTGTCTCTAACCACAACGTAGCTACATTTATCAAGGAGTTCGTTGTTAAGCTCCCTGAGGGTGAGCACCTTAACTTCCGTTCTGGTGGTTATATCCAGATTGACGTTCCAGCAATCACTGTTGACTATAAGGATATCGACGTTGATCCTCAGTATGAGGAGGATTGGGTTAAGTTCGGCCTTCGTGACCTTAAGATGGTTAACCCTGAGCCGCAGGTTCGTGCATACTCTTGCGCAACTTATCCTGCTGAGGGTGATATTATCCGTCTTAACGTACGTATCGCAACCCCTCCATTCGGTCCAGATCGTAAGATGCTCCCAGTTAATCCGGGTGTATGTTCATCTTACATCTATAGCCTTAAGCCAGGTGATAAGATCACTATGTCAGGTCCATTTGGTGAGTTCTTCTTGCCAGATAATCTGCCGGATGATCAGGAGCTTATCTTCATCGGTGGTGGTGCAGGTATGGCGCCTATGCGTAGCCACATTATGCACCTCTTTAAGACAGAGAAGACTAAGCGTCCAGTTACATTCTGGTACGGTGCACGTTCACTCAAGGAGGCATTCTATCTCGAGGATTACGCAGAGATCGAGCGCGACTTCCCTAACTTCAAGTTCAACCTCGCACTCGACCGCCCAGATCCAGAGGCAGATGCAGCAGGCGTTGACTATAAGGTAGGTTTCGTTCACAATGTTCTGTTCGAGAACTACTTGAAGAACCACGAGGATCCAGAGGGTTGTATCTACCTGATGTGTGGACCTCCGATGATGGTTGCTTCAGTAGAGAAGCTTCTTGATTCACTCGGCGTGCCACCGGAGAATATTCTTTACGATAACTTCGGCGCATAAATCCGATTTTAAGCGGTATTTACTGCCGCTAACAAAAAAGTCCCACCAATGGCTGTACGTTCAAGTACTATCCATCGGTGGGATTTTTTGCCGAGCGTGGTAAATCCTCGCTTAAAATCAGATTTATAATTTTGTTGTGAAAAGGCAGCATTAGCTGCATATCCCTTAACTCCCCGAATGGGACGTACATTTCAGTACTACCCATCCGGGGATTTTTCACGATATGCCCCTACTACTACCTTTTGACGTCAAAATTTCTTGCAGACTATATGCTAAATTCCGTAGGTAACTGCGGAATTTTTTTTGTTTTATAGCTGCTTTTTGTGAAATTGTCGTTATATTTGTAGTACATATTGACAAACACGGAAAGTGTAGTCTGTTCTTGAACTGTGAACGTAGGAAATTCGCAATCAAATGAGAATGGGCATACAACTTGCTGCGTCGTATCCGTATTTGCGGGTCAGGCGTGGGAGCTGTCGCTTATTTTATTTTGATGGGTATCCTACGACCTACGGTTCTAAAATAGGCTTTCGGCGCCACGCTTTCTTATTGACTTTTGCGAGCAGGTGCCACTCGCACAAACTCAAAACCCATGAAAAAATTTCTAATTGCATTAGCTCTGCTTATTGGAACAACTGCATTTGCGCAGGAGAAAGATGTAACAACATTTCTCGGAATCCCCATTGATGGTTTCAAATCTGATATGATTCAGAAACTAAAAGAGAAAGGATTTACGCCTTCTGCTTATAGGAGTGATATATTAGAAGGAGAGTTTAATGGAAAAGATGTGAATGTTCATATTGTTACAAACAACAATAAAGTATATCGAATAATGGTTGCTGATAAAAATACTATAGGAGAGACCGATATTAGAATACGTTTTAATAATCTTTGTTATCAGTTTGAAAAAAATCCGCGATATATTAAAATATCTGATAAAGAGTATAGCATTCCAGAAGATGAAAAGATAGGCTATAATATGAAAGTCAATGATAAGCGATATGAGGCTATGTATTATCAGATACAAGTGGATACTTTGTCACTAGTAAATAAGGCTAGAACCACCCTTTTACAGAAATATACAGAAGAGCAATTGCAGAATCCAACAGATGAAATAGCAAAAGAAATAGCATTTGAGTCAATGTGTGCAGTTATAGATGCCGTGTCAAATAAACAGGTTTGGTTTATGATATCTGAATATAAGGGCGAATATTATATTACGATGTACTATGACAATGTCCTTAATAAAGCCAACGGTGAAGATTTATAAAGAGCCAATAGCTAATAGCTAATACCTTGCGATGAGAAAGTGTCGGTGCAGCCGACGAGCCAACAGCCAAAGGCTAAAAGCAAAAAAAGAGCCCCGCAGGGCTCTTTTTTACTTATACAAGAATCGTTTGATTGAGTTCTTTGGGGTGCGCTCGAAGTCGTCGTCGAGGATGTCGATGTCGGAAACCTGGGCGTAAGCCGGCAGCTTTTGGTTGAGCATGATGAGGTTTGACTTCATGATGGTCTCGAGCTGTGACTTAGTCAGCGGGTTGCTGTCATCGTTATCTGTAGCAACGATAGCTACGATGCGGTTTTTGCGGCTGATGATAATAGACTCGCGTACGTGAGGCATACCATTGAGCAGCTCCTCAATCTCCTCTGGATATACATTCTGACCGTTAGCAGTAAGAATCATATTCTTTGAGCGACCCTTGATATAGATATTGCCGTACTTGTCGATAATACCGAGGTCTCCGGTCTTCATAAAGCCATCATCGGTAAATGTAGCTGCAGTGACATCTGGCTGCTTGTAGTAGCCGAGCATTACGTTATCACCGCAAACCTGAATCTCGCCCACAACGTTCTGTGGATCTGGTGATGCGATACGCACCTCCATGCCGTCCACCGGTTTACCGCAAGAGCGGATAGCGAAATCGTACCAATCCTCATAGCCAATCAGTGGACCACACTCGGTCATACCGTAACCTACGGTATAAGGGAGCTTAATCTGCTTGAGCAGCACCTCGATAGGACCACTGATAGCAGCGCCACCGATGATGATGTGCTTCATGTTACCACCAAAAGATGTGAGAATCTTATTGCGTACAGACTTGTAGATGATATTATTCAACACAGGAAGCTTAAGCGCGAGCTTAAGTGCTGGCTTCTCGAGGGTTGGAATAACCTTGTTACGCATAATCTTCTCCAGCACCAAAGGCACTGTGATAAGCATATATGGCTTAACCTCCTTAAATGCCTGCATAAGCAGGGTAGGGGTTGGCATCTTTCCGAGGAAATATACAGATGCGCCTGAACATACAGGATAGATAAACTCGAATGCAAGACCGTACAGGTGAGCCAATGGCAGCATAGATACTACATTTGAGCCAAGCGGCATCTTGATACGGGTAACGCCAAAGGTGATGTTTGACGAGATGTTGTTATTCGAGAGCATAATGCCCTTAGGCGATGATGTAGTACCTGAAGTGTAGCTGATAGTATTCAGGTCATCTGGTCCACCTACCTCATAGTGGACAAACTTACGCTTCATACCCTGCGGATACTTTGCGCGGAATAGTTGCTGCAGGTTTGGCATAACCTCGTTCAGTACGCCATCCTTAGACCAAAGCTCAGTAAAGTCCTCGATGCAGATAGCAGCCTTGAGTTGTGGCATATGCTCTGCTGACATATTTGCCCACATCTTACGCTCAGTAAAGAGAACTACGCTGTCTGAGTGGTCAACCAACTTCTGCAGGTTCTCGGCTGTAAAGCCATTCAAAATAGGTACTGCAACAGCACGATAGGCGATAATTGCGAGATAGGAGATACCCCAGCGAGCCGTATTATTTGCACTGATTGCAATTTTGTCACCCACCTTTACTCCCAATCTCTCAAACACGATATGCAGCTTGGCAATATGAGTTGCCACATCTGCATACAGGAAAGTCTCGCCACGATAGTCGCATACAGCCGGCTTGTGCCAGTTGTTTTGTGCCGCCTCGGCAAATCTTTCAATAAAATGCTTCATACACATTGGTGGTTGTAGAGGTTGTATTAAACTTGTTTATCTCGTTCTTTTTTGCGATTTTAGGCCTCTTTGTCATTGTGCTTCTTGTCACATAGTATCGACTATGCTCCTCGGCGCACAATGCCAAATAGTCACTTCCTCGCAAAAAATAACTTCGTAAACAGGCTTAAAACAACCTCCTAACAAAGCTGCAAGTCGTAACCTTTGGCACTTGGCAAATCGTAAATAAAGAACCTGAAAAACAGTTTAATCCAACTTCCGGATTAATAAATTAGTTTATTTCATTAACCATTTGGTTATATTTTCAATATATGTGCGTGAGATAGGTATGTCGGCAACACCCTCGATACCAAACTCAATAAATACACCATCTTTATCTCGGCGTAACACCTTCACACGATCCATATTAATCATATACGAGCGGTGACAGCGCTGTATGCTACCATTGCTCAGCTGCTGGGCTACGCGCTTCATAGTGTTGCGAATCATCGTCTTCTTAATCTGGTCGTGGTTTATATACCATACACAGACGTAGTTGTCGGCAGACTCGATAAGAATCAAATCCTCGCGCTTGACAGAGAGTCGCATCTCGTTATGCTCGTCATAGAGCATGATATATGCCTTTGGATGCAGCTCCTCATCGTTGTCAATGCTCTCCCTAAGAGCCTTAAGCTGGTGAGCCTTGTCGTCAATGATGATATATAGCAAAAAGAAGGCGTAAGGGATAAATAGTATGCAGGCTGTACGACCCAGTACGTTGGTAAAGAGTCGGAAGATGCTTGTGTACTCCTCGTGGAAGAAGGTTGCAGACCATATTGTAATACCGAGCGCTACAACGACGAACTCTATGCTGCACCAAACAAGATATGTACGGTATGTAATCTCGCTCTGACGGTTGCGGACAAGTATAACTCGCGATATCATGATGATTGTCGCTGCAAGCAGTACTACAGAGCCGAGAGCTAAGTAGAATGCATCCTCTGCAGAGTTAATCCAGCGAGAGAGCGAGCCGTGAATGATAAAGTCGAGAGATTCGTATATGCTAAAAGGTCTGAAAACCAGTATAAAGATTACAGCAATGACTACCATGTAGAGGACTGTCATCGCCTGTCGATAGTAGGTAAATATCGACTTTGGTACAAGTTGATCGAGCAGATTTCTATTCATCGTTATCAGGTTTTAGCGACACATTTTTCAAAACTCTGCCAATCAACTCCTCACCGTGGTCGCATGAAATGTAATACTTATCTTCATATATGTCGGTAATCTCTATAAAGTTACTCCACTTTGATGCGTATATCTTTACAAAGTCCCAACTCTTAAAGTCAAAGAAACTGCCGTAGTAGCCAAAGAAACCTGAGGCTGCAAATAACGGCATGATAAACTTCATCTCCTCATTAGATACTGCTCTGATTGCAGCAATCTCTGTATAGGCGATGTGTGTATAGTCTGAGATACAGCAAATCTCCACCCCCTCGTCGCTCAGTATTATGCGGCGTGGAATAGAGAGAGCCATAAGAGCAATGATAGCGATGACTATAGATATAAACCATGCCAGGATATAGCCGCCATCGACCAAAAGGCATAGAGCCGCTGCAATGACTACGAACATCATAAAGTGTATCGCGGTCATGTAGCGGGTCTTGTTGTCGGTGCTATATCTATACTCAAACATATCTATTCCTCCTTTATTGCGCGCGCAATGGCTTGGGCGATAACCATATCGTCAGGTGTTGTTATCTTTATGTTCCACCTCTCACCAGGGCAGAGGGTTACTCTGTGTGGTGTGGTGCGCTCAACAACCGATGCATCATCGGTAAATGAGACGTCATACGACGTATCATAAGCGTCACGAATAAGTGACGCCTCGAATATCTGTGGTGTCTGTACCACACGGAGCTTTGTGCGGTCGGCAATAGTGCTGTTGCCATTCTCTGTAACCTCTCTAAATGAGTCCACAGCCTCAATCACCGGA
Organism: Alistipes sp.; assembly: GCA_045656505.1. GTDB lineage: Bacteria > Bacteroidota > Bacteroidia > Bacteroidales > Rikenellaceae > Alistipes. Next base: position 20,254 of record JAZORI010000020.1, on the reverse strand, counting down.
ATTGCTGAGCCGTGTGTGGCGGCGCACTCTGCAGTATTGCGAATCATCTGCAGCGATGCAAATGGGCGAACTCCATCCTGTATGGCTATAAGGTCAACAAAGTCTGAAATGGCCTCAATACCATTTTTGACCGAGTGGAAACGCTGCTCACCACCCTCGACAATCTTGTGACGAGCAACACGGAAACGGGCTGAGTAGTTCTTCCAAAAGTCTATCTGAGAGGCTGGTAGAACAACGACAATCTTTGCTCCGGGAAATGCTGCTGCAAAGTTGTTGATGGTTCTGACGAGTATCGGCTCGCCATCAACAAGTGCAAACTGCTTGGGAATAGCCCCTCCCATGCGGTTGCCACTACCACCAGCAACAATCACTACTCCTACTGCTCTCTGTTCCATATAAGTTTCTTTCCAAAGCCGAGCGTATTGTCGGTCAGTTTCATAAAATATGGCTCTACAACCCAAATATTGAGTGGAGCTACGGCTGCATAGGGGAAACGCTTGATGTAAACGGCTCTATCCTCTGCCTCTCCGCGTCTAACTACACCACAAATCTGCAAACCCTGCACCTTGCCTACAACTCTTGTTTCGAGGTTAATAGCACATGCGACATTTGCATTTGCGACCATCTGCTGAGCGTGGCAAGTATTGTCATCAGATGTGAATACAATCACATTTCGCTCCTTGTCATAGGCGTAAAAGCAGGCTGCACAATACGGGATGCCATCTGTAGTTGCAGTGGCAAGTGTCAGCACGTGATGACGGGCGATAAATGATGTTATTCTCTTCTCTGGGAGCATGCTATTTGATTATTACAGAGTCAATTACAGTAATCTTCATAGAGTCGGGTACCTCTCCCTCAAGCTCGGCAATTACGCGGGTTTTAACCCACTCGAACTTCTCACGATTAGCCTCCTTGATAGGCTCGGATGGCTGCTGAGGAACCTTCAGCGGATTGATTGGCTGACCATTCTTCCACAAGCGGAAGTCGAGGTGTGGGCCTGTAGAGCGCCCTGTGCTACCAACATATCCGATAACCTGACCTTGAGATACGCGCTTGCCTACAGCAACACCCTTAGCAAAGCCCTTAAGGTGGAGGTAGCCTGACTGCATCTTGCCAGGATGCTTGATATATACGGTGTTACCCCCTGCACCTTTATAACCCTTGTATGTTACCGTTCCGTCAGCTACAGCGCGCACAGGTGTTCCTGCTGGTGCTGCGTAATCGACGCCGGTATGAGGACGATACTTCTTCAGTACCGGATGCAAGCGAGCATATGAGAATTTGGATGATATGCGTGTAAACTTAAGCGGAGCTTTGAGCAGCTGCTTGCGCAGTGAGCCTCCGTCAGCCTCCCAATACTGCACCTTGCCGTCCTGTGGGAATGGTATGGCGTATATATCTTTGCCGAGGTGGTTGAACTTCGCACCCCACACTCTGCCAATACCTACAGAGAGCGTATCTACAAACTTCTCATCGTATATCACAGTAAAGCTATCGCCCTGCTGAATGCCGAAGAAATCGACAGTCCACTGATAGATATCCTCCATCTCGGCAGCAAGGGCATAAGGCATATTCTCCTGCATTATGGTGCCCCAGAGTGAGCTCTCGATAGTTCCGCTACTCTTTGTACGACGCAGAGTTACGGGCTTTGAGCCCTCGCGAACAGCCACAGAGTCACCTACAAATGCGAATACGACATAGTCAATCAGATTCTTCTCATAGACCAAGTAGTCGAGGCGAGTTCGAGCAGTGTCGATAGAGTCGCGCTTTGTAAAGGTGGTGTATTTGTGACCAATACGGATTGTGCGTAGTGGACAAATATTTTTTGTCAGCGCATCAAGACGAGCGATTTTCGGAACGGTAATGCCGTAGCTGTCGAGAATCTTTCCCCAAGTGTCACCCTGGATAACCTCGTGGTTATCAAGATTATAGCCGTCAGCATCTATGCCATATACAATATTGCGAGGCTTCTCCTCCTCTGCCGAATTATCTGTGCTGTTGCAAGATGTGTAACCCAAGCAAAGAAGCGAAAGTAGTATAGTTTTCAATAAGTGTTTCATAGGGTGCAAAGTTAATAAAAATGACTTAATAAACTATAAAAAACTACGTTTTTTCATAAAAAACATAAGAGCTATTGTGAAAGTGAAAAAAAATATCTAATTTTGAAATTTGAAAGAAACTGTGTGTATATATGAAGATAATCTTGCAGAAAATAGCATCAATGTTGTACGGTATGGCTATCCATATACGCAACATGCTGTTCGATAAAGATATTATCAAGGGAAAGAGCTACGATATACCGATTATCTGTATTGGAAACATTACCGCCGGAGGCACTGGAAAGACCCCTATGGTGGAGTTGGTTGTGTCATATCTTTCGCAGAGCCGTAAGGTTGCAGTTTTGTCACGTGGCTATGGTCGCAGAACTCGTGGATATAGGGTGGTTGATGGTCTGTTTGACCACTATCTTGATGTTGGTGATGAGCCTTTGCAGATTAAGCGAAAGTTCCCTCAGGTGCCGGTAATTGTCTGTGAGCGTCGCACTGAAGGTGTTGAGCGTCTTATGGAGCAATTCCCTGATACTGAGATTATTGTCATGGATGACGGATTTCAGCATCGTTGGGTAAAGCCATATCTGAACATTGTTATGATTGACTACACCCGTCCGGTTGATAAGGATAGTTTTATGCCGATGGGACAGTTGCGTGATAGCCTTGATTCGTTAGATAGAGCAAATCTATTCATATTCACCAAGTGTCCGCAGGGCATACTTAAGCGAGATATGAATTTTATGATTGCGGGATTGAAGAAGAAGCCGTCTCAGGCAACATTCTTCTCTCGTCCTCTCTACAGAGAGGTGCGCTCTTTGTCAAGTGGAGCTCCTGTAGTCCTTCCTGATAACAGCAGGGTGATTGCAATGTCGGGCATTGGTAATAATGAGGCATTTTTCAAGGGTCTGACCGAGAGATATCAGGTTGTTCATACAATCGGATTGGAGGATCACTACAAGTATAGCGTTGGTGATGCGGATATGATGTTTGATGCCTTCCAGCTCCATCCTGAGGCATATTTTATCATCACCACTGAGAAGGATGCCATCAAACTGGCTAGCCTGGATAATTTCCCGGAGGAGCTGCGTGAGCGTATATTCTATGAGTGCATAGGTATGGAGTTTGTAGGTGTTCATACATCTTCGTCAGCTCAGATAGAGCGCGAGTTATACGAATTGCTTGATAACGAGATAAAAAATTTTAATGATGATGCACATATTAGAGGCTGTTAACCATTTGAACAGCGTAACATCGAACTTCAATCCGAGAGTCGGTATCATCTTAGGTACCGGTTTGGGTGGTTTTGTTGATAATATTGAGGTGGTACACTCTATACCGTACGAGGAGATTCCAAATATGCCTGTTTCGACCGTTGAGGGTCATGCGGGTCGCCTTATTTTTGGTACAATCGGCGGTGTGAAGGTTGTGGCGATGCAGGGTCGTTTCCACTATTACGAGGGTTATAACATGCAGCAGGTGACATTCCCTGTTCGCGTGTTGGCTAAGCTCGGTATTGACTATCTGTTTGTCTCAAATGCGAGTGGCGGTATCAATACCTCATTCTGCGTGGGTGATTTGATGGTAATTACTGACCATATCAATCTGCTGCCAAATCCGCTTATTGGCCCAAATATGGCAGAGTTTGGTCCTCGATTCCCAGATATGCATGACTGCTATTGCAAGGCTGTAAGGGATAAGGCTACAGCTATTGCAGATAGCTTGAATATTAAGTTGCAGTATGGTGTTTATGTAGGTACAACAGGCCCGACATTTGAGACTCAGGCAGAGTATCGTTATTTCAAGGCTATTGGTGGTGATGCTGTTGGTATGTCAACCGTTCCAGAGACTATCGTTGCTCGTCACATGGGTGTGCCGGTGTTTGGTGTCTCTGTAATTACCAATTGCGGTCTGAGCGACCAGAAGGGTGATCATGAGGATGTGCAGTTGCAGGGTCGCAAGGCCGGTGAGCGAATGAGTCGTCTATTTGTAGAATTAATAAAGCAATTATGATAAATAAAGTTATTCTTGTCGGTAACGTTGGTGCCGATCCTGAAATTAGATCTCTTGAGAGCGGTGTCAAGACTGCTCGTGTGCGTTTAGCAACAACAGAGCGTTTCTTCAATCGCCAAACAAACGAATCTTCAGAGCAGACCGAGTGGCATACAGTCATCTTCTGGCGAGGCCTGGCAGATATCGTTGATAAGTATGTTCGTAAGGGTAGTCAGATATATGTAGAGGGCTCTATTCACTATCGTGATTGGCAGGGTAGTGATGGTCAGCGTCACTTCACTACCGAGATTACTGCTGCCGAACTTAAGTTGCTCGGTCGTCGTGTAGAGGGTGGTGCTGCAGCTCCTGCTCAGTATCCTCAGCAGACTCAGGCTCCGCAGTATGCTCGTCAGCCTGAGCCTCAGTATGCAGCTCCGCAGTACCCAGCACCTGCTCCACAGCCAGTAGCACCTGCTCCGGTTGTGGCTCCGCAGGATGATGACGATTTGCCATTCTAACCGCACGCATTAGGTAGTATAAGATAGTGGGGTGTCTGATGATTCAGGCACCCCAATCTTTTTGAGTGTGTATAAGTGAATTCCGAGGCTTGCGAAGTGCGAAGATAGTAGTTCGGATTGTTAGCTATTAGCTATTGGCTATTGGCCTTTTAGAGGTATCCGCAAAGCGGATTGATATTTATAGCGGTAATGATGCCAAAAGCTAAAAACTCTTCCAAATATATGTTGAGGGAGATCGTAACGCAGAAAAGACCTTGTTAGATGTATTCACTTATCAAAAATCCGCACAGCCTACTGCTGATTAGCATCGTAGTTATTGTTCGGATTGTCGTATGCGTTGCTGATAATAATGCTAAAATTAGCAGAATTTGACAACAAATTGCCAACAAGGAGAGTGTTGTGGTTACGGCGCATTGGCGCAGATTCACAAGATATTGTGTTTAGAAACTCCCCATACTGATCCCAGGTGTGTAGTGTTACACCCGATGTGAGTTGCTGTGGATTTGCAAATAGGTAGGTCATAGCAAGACACTTGAAACTCTTGACCTCGCCGCTCTCTAACTTTGCCTCGATAATTGCGCTATTATCGTCAATAGGGCTGTCAGTGCGAGAGAACTTAATGCTCTTAACACTATTCTCATCGACCTTTCCCTCTGCAATATTAAAGCTTGTGTAGCTTGTAATCTCCAATGCTGTATCAGAAATAGTAAAACCAGAATTACGAGCACCGTCAATATCCTCATCCTCAGCTGCAAAGTTTAATTTAGCAACAGGACGAGTCAATGTAAAGCCTTTCTCGATTATCAGTTGGTTATCTCCGATATAGTCATGTTTAATATCCTCAATATCTTCAGGACGCTCAGGGACATAGTTGTCTGGAATAGGTATAATTGGTCCCGATATCTCCAAACCCTCATGATATAGCCAGAAACAGTCAAGCTCGTCATCATTTGCCTTGAGATTCTCGGTCTTTAGCTCTATCTTCTTGTCTGCAAATAAGACGTTGTAATACTTGGCATTTGGTTGGCGGAGCATGCTCTCAACAGCCTCTCCGTCAGCCTTATATGCGAAAAATGCAATGTCGTAGGTGCGTCCCAATACCATGCTTACAGCAAATTGAGCCTGCTGATTGTTGTCGAGCTTCAGCGTGCCGTAATAGTTGGTCAAATCGGTCGCAAGTTCGCCATTCTCATATATTGCCCACGCAACCTCATCGACCTTTTTGCCATCGGCAATAGTACGGGTAGATGCGCTATGAGCAACGCTAACACTAAATTGTGCTGAGACGACCTTCGCCTTGGTGATATTACAATGCTCACCATCCATGCATGATGTAGCGAACAACAGCGTTGTCGCAGCAAGTAGCATTATGTTATAAAGGTGTCTCATTGTAATAAATATTAGTACTTAATCAACTCTGTTCCCAGTAACTTGTAGTGCTTATTTGCTACAATATTTGGGAGAGTTATGCTCTTAACACTCTGAGTGCCATTTGCATTAGTTGTAATCGTGCAATCTACGCTCTTGTCATCTGCCGGCAAAAGGTAGGCAATACCAACCATCACATAGTCACTATGTTCTTCAATCGTAGTGCCGTCAATATCAAAGCTAAGGCTCTGTGTCTCCGGCGTTGTAGCTGTGCCGGTGAAGGCGTTAAAATGGGTAGCGACATTTGTTATCTCAAGAGCAGAACTCTGTCCTGCGACAGTTGAATTGTAGTTTGTTACAGCCGTGCCCACAGTGAGCAAAGCAAATGGACGATAGAGCTTGACTCTCTGCTGCGCAGTTTGTGAGGTGACGGTGAATGAGATTGCCGAGTAGAACGCATCTCGTTTATCAACATCTGCAAAGGATGCGCTACGGGTATAGTCAACGACAATGTCGCTCAAATCTGTAATGTCGTAGGCATTGCAACTGCTGTTTTGTGCCCAAAAGACAATTGTATATCTCTGCTCATTAATCAGCTGCAGCGATATCTTCTCAACAACGCCACTCTGCACGCTGTACTCAAGTCTCTCACCCACCTTGTAGTCATCGTCGAGATAGACCTCTACAAAGAGCTTGTCGATAGATAGACCCTTTCCAACACGTGTTGCACCGCCATTATCAAACGATGGACAGATTGTAACATCTATATACTCAGACTCCTCGGGCTCTGTAGGCATAATGACGTCAGGCTGAGCACACGATGCAACAAAGAGCGTTGCAAGGAGTGTTGCACCAATCAACAATGTATATCTCAACCAACTTGTCATATGCCTTTATAATATCTTTAGTTTACAGGGAAGATAATATCTCCCTCAAATCCTGGCTCAATACCCACACCACCTTGTGCGCTCTGAGTCATAAACGAACCACGAATTGTAGTGAGTTTGCTACGCTTAATCGGAATCACAACATCAGGAACCGATGAGAGCAGTGTGTTGTTCTTGTTATACACCGATACAGATAGCTTGAGCTTGGACTCGTTGTTATTTACAAATACGTAGTCGAAACCAAGACTTGCCTCTGTTTGGTTGATGCGCTGAATACGCGACTCGAACGAAACGCTCGGGGTAGAGTAGATAGGGTTACCCTCAACGCCTCCGGTATGGTCGAGCAAGCTGAACAAATCCGGCATAAAGCCCATGTGGCGGATAACAATTCTAAACTCGTTCAGATCCACAGAGGATGGTTTGAGTGCCTCCTCCGGAAGTACCTCGCCTGACGCCTGTGCCTCCAAGGCCTTCTTCTCCAAAACTCGTGCTACGAACTCGTCGAGGTCATCGGTGATAAACTCAAACTTAGCAAGTGGTCGTTTCATCTCGATATGACCCTCTACTGGTGGCACGTCTGTCTCATATACAGGGAGTACCTCCACATCTACGTGACCGTTGAATGCATCGCGATACTCGTTGTTACCAATGATATGCTTATCATCCGCATCGCGAGCGATGTCAACCTTCGCAAAGTCGCCTGTTAAGTAGAACTTGTCGCTCAGAGAGTCATTATCTACATAGTCTGCCCACGCATAGATACGATACTTGCCTGGAGGTAGGAATATCTTAGCATCATAGTTACGGTCTCCACTTGCGACTGGGTTGATAAAGATGTCATTTCCATAATCAACAGGCTCGGAGTAGAGATATCCGTTATCCTTTATCTTATACGCGCGGATAATGTATCGAATATCATAATCGTCATAAGATGTCGCACTAAACTCAGATGCACGATTGACGGTGGTCAACGGCTCTATCGTCTCATTAAACTCAAGATGGAGGTCAACCTCTACCACATCAGCCGCATCTGGCCACTGGTGGACGTTACAAGCGAGCAACGAGAAACATAGCGTTGCGCATATCAAAATATGTTGTGCAAATCTTCTCATTACCTGTTACGCTTTTTAATGTCAAAACTATATGAGAACGATACGCCAACGTTATCAACGGCAATCGCTGTTTTATGGAAGGTACCCTGAACTTTCAGGCCGCCCTTCTCGTTTATAAACTTGTCGTAATTTACGTCATATACACCTGCACCGAACGAGAACTCAACCTTCCAACGAGGGTGCTTCTTGCTCAACGGCATACGGTATCCAACATTTAGACCACCACCCATTGCAGGCTTTGTACCACCTGCATCCTGGTAACGGTATGCGCTATTCTTACCCAGAGCAAAGTTAAAATATGCAAATCCGGCGTGCGCACCGATAAAGAGACCGTCGTTGTCGGTAAACCAATAGCGGAACTCAGGATAGACACCGAATATACGGAACTTGGTGGTCTCGGCAAAGTAGTTGATTCCAGAGTAATAGACTGGCAAGTTGAATGAGAAACGCTTTGCCAGGTCAATCTCAAGGGCGAGGTTAGATATTCCCATCGCCCAACCAATGCCATTGGTCTTGATAGAGATCTGTGGAACATTAATCATCTCCGCAACCTGAATAGCTGCAGTCTGCTCGATAGTAGCTACGTGAGGCAACTGCTCGAACTGAATTTGAGCCAACTTCTCATCTGCCACATCAATAAACTCAAGATACTCAACATTCGGGTCGGTAAAGTATGTCACCAACATCGGAGTCTCCTCCTCTGAAACTAACATCTGACGCTCAACTGCCGGCTGAATATATGCCAAGTCATCCTCAAAGACAACCTTGATAGAGAAGTGTCGCAATAGAGGGAAGAGATTTTTCTCCATATATCGCCACGCCTCGCCATTGTGAAGGGCCATCAGGGCCGACTTGCAAGGGTTGATGTAGTTGCCATTCTCACCCTTGGTAGTCTGAGTAGAGTAGTTGTCAAGTATATGCAGAACCTCAGCGCGATAAGGCATGTATGAATCGGCAACCAAAGCTCGGAGCTCCTCGTAATTCTCACTGAAGAGGTTGAACTCCTTCTCCTTATCACCGAAATTCAGATGCTTGTGCAAGAGATTCGAGATAGATGCTGCACGCTCCTTTGCCAATGATACGTTGCGGGTGTAGCTACCCTCTGGAGAGGTGCTGGCAGTATAGGCGTACGATATCTTCATGAAACGATAATTCTTGTCGCCCAGAAGAGTGTTCATGCGCTTAACAAAAGCGTCCATCTGTTGTCTATTCTGCTTGAAGTTAGGATCGTAAGTTCCGATACCCTGACGGAAGAAAATCGTCAGCGAGTCAATCTCTGTCTGAGCAGAGACCTTGCCCATACACACAACAAGAGCGATGATAATCACTACCATCTTGCGCACTAAACCGGAGTGCAAAAAGTTGCGTATGTTGAAAATACAATTCATCTCCGATGCAAAGTTAAGAATAAATATTTGATTAAACAATAGTTTAATCCACTAAAATATCTCTCCTTGTGGCAGTTTTTTTTGATTTTTGATAAAAATTTTGAAATAATTTTCCCCTCTATTGGGCAGACTTTACTACAAAATCTACGCCAAAATTCGCTGCTTTTTGTATTTTTATGCAAATAAATATATTTTTTCAGAGGTATGAAAAGGATAAAAAATATGCCACAAAACTCGAAATTTTGTGGCATATTTTTATGAAAAATTAACCTCTATTTTGTGGTTCTTCCAGGGTAGTTTTTGAGTGCTTCGGCGAGGATTTTAAGGGCCTGTTTTAGCTCATTTTTCTCTAAAACATACGCGATTCGAACCTCGTTTTTACCCATGTTTTCATCCGAGTAGAAGCCCGATGCAGGGGCGAGCATAATGGTTGCACCTTCGTACTCAAAGTCGGTCAAACACCACTCGCAAAAGCGGTTGCTGTCGTCAATAGGAAGGCGTACAACTGTGTAAAATGCACCCATCGGAATAGGTGAATATACTCCATCAATTTTGTTCAGCCCGTCAATTAGACAGTTGCGACGCTCGATATACTCCTCGTATGTGTGGATGGCGTACGAGCGCGGACAATCTAACGATGCCTCTGCTACAATCTGACCTAAAAGTGGAGGGCTCAGTCGAGCTTGGCAGAACTTCATTACAGCATTTCGGAGCTGTTTATTCTTTGTAATCAGAGCACCGATTCGGATTCCGCACTCAGAGTAACGCTTTGATACAGAGTCGATAAGCACTACATTCTGCTCTATGCCCTCAAGGTGACAAGCAGAGATATATGGCGAGCCTGTGTAGATAAATTCGCGATAAACCTCGTCAGAGAAGAGGAATAAATCGTACTTCTTTACAAGGTCGCGAATACGGTTCATCTCCTTGCGAGTGTAGAGGTAGCCGGTAGGGTTGTTCGGATTGCAGATGAGTATTCCGCGAGTACGCTCGTTGATTAGCTCCTCAAACTTCTCGATAGATGGCAGTGCAAAGCCCTCATCAATAGTCGAGGTGATAGGGCGAATAACTGCACCTGCAGAGACTGCAAAGGCCATGTAGTTTGCATATGCCGGCTCAGGTACGATTATCTCGTCACCAGGGTTAAGACACGACATAAATGCAAAGAGAACAGCCTCTGAACCACCAGAGGTGATTATAATATCATCTGCCGATAGCTTGATTTGGTATTGGTCGTAGTAGCCGACAAGTTTCTCTCTAAAAGAGAGAAAACCGTCGCTTGGACTATACTCAAGAATCTTACGATCAATATGTTTCAGAGCCTCTAAACCCTCAATAGGGCTCTCAATATCGGGCTGTCCAATATTGAGGTGATAGACCTTAACACCCCTCTGCTTTGCTGCCTCGGCTTTGGGTGCTAAGCGTCTGATCGGGGATGCAGGCATTAGCTCTGCTCTTTCTGAAATCTTTGGCATAATCGTCAATTTTATATCTCGACAAATACGCACTCGATACCTACGCGCTTGAGTAGCTCAAGGCCATCTTCGCAACGGTACTTCTCTGAGTAAACTACACGCTTGATACCTGCCTGAATAATCAGTTTTGAACACTCTAAGCAAGGCGATGCTGTGATGTAGAGGGTAGCACCCTCGCAGTTATTTGCGCTCTTTGCTACCTTTGTAATGGCATTTGCCTCGGCATGGAGGACATATGGCTTAGTCTGCCCCATATCATCCTCGCAGATGTTCTCAAAGCCTGAAGGTGTGCCGTTATAGCCGTCAGAGATAATCATCTTATCCTTGACAATCAGCGCACCTACCTGACGGCGTACGCAGTATGAGTTCTCTGCCCATATGCGAGCCATCTTCAGATAGCGGGCATCAAGCTGCCTCTGTTTCTCCTCTGCGTATCCCATACTATTTACCGTGACAATGCTTATACTTCTTACCGCTACCGCAAGGACATGGGTCGTTTCTGCCGACCTTTTTCTCCACGTGAATTGGTGCAGGCTTGCTCTTATCGCCCTGACCTGCTGCTGCAGCTGCTGCCATGCGTGATGCCTGGAGCTTGTTTACATCAACCTTAGCCTTCTGCTGGCGAGCGCTCTGAATAGCTGCAGGATTCTGCTGCTGAACAGGGATATATGCCTTGTTGAGAACGGCCAATACATCGCGATTAATCTTCTCGAGCATCTTAGAGAAGAGGGTGAAGGACTCAAACTTGTAGATAAGCAGTGGGTCTTTCTGCTCGTATGATGCATTCTGTACACTCTGGCGCAACTCGTCCATCTCGCGCAGGTGCTCTCTCCAAGCGTCGTCAATCATCGTAAACATCACAACCTTTGTAAATGTACGGAAGATCTCGGCACCATCTGTATCCTTGCACTTCTGGAGATTTACAGGTATGTTGTAGCCCAAGTGGCCATTTGTGAGCGGGAAGTACATGTTGCCCTCAAGGTTGTCCTTGCGCTCCTCGTAGATGCGGGTCATTACCGGACGAACGGTGTCAGCTACAGCCTTTGCACGACGAGTGTAGAGTGCGCGAAGATCCTCAACAATCATATCAATAAGCTCTGCGCGCTTAGCCTTGTCATACTGCTCAGCGGTGAATGATGGCTGCATGCCGACCTCGCGGATAAGCTCAAATGAGAAGCTCTCAAAGTCGATATCCTCGTGCTCGTTCATAAACGCCTCAGCGTAGTCGTACATCAGGTTGTTCAGGTCAATCTCGACTCTCTCGCCATAGAGTGCGTTGCGACGACGAGTGTAAATAACCTCACGTTGTGAGTTCATCACATCGTCATACTCCAATAGGCGCTTACGGATACCGAAGTTGTTCTCCTCGACCTTCTTCTGAGCACGCTCAACAGCGTTTGACATCAGTTTTGACTCGATAGACTCGCCATCCTGAATACCCATCTTGTCCATCATGGCAGCGATACGGTCAGAGCCGAACAGACGCATCAAATCGTCCTCAAATGAGACGAAGAAACGGCTTGAGCCTGGATCTCCCTGACGACCGCTTCGACCTCTCAACTGACGGTCAACGCGACGAGACTCATGACGCTCTGTGCCGATGATTGCAAGACCACCAGCCTTCTTAACCTCGTCAGTGAGCTTGATATCGGTACCACGACCTGCCATGTTGGTAGCAATGGTAATCTGTCCCGGGCGACCTGCCTCAGCGACAATCTGTGCCTCCAACTGGTGCTGCTTAGCATTGAGGACATTGTGCTTAAGGCCGCGAATCTTGAGCATACGGCTAAGGAGCTCAGATATCTCGACAGAGGTAGTACCGACAAGTACCGGACGACCCTGCTTTACAAGGGCCTCAATCTCTGCGATAACGGCATTGTACTTCTCTCGCTTGGTCTTATAGATTACATCATCCTGATCCACACGCTGAATAGGGCGGTTGGTAGGAATAACGACAACGTCGAGCTTGTAGATGTTCCAGAACTCTGATACCTCAGTCTCTGCGGTACCGGTCATACCTGCGAGCTTGTTGTACATACGGAAGTAGTTCTGCAGAGTGATGGTTGCAAAGGTCTGAGTAGCTGCCTCAACCTTAACCTTCTCCTTAGCCTCGATAGCCTGGTGCAGACCGTCTGAGTAGCGACGACCGTCAAGAATACGACCTGTCTGCTCATCGACAATCTTAACTTTATTGTCCATAACCACATACTCCACATCCTTCTCGAACATTGCGTACGCCTTCAGAAGTTGATGTACGGTGTGAACACGCTCAGACTTTGTTGAGTACTCGGTAATCAGCTCGTCCTTCTTCTGAGCCTTCTCCTCGAGAGTCAAATCCTGAGCCTCGAGCTCGGCAATCTCGGCACCGATATCAGGGAGCACGAAGAAGCCATCCTCCTTGAAGTGGCGAGACAGAGCCTCATGACCCTTGTCGGTAAGCTCGACAGAGTTCATCTTCTCGTCAATGACAAAGAAGAGGTCGTCTGTAATCTCAGGCATGCGACGGTTGTTGTCTGCCATGTAGATATTCTCGGTCTTCTGCATCTGTACCTTGATTCCCTGCTCAGAGAGGAACTTAATCAGAGCCTTGTACTTAGGCAGACCTTTGTATGCGCGGTATGTGAGAATACCACTCTGCTCCATCTGACCCTCGGCAGCCAATTTACGAGCCTCGGCAAGCAGTGCAGTTACCAGATCGCGCTGCAGACCATAGAGGTACTGGATGGCAGGGCAGTACTGCTCGAACATCTGATCCTCACCCTTTGGTACAGGACCTGAAATGATGAGCGGAGTACGAGCGTCATCAATGAGCACTGAGTCAACCTCATCGACAATGGCATAGTTGTGCTTGCGCTGAACAAGGTCAGCAGGTGATGATGCCATGTTGTCACGCAGGTAGTCAAAGCCGTACTCGTTATTTGTACCGAAGGTGATATCTGCCAAATATGCCTTGCGACGAGCCTCAGAGTTTGGCTGGTGCAGGTCGATACAATCTACAGACAGACCGTGGAACTGATAGAGAGGGCCCATCCACTCAGCATCTCGGCGAGCAAGATAGTCGTTGACAGTCACCATGTGCACACCCTTACCAGGAAGTGCGTTGAGGAATACTGGCAGGGTAGCTACCAGAGTCTTACCCTCACCGGTTGCCATCTCGGCAATCTTTCCCAAGTGAAGAACAACACCACCGAACAGCTGTACGTCATAGTGAACCATATCCCACTTGATGTCGTTACCACCGGCAGTCCAGCGGGTAGAGTAGATAGCCTTGTCGCCATCGATTGTCACAAAATCCTTTGATGCAGCAAGGTCGCGGTCAAAGTCGTTTGCAGTAACCTCAACGGTCTCATTCTCTGCAAAACGACGCGCAGTATCCTTGACAATAGCAAAGGCTTCCGGGAGAATCTGCTTGAGGATATCCTGAATCTTATCCTTGACAATAGTCTCGCGCTTCTCAATATCCTTTGAGATGCTCTCCTTCTCTGAGATAGAGATCTCCGGATTCTCAAGGGCAGCCTTCTGCTTTGCAATATGCTCCTCATCAGCTGCAATGTACTTTGCAATCTGACGACGCAGAGCTGCTGTGCGCTCACGCAACTGATCGTTTGTCAGAGCCTGGATTGTTGGGTATATCTCTTTGATTTTAAGAACGTAAGGCTCTACCTCCTTGCGGTCTTTGTCGGCTTTACTGCCGAAGAAAAATTTAATTACACTTGATAAAATATCCATAACGTGATTTAATTTATAATCTGTTTTTTATCTCTGCGAGAGTCAGTTTGTTACTCTTTGAACAGCTTTTCAGTAAGTATCCAAACGGAATTCTGGCAGTCTAACTACATAATCGCGCAAAGATAATAAAATTTTTTCAGAAAACCACGTAAGTTCTCTGAAAATTATACCTATTTATAATGGAAAAGGGTGCTATTTCTGCATAATCGGACAGATATCGCAGCGCTCCTTTTGGCAGTACTCAGTAGTGATTTGGATTACAGCTTGGCTATCCATTGCGCTTTGCAGTTCGATTCCTGATAGCTGCCATTGGCGGGTATAGCGGTTATTCTCGGCAGGTAGAGCCTTGAGAAGGTTAATCGCTTGCGTCTTTAACTCACCCTTTCCGATGTTGTCGGAGTAGGCTAACTGAATAGGGACAACAAGGTTAATGCCGAGGATAAATGACTTCTCCTTGCCCAATTTTTTTGAGATATTTGCGCTCTTGATTACGGGAACAAAGTGGTCGTTCCAATACTCTGACGCCTCGACACTAAAAAGCTCGACCACATCGTCGGGCGTTTTGCATGCAATGATTCGGTTGACTAAAAACTCCTTGCTGTGCAGTAGTGTTGCAAGTTGTGCAAGGCGTAGTATGGGGTGGTTGTAAGGTCTTACTTTGGATAAATTCCAGTCAGTAAGGCGCATAGGCGAGAGTTCGTACTTGTTTGCCAAGTGATTCCACTCGTCTTTTATGCTTGAGATATAGTCATCTTCTGGGTATAGGCTGAGCAGGCCCGAGCCGCCCAAAAGTAGCGACTCTATGGCATGCAGAGATGCCGCCTCTCGAAGGATTATGCGATACGGAACAATCTGCGCAAGATGCTGATATGTAGCCTTGTTGATGCCCACATCCATCATCTTGAACAGAATCTGATAGCTCGTCTGATTCCAATCTTTGTGTGAGTGGTTGTATATCTCGATAATATCGTTGTATTTGCGCAATAGACGCTCGTTAGTCACCTTCTCAAAGAGGGTAGATAACTCCTCTTCGGAGGCGCCAAGAATGATATTTCGGCAAGATATACGCTCCATGGCCACTGCTCTGTTTTTAGAACAGATTAAGCTCAAGCAGAGCCTCCTCTGACATCATGCTCTTATCCCAAGCCGGCTCAAAAACAAGGATGACATTGACCTTCTCCACACCCTTAACCTTAGCCACCTGCACATTGACATCCTCGACAAGCATATCTGCCATAGGACAGTTTGGTGCAGTGAGAGTCATCTGTATTGTGACCTCGCCAGATGGGTTGTAGTCAATATCATATATCAGGCCCAAGTCGTAGATGTTTACGGGAATCTCCGGGTCGTATATGTTTTTGAGTGTCAGGACAATATCTTTTTCAATCTCTAAAATCTGATCTGGTGTCATAAACTTGAAAGCAATACAAACAGTTTTTTACATCTTTGTTGAGAAGGCGAGGGCGAAGAGTCGCATCTGCTTAATTGTCGCCAACACTCCGTTGCCGCGTGTAGGTGAGAGATTCTCTTGCAGACCAATAGCCTCGATAAAGTAGAGGTCAAGATCCAAAATCTCCTGAGGTGTTCGACCCTCAAATGCGCGAATAAGCAGAGCCAAAATGCCCTTTACGATAATGGCATCGCTATCAGCAGAGTAATAGACTTTGCCATCCTCTATTCGTGCATCGACCCATACTCTTGATTGGCAGCCCTCGATGATATACTGCTCGGTCTTGTGTGCTGCATCTATTACCGGTAGCGAGTCGCTCAGAGATATAAGGTAGTCGTACTTATCCAACCAATCCTCAAACATAGAGAACTCCTCTATAATCTCATTCTGTACAATATCTGTCATAGTTCTATCTGTTTCTCAATTCGTAAATTAACTCTCCATCGGCGCAATCCGGGCGGGTAATGTCGAGGAGATATGCTGTTGTTACAGCTATCGAAGAGCTGCTGATTTTGCGGTCAATTACTCGTGCCTTGATGCCTCCGCCGTAGAATATGAGCGGAATGTGTCGGTCGTAGTTATATGGAGAACCGCTGATAGAGATATTTCCATCAGTTAGCTCATAGTAGTTCGGTTGTAGGCAGTATAAAATATCGCCTGAGCGACGTGGATAGAAGCTGTTCTGCATCAGTCGTGATGTACTGCTACTCATCGCACCTCCGAGCATGGCAGTTGCGGTCGCAGCATTTGCTACACCTCGAAATTGCATAGCAAATGTAGCTGCCTCATTCTGTATGGTGGCAATCGAGAGGCGTTTTGCATATATCAGGTCGCGATTAAGGTATATCGCACCCTTCTCGAGGCTCAGCACCCAGCTGCCTTGACCATACTGCGCGCTGAGGAAGGCGTTGAGAATTACTGCAGCCTGTCGCGTGTTGAAACTCTCGCGAGCATTGCTCTGCTCGAAGTTGTGGTTGCCGTTGCCGTGGTCAGAGGTCAGGATGACAAGATATTCGCCCTTGCTTGAATATTTTGACGATATATGTGACAAAAACTTAGCGATAGACTCGTCTAAGTAGTAGAGCATATCCTCATACTCCACAGAGTCGGGGCCATACTTCTCGGCGATGATGCGTGGAGTGTCAAGGCAGATATTGAGCATCTTGCAGCCCGTCTTCTGCTCGTCTGCTGCCATGTCATCCACCATTTTAGTCGCAAAGTTAAATAGCGCATCATTGCCTACGGGTGTGCTTTTAAGCTCGGTAACCCACTTGTCTGTAGCCTTTCGGGCAAAGAGACTCTTTGCTTTGGAGTAGATGTCGTAAATCTCGATATCGGTCACGTGGCTGTTCAGATACTTGCTTCGTGCCAACTTGCCAAACCATGTGCCCATGATGTATGAGCGGTTGATGCAGCTCTCGTTGTACTTGGTAATCCACTCGGGTAGAGCTGCGGAGTAGCAGTTAGATGTTGCCCAGTTTCCAATATCGTCAATCCAGTAGCACTCGCCACTCTTGCCGGCAAGCACCATGGCTGAGTTTACATTGTGAGCCAAAGTTACTGTGCGCACGCCACTCTCTGCTGCAGCGAGAGTCTCGGCAAGTGTCGGAGACATAAAGTGCTCGGTGGTTGGGGCGCCTTTTGGGGTCTTGCACAACTCAATAGGGGTGTTTCCGCTTGTGCGGTCATACCAACGGGTAGATGATATGCCGTGCATAGATGGTAGGGCACCTGTGGCAATTGTTGCAAGCGCCATCTCTGAAGAGCTCGGTACAAAGTCGGTGTAGCACTCTGTAAACACCACTCCACCGCTCTTTAGGAGTAGAAAGCCATCGTTCGAGAAGTTGACTGCATACCTATCCAAGTCGGAGGACTTCATGCCACCAACAACGATA
Source organism: Alistipes sp. (assembly GCA_045656505.1). Classification (GTDB taxonomy): domain Bacteria; phylum Bacteroidota; class Bacteroidia; order Bacteroidales; family Rikenellaceae; genus Alistipes. The sequence continues at coordinate 2,392 of JAZORI010000020.1, read as the reverse complement.
TTGACCACCAACCTCGGCTGTATGGCTGAGGCTGTCAAAACACCAAATAGGGCAAATATTGTAACTAAAAATCTGCGCATATTTCTATCAATTAATCTACAAAGGTACTAACTTTTCTCGAAAAATCGCTCAAAAATAGCACATTCACCGCTAAAATCTATCATAGATAGAGTTTTTGCCTCCTCGAAATATCGTCTGCAGAACTTTTTGTACTCCTCGCTGTGTGGATTTAGGGGTCTGTGCATTGCTGCAGCAACAACCTTCTCAACCCTTGGAAGTACTCTCTGTGCATCTGCGGTAAGAGAACTTTCGACAAACCTCTCCCAAATATACTCCACCGCCTGTGATGATGGGTGTACAAGGTCGTCTGTGTAAAAACGGTAGTCACGCAAATCGTCCGTAACTATCTCATAAGCAGGGAAGTAGTCCGCATTGTCAAACTGACTGCATAGTTCCGCTATAGCCACTCTTAGTATCGCTTTACTTAGCGAATTTGCTGCCAAACCATCTGATACGTGGCGCACAGGGCTGAGCGTGAAGATTATATGTTTATCGCTCAAAATGCCGTTCAAAAGTGGGCGGAAAAGCTCGCAAATCTCAGCCGTTGATAGGCTGCGACGGATAAACTCATTCTGTGGTAGCTTGTGGCAATTCGCTACAACAGCACCCGTTGCGATATGCTCATATACAACAGCTGTGCCGAGCGTAATTATCACACAATCTGCAGATTGTAACGCCTTATGCCCTGCAGCAATGGCACTGTCCATCCTCTCGACCGCCCCCTCTGCCGTTGGTTGCATCAGGTCGGAGTGACAGTCAAGTGAGACGTAACTACCACCACGCTCAACTATGCGGGCACTATCGGCCTTGCGACACTCGGCAAATGCAGTAAGTGTCTGCGCAATAGATGCAGGGTTGAAGAGTATGCCGGTTGGACACTCAGTTATGCTGAACTTGGCTTTGGCAAGGCGCGCTGCAATATTTTGGGCAAAACAACTACCTACGGCAAGAATCTTTGTGCCGTAATCTATTTTACGCTTTAGCTCGAAGTTTTCTATTGCTGTGCGGAACTTCATCTTATAAATATTGAAAAGGTTGACTGCAAAAGTCAACCTAATTTTACGTGTTAGAAGTGAATAAAAAGAGTTCGCTTTGACTATTTAACTGCAATCTTTGCAATACGACGCTCATGACGACCGCCAGTCTCAAACGGCGTTGTGAGCCACTGCTCGAGAATCTCGATTGCTGTGTCGTTGTCGATAAAACGTGCAGGGAGAACAAGAACATTAGAGTCGTTGTGCTGACGGGTGATTGCTGCAATCTCAGGGAGCCAGCAGATAGACGCGCGAATCTTCTGGTGCTTGTTCAGGGTTATCGCCATGCCCTCGCCACTGCCGCAGATGCCGATTGCGCGGTCAAACTCGCCATTCTCAAGCGCCTCTGCCAACGGATGTGCATAGTCTGCGTAGTCGCAACTCTCCTCTGATGAGCAACCGAAGTCAAAAATCTCAAAACCTTTTGCCGAAAGGTAGCCAATCAACAGCTCCTTCATCTGATAACCCGCGTGGTCGCAAGCAATACCAATCTTGTTCATATATTCGATATGTTTTTTAATTGCCACAAAGTTAGGAAAAATCTTTTGAATTACTACCTTTGTGGCGTGAAAATTATTTTGATAATATTGGGCAGCATCTCTTTTGCCCTCGCCGTGGCGGGAATCTTCCTGCCACTGCTACCCACTACGCCACTGCTGCTGCTCGCCGCCTGGCTCTGGTTTCGCTCGTCAGACCGCCTGCACGACTGGCTGCTCAACCATCGTGTCTTTGGTAAACATATCCAAAATTTCCGCATACATCGTGCCATTCCTCTGCACGCCAAAATATACTCCGTCGCCCTGGTTTGGCTAACTATCGGCTACTGCATCTTTGCCGTGGTAGATGAATATTGGTGGGCGCAAATCCTTATGGCACTGCTTGCCGCGGCAATTTCGTGGCATATACTCAGTTATAAAACACTACGCAAAAATAGATAGAGTCTGTCTAACAAGGCGCTTTTGGCATCTGTCTTGTCTGAAAAATGCTCATTTATGACAAAGTAAACTCCGCTTTTTCAATCTGCGAGCAGCTTCAAAATAGCTCTTGTTATACAAATTCTCGCAAAACAGAGGGCGCCCAATGATTTGTTGGACACCCTCTATCTATTTTTCTGTTGGTTTATTGTTTTTAGTGAGCAGGAAGGGACATTCAACCCATCCTGCCCTGATATTAATTGTTTCGGATTATTACCATCCCCAATTCGTAACGTATCCCGTCGGATTGTAACCATCTGCATTTCCAATCTGAGCAGTTCCGCCATTGCCGTCGCTGACATATACGCCTTCGATCGTGCCGTT
>JAZORI010000019.1:0-13722 GCA_045656505.1 Alistipes sp. | reverse complement strand
TCACGTAGTTGAGGCAGGCGTTGTTTACGCACTTCCAGCTGTAGCTTACGCTGAGGCTGCTAAGGAGACCGCTATTATGTCAGTTGCTGACCTCCAGGCATTCATCGAGGCTGCAAATACTGTTGTAGAGGTTGAGGAGGGAGAGACTGCTCCTTGCACTTACACTGAGTGGATTTCTGAGGATGGCGAGGTTAAGCTCGGTGCAGACCTCAACCTTGAGGGTGTTGACCTTACTCCTATCAACACTTTCGACGGCGTATTCAACGGCCAGGGCTTTGCTCTTAAGAACTGGACAACTACTCGCGGTCTGTTTGATAAGAATACAGGTGTGGTAAAGAATGTTGTTATTGACGCTACTTGTACACTCACACCTGCATATAATACCTCAGGTGATAAGAACGTCGCTTTCGTTGTTGAGAACAACCAGCCTACAGGTGTTGTTTCTGGTTGTGTTAACCATGGTTCTGTAAGCTCAACCGATGTAAGCTGTGCTGCTCACAGAATAGGTGGTGTTGTTGGTGTATCTTACGGTATGATGAACGACTGTATCAACTATGGTACAATCGATGTAACCTCTCAGACTGTAGGTAACAACCAAATGGTTGGTGGTGTTGTAGGTTATATCAACACTAACGCCTCTACAAAGGATGCGCTCGGTAAGGACTTTCTTGTAAACTGTGTAAACTATGGTGAGGTAAAGGTTCTCTTCCCTTGTCAGCCAAAGAGTGCATTTGTCGGTGGTGTGCTTGGTGCAACACAGATGGCAAAGTCTTCTGCTGCTGTATATCAGGGTCAGATTAAGAATTGTATCAACTACGGTGATGTATCTTATCGTTTCGAGACCCTCTCAAGCGGTACTTACGGTAATGTCGGTGGTGTTATCGGTTATGCTCAGGCTAATATGGAGGGTTGCGACAACCATGGTGAGGTTTCATTCACAACTCCTGCAGACGACTTGAATCAGGGTGGTACTCGTCCTGCTCTCGGTGGTGTAGTTGGTTGTAACATCTTCAAGACCGTCGGCTGTAACAACTACGGTAAGGTGTTTGCCGAGGGTGTTTGGGCTGCAGGTACTCAGGATAACTCAGGTGCAGGTTCACAGGGTGGTTCTACATTTGCAGGTGTTGTTGGCTGTACAGGTGTTTACAATGTTTACAGCGAGGACTATAGTGTTGAGGACTGCCACAACTACGGTGAGGTTGAGATTAATAACAACTGTAAGATTGCCGGTGGTACCAAGGGTTGGCACGCAGGTGTTGTAGGCTATACAACAGGTGATGTGAAGAACTGCTCAAATGAGGGTGTTGTTACTATCAAGCACAATGTCTATGAGAGCTATTCGGCTGGTGTTGTTGGTGAGACTAAGGGTGGTGTTTACAACTGCTATAGCAACGCTCCTGTATATGCTGAGGCTGTAAATGTATCTCAGCCAGGTGGCGCTCTCTACTTTGCAGGTATTGTTGGTTACTCTACAATTGTTGTAGAGAACTGTCACCTCAATGCAGACTTCACTGCCAAGACCAACAATGCAGACGGTTCACTTCGCTTTGCAGGTATCGCAGGTCAGATTAAGACTGCAACTACTCGTCAGCAGACAATTACAGATTGTACCGTTAAGGAGGGCGTTAAGCTTACATTTACTACCGACAATGGTAAGGCTAACTACTGCGGTGGTATTATCGGTCTTGCAAACAACGGTATCGGTAACTGCGTAAATGGTGGTGATATCGACATCACAATTACCGAGGTATTTGCGGATAACGATATTACTTATGTAGCAGGTATCGCGGGTGCTCAGCAGGAGGATGCAACAGGTTGTACAAACAATGGTGACATCACTGTTGATATGTTCAACTCTACAGGTCTGTTCTATGCAGGTACTATCGTTGGTGACAACAAGAAGGCTGCTTCAACCCTCTCTGCTTGCCACAATACAGGTAATATGACTATCGTAAATGCAGGTAACACCGAGTTCATCGGTGCATACGTAGGTCACAACGCAGATGACACAGTTGTTGTGGATGAGGCATCTTGTACCAACACAGGTGTTATCTCTGTAAACGGTCAGGCACTTTAATTTGTTGTGAAAACGTGCCATACATGGCACACACCTAAAAAATCAGTGGTGGATAGACTTCCACCACTGATTTTTGCTATTAGGCAATAGCAAAAAGGGTCGCCGACATCTCGGCGACCCTAAATACAAAGGAGCTTCATTGAAGCTCCTTTCTGTTATCTATCCTCTGCCTGGTGGCCGGTGCGATCTACTTGGTGGTAGAACTGGGTGTAAGGCACGTCGGTGCGGCCTGTGCCCTTGCGCATAAGCTCCTTGAGGTCTTCGAAGTAGGTTGTATATACATCGCGTGGCATAGCGTCACGGCGAGCGCATACGGCTGCAGCCATACCGACTACCTCACCAATCAGTCCGCAGGTACGCATAACGCGGGTAGAGCCGAGGGCGATGTGGGTTACAGAGATATTTCGGCCCGCCATAAACATATTCTTGATATCCTTTGAGTAGAAGCAGCGGTACGGCAGTGCGTAGAAGTCGATAGGTGTCAGCACGCCATAAGAGAGCCACTCCTGATTAGGGTAGTCCTTGCTGTTCTTCTCCATAGGGTAGTGTTGGTCGATGCGCCAAGTAGTTGTGCAGGTCTCGTCCTCGTGGCGAATTGGGCGTGTGAGGTCTTGCTCGCGCAGGATGTAATCACCCATGATACGGCGAGACTCGCGCTTGCCCGATACGTGGCTGACCCAAGTAAGGTGGGTGCAGATCCAATCCTCCTTCTTCGAGTAGCGATTTTTGCAGTAAGAGAATGTCGAATAGGCGACATACATGCCGTAGTCGCGAATCTTCTCGGCGTCGGCAACTTGGTCGTCCATCATGCCGACCTCCCAGTACCAGTTTGCGCGGTGTACAGGCTCAACGGTGTACTCGTCAAGGCGTAGGCCCCAGTCAAGAGAGTCCGGGAAGGTGCAAGGGGTGTTCCAATCCTCGCAATACCACTCGATAGATACACCCATAGTCATATCATCAGCCTTCTCAGGTGCAAGGCGCTCGTCAAACTCTGCACGAGCCTCGCGACCCATGCGGCACTCGGCTCCTGCCATATATCCCAGGTGAGCATCGCCGGTACAGTCAGAGAAGTATTTGCCTGAAATCTTGATGCGGTTCTGTGCTGTGGCCTCTTGGGCAACAACAGAGGCGATGCAGTCGCCACTCTTCTCAACCTCAATTACGGTATAGCCCATAAAGAGTGAGATATTCTTCTCGGCAAGGACAACTTTGAGTTTCTTGTCATCCTGATAGTGGTGTGCACCACGGGCATTGCCGATGCGGTCAGGACCAATCTCGTTGAGCAGGTATCCGAGTGATGGATATGGGTCGATGTTGATCTGACCACCAAGGCCTACGCGCACCTCTGAGGAGTTGTTGCCACCAAGGACGTATCTATCCTGAATAAGAGCCACCTTAAGACCGAGACGAGATGCTGCCAATGCTGCGCAGATGCCTGAGATACCGCCACCGACAACCACAAAGTCGAAAGAGCCCTTATCCTCAACAACCGGTGTGCCGAGCAGTGCCTCGCGCAGTGCAAAGTACTCCTCAAGGCTCTCGGTAGGGGTGTAATCCTCTGTTGTGAGAATTACGGCATCACAGCGACCGTCAAAACCTGTCAAATCGTGCAGTGCAATAGTATGCTCGCCTGCAGTAAGAGCAATCTTGCCACCGCGCTGCCAATACCAATTTACGGAGTCTGTGCCATAGGTTGTGCTGTCACTCTGACCGTCAATAAGTACAGAGAAGATGCCCGGCGTAGGGCCGTCAGACCAGTGTTTTGTCCAGTTCTTTGTACGGACGAGGATGTTGTACTCTCCATCTGCCGGAACTGTAACAGTTGTGATGGCATCTTTTGCAAGCGGAGTGCCTATTCCGTGAGCTAACAGATAGGATGAACCCATCTGCAGAACAAATTGCTGTTCGACTGTCCAGTCGCCCTTGTCGGCAAAAGTGGTCGCAAGAACCATTACCGAATTCGAAGTGTTCAGTTTCATTTCCTTCTATTTTTAAGAGTGTTTCTAGTACAAAGATATAAATTATAAATCAAAACCACTTCCAAATCTTGAATTTATTTACTACCTTTGTCGCTAATTAAACTAAAACCTAAACTGTATGACAATTTTTGATTGGCTTATTGTGGCCCTCTTCTTGGGAACACTGATGGCGATTGGTTATGCCTTCTCTCGCCGAAATAAGGATGTTGAAGACTACTTCGTGGCAGGTCGCTCAATGCCGGGTTGGATTGTGGCTATCGCAGCTACCGGTACAACTATCTCGGCAGGTACATTCGTCGGCTCTCCAGAGCTCGGATTTAATACCGATCTAACCTATGTGCTCAACCTGCTCGGCTCAATTGTCGGCGGTATGCTCGTTGCAGCACTCATTATGCCGAAGCTCTACAAGGCAAACACAATTACCATCTACGGCTTTATCGGTGACCGTTTCGGTGAGAAGTCAAAGCGTGTAAATAGTGCAATGTTCCTCTTGGGTCAGCTCTTTACATCAGGCTCACGACTCTTTATCGCAGCTATCGCTATCTCGGTAATCGTCTTTGGTAATATCAAGTTTGACTTTATGGTCTATTCGATTATCATCTTAGGTCTTGTTTCAACTATCTACACAATGATGGGTGGAATCAAGGGCCTGCTCTATATCGATACATTCCAGACTCTGCTCCTTGTGGGTACAGGTGTGGTTGCGCTGATTATGGTCTTCTTTGCGCTCGATATGCCGATTGCAGATATCTGGGCAACTATCACTGATGGCGGTCTTACAAAGATTCCTGGAGCTAATGCAGGCGGTCTTACTGCCGATGGTGCTATTGCCGGCTGGCAGGAGGGTAGTAAGGTCAAGATGTTCGACTTCTCGTTCAACTGGACCTCTCCATATACTGTTTGGGGCGGTATGATTGGCGTGGCATTCTTCAAGGTCTGCCAATATACAACTGACCACGAGTTTGTGCAGCGTCAGCTCGCTTGCCGTGACGTTAAGCAGGCTTCTGCATCGCTTGTTTGGTCACAGCTTATCTCGCTGCCGATTGTGCTTGTATTCCTTATGATTGGCGTGTTGCTCTTCGCTAAGTATAAGACAGAGTTCCTTGCAGGTGGTGAGTTGTCTAACTTCTTTGCAGACGCGCGTGATATCTTCCCACAGTATATCAAGAATCACATCCCTGCAGGTGTGCGTGGCCTTATGATTACAGGTCTGCTTGCAGCTGCCCTCTCATCATTCAACTCGGCTATCAACGCTATGGCATCAAGCTTTGTTACCGACCTCTATCTGCCTATTCGCGCCGAGCACGGTAAGGCTGTTCAGGGTGATGCAGACCAACTCTCATCTTCTCGTAAGATGGTATTCTTGATGGGTATGCTCCTCACAGGTTTCGCTATCGTTACAGCAGTTATGCAGGAGGCAAGCGGTCTTAACCTTGTAGATTTCGCAACAGGCGTTATGTGCTTCGCATACGCAGGTATGATTGGTGTCTTCCTTACAGCAATCTTTACTAAGAATCGCGGAAACTACCACACCGTTGTTGCTGCAATCGTTGTCGGTGCCTTGATTATCATCCCTCTAATGTTCCAGAAGCAGCTCTTCGGTACCCAGTATATCGCTTGGACTTGGTGGGCTCCTATTGGTGGTATTATTTCGACGTTGGTATGTCTTGCAGGTAGAACCCACAAATAATTTGCCGTGAAAACGTGCCATATATGGCACATCTCTCATATCCCCGAATAGGGAATACGTTTAGTATGTCCTATCCGGGGATATTTCACGATGCACCATCTCCAACACGTTTTGACGACAAATAAGTGCAAGAAATAATCTGAGTGCAGCCTTGAGTAAAAAATACGCCACGGCGGATACCTCTATAAGGCCAACAGTCAATATCCAAACGAGTGTAAACAATCGGTTGTTCTCGGATTTAGGTTGACCATCGAAGATGGTGCAATTAAAAAGAGTCCTCTATGGTCAAGCTTGCTTGGAACCGAAAGAGGAACTCTTTTTTTATTGTCATAGCCGCAGGCTATCCTAAATTCGCTACGGATACAAGCGAAACAGAGTTTCGCCTGAAAGTTTTTGGTGCCGCTTTTTTCAAAAAGGGGCGGTACTCTCTTTCTGCGTTAGCTAAAATTTACTATCTTTGCGCCAAATTAGTTTGAGAATAGTAATGAAAAAACTTTTAGCCCTGATTTGTGTGGTTGCAGCGGCGGTGGCGTGCAACACGGAGGAGATTATAGAGGTGCGTTATCTTGCATCTCCGGTATATACTGCTTATCTCTACTCGATTGATAGTGAAACAGATGCAGTTGCTGTAGTTGATACCCTTGTGCGTGGTGCGCAGCTTGATGTGGTTGTCAATGGCAAGAAGAGGGTGGAGGATGTAGAGTATCTTCCGGTAAAGGGTAGTAAGGAGGTGCGTTATGCGCTTGCTTCGCAGCTTGTTCTGCAGCCGCGAGAGGTGGTGCAGGAGAAGAGTATCTTTGTGCGCACACCGGCATCGATAATCTCAGATGTGGCAACTTCTAAGGTTGGCGGTAATGCCGATAAGGGAGAGGAGCTTGCTGTTATTGGTTACGATACGATGGATGTTGCAGGTCGCGTAAATAGATATAAAGTGCGTCAGGGTGAGACTGAGGGTTATATCTATGCTAAGTACACCGTTTTTGATAGAGCGGAGGCGATTAAGCGTTACAAGGCTGAGGTCTATGACAAGGTGCATAAGGCTGTTAAGGATTCGTTTGGTGGCGGTAAGGCTATTGGTTGCGACTTCTATCCTACTGAGCGCGTAGTGTTTGAGAATAACAAGATGCCTGAGGCGTGCTACTCTCTCTATCTCAATATCTCTCCAGCGGTTATCGGTAATATTGAGTCATATATCGCCTTTGCAAAGCAGACCAAGATTAACACCTTTGTAATCGATATCAAGGATAATGAGTGCCCTGGTTACAAGGCGGAGGCTATGAAGCTCTACTCGCCAACAAACTATGCGCGTGCGGGCTCGAATAAGGAGGCGATGTATGCCAAGGCAGTCAAGCGTCTGCATGAGGAGGGTTTCTATGTTGTTGGTCGAATAACCTGCTTTAAGGACTCGTATCTTGTCAAAGACCATCCTGAGGTGGCGATTACAGAGAAGGCTACGGGTAAGCCATTTAAGCACAATAAGGCATACTGGCCAAGCCCGTATGACCGTAAGGTATGGCAGTTCAATGTCGAGCTGGCTAAGGAGGCTGTGCGTAAGTTTGGCTTTAACGAGATAAACTTTGATTATGTTCGTTTTCCAGACCGTATGACAAAGGTTGAGCAGCTTATTGACTACCATAATAAGTATAATGAGAGTAAGGTGCAGGCTATTCAGCGATTTGTGCAGTATGCGTGCGACGAGATTCACGCTGTGGGTGCATATGTCTCTATTGATGTCTTTGGTGAGGCTGCAAACCCTGGTTATACAACAGCCTATGGTCAGTATTGGCCAGCAATCTCGAACATTGCCGATGTAATCTGCGGAATGCCTTACCCTGACCACTTCTCAAATGGTTACTATGGCATCAAAAAGCCGTGGAACCACCCATATGAGATTCTCCGTGCATGGGGTGAGCGCGTGCAGGGCCGTCAGGCTGTAACTCCGACACCTGCTGTGGTGCGTACGTGGATTCAGGCATACAATGTTATGCGCCATGTGGATAGAAATGGCATTAAGTATGATGCTGAGAATGTAGAGAAGGAGATTCGTGGTCTGTATGACGCAGGTCTGCTCGGTGGTTATACCACTTGGCACTCAGGCTCGAACTTGGATAAGTATAAGGCGCAAAAAGGGGCGTTCGATATCGACTATTTGGCTGAAATAAAATCAAAATAGTCTAGAATAGGGCTCTGAATTTTTGAAAAAATTTGTTAAATAAAAATTTTTGTCATAACTTTGCGGACTAAAAGCGTACAAGGCTTGTATGAAGAGGTATATTATTGATGCACAAACACTACAGCAGCAGAACTTCGAGTTTGATCTTGAGGTGGGAATGGAGCTGTTCGAGACCATGGAGATGTCCGATATTTCGGGTGTCAACTATCAGTTTCGAGTTGTAGGTACTCGCCTGACTTCCAATAAGTTGGAGATTGCCATCGAGGGTGAGGGTAGTGTTGTTACTCAGTGTGATCGTTGCTTGGATGATGTGACAATCGAGGCTGAGGCAGCTGGTGCAATGGTGGTATATTTTGGCGATGAGGCAAAGGCGTTTGATGGTGAGGAGGTGACTCTTCAGCGTGGCGATGAGTTGTCAATAGCACAGTTTGTTTATGACAGCATTATGCTCGATTTGCCGATTGTACGCATGCATGAGATTGAGGATTGTAATCCAGAGATGTTGGCTCGAATAAGTGGAGTAACGGAATAATTTTAACAACTTAATATTAAGAATAACTATGGCACATCCAAAACACAAAGTCTCGTCAACTCGACGCGACAAAAGAAGAACCCACTACAAGGCAGTAGCTCCTACAGTAGTGGCTTGCTCTAACTGCGGTGCAGCAGTTCTTTACCACCGAGTTTGCCCTGAGTGCGGTTTCTACCGTGGTAAGTTGGCTATCGAGAAGAAGGTAGTAGAGTAGTTGGGAAACCAATTCCAAATAAAGCATCGTTTCGGCGATGCTTTATTGGTTTTAAGTGGTGGGGGCTGTATGGGCTCTCGATGTTTACCGAGTTTTGACAAGTAACTAAGATGGCAAGAATAGGAGTTGATGCTTTTGGTGGAGATAATGCACCAAAGGTGGTCGTAGAGGGTGCAATATTGGCTTTGGAGCATCTGAAGGCCGATGATCGTATTGTGCTGTTCGGAGATAGGGATGCTATCGTAGCTCAGATAGAGGCTGAGGGCTGCAGTGTAGATAATTTCGATATTGTCCACACCTCTGAGCGTATTGAGATGGGTGACCATCCCGCAGAGAGTTTCCGCCGTAAGCGCGATTCGAGCATTGTTGTAGGCTTTAATCACCTTGCAGCAGGGGAGATAGATGCCTTTGCCGGTGCAGGCTCTACGGGTGCAATGATGGTTGGTGCGATGATGGTCGCAAAGCCTCTCAATGGAGTGCTGCGTCCTGCTATTGCAATTACAATACCGACTGTTGGGGGTAATCCTGTTACAATTCTCGATATCGGTATCAATGTTGATTGCCGTCCTGAGGTGCTTGAGCAGTATGCTGTTATTGGCTCGGTCTATGCCTCTGGTGTGTTGGGTATTGAGAATCCTCGAGTGGCACTGCTCAATATCGGACAGGAGAGTAGTAAAGGAAATGCTCAGGCGAAGGTTGCCTACTCGCTTATGAGGGAGGCGGCACAGCAGGGCAGTTATAGCTTTGTCGGCAATGTGGAGTCTTCGCATATCCTTGCAGGAGATGTTGCCGATGTTGTTGTCTGTGATGGTTTTGTTGGTAATGTGGTGCTGAAGCTTATCGAAGGCCTGTATGCTATCAATGCTCAGGCGGGGTTGGTTAATGACTTTTGGCAGGGGCTCAATTATGAGCATGCCGGAGGTACGGCAGTTCTGGGCGTGGATAAGGTCGTTACAATCGGCCACGGCAAATCGACAGCTGAGGCTGTTAAAAATATGATACTATCGGCGCGACATAGCGTAAAAAATGGTCTTATAGAGAGGCTGAAAGAGCGATTCTGGTAAGATAAGGCGGCACTTGCATAGCAGGGTGCCGCTTTTTTATTGCTCTCTCTCTTGGTTAAATCCGATAATTTTTTATATCTTTGTAACAAACTTAAACTCTAATACTATGAAAAGACTTTTATTGACTCTTGTTGCTGTAGCGGGTGTTTTGTCAGCCTCTGCGCAGCTTACAAAGAACAAGATTGTAGTTCCGGATATCGAGGGCTACAAGACTCTGACAGGTGACTTCCATATTCACACCGTATTTTCTGATGCTCAGGTTTGGCCTTCAACCCGTGTTCATGAGGCTATCTGGGAGGGTCTGGATGTGATTGCTATCTCTGAGCATATCGACACTCGTCATCAGAAGATGGTGAACAACGGTACTTTCGTAAAGGAGAAGTGCGATCGTGACTACTCTTATAAGTTGGCAAAGAAGGCTGCAGGTAAGGATCTGCTCGTTGTTCATGCAGGTGAGATTACCCGCATGGGTATGCCTCCAGGACACTTCAACTGCCTCTTTGTTAAGGATAATGACGAGATTTGTGCAGCTACTGAGGTTAATGACCATGACCATGTACTTGCAATGGAGGGTGGTCTGAGAGAGGCTCGCAAGCAGGGCGCATTCCTTATGTGGAACCACCCTAACTGGTGCAAGCAGGCTCCAAATGAGACCGTAATGTCTAAGGCTCACAAGAAGATTCTTAAGGATGGATATATGGATGCTATCGAGATCTACAACATGGCTTGTGGTTACACTCCAGAGGGTCACCAGTGGGCTTTGGAGAACAACCTTGCTATGCTCGGTAACTCTGACTGCCATATGCCGTTCTTTATGGAGGTTGACTATCTGCATGGCGCACACCGCCCAGTAACCCTTCTCTTTGCAAACGAGAAGTCTCTTGCAGGCGTTCGCGAGGCTTTGGATAGCCGTCGTACAGCTGTATTTGCTGAGGGTACTGTTTGGGGTCGTGAGCAGGAGGTTCGTCCGCTTCTCAACGCTTGTTTGAAGGTTAATAAGACTCAGTGGAAGGAGAAGGAGATTGTTATCGAGTTTGAGAATGTGTCATCTATCCCTGTAACCCTTACAAAGGGTGCCGGCTCTGAGGATACATGGTATGCTCGCTATGTTGTTATCCCTGGCCACTCAACCTTTACATACAAGGTTCGTCCGCTTCTTGATGGCGACAAGCAACCAGCTTATGACAAGAACCTTAAGGAGTATGAGGTTAACTTTGTAGCAGAGAACTTCTATATCGCTCCTAATAAGCCGCTTCCATTTAGCGTTAAGGTTACTCGATAGAGATAAAGAATCTGTATAACAAGGCTCTTTTGGCATCTGCCTTGTCTGGGAAATGCTCATTTACGCAGAGTAAACAGTGCTTTTCCAGCCTGAGAGCAGCTTCAAAATAGCTCTTGTTATACAAATTCTATCGAAAGGTGATTGTCTGATTTCTTAGGCAATCCCTTTTTTGGATGTTTTGACAAATGATAATTACTCTTGGAACAATATATATTGCAAACGAAATAGATTATGAAGAGGTATCTACTTACTATTATATCGTTGATTTTGGCTGGAACGCTTAGTGCGCAGAGTGTTGACTCTCAGGCTGAGATTGATGCCCTTAATGAGCGTATAGCAAAGCTTGAGAAGCGTTCAGAGGTGTGGGATAAACTCAAGCCGGCATTTAAGTTCTCTGGCTATATTCAGGCGGGATATGACTATATGTGGAATGAGGAGGGAACACAAACCTCTACCTTCCACCTTCGTCGTGCCCGTATGTCGTTGCAGGGCGATATATATAAGGGAGCAAGAGGTGCTAAGGCGAGCTATCGTCTGCAGATAGATCTGTGCAAGGAGCTGCCGATTATGGACTTGTGGGTTAAGTATCAGCCCGTAAACCAGTTCGGTATTCAGGCGGGTCAGTTTAAGGTGCCAATCTCTATTGAGAATACCGATTATAACGCTATTCAGTTGGAGTTTATCACCTATGCGCAGCCTGTGCAGCGACTTGTTCGTATGTCAAGCAGCGATATGCAGGGCGTTAATTCGAGCGGTCGTGATGCGGGTGTTCAGCTCTATGGTGGTTTTATCAAGAGAGATGGCTACAGTATTATCAACTACGAGGTAGGCGTGTTTAATGGCACTGGTATCAACGCTAAGGATAACAACAAAAGCAAGGATGTTGCCGCTCGACTGACAATCCAACCGATGAAAGACCTTAAGATTGCAGCCTACTATATGGGTGGTGAAACTAATGCAACCTCTCTGATTGGTAAGTATCCGGGTATGGTGGCAGAGGCGTCAAATGTCAATACCTCCTATTTGGATTATAACCGATATGGTGGTGGTGTAGATTATGAGAATAAGTATATCTTCGCCCGTGCAGAGTATCTGGGTGGTCAGACAGGTGACTATCTGTCAAGTGGTCTCTATGCTCAGGTGGGCTATAAGTTCCTTGAGAAGTGCACAGTGGGTGTCCGCTACTCATATTTTGATGAGAATATCAATGGTGACTCTCCAACCCCTGTGCAGACTAACTACTCTGTAGCCCTTTCATACTTCCCATGGAAGAACTTGCGCCTCCAGGCGGAATATACACGTCAAAACTATGACAATCTCCAAAACGTGGTAGCGTCATCTGATTTCAAACGCGGCGAGAACTGCCTCTACTTTATGATCTCTGCAATCTTCTAGGATTGCAGAGATCATTATAAAAAACAATTAAGGCGCTGAATTTCAGCGCCTTTTGTAGTGGATAGGGGATGTGCACTATTGTTTTATTATATTTTACCCTATACCCATTAACCGCTGATAATCAGTTGATTATATAAGGGTTTATTTTATATTGTTTTACTTTATTTTGCCTATTTTTGGGTGAAAATTTGGGTGAAATATTTTTATTTTGTATATTTGATACATCAAAACTACAAGACACACCCGTATTTTCACCGACAAAGGTAGCAATAATTATTAATACAGCAAAATATGTGTGGGTTTAAGATGGCATTTTAGACTATGGCAATTCAGAAGTATAACATCAAGCGAGATTTGACTCCTCCGACAAAAGTTGGAGTGAGTTCTGTTAGATTGAGAGTCTCCTCAAAAGGCAAGAGAGTTGATTTGCACACAGGCATCACCCTTACCGAAAAACAGTGGAAGAACGATAGAGTGAAGCAGGGTTGCGTTGTTAACGGTGTTGAACACAATCTGCTCAATGACTTATTGAGAGAACAGGAGGAGTTCATCTCTACATACTTCAATAATTGTGCAATGAGGAATGAACAAATCAATTTGGAGGAACTCAAAAAGCAATTCAACTATACATTCAAAGATACTGCCGAAGCAAGAAGCGAGGAGTTCTTCTATGTAATGAACTCGTACATTGAGAATACTGCTCAAACTAAATCGTGGAATAGCAGATATAAAGATGAGTGGGTGCGTGTAATGGAGGGATTGCGTACATATAAGTCCTCAACAAATTGGAGCAGTCTGAACGAGGCGTATATGAATGGATACTTGCAATTCTTGGCAAAGACTATGCTCAATGAGAAGATAAAAAAGAATTTGGAGAAGTTGAGGGAGTTTCTGAATTGGGCAAAGCTGAAGAAATATCCTGTCAATGATGATTTCTTCCTATACAAACCAAAATTGCAATCTTCCCATAAAGAGGTTAGGTATCTAACGATTGAAGAGGTGAGCAAACTGATTGGGTTGGATTTGAGCAGTCGTATTGCGCTTGAACAGACAAGAGACTTCTTTATTTTTCAGTGTTTCACCGCACTGCGCTATTCCGATTTACAGAAGTTAAAGAAAACCAACATCATTCAGGAGGGTGATGATTATTACTTGGATACATTAACAACAAAGGATAAGGATAGAATCAATTTTAGATTAGCAAAACCTGCGGTGGCAATATACCTTAAATATATAGACTACGAGTACGACAATGGTGTTTTGTTCCCGATTCTTACCAATCAGAAGTACAACGAACACTTGAAGGAATTGGGTGC
>JAZORI010000018.1:0-9338 GCA_045656505.1 Alistipes sp. | reverse complement strand
AGTTCCGTGAGTACGGTATTGAGACTTTCCTTTGGATGGTAAACACCCCATACACCTATAATATTGCAAAGGAGTTGGGATTTACTTGGGTTACAACAGACTTTATCGACGCACTTGCTGAGTAATTTCCGATAAGGATAAAAAGAAGCGTTGCAGAGTTTTCTGTAACGCTTTTTGTGCCTATATAGAAGAGTAGAGAGCATTTTATCTGAATATTTGTTTTTTATAGTTGCAATTTAACTTTTGTCTCTGTGTGGTATCTTATATTAGAAAAAACATTAAACAAAGAACAATCATGAGAAGTAGTATCAAAATAGCGTCATTGAGCATTGTGCTTATGATTGCTTTAACGATAAACGGATATGCACAGAGCCAAAGAGTTATATGTGACGAAACTTGCAAGACTGAGGCCGGAGCGAATGTAATTAAGGGAGATGGCTTTGCTGTTGTCTCGCCCGTGGGTCGTGGTACAGTTGAGATGATTAATATGGCGCCTCGACTCACAACACTTGAGGGCAAAACCATTGCCATTGTTGGTGGAAGTTTCATGGCGCACATAACCCATCCCGAGCTCAAGCGACTTATATCAAAGAGTTATCCTACAGCTCGCGTTATTCTGCTTGACGAGATTGGTTCAGCAGGTGTATATCCAGCCCCAGGTATTACACGCCGTTCAAATGATGAGTTTCAGGCAAAACTGCGTTCTATGGGCGTAGATGCCGTAATTTCGGGTAATTGTGGTTGTGGTTTATGTACTCCAAAGGAGGTTGGATCTTGTATTGCAGCCGAGTATATCGGCATACCTGCGGTGGCTATAGCTGCGCCAACTTTTACGGAGCAGGTATTCTACACCTCTACAAACAACGGCATACCAGCACCGCGTGTAGCAGAGTATCCTGGTGCGTTTTCGTCGCACACCACCGATGAACTGATTCTCAATACCCGAGAGGTTTTGTGGCCACAAATTGTAAAGGCTTTGACCACTCCTATTACAGACGAGGAGTTGGCTCGAAGTGCAAAGAGTACTCAAGGCGGTCTTCGTGATGATATCTTCTTTGGTACATATCAAGAGGTAAACGACTACTTCCGTGAGATGAATTGGTCAGATGGTTTGCCAATAGTACCACCGACATTCGAGCAAGTTTCGGGGTTCCTGCAATATACCAATATGCAGTGGGATGACACTGTTGCTATACTTCCTGTTGCACATAGAAACACAACCGTTTGGCACGTAGCTGTAAATGGCGTTATGGCAGGTTGCAAGCCTGAATATATGCCAATCCTTATTGCTATGACCAAGGCAATCGGTGACCCTTCATTCCGTCGTACATTGGCAAGTACACACGCTTGGTCACCATATTGTTGGTTAAATGGTCCTGTAGCGCGACAACTTGGAATAGACTGCGGTCAAGGAGAGATTAACGAGGCGGCGAATGCTTCGATAGGTCGCTTTATGAATCTTGCACTGATGAATCTTGCAGGTTACTATGTAAAGCAGAATCGCATGGGTACATTTGGCTATCTAATGCCTTGGTGTTTAGTTGAAGATGAAGAGGCTTGCTTAGAGGTTGGTTGGAAACCATACCATGTTCGTCAAGGCTATAGAGAAAACGATAATACTATAACTCTCTCATCGACTCTGATGTGGGGTAATAATATGGCGCCATCAACAACCAATCCGCGTAAGATTATGGAGCTATTGGCATGGGATATTACAGAAAGATGCCAATTTGCGCTCGGTAGCGGTAAGCAATTTACCCATCGCACAATCCTTTTGACAAAGCCTATCGCAAAGAATATTGCGACAAAATATCGCACGCCAGCTGCACTTGAACAGGATTTAATACATACAGCTCGCCGTTCGCTGCACGAGCGCGTATTTGCTAACTATTATGCAAATCCGGGCAGTAATCCAGAGGAGCGTCATCCTATTCGCAACTGGCGCGGACACCTTACCCGTTCAGAGGGTGCTTCTTTGACTCCAACACCTGTTTGGTATGATAGCCCTGCAACCGAAATGATGACTATTCCTGTTATGAAAGAGAATATGACAGCCTTTATCATCACTGGAGATTCAAGCCGCAATAAGGTACAGACAATGCCAGGTGGAGGTTCTTCCACAATACTTATTGAACTGCCAGTAAATTGGAATGAACTTATGGCAGCAAAGGGGTATAGACCAATTTCGGAATTCTATTTGAAGAAGTAGAATTTATTGCTATAAAAAATAATAGAGGCTGTTCAAGCAATGAACAGCCTCTATTATTAGGAGCTATAAAGCGCTTACTCCTTGATATTTGGCAACTCAAGGCCGTAGCCATTGCGGCGGTCATCTGCCTTAAGGTAGAGCGCAAAGAGGAGCGCTAGAACGCCAAGGCCTGCAAAGAGGAGCATAGGAACGGTGTAGTTGTAGCTTGCACCCTCTACGCCTGTTGCAATTTGCTCTGCAACGCCTGGGTTAGTCTTCTCAAGAGCCCAACCGATAAGCATTGGGGTAAAGCTAAGACCGAAGTTCTGCACCCAGAAGATAAGAGAGTATGCACTACCGAGGAAGCGCTTGTCCATAATCTTTGGAACAGATGGCCAAAGGGCTGCAGGAACGAGCGAGAATGATACGCCGAGCAGTACGATTGCTGAGTATGCGATAACTTTGCTTGGAACAGCCGGCAAGACGAGTGCGAAGATAAGGTGGCAAACAATCATCAGCAGAGCGCCGAGGATAAGCATTGTTGCACCCTTACCTCTACGGTCGAGGAACCAACCGAGGAATGGGGTAACGCACGCAGCACCGATAGGGAACCAACGGAAGATATCCGATGCCATGGTTGCGCTCAGACCGAGGTTGCTCTGAAGCATATTTGCAGCGAACTTCTGGAATGGGAAGATAGCTGAGTAGTAGAGTACGCAGAGCATAGCAACAATCCAGAAGAGCTTGCTGCTGAAGATTCTGCCAATATCAGAGAACTTGAACTCCTCCTCAGGGTCTGCATTTGTGCTTGCGCCAGTCTGAGAGTCGAGTTTCTTATCCATTACACAGAAGATTGTGTAGCAGAGCAGACCGATGACGAGCATTGCAGCGCAGAATGCTACAGGACGTACAACTGAAGGGTCAGCACCGCCGATACCTGCCAAACGAGGTGAGATTGTAAAGATAATAAACACGCTGACACGGGTAAGAGCCATCTCAAGACCCATAGCAAGCGCCATCTCTTTACCTTCAAACCACTTTGCCATAGCCTTTGATGCGGTGATTCCAGCCATCTCAGCACCACAACCGAAGATCATAAAACCAAGTGATGCGAGCTTCGCTGATGCTGGCATTGCAGTCCACCAAGAGTTAAGCCAGCTCTCAAGGCCTGTGCCGATAAATGCATTGCTTACGGCATAGAACTTAATAGCAGCACCTACAATCATAATTGCCGCAGAGAGCTCACCGGTAAAGCGGAGACCCATCTTGTCGAGGATAATACCCGCAACAATCAGAAAGCCCCATACATTGAGCAGATACTCAGAACCTGCATAGGTTCCAAAAACATCTGAAGTCCAGCCACGCTGAACCTGAATCAACTCCTTGATTGGAGAGATTACATCAACGAACATGTGAGCAAAGAGCATCATCATTGCGATGAGAACCATCGCAGTCCAACGTGCCCAAGCATGATCGTTGAGATTCTTTTTAATAGTTTGAGTCATAATTATTTATGTTTAAGATAGTTTAATGCAGTTATTGCTCCGAATACATCTTTAGCACCTTGTATGCCTCCTTAATACCGAGCTCGCCAGCCTTAGATATGTCGAGGCATCCCTTGCGCGTATCCTTCATATATATCTGTAGCAGACCACGATTGTAGTACGCCTCGGCAAAGGATGGATTGAGCTCAATGGCCTTTGTGTAGTCATCTGCCGCCTCTGGTAACATTCCGGAGAGTGCATATAGATTTGCGCGGTTGTAGTATGCATACGCAAAGCCCGGATGGAGCTTTATCGCCTTATTTAGGTCAGAGATAGCCTCGCTGTAGTCATAGCTGCGTGTTCCGGCATTCTGTAGTCGGCGTGCAGGGTCGCTCTCGATAGATAGACGCTGATATCCGTTGTCAATAGACGAGATAAAGTCAATCATCTCTGCATTTGTTGCAGCGCGGTTCAAATAGATGAACGGATTTGACGGATTGAGCGCAATAGCCTGAGAGTATGTATTGACAGCATTTGTATATTGCTTGATAAGAGACTCGCTTATAGCAAGCTCAAACAACTTTCTCCATGCATCCTCTCCCGTGGCAATCTTTGCAGCCTCGCGACAATTGTGGTTTAGAAGCACCAAAGAGTCAGGCGATATATTGCTCTCCTGACGCGATATCTGAATAATATCATTGTCAAGCCTTGCGATAAAGTCCTCAGCGCGCTGAGAGTGGAAACGCTTTGTTGACTGCTCGAGGTCAATAGAGTCGCGATTACGCATCGTAAAGCGGAATAGTGGTAGCAGTGTCATGTAGTCGTTCTGACTGCCGTTGCGGCTCTTTATGCGCTCAAATGAGGAGCCTGCAATCTTGCTCTCAAAGGCGAGCAGACGATTGAATTTCTGAGTGGTATCACCATATATAGA
Organism: Alistipes sp.; assembly: GCA_045656505.1. Taxonomy (GTDB): domain Bacteria; phylum Bacteroidota; class Bacteroidia; order Bacteroidales; family Rikenellaceae; genus Alistipes. Next base: position 4,735 of record JAZORI010000018.1, on the reverse strand, counting down.
ATATGTACTATCGCTCAGACGAGAGCGGTACTCAGCAATCTTGCGCTCGGCTGTCTGACGATCACGGCGTGCCCCTGTGTGATCTTTTAATAACTCGCGCAGATGGCTACGACCTAAGTAGGCATTGGCAAAGTCAGGGTAGAGCTCGATTGCACGACTATAATCCTCTACAGCCTGCTTAATCTCTCCTAACTGTGTGCGCAAAATGGCGCGATTATAGTAGAGCAATACATTATTAGGGGAGTATTGTGCTACCTTATTATAATCTTCAAGTGCGCGGTTGTAATCACCTATATTACTGCGAATTATAGCGCGGTTAAAATAGGTTATAGAGCTTGTAGAGTCGAGCTGAATAACTTTGTCCAGGTCTGCAAGAGATTGCATCGGGCGAGAAGTCTCGTTATAGACCAGTGCGCGATTAAAGAATGACATTGGCATTGTCGAATCACACGCAATGGCTCTGTTGAAATCTGCCTCGGCCTCCTCGTATCTCTTTTGGTCAAAGAATAGCGCTCCGCGACGGTTGTATGAGACCGGATTCTCACGATTTGTGCGAACGGCGAGGTTGAAATTCTCGTAAGCTCGCACAGTATCTTTGAGGTATAGATAACATACGCCGCGATTTATATAGGCATCGGCTACCTTCTTCTCATATTTGATGAAGTTGTTAAAATCATCAATAGCCTCGTTAAACTGCTGATTGAGCAGACGGGTTACACCTCGGCTAAAATATGGATTTGGTAGGTCAGGACGCAAATCTATCGCTTCGCGAAAATCTTTAAGTGCATCATCGTAATTGCCTAATCTTGAGCGAGTAATGGCGCGATATGTAAAGGCTGTAGTGAAGACCGGATTCTTGTCAATTGCTATCGTAAAGTCGGCCTCGGCGCCAATCAAGTCGTCAAGATTGTACTTGGCAATACCCCTAAGAAAGTAGCCCTCATAGGCGTCGTCATCGAATCGTAGCAGTACGTTGAGAGTGCGAATGGCCTCAGTAAACTCGTTCTCCATCATCTGCTGTCTGCCGACCCAGAAGAAGTACTCACGGTTGTACTGTGCCGATACACTCTGAGTGCCGACAAATATAGCAATTAAAGCGATGAATATCTGGAATTTACACTTCATCTATTCAAGTTCATATCCAAATCGACGCAACTGTCTATCAGAGTTACGCCAATCGTCATTAACCTTTACAAATAGCTGCAAAAAGACCTTCTTGTCCAGGAATTTCTCCAGATCCTCGCGAGCTTGCTGTCCAACTTTTTTGAGTTTTTCGCCCTTGTGGCCTATGACAATTCCCTTCTGAGAGTCTCGTGCAACGTAGATTGTTGCGCTAATACGGTCAATGGCAGCCTCCTCTTTGTACGAGTCAATCTCAATCTCGCAGCAGTATGGAATCTCCTTGTCGTAGTTCTTGAGAATCTTCTCACGGATAATCTCAGAGGCGAAGAAACGTAGAGTCTTGTCTGTTAGTGTGTCCTTTGGATAGAATGGTTCACCCTCAGGGAGTAACGAGAGGATGTGGTCGAAAATAGCGCCGATATTGAAACTCTCCTTTGCAGATGCAGGGATGATAGTTGCCATCGGTAGTCGCTGCTGCCAGAATGTAACAAGCTCCTCAAGTTTTTCTTGAGTTGTAAGGTCTATTTTATTAATAATTAGCAGCACAGGTATTCCGCTAAGTGCAATCTTTTCGAGGATATCAGTATTGCGGTCGCTCGGCTGCTCGACAGTGTCTGTTACGTAGAGGATTACATCTGCATCCGATACGGCACCTCTGACAAACTTCATCATTGACTCCTGAAGTTTGTAGTTTGGCTTAAGGATACCGGGGGTATCAGAATAGACAATTTGGAAATCATCGCCGTTGACAATACCCATAATGCGGTGGCGTGTAGTCTGAGCCTTAGAGGTGATAATTGAAAGACGCTCGCCTACAAGGGCATTCATCAGAGTGCTCTTACCTACATTGGGGTTGCCAATGATATTTACAAATCCACTTTTATGCATAGTTGTCTCTTTTATCGTCTGAAACCTCGTGGCATCTGTGGCATGCGCATCTTGCCACCTGCTGCAATCTTCATCATCTTGCGCATATCCTCAAACTGCTTGAGCAGGCGATTTACGTCAGCCATGGTTGTGCCAGAACCCTTAGCAATTCGCTCACGACGGCGTGCATTGATAATCTCTGGACGCTCGCGCTCCTCTGGAGTCATTGAGCCAATGATAGCCTCGGTCTGCTTGAATACGTCGTCACCAAACTCTACGCCATTCAGAAGCTTGCCCATGCCTGGAATCATTGAGGCGAGGTCTTTCAGATTACCCATCTTCTTGATTTGGTTGATCTGAGAGAGGAAATCGTTGAAGTCGAACTGATTTTTAACAATCTTCTTCTTCAGCTTACGAGCCTCCTCCTCATCGTACTGCTCCTGAGCGCGCTCAACGAGTGAAACAACGTCACCCATGCCCAAAATTCGGTCTGCCATACGCTCTGGGTGGAATACCTGCAGGGTATCCATCTTCTCACCGCTGGAGATAAACTTGAGCGGCTTATTTACAACTGAACGGATAGAGATAGCAGCACCACCACGAGTATCGCCATCGAGCTTTGTCAGTACGACACCATCAAAGTCGAGTCGGTTGTTAAATTCGCGAGCTGTGTTTACCGCATCCTGACCTGTCATTGAGTCAACAACAAAGAGGGTCTCGGATGGATTTACTGCGGCCTTGATTGCTGTAATCTCCACCATCATCGCCTCGTCAACAGCCAAACGACCCGCAGTATCGACAATTACGGTGTTGTAGCCCTTCTGACGAGCATATGCGATGGCATTCTGAGCAATCTGTACCGGATTTTGGTTGCCCTCCTCGGTATATACCTCTACGCCAATCTGCTGACCTAAAATTTTGAGCTGGTCAATCGCCGCAGGACGATATACGTCACCGGCTACGAGCAGTACCTGACGACCCTTCTTACTCTTGATAAACGAAGCGAGCTTTCCAGAGAAGGTGGTCTTACCAGAACCCTGCAAACCTGCAATAAGCACTACGGCAGGGTTGCCCTCCAGCTTGATGTCGGTAGCTGTACCACCCATCAATGCCGCCAACTCATCGCGTACAATCTTGGTCATCATCTGACCAGGCTTTACGGCTGTAAGTACATTCTGGCCCAGCGCCTTGGTCTTAACCTCGTCGGTAAATGTTTTTGCGACTTTGTAGTTTACGTCGGCATCAATCAGCGCACGACGAATCTCTTTGAGGGTCTCGGCAACGTTAATCTCGGTGATGCGTCCCTCACCTTTGAGGATTTTGAACGAGCGTTCAAGTTTCTCGGTTAAATTTTCAAACATCTTCTATATCGTTTATTATTAGTCAATATTACGGCGCGAAGATAATAAAATTTTTCCACATTTATAGTATAAAAAAGAGATTATGCTTAGCCGTGTTATAGATACTATAACAACCCCTTCTCGTAGAGTCTTACAATCTGCTCGAGAAGTTGGTCGTCTTTGGCGGGATCATAGTCAGTCTTTAGGTTGTTGCCAAACATCTTGGCAAGTGCTTGCCAGAGGCTGGCTTCGAAGCCTCCACGAAACTCTTTGACGATGTCAAATGCGGTGTCATCTGTCTGACGGTCAATGAGTTTGAGGAGTACTCGGCCGTCGTATATTGTCATCTTTTTAAGTACTGGCGTGTACTCGCGAATCAGTCGCTTTTCGATGCCTTTGATGTACAATTTTTGTTGCTTTTTGCTGGATAGGGCAAGCAGCTCCTGCTCCATTGTCGCCATCAGAACTTTTGCCTCCTCGGCTATCGGATAGACGCGCTTTACGGCCCTTACAAGGCGCGCATAGCGACGCATATCGGGTTTGCGGGCATATTTGCGGACGGGTGTAATGTGAATTACCGCTACGGAGTCACCACCCTCTACGCTCCACTCCTGACGCCAAAATGGACGCTCCCGCCTCATCTGACACATCGCAGAGGTGGATATTGCAGCCAAAATTAGTAGTATGTAGAGTCTTTTTGTCATAAATTTCTCTGCAAAGATAACGAATTACTAAACAAAGTATTATTTTTGCAGAAATAAAAAGCAATAACTATGAATATTGGATTAACCTACACATCGACAACGACTGTGAATCAGAATAATACCGCCAATGCACTTGGCTCGGGTGATATGGATGTTTTCGCTACACCGGCAATGGTTGCGCTTATGGAGAACGCTGCAATGAATGCTGTGGCTCCACACCTTGAGGCGGGGCAAACAACTGTGGGAACAGAGATTTCAACTTCGCACATTAAGGCCTCAGCGCTCGGTGCAACTATTACAGCGACAGCTGTTTTGACCGCTGTCGAAGGACGAAAGCTGACCTTTGAGGTTATAGCCCACGAAGGCGAAAATATCATCGGCAAGGGCTCGCACACCCGCTTTATTGTCGATAGAGAGCGATTCTTGGCAAAACTCGGCTAATATTCATCTTCCAAATTTTGCAGACTGAAAAAGTTTGTTTATCTTTGCACCCGCTTACGAGCACTTGTTTGAGCTGTGGTGTAATGGTAACACAGCAGATTTTGGTTCTGTCGTTCTGGGTTCGAGTCCCGGCAGCTCAACACACAAAGGCACCTTTTCGGGTGCCTTTGTTGTTTTGTGTAGGTGGTGACGCTTTGCGTCTAATATAAAAACAGATAACCATGTAATGAGCAAGCTCTACATTTTATCTGTTTTTATACA
>JAZORI010000017.1:0-7282 GCA_045656505.1 Alistipes sp. | reverse complement strand
GTACGGCTTTGGATGAGATTTTACTTCCGAGGGGACAGACGGATCGCTGTGCAAGTTATCACATTAGATGATAATTTGCGCTGCAATCCTCAAAATATGGTCTTGTGAGCGAGCTCCCAGACCTACACAAACAAAAAAAGCAAGCGTTTCGCTTGCCTTCTGTTGGGGAGGTGACGGAGTTATAATTTTCAGGCGGTTACCTCCTCGGTTATTCGCGCACCGCCACAAACAAGCATCCGCCTAACTTAAGGTTAGGCGGATGCTTTAGCTATTAGCCTTTAAGAGGCATTATATTTAGTCCACCACGGGCAGACGCGGCAATGTCATCAAACATCCACACAAGCGATTAAAACCGAAATTTAGCGCTATTATGCCCATATAAAGAAGAATCTATATCTTACTCCAAAACCAACAAAAAACAAAGGGCTGCGGTATAAGCGCAACCCTTTGCAATATAGATTTGTTAGATTTTACTCAGCGAGAATCTCCAACATCTTGATAGCTGCTGCTGAGATCTTCGAACCTGGGCCGAAGATAGCTGCTGCGCCATCACGATAGAGCTGATCGTAGTCCTGTGCAGGGATTACACCACCAACGATGACGATGATATCCTCACGACCGAGTTTACGGAGCTCCTCAATAATCTGAGGCACGAGTGTAAGGTGACCTGCAGCGAGTGAAGATACACCTACAACGTGTACGTCGTTCTCTACAGCCTGCTTTGCAGCCTCTGCAGGGGTCTGGAAGAGAGGACCCATATCTACGTCGAAGCCGATATCTGCATAACCTGTTGCTACAACCTTAGCACCACGGTCGTGACCGTCCTGACCCAGCTTAGCAATCATAATACGTGGCTGACGACCCTCGCGCTTAGCGAACTCTGCGCACATCTGCTTTGCCTTCTCAAACTCTGCATCCTGCTTCATAGCTGAACTATATACACCTGAAATTGAACGAATTACTGCATTGTAACGACCTACAACAACCTCGCAAGCGTAAGAGATCTCACCGAGGGTTGCACGAACCTTAGCTGCCTCAACAGCGAGCTCGAGCAAGTTACCCTCACCGGTCTCAACGCACTTAGTAATTGCAGCGAGTGCTGCATCTACAGCTGCCTGATCACGGTTAGCCTTCAGATCGTTAAGACGAGCGATCTGGCTCTCGCGTACTGCTGTGTTATCTACAGCGAGGATATCGATTGGAGCCTCCTTCTCAAGGCGGTACTCGTTAAGACCGATAATCTTCTGCTCACCAGAGTCGATACGAGCCTGTGTACGAGCTGCAGCCTCCTCGATACGCATCTTAGGAATACCTGTCTCGATAGCCTTAGCCATACCACCAAGCTGCTCAACCTCCTCGATAAGAGCCCAAGCCTTGTGTGCAATCTCGTTAGTCAGGCTCTCAACATAGTATGAACCTGCCCATGGGTCAACTGAACGGCAAACGTTAGTCTCCTCCTGGATATAGATCTGAGTATTACGAGCAATACGAGCCGAGAAGTCTGTAGGAAGCGCGATAGCCTCATCCAGCGCATTGGTATGCAATGACTGAGTGTGACCCAAAGCTGCACCCATAGCCTCGATAGCTGTACGGCCAACGTTGTTGAATGGATCCTGCTCAGTAAGTGACCAACCAGAGGTCTGTGAGTGTGTACGAAGAGCGAGTGACTTAGGGTTCTTAGGGTTGAACTGCTTAACGATCTTCGCCCACAACATACGTGCTGCACGCATCTTAGCAATCTCCATGAAGTGGTTCATACCAATCGCCCAGAAGAATGAGAGGCGTGGAGCGAAGGCGTCGATAGACATACCTGCGTTAATACCTGCACGCAGATACTCAAGACCGTCTGCCAAAGTGTAAGCAAGCTCGATATCTGCGGTTGCACCTGCCTCCTGCATGTGGTAACCAGAGATAGAGATTGAGTTGAACTTAGGCATATTCTTCGATGTGTACTCAAAGATATCTGCGATAATCTTCATTGAGAACTTTGGAGGATAGATATAGGTGTTACGCACCATGAACTCCTTCAAGATATCGTTCTGGATAGTACCAGCGAGCTGATCGAGAGTACAACCCTGCTCCAGACCTGTAACGATGTAGAATGCAAGTACCGGAAGTACCGCACCGTTCATGGTCATAGATACAGACATCTTGTCGAGTGGAATACCGTTGAACAATACCTTCATATCCTCAACAGAGCAGATAGATACACCTGCCTTACCTACGTCACCAACTACACGTGGGTGGTCAGCATCGTAACCACGGTGTGTAGCGAGGTCGAACGCTACAGACAGACCCTTCTGACCTGCTGCAAGGTTACGACGATAGAATGCGTTAGACTCCTCAGCAGTAGAGAAACCTGCATACTGACGGATAGTCCAAGGACGCATAACATACATGGTTGAGTATGGGCCACGGAGGAACGGTGCAACACCTGCTGCATAGTTCAAATGCTCCATACCCTCAAGATCTGCCGCAGTATAGCCATCCTTGACAGATATCTGCTCGGCAGTAATCCAAGGCTCCTTTACAGCCTCAGCGGTGTGGCATGCGCCACCCTGATATTTCAATTCTGAAAATTTTGCTCTCATTGTCTCTGCTGTTTAGATACCCATCTGAGCCAAGTAGCCGCGAAGTGTCTCAAGGACATTGCTCTTGACGCTGATGAAGTTGTTAATACCCTTTGTCTGAAGCTCCTCAGTGCAAGCTGGTGCGCCTGCTACTACAAGGATAGCCTTGCCACCCAAAAGCTCCTGTACCTTTGGTGCAACCTCTGCATAATCATCATCTGATGCACAAACAACAACAATCTGTGCCTCTGATGCCAAAGCAGCCTCAACACCCTCCTCAACGCTCTTGAAGAAGTTGTTATCCTGTACACGGATACCTGCGCAAGCGAAGAAGTTGCAAGAGAACTGTGCACGTGCACGAGCCATTGCAAGGTTGCCGCAAGTGAGCATAAATGCCTTGAGCTCCTTACCACTCTTGTCAACACCGAAACGCATAGACTCAAATGCCATAGCACCACGGTAAGGAACAAGTACGTTACCCTCAGCTGCAGGACGAGTTACAGCCTCAGCAGCAACTGCTGCATCTGCAACCTCGTTGAAGTTAGGATACTGGTTTGCACCGAGCAGAATCTGACGACGAGTAGCGATAGCCTTATCCTTAGCATTTGCTGAAGCCTTAACGCGCTCAACTACATAACCTGCCTTGAATGCCTCTACATAGCCACCCTTATCCTCGAGCTCAAGGAAGAGCTTCCAAGCCTCGTCAGCGATAGTCTTTGTAAGGTTCTCAATATAGTATGAACCACCTGCAGGGTCGATAACCTGATCAAAGTGTGACTCATGCTTGAGCAACAAGCTCTGGTTACGAGCGATACGCTCAGAGAACTCTGTAGGAGTTGTATATGCATAATCAAATGGCAATACCTCGAGAGAGTGTACACCTGCGATAGCAGCAGACATAGCCTCAGTAGTACCACGAAGCATATTTACATATGGATCATAAACAGTCTGGTTCCAAGCAGAAGTGCGTGCGTGAACAAACATCTTGCAAGAGCACTCGCAAGCTGGCTCATACTGCTTTACGATGTTAGCCCAGAGCAGACGAGCTGCACGGAACTTAGCCATCTCCATAAAGTAGTTTGAAGTAACTGCGAAGGTAAAGCGAATCTTCTTAGCAGCCTGATCAACAGTAAGACCTGCCTCCATAAGGCGAACAAGGTACTCATGAGCTACAGAGAGACCGAAACCGAGCTCCTCAACGATAGTAGAACCGCTGTCAGAGAATACGTTTGCAGATACACTTACAACGTGAACGTGCTTGTACTCAGCAGTAGCCTTAACAAGGTCAGCAAGCTTAGCAATGCACTTACCGCCCTCGCACTCCTCGCACCAGTCACCCTTCTGAGAGAGGTGCTTAACGATAGGATCGATTGCGAAGTTTACACGCAAATCCTCCTTTGCTACACCCTCCTTCTCAGCCTTAGCCAAAACAAGTGCAACGAGCTTACCTACGCCCTTACCGCAGAATGTAAGCTCTACTGCAGGGAGAACGATACCTGCGAGCAGAGTATCAAGATCCTCAGCAGTAAACTCTGCCTCAGCATTGCAGAGACAGAAACCGAGTGAATCAACACCGGCATTAAGCATCTTAAGAGCAGCCTCATTAGCAGCCTTTGGACACTTAACAGCGATTGTCTGATGAGTAAGCCAGCTGTTATCACCGCTTACACCTCTCAAATAAGGGAACTCACCTGCCTGAGTACCCAAAGTCTCAAGACCCTCAAGGTTCTCGGCGCGATAGTATGGACGGAGGTTGAAGCCCTCAGTTGTACGCCATACCAACTTGCGCTCATAGTCGGCACCCTTAAGGTCCACAGCTATCGCCGCCTCCCAAGCCTCGGTCGAAACCGCTGGGAACTCGGCAAATAACTTCTCACAATTGGTTGTTGCCATAATTTTTGAATTTTGTTTATAGTTTAGGGTAAAAAATGTTTACTTATAAAATCGCGTAAAGATAACCATATTTTTCAAGACTTCAAAATATTTCCAACAAATAGTCCATATATACCCTTCACTATTCAACCAAAGCGGTTGCACACATCCCCTTCAAAACAAAAGAGAAAATTTTAACTATTTTAACGAAAAACATTAAATGGTAAATTTCACCTTATCGAATAACATTAAACACGGTTAAAAAATTACGAAAATTTGTGCAATTCTTGCAATAAAACTATATATTTGCACTCAAATAGGAGATATTTTACAAACAGAACACAATATGTCACTACTCAGATTTAACATGCTTGAGCGAGCACTTGAGCAGCGCGCCGTAGAGGTTGTTCCACCGAGCAACAACCCATCCGACTACTTTGGAGAGAGAGTTTTTGGTCGCAAGCAGATGCGCAAGTATCTCAACAAGCAGACCTATGAGGCTTTGGTTGCCACCATAGAGAACAACACTCCCCTTACGCAGGATGTTGCCGATGCTGTAGCTGCGGGCATGCGTCAGTGGGCGCTTATGCACGGTGCTGACCACTACTGCCACTGGTTTCAGCCACTGACAGGCGGAACAGCCGAGAAGCACGACTCCTTTGCCGAGCCTGATGGTCAGGGCGGACTATTGGAGGAGTTTTCAGGCAAGGTACTCATACAGCAGGAGCCAGACGCATCGAGCTTTCCGAGTGGTGGTATTCGTAACACCTTCGAGGCGCGCGGTTACTCGGCTTGGGATCCGACATCACCTGCTTTTATTGTTGATACAACGCTCTGTATTCCTACCCTATTTATCGCCTACAATGGTGAGGCTCTTGACTACAAGACCCCTCTGTTGCGCTCTATTCAGGCTGTAAATAAGGCCGCTACCGATGTGTGTCGTTACTTTGACAAGAGCGTAGAGCGAGTATTCTCATACCTTGGTTGGGAGCAGGAGTATTTTCTTATTGATGATGCCCTTTGGTCAGCTCGTCCCGACCTTGTACAGACAGGTCGCACGATGATGGGCCATGAGGCGGCAAAGAATCAGCAGCTCGACGACCACTACTTTGGAGCTATACCATCGCGCGTGATTGCCTTCATGAAAGACCTTGAGTATGAGTCTCTTAGATTGGGTATTCCGCTCAAAACACGTCACAACGAGGTTGCCCCAAACCAGTTTGAGCTTGCGCCTGTATATGAGGAGGCAAACCTTGCCAACGACCACAACCAGCTGCTCATTACCATCATGCATATGGTGGCTAAGCGTCACCACTTCCGCGTACTTCTCCACGAGAAGCCATTCAAGGGCATCAATGGTTCAGGTAAGCACAACAACTGGTCACTTGGCACAGATGCCGGCGTAAACCTACTCAGCCCGGGCAAGACCGCATTTGAGAATCTGCAGTTTATCACATTCTTGGTCAATGTTATAGCTGCCGTATATAAGCACAATGGACTGCTAAAGGCCTCTGTGATGTCTGCGACAAACGAGCACCGACTCGGCGCGGGCGAGGCACCTCCTGCAATCATATCTGCATTCCTCGGCTCTCAGATATCCTCTGTTTTGGACAAGATTGAGAACTCAAAGAGCGACGAGGATATACGCTTCGACTCGAAGAATGTCTTCCGCATGAGTGGTCTGACACAAATTCCGTCACTGCTGCGCGACAATACAGACCGCAACCGAACATCGCCATTTGCATTTACCGGAAACCGCTTTGAGTTCCGCGCTGTAGGCTCCTCTGACAACTGCGCTGAGGCTATAATTGTCATCAATACTGCCGTGGCCGAGCAGCTTGTAGAGTTCAAGCAGACCGTTGATGCAAAGATTGAGAAGGGCGAGAAGAAGGAGCGCGCGATATACGAGACCATCCGCGAGCTTATCAACAGTTGTAAGGCTATTCGTTTTGATGGCAATGGCTATTCAGACGAGTGGAAGAGAGAGGCTAAAAGACGTGGCCTGGACTGCGAGGTTTCAGTTCCACTCAACTTTGACCGATATACAGACCCTCAGACAATCCGCATGTTCGGCAATATGGGCGTATATAATAAGGTGGAGCTTGAGGCACGAGCCGAAATTAAGCGTGAGATGTATGTCAAGAAGATACAGATTGAGGCGCGTGTACTCGGTGATTTGGCAATGAATCACATCGTACCTATCGCATCGAAATATGAGGGCGTACTGCTCGACAAGGCGTGGAAGCTGCATCAGCTCGGCATGAGCTACGCAACAGACCGCGAACTGATTGAGAATATCCAGACCCGAACAGCTAAAATACAGACCCTCGTAGCCGAGATGATTGAGTGCCGCAAAAAGGCCAACCGCATCGAGGATATCCGCGAAAAGGCTATCGTATATCACGACACCGTTGCCGTATTCTTCGACACTATCCGCGAAGAGATCGACCACCTCGAGGAGGTCGTTGACGACCAAATATGGACACTACCAAAGTACCGCGAGATTCTGTTTATTAAGTAGCGATATACAACAGAAAGGAACTTCATTTGAAGTTCCTTTTTGTTTTTGCTGTTGGCTATTGGCTCGGCTACGCCGACCCTTCCTCCTCGCAGTTCGGCATAGTCTGCAAGCAGCCTCTGCCCTCACGAGCAGCGTCAGTTGGCTATTGGCTTTTCTGGTTGGCACACTGCTATACCTGTGCACTGTTTTATCGTCAGAACGCTGCGATTAAGCCGAATGCAGAGTCAAGTTTACTTGAGCTATGCTGAGGCGGAGCAGTGAAGGGTCGCCTTAGGCGAGCCAATGGTGTAGTTGCGCTATATCGTGAAAAATTCCCGGA
>JAZORI010000016.1:0-11353 GCA_045656505.1 Alistipes sp. | reverse complement strand
GATTTTGAAAATGCAGAAGGCAACCTCGGCCTTGCAAATGCTATCTTCGAACATCTGTCGGCAAAACTTCCCGTGTCACGTCTGCAGCGCGACCTGACCGACTCAACGGTAATGCGTAATATGGGTGTTCCGGTGGCACATACCCTCATTTCTTTCAAGTCGCTGATGAAGGGACTTGGTAAGCTGCTGCTTAATCGTGCGGCACTCGAACGCGACCTTGAGCGTAATTGGGCTGTGGTTGCTGAGGGTATACAGACAATACTCCGTCGTGAGGGCTACCCGAAACCCTATGAGGCACTGAAGGCTCTGACACGTACAAATGAGGCTATCACCGAGGAGTCGATACATAACTTTATAGCAACCCTCGATGTGTCACCCGAAGTGAAGGCAGAACTTGCCAATCTGACACCCCATACCTACACCGGAATATTCGGTTAGACGAGAAAATATAACGATTAGTCGAAATCATAACAAAACGGATACGAAACTTTGGGTCGTATCCGTTTTGGCATTAGATTTGTCCTATGGATAAACAACTGCATCAATCAACTGCACGATGCAGTGAGGTTTCTTCATTTATTTAAGTTTGGGTTAGTAGTTTTAGGAGGGGCAACCCTCCGAAGGTAGGCGGCAATCGAGAGATTCCCGCCTATTTTTTTGTCTATTGCCCCTCCTAAAACTCCTTTCAACCTGTGGCGGTGTGGCAGACTTATCTGCGTTCGGCTGTTGTTTGTTGTCGCAAATAATTGTCTTTGTCAGATAAGCGACTTTGAAAATAAATTTTCAGTCGCCATCTGCCAAACCCAACAATCTACGATTGCAACAGCCTCTCTCGGTCTGCTCAAACCTGCTGCGAACGTTAGTAGTTTATATAGGTGCTTCGCAATGGTTGTTTATAGAGCAATCCCCGAGATAGGCGATAGTCGGGAGACTCTCGCCTATTTTTTGCTGTCGTATCCAATAATTCTCGATGCATACTTATCCCAACCATCTGCCTTCTTATATGCATCTACGGCAGACGTTGGTACATAAATTGTCAATACATCATTACCCAAAGGCATCTCAAACGGTCGCCATTCACCAGCCGCATCTCTTATTGCGGTAGGAGGCGTTGTCGATCTACAAAACACCTCTAATGGTATAGAACTATCGTAGTATTGAATAAATGCCTGATTACCTATTGCCTCTACACTCTCGGGAAGAGTGATTGTTTGAATCGACGTAGCATTAAAGGCGTACTCTCCTATACTCTTGACACCCCCTCTGAGTTTTACCTCACTCAACTTGGTACACTCATTGAAGGCATAGGGTTCTATCTCACTGCAACCTATATCCGCACTTATCAACTCGCTACACTTTTGAAAAGCTCCGCGACCAATCTTTTGCACACTACTAGGAATTACAACACTCTGCAACAACAATGTTCCAAAAGCACCGTTACCTATCTCTACAACACTATTAGGTATATCAATACTCTCCAATCCGCTGACTTGGAACGCTCCGTCACCAATAATCTCCAGACCATAAGGCAACTCTATCGTCGCCAAATCCCAACAACCCAAAAAGGCATCCTCTTCAATAACCTTAAGTTTAGCACCCAACTCCACATAAGAGAGTGCAACACAGCTATGAAAAGCGCGAGCTCCGATTGTTGTCACTCCATCTGGTATGACGATACTCTCAAGGGTTGAATTGAGCATAAAAGCAGAATCCCCAACCTTCGCTATATCGCGATCAAAGGTTATGATTCCAACCCCATTTTCATAAACATTAGAGACCACCTCGGCATCAAACCCTTCAGCCATATTGAGCTCAACGGGTTTTCCATCCACAGTTGTATATTTAAGTTGATTATTGGAGTTTTGAGGCTCTTCACCACCATTATTGTTACCTCCAAACAGCTCACCACACGATACAAATAGCGGCAGAGCAAGGGCCAAATAGAGCAAAAATCTTTTCATAGGGCAGGTTTTTATGCAAATTTAAGAATTTATTTCGGGATATCCTATCTTAAGTGCATAAAAAGTTGATAGTTAGACACCTCACAAAATCGAAGCAGCACCTCGTTATTCCGAAGTGCTGCCTCTTAAACCTAACCTAAAAACCTATCTTGTGAAAAGAGATTCACATCTCATTCCGGCGACAAAGGTACAACAACTATTCCAAACTTCCAAATTATAATCAAAAAAATATTATTTATTTCTTTAATAATCCAAAAGCCGCCTACAGCCGCATATTTCGCATATATACCTACTTGCAAAATGTAACTTTTATCACAATTCCTCTCTTTTTAATTCACTTTTTCAGCCTTTATCTTTTCTTTTTAACACTATTTAGTGCCTCTTCTTTCGTTTTCTTTACTATTTTTCGCATTTCTACTTTCAATTTGTCACCTCAAGTGCTCCATCTACAGCATCAATGACAATTGGCTTCTCGCGACTCACCGCACCGGCAAGTATCCTCTTCGAGAGCTCTCCAACCACCTCGCGCTGAATCACTCGCTTCACAGGTCGCGCACCATACATCGCATCATAGCCCACAGTGGCTATATACTCTCGCGCCGCATCTGTATAATTAAGTACCAAACCATTGTGTTCCAACATCTTGCGCAGCGCACCCATCTGCAGATCGACAATCTTCTCAATATCAAGCCTGCTCAGCGGCTCAAACATCACAATCTCGTCTATGCGATTGAGAAACTCCGGCTTGAGTTGCACCTTCAGCAGCTCCAAAACATCACGCTGCACACGCTCAACCACCTCCGCTGGCAACGCATCATGCTCCTCCAGCGCCTTTGAGAAGGTCTCCTGAATAATGTGCGAGCCCATATTTGAGGTCATAATTATAATCGTATTTCGAAAATCTACCGTACGACCTTTATTATCTGTCAAACGTCCGTCATCAAGCACCTGCAACAGGATGTTGAATACATCCGGATGCGCCTTCTCTATCTCGTCAAGCAGCACTACCGAATATGGCTTGCGACGCACCGCCTCAGTGAGCTGTCCGCCCTCATCATAACCCACATATCCCGGAGGCGCTCCAACCAGACGCGATACGGCATGTCGCTCCTGATACTCACTCATATCTATGCGCGTAATCATATTCTCGTCATTGAACAGAAACTCCGCCAACGCCTTTGCCAGCTCTGTCTTACCCACGCCCGTTGTTCCGAGGAAGATAAACGAGCCTATCGGCTTGCGAGGATCGCTCAATCCGGCCCTCGAGCGACGTACCGCCTCCGAAATGGCCTCTATAGCCTGCTGCTGACCCACTACGCGGCGGTGCAGCTCATCCTCCATCCGGAGCAACTTCTCACTCTCCGAGGCGAGCATTCTTGCCACAGGAATACCGGTCCAGCGCGACACCACCTCCGCAATATCTGCCGAATCGACCTCTTCCTTAATCATCTGACCCGACGCTGTTGTGGCACTAAGTTCCTCTTGCAGAGCCTCTATTGCACGCTGACAATCGACAATCTTACCGTATCGAATCTCCGCCACGCGACCATAATCTCCCTGGCGCTCAGCCTGTTGCGCCTCAACTTTGAACTGTTCCACCTGCTCCTTATTCTGCTGAATTTTGACAAGTATATCGCGCTCGCCCTGCCACTTGGCCCTCATCTGCGACTCCTTTGCGCGCAGGTTGTCAATATCTCGGTCAAGCGCCTCAATTCTTGCGCTATCACCCTCTCTGCGAATCGCCTCACGCTCAATCTCCGCCTGACGAATACGGCGATCGAGGTTATCTATCTCCTCAGGCACAGAGTTCATCTCTAATCGCAACTTAGATGCCGCCTCGTCCACAAGGTCAATCGCCTTGTCGGGCAGAAAACGGTCTGTGATGTAACGGTGTGACAACTCCACCGCCGCCACTATCGCCTCATCCTTAATCCTCACCTTGTGATGACCCTCATATCGCTCCTTCAGACCACGAAGAATACTCACCGCATCCTCTCTTGTCGGCTCATCGACCATAACCTTCTGAAAACGACGCTCCAGAGCCTTATCCTGCTCAAAATACTTCTGATACTCATCCAGTGTCGTAGCACCAATGGTGCGCAACTCACCACGTGCAAGCGCCGGCTTGAGAATATTTGCAGCATCCATCGCACCACTACTCTTTCCCGCACCCACAAGGGTGTGAATCTCATCAATAAATAGCAGTATCTCGCCATCCGATGCCGCAACCTCGACAATCACACCCTTAAGTCGCTCCTCAAACTCTCCCTGATACTTCGCTCCGGCAATCAGTGCACCCATATCGAGCGAATAGATGCTCTTCGAACGCAAATTTTCAGGCACATCCCCATCCACTATGCGATGCGCAATACCCTCAGCAATGGCAGTTTTACCAACGCCCGGTTCACCGACAAGTATCGGATTATTCTTCGTTCTGCGCGATAGAATCTGCAACACTCGACGACACTCCTCATCCCTACCAATCACAGGGTCGAGTTTACCTGTTCGGGCGAGTTCATTCAGATTTATGGCATACTTACCCAGCGCATCAAACTGCTTGTCATCACTCTGACTATCAACGGTCGAACCCTTACGAAATTGTCGTATCGCCTCAATCAAATCACCCTCACTAACTCCTTGACTTTTAAGTAGTTCTGACGCTGTTCCGTGCTCCGCAACAAGCGCAAGCAACAGATGCTCTATCGAGGCATATTTATCATTAAACTTCTTCGTAAAATCGACTGCACGCTGAATAACCTTCGTCGTATCTGTTGCAAAATATTGCTCACCGCCACCTGACACCTTTGGCAATCTTGACAGAGCCTCTGTCACACCACTGCGCAAATTTGTCAGATTTACGCCACACCTACCGAGCAGAAAAGCTCCCAGCTCATCCTTCTGTTCAACTATCACCGAGAGCAGATGCAACGGCTCCACCGCCTGCTGTCCTGCTTGTTGCGCCACAGAGACCGCACTTTGCAACGCCTGCTGCGCCTTTATTGTCAATACATTGATGTTCATAATCGCATTTTTTTACTGTTTTTAACCCTATATCCGTCCAAAATCTCTGCCAAATGGACAAATCGGACAATTTGTCAAATAAAGTTGTGAGAGTTTCTGCCAATATTTTTTCAACTTTTACACTTTATTTTGTAACTTTGTGGCGATTATGGAACAGTTTGTAGTATCGGCAAGAAAATATCGCCCGGCAACCTTCAACTCGGTGGTCGGTCAGAAGCATATTACCTCCACTCTCAAGAATGCCATTGAGCGCAATCAGCTGGCACACGCCTACCTCTTCTGCGGTCCCCGCGGAGTGGGTAAAACTACCTGTGCCCGCATCTTCGCCAAGGCTATCAACTGCCTTAGCCCCGTCGGTGCAGAGGCTTGTAATGAGTGCGAGTCATGCCGCCCGTTCAACGAGGGTCGCTCTATGAGCATCCACGAGCTCGATGCCGCATCTAACAACTCTGTTGAGGATATCCGCAACCTTATCGAGCAGGTCAGAGTCATCCCGCAGGTGGGTCACTACTCTGTCTTTATCATCGACGAGGTTCATATGCTGTCACAGGCCGCATTTAACGCCTTCCTCAAGACCCTTGAGGAGCCTCCGCAGCACGCTATCTTTATCCTCGCCACCACCGAAAAGCATAAGATTATCCCAACTATCCTCTCTCGCTGTCAGATTTATGACTTTAACCGTATCCGCGTGGAGGATGCCGTGGAGTATCTCCGCTATATCGCCAATAGCGAGGGGGTAACTGCTGATGACGAGTCGCTCAACCTCATCGCCCAGAAGGCCGATGGCGGTATGCGTGATGCCCTTTCGATGTTCGACAAGGCGGTCTCTTTCTGTGGCACTAATCTGGAGTATAAGGCCGTTGCTCAGACGCTCAATGTGCTTGACTACGACACCTACTTCCACTTTACCGACCTACTCCTTGAGGGCGACTACGTCAACGCCCTGTTGGAGTTTGACCGCGTGCTCACAAAGGGCTTCTCGGGTCAGATTTTCATGAACGGTCTTAACCAACATATGCGCGATTTGCTTGTCGCTGCAGGCCCTGCCGTAACTCTTATCGAGTTTACGGGCGCACTGCTTGAGCGCTACCGCACACAGGCCCAGCGCTGCAACACGCCATTCCTCTTCGGGGCAATCTCACTGCTCTCGGATGCCGATGGCAAGCTGCGCACAGCATCCAACCAACGACTGTTAGTAGAGCTTACGCTGATGAAGATTGCAGCGATGGCTCAAAAAAAAAATTCTGATCTGAGCCTCCTTCAGAGCGACGAGTACCCACTCCCTGAGCTTGACTCGCACCAGCCGACAGCAGTTCAGACGAGTGTCCCAACCCCGGTTGCAGCACCTGAACAGAGGGTTGTAACGCCACAGCCTGCAGTCCAGACACCGACTCCAAAACCTGTGGCACAACCAACTGCAGCACCAACTACAGCACAACCTGCGGCTCAAACCGTTGCTACAGCTCCGCAACCAACCACCACCCCGCGTATGGTCGGCGTCGGTGCAAGACGTAGCAATATAGACTCCGCCCTGGCTTCAGGCTCGATTAACGACCTTATAAAGTCGATGTCAGCCCCCGTACAGAGCGAGCAGAGTGCAGATATATACACAGACCCTCAGAGCGAGGAGAAGCTCAAAGCCTCTTACGAGAAGGCTGTAACCGCTTTGATTACCAAGCACCCGCGCTTCTCTCCGGCATTTGAGAAGGTCACAATTAAGGGGAATGTAATCTCCGTCGAGGTTCCGACAACAATCTTGCGTGACGATTTGAACAACTCACGCAGCGAGATTACCGAGCACTTTGCCGACATTGCAGGCATTCTCGGAGTTGTAAAGCTCGAGGTTATTTTGAATGAGGTGAAGGTAAAGCTTCGCCCCGTAAAGTTGGAGGATAGATTGGCACACGTTGCCGCTTGCTCTCCGATTTTTGACGAATTGGTCAAAAAGCTTGACCTTGAATTGGATTAACATTAAACAACACTATAGAGATGAGTAGAAAGAATTTTGTAGAGGAGCTTCAGTGGCGTGGTATGATTCACACAATCATGCCGGGAGCCGAGGAGCAGTTAGAGAAAGAGATGACAACCGCCTACCTGGGTATCGACCCTACAGCGGATTCACTTCATATTGGCCACCTTGTAGGTGTAATGATTCTCAAGCACCTTCAAATGTGCGGTCACCGTCCGGTTGCCCTTGTTGGTGGCGCAACAGGTATGATTGGCGACCCAAGTGGTAAGTCTCAGGAGCGCAACCTGCTCGACGAGGCTGCACTCCGCCACAATCAGGAGGCTATCAAGGCTCAGCTTGCACGCCTTATCGACTTCGACTCTGATGCCGAGAATGCAGCAGTGCTTGTAAACAACTACGACTGGATGAAGGAGTTCTCATTCCTCGACTTTGCACGCGAGATTGGTAAGTGCATCACCGTAAACTATATGATGGCTAAGGACTCTGTTAAGAAGCGCTTCAATGGCGAGGGTGACGGTATGTCATTCACAGAGTTTACCTACCAGCTGCTGCAGGGTTACGACTTTTTGCACCTCTACCAGACTATGAACTGTAAGGTTCAGCTCGGTGGTGCAGACCAGTGGGGTAACATCACAACCGGTACAGAGCTTATCCGCCGCAAGCTCGGCTCTGAGGCAGAGGCATTCGCTATCACCTGCCCACTTATCACCAAGGCTGACGGCACAAAGTTCGGTAAGACCGAGAGCGGTAACGTTTGGCTCGATGCTCGTTACACCTCTCCTTACAAGTTCTACCAGTTCTGGCTCAACGTATCGGACGATGACGCAAAGCGCTACATCAAGATTTTCACTCTGCTTGACCGACAGACCGTAGAGTCACTTATCGCTGAGCATGATCAGGCTCCACACCTCCGCGTTCTGCAGAAGCGCCTTGCTAAGGAGGTTACCACTATGATTCACTCAGCTGCCGAGTACGAGAAGGCTGTTGAGGCATCAGGCATCCTCTTCGGACAGGCTACATCAGACGCACTGCGTCGCCTTGACGAGCAGACACTGCTTCAGGTATTCGACGGCGTACCACAGTTCTCTATCTCTGCTGCAGACCTTGGCTGCTCATTCATCGACCTTTGCGCCGAGAAGACCGCAATCTTCCCATCTAAGGGCGAGTGCCGTAAGATGATTCAGGGTGGTGGCGTATCTCTGAACAAGGAGAAGGTTACAGATATCGCAGCTACAGTCACTGCTGCTGACCTTATCGCAGGCAAGTACCTACTTGTTCAGAAGGGCAAGAAGAACTACTATCTTATTATCGTAAATGAGTAACACTCAACTATATACAATCAACCTGGAAGGCATGGAGTTCCACGCCTTCCACGGTTGTTATGATTTGGAGCAGCTCTCAGGCAGCCACTTCGAGGTTGCCCTTGAGATTACCACTCCGCTGGGCGATGTTGCTGCTAAAGATGATGTGACCCTTGCCGTGAACTACCTTACCGTCTATGAGGTTGTCCGCGAGCAGATGAGAGTCACTCAGCACACCATCGAGCGCGTATCGCAAAATATCATCAATGCACTCTTCGATAGCTTTGGGCAGATTGTAGCTGTCAAGTGCACCGTCACTAAACTCGCACCACCACTTGGTGGTAAGGTTAGAAGAGTCAGCGTCACCCTCTCTGCAACAAGATAGAGTGGCGTTTATCTATTAGGTTAGAGAGAATTAATGAACAAAAGAGCATCTTTTGGCAGTAAGATTGGAGCAATCCTTGTTGCCGCCGGCAGTGCTATCGGTCTTGGTAGCATCTGGCGATTTCCATATATGACGGGCGAGAATGGCGGTGGAGCCTTCCTGCTTGTCTATCTTCTGAGCGTACTTATTGTCGGCATACCGGTTATGCTTGCCGAGTTTGCCATCGGAACACATACCCGCAAAAGCCCGGTTAAGGCATACGACCAGCTCTCTCCACGCTGGAAGTGGCTCGGCTTTAATAGCGTTGTGGTTTCACTGCTCATTTCGGGCTTCTACTACATCGTTGCCGGTTGGTCTTTGGAGTACTTTATCAGCTCTGCTAACGGTGTGCTCTACTCTGTAGGCGACTTCCACCAGCACTTTGCCGCATTTACCGACTCGTGGCGCGAACCATTTTACACCGTTGTTTTTGTCGCCATGACCCACGCTGTGGTAGATATGGGCGTACAAAACGGTCTGGAGCGTATCTCAAAGATTGCCATGCCCGTGCTGCTCATTATGCTCGTAGTGTTAGTTGCACACTCTGCCTCTATGCCGGGTGCCGCTGAGGGCTACCGTTTCCTCTTCCAACCCGACTTCAGTAAGGCATTCTCGGTAAAGACTATCGTCAGCGCTATCGGCCAGGCATTCTTCTCCCTCTCTATCGGCTTGGGATGCATGATTGCCTACTCATCCTACTTCAAGGAGGGCACAAACCTGACTAAAACCTCATTCTCAGTCAGCCTGATGACCTTCATTGTGGCAATGCTTTCAGGTATGGTCATCTTCCCGGCGGTCTTCAGCGTCGAGGGGCTTGAGCCGACAGTCGGACCTACACTGCTCTTCGAGACTATGCCATTTATCTTCGCCGAAATGCCTGCTGCCAGCCTGTGGTCATCCATCTTCTTCTTGCTCGTTATACTCGCCGCCCTCACCTCAACAATCTCTTTCCACGAGGTGCTTACGCAGTATCTGCAGGAGAACCACAATATCGCTCGCCGCAAGGCCGCTTGCATCACCTCACTTGCAACTATCACACTATCTGTGCTCTGCCTTAAGTGGGGCTGGTTCTTCGACACCTTCGATGTCATTACAGCCGATGTCCTTATGCCTGTCGGAGGCCTTCTGACCTCTATCTTTGCAGGATGGGTTCTCGACCGTAAAGTTTTCCGCAATGAGATATCAAACCATGGCACACTCCGTGCACAACTCTTCCCACTGCTGGTTTTTACACTCAAATGGGTCGCTCCAACACTGCTGAGTGTAGTATTTGTGTGGAATTTGGTATTTTAGTGTCGGAAATTGAGAAAAAATTTGTAAATTTGGCGCGTAATTAATGGACGTTACATTTTAATTAACCATAAAATTCAGAGAATTATGATTTCGTACAAGAATCTCGGTCTTGTAAACACTCGCGAGATGTTTGCAAAGGCAATCGATGGCGGCTACGCAGTTCCTGCATTCAACTTCAACAACATGGAGCAGTTGCAGGCAATCATCATGGCTGCTGCAGAGACAAAGTCTCCAGTAATCCTCCAGGTTTCTAAGGGTGCTCGTAACTACGCAAACCAGACCCTTCTCCGCTACATGGCAGAGGGTGCTGTAGAGTACGCAAAGGAGCTTGGTTGGGAGAACCCACAGATCGTTCTTCACCTCGACCACGGCGATAGCTTCGAGACTTGCAAGAGCTGCATCGACATGGGCTTCTCATCAGTAATGATCGACGGCTCACACCTCCCATACGAGGAGAACGTAGCACTTACAAAGAAGGTTGTAGATTACGCTCACCAGTTCGACGTAACTGTAGAGGGCGAGCTCGGCGTACTTGCAGGTGTTGAGGATGAGGTTTGCGCAGAGGAGAGCCACTACACAAAGCCAGAGGAGGTTGTTGATTTCGTAACTAAGACTGGTTGCGACTCACTCGCTATCTCTATCGGTACATCACACGGTGCTTACAAGTTCACTCCAGAGCAGTGCACAGTAGATCCACAGACAGGTCTTCTCGTTCCACCGCCATTGGCATTCGACGTTCTTGCAGAGATCGAGAAGGAGCTCCCAGGCTTCCCTATCGTACTCCACGGTTCATCTTCAGTACCACAGGAGGAGGTTGCAACAATCAACCAGTACGGTGGTGCACTCAAGGCAGCAGTAGGTATTCCAGAGTCACAGCTCCGCAAGGCAGCTGAGAGCGCAGTTTGCAAGATCAACATCGACTCAGACTCACGTCTTGCTATGACTGCAGCTATCCGCGAGGTATTCGCTAAGAACCCAGCAGAGTTCGACCCACGTAAGTACCTCGGTCCAGCTCGTGAGAATATGAAGAAGCAGTACATCCACAAGATTGTGAACGTACTCGGTTCAAACGACAAGGCATAATTTTGCCAATAACAACGAGAAACCAGTCGCGGATTGCTCCGTGACTGGTTTTTTGTTGCCGTGGGCTCGGCTACGCCGACCCTTCCTCCTCGCAGTTCGGCATAGTCTGCAAGCAGCCTCTGCCCTCACGAGCAGCGTCGGTTGGCCGTTGGCTCGGCTGCGCCGACCCTTCCTCCTCGCAGTTCGGCATAGTCTGCAAGCAGCCTCTGCCCTCACGAGCAGCGTCGGTTGGCTATTGGCTTTTCTGGTTGGCACACTGCTATACCTGTGCACTGTTTTATCGTCAGAACGCGGTAGATGC
>JAZORI010000015.1:0-13337 GCA_045656505.1 Alistipes sp. | reverse complement strand
TCACGTAGTTGAGGCAGGCGTTGTTTACGCACTTCCAGCTGTAGCTTACGCTGAGGCTGCTAAGGAGACCGCTATTATGTCAGTTGCTGACCTCCAGGCATTCATCGAGGCTGCAAATACTGTTGTAGAGGTTGAGGAGGGCGAGACTGCTCCTTGCACTTACACTGAGTGGATTTCTGAGGATGGTGAGGTTAAGCTCGGCGCAGACCTCAACCTTGAGGGTGTTGACCTTGCTCCTATCAACACTTTCGACGGCGTATTCAACGGCCAGGGCTTTGCTCTTAAGAACTGGAATACTAACCGTGGTCTGTTTGTTATCAATACAGGTACTGTTAAGAACATTGTCATTGACGCATCTTGTGTTCTTAATACTATCGGAGATGATGTTGATGCTGATGCAAATGCTGCTTTTGTTGTTGAGAACAACCAGCCTACAGGTGTTGTTGCAGGTTGCGTTAATAATGGTAATGTAAACGTAACAGGTTATTTGGCAAATAATGAGGCTAGCGACGATTATCCAGAGGCAAATACTGTAAACACAACAGCATATCGAGTAGGTGGTCTTGTAGGTGCATCTTATGGTATTGTACGTGACTGTGTTAATAATGGTAACGTAACAGTAAAATCTGAGGTAAATCTTTCAAAGAATCAGTCTATCGGTGGTGTTGTTGGTTATATCAACCCTAACGCAGGTGATAAGACTGCTCTTGGTCAGGATATCGTTGCAAATTGTGTTAACAATGGTGATGTATATGTAGAGGTTGAGGCTCTGCCAGCTAATATGACTGCTGGTGGTATCGCAGGTTGTACTCAGGCTACAAAGTTGTCAGAATCAACACCAACACATCTTGGTACTATCAAGAACTGCGTGAACACCGGTGCTGTTTACTATACATTTACAGAGCTTGCTTCTGGTACATATGGTAATATCGGTGGTATTATCGGTTATAGCCAGGCGGATATCGTAGGTTGTGATAACTACGGTAAGGTGTCTTACGAGCTCTCTATTGAGAATACTAATGTGTGCGCAACTCGTCCGGGTGTTGGAGGTGTTGTAGGTACTACTCTTTATAACGTTACAAATTGTAACAACTACGGTGAGCTCTTTGTAGAGGGTATTTGGGCTGCTGGTACTGCCGGTGCTACTCGTGCAGGTGGTTCTCATCAGGCTGTATTTGGTGGTGTTGTAGGTTATGCTGGACTTACATCAGTTTCAACTGACTACGCTGTTACTGGATGTAACAACTATGGTAAGGTTGATATTACTAACTACGGCAAAGATGGTGGTGGTACATATGGTTACCTTGGTGGTGTAATTGGTGGTGCAAGTGTGCCAGTAGAGGATTGCCACAACTATGGTGCGATCGATATCGATACCCGTACTGCTCGTATTTTCGCTGGTGGTGTGCTCGGTTATGGTACTTCATCAATCGCAAACTGCTCTAACAATAGCAATGATGTAAACATTACCATCCTTAACACAACTAAGACAAACTCACAGCAGCTTGGTGGTGTAGTTGGTCAGGCAGAAACTGCTTACAAGTGCCATAACTATGGTAACGTTGTGTTTAATATAGAGAATGGTGTATTGAATGGTAAGGATATATATGCTGCTGGTGTTGCTGGTTATGTTAACATTTCTGTTACCGAATGTACACATACAGCAGATGTTACCCTTAATATGAATACAAGCACTCAGGTAACTAATGTAAAGCTTGGCGGTGTAGTAGGTCAGATTAAGACTGTTAGTGGTACTGTTCAGTGTATTGATGACTGTTCAACTTCAGCTGATGCTACAGTAGTTCTCAACACAAAGGCAAATCACGCTGATACTAACAACTTTGTCGGTGGTGTAATTGCTCAGTGTAACAATGGTGTTAAGGATTGTGTAAACAAGGCTGCAGTTACTCTTAACTGGCTTGTTGCTAATAATAATACAAGCAAGGGTTGCGCAGTTGCAGGTGTTGCTGCTCTTCAGAAGCAGGTTGTTTCAGGTTGTGAGAATGAGGGTGAGATTACTATCAAGATGAACAACTCTACTTGCTTCGTTTATGCTGCAGGTATCGTTGGTAACCATGCTGCAACTGGTACTATGAGCGACTGTTCTAATAAAGGTAATATCGCAGTTACAGACTATGCAGGTGTAGATATTGCAGCAAGCTTCTATGGTGGTCTTGTAGCGAAGTCTGCTGGTACTGTAGGTGACGACTGTACTAATACAGGTGTTATCACTATAAATGGTGCGGCTCTGTAGTCTATGGATTTATAAATGAGAGGTGTCGATTTTCGGCACCTCTTTTTTTGTGGTAACTATACAAAAAAAGCCCGACGTATATTGTCGGGCTTTGCTTATATTTATATGTGGTATAGGTTAAAACTTCTGCCAAACAAGAGCAGATGCGCCGAGGATAGCGGCGTTCTTATTCTGCAGGCCAGAAGGGAGCACCTTCACCTTATTCTTAAATGCAAAGAGCATATTCTCCTCCATATACCACTTGATAGGGTCGAGAATCATATCGCCCGCCTTTGCAAGACCGCCAAAGACAAATACAGCCTCAGGAGAGGTGATAGTAACCGCGTCAGCAAGAGCATAGCCCAGGCGCATACCTGTGAGGCGGAAGGCCTCCTTAGCGATTGGATCGCCCTTGAGTGCGTGCTGGTAGAGGATAGCTGAGTCCATGTCGTTGAACGAGATGTCGCGCAGAGGTGACTTGTCGTTCATTGTAGCCATAAGCTCGAAGGCTGTGCGCTTGATGCCGATAGCAGATGCGTACGCCTCAAGGCAGCCCTTACGACCGCAACCGCACTCACGACCGCCGCGCTCAACAATCACGTGGCCGAACTCGCCCGCAAAGCCGTCGTGGCCGTAGATCATCTCGCCATTAGCGACAAAGCCAGAGCCGACACCTGTACCGAGGGTGACCATGATAAAGTCCTTCATGCCCTTTGCATTGCCATAGACCATCTCGCCGATAGTAGCGGCATTAGCGTCGTTAGTAACATAGACCGGCACGCCAGGGAAGGCAGCCTTGATATCCTCAGCGAAGTTGAAGATGCGCAGAGCCTCGTTCTGATCCTGATCCTCAGCGGTGAACTTCCAGAGGTTTGCGGGGGTCTCGATAGTGCCCTTATAGAAGTTTGCGTTAGGAGCACCAACACCGATACCGATAAGCTCAAACTCGAAGTTTACAGCAGCTACGAGGTTTTTCATCGCCTCGCACAGGTCGGCAACGTAGCGAGGATAGTCCTGAAAATTAGGATATGCGCGGGTAGAGATGACAGACTCGCCAAACAGCTCGCCCTTCTCGTCAACCAGACCAAATGCGGTATTGATACCACCGATGTCAATACCAAAAGCCAATTTTTTCATAATAGGTGTGTTCTATAAATTAGTAATTAAGTAAATTTCAGTTTTCGGTTCAATTCTTTGTATCAAAGGTAGTTAAAAAACGCACAACTGCAAAATATATTTTACGAATGGTAGAAAAAGGGGAGTGAATCTTTACATTTCCACTTTAATTCCCTATATTTGTACTTGGAAAATTGTTTGCATTGATTTGCAGCGTTCTTTTGCACCTCTATAGTGACTCTTCCCAGCGCAAATTCTCGTTACATAGTCTCCACTATGCGCCTCGAATTTGCACTGAGAATAGCAAAAATAGCTGCAAAATAATCTTGCAAACCAAGACAAACACTTTTCCGGAAAATTGTTTAGATATGAATACTCCACAGCAAATAGCCGAAATGTTTGAGCGTTATATCGCTCTTGTGAATATGCCCGATGAGCCACAAAGACTCTATGCACCAATTCGTTACTCGCTTGCCGAGGGTGGTAAGCGCATGCGTCCCGTGCTGACGATGCTCGCCTACAATATCTATGCGGATGATATTCAGACGGTGCTCCCTGCAGCTACGGCGGTAGAGGTGTTTCACAACTTCACTCTGTTGCACGACGATATTATGGACAACGCGTTGGTGCGTCGCTCGAGACCATCTGTATATGCCAAGTGGGGCAGCAATGTGGCAATTCTCTCGGGTGATGTGATGATGATTGAGGCGTATCGTCATCTGCAGGGCGTTGATGCAAAGTATCTGCCGCAGGTATTTGAGCGTTTCAATGCCATGGCGGCGCAGGTGTGCGAGGGTCAGCAGTATGATATGGACTTCGAGACGCAGGAGAAGGTGGCTGTGGCCGAGTATATGAATATGATTGAGCTCAAGACAGCGGCTCTGCTTGCGGGTTCTGTGACTATCGGCGCGATGCTTGCGGGTGCATCGGAGGAGGATGTGCAGAAGCTACACAAGTTTGCTACCGAGGTGGGTCTGGCGTTCCAGTTGCAGGATGATCTGCTTGACAGCTATGGCGACGAGCAGCTTGGCAAGAAGATTGGTGGCGACATTTTGGAGGGCAAGAAGACCTATCTGATGATAATTTCGCTCTCGCATGCCACGGAGTCTCAGCGCGAGGTGTTGCGCTCGACACATCTTGACAAGAGCCTCTCGGATGAGGAGAAGATTGCCAAGGTGAAGGGTGTCTATGACCAGATAGGGGCAAGGCAGATGACCGAGCAGCAGATTTCGGTGCGTATATCGCGTGCGTTGGCAATTCTTGATACGATATCTGTGCCGGCAGAGCGTCTGGAGCAGATGAAGAGCTATGTGGAGAGTCTTGTAGGTAGAAAAAAGTAGGAAGATGAGAAGAACAGATATAGAGATTATGGCGCCGGTAGGCTCGTATGAGAGTCTGAGGGCGGCAATTGCGGCGGGTGCGAACTCGGTTTACTTCGGAATCGGGCAGCTCAATATGCGCTCGGCATCGGCGGCGAATTTTACCGCGGATGATATGGCGGAGATTAACCGCATTGCGCACGAAAATGGCGTTAAGACCTATCTAACGGTAAATACAATAATCTACGACACTGAGCTAAAACTGATGCACGAGGTGGTAGATAGAGCCAAGGCTGAGGGGGTGGATGCGATTATTGCATCAGACCTGTCGGTGATTCTCTACGCCTATCAGGTGGGCGTGGAGGTGCATATCTCTACGCAGTGCAACATCTCGAACAGCGAGGCGGCGAAGTTCTACTCGCAGTGGGCAGATGTGGTTGTTTTGGCGCGTGAGTTGTCGTTGGAGCAGATTGCAATGGTGCACAAGGCCATTGTCGAGCAGGATATTCGCGGTCCGAAGGGTGAGCTGCTCAAAATTGAGATGTTCTCGCACGGTGCGCTCTGCATGTCGATTTCGGGAAAGTGTTACCTCTCGGAGCATGAGACCGCTTGCTCGGCAAATCGTGGTGCATGCCGACAGATTTGCCGCCGTAAATATACGATACAGGACAAGGATTCGGGCGAGATGCTCGACATAGATGGACGTTATATCCTCTCACCGAAGGATTTGTGCACAGTCGATTTTCTGGATAAGTTTATCGATGCTGGTGTGAGCGTGCTCAAGATAGAGGGTCGTGCGCGCGGTGCGGAGTATGTAAAGCGCGTGGTGGAGTGTTATGACCTTGCGCTGCGAGCAATTGAGCGTGGTGAGTACAGTCGTGAGTATGCAGAGGAGTTGAAAGTTACTCTGTCAAAGGTCTTTAACCGCGGATTTTGGGGTGGATATTATGCAGGAGCGAAGGTTGTGGAGCATAGTCAGAACTACGGCTCGTCGGCAACACGCCGCAAGGTCTATGTGGGTAAGGTGACCAACTACTTCAAGCGTCTGGGCGTTGCAGAGGTGCTGATTGAGGCCTCTCCGCTTGCCGTTGGTGACGAGATACTCTGGATGGGTGAGACTACGGGCTGCGTTGAACAGGTGGTGGGGGAGATTCGCCTTGATCTGAACCCAGTAGAGAGTGTTAAGCAGGGCGATGTTTGCTCGATAAAGGTTGAGGGGGCGGAGATTCGTCGTGGAGATAAGCTCTACAAAGAAGAGATAAGATAGCAAGCCTTGAACTTCATCCATTTTGACCACTTGTGGGTGTTAAATTGAAATAACCTTAAAACCTAAAATACTATGGAGTTACGCGAGATGGTATTGGCTCTATTTGCAGAGCCTGATTTTTGCCCAGAGAACTACAAGGGCGAAACAGATGAAAATGGCCTGCCACACGGCGAGGGTAAGATGAAGTATAAGAATGACCCAAAAAAGTCCTATTATTGGCTTGGATATGCAGACTACGATGTTGCTCCAAAGCGTTACGAGGGCGAGTGGTGTCATGGCGTAAGGAGCGGCAAGGGAAAAATGGTATTTGAAGCTCAAGGCTGCAGCCACTACTCTTATGATGGTGAGTGGGTGAATGGTCTGCCAGAGGGTAGTGGCGTTATACGCGTGATTCCTAAAGGTTGTAAAGAGAGGATTGCGCCTTGTAACTTTGTTGCCGGTCTGCGCGAGGGACTGAATACTATTTTTGAGTTTGGAAAGATAATTGAGTGCGAGTGTAAGGCAGGTCTTATGGAGGGCCCAGGTATCTGTACATTGCCAAAAGGTAAACAGTTTAAGGGTGTATGGCACAACGACAATTTGGATCTTGATAGTTGTGACTTTATTGAGCCAAAGCAGAGTCCAAAACTTATAGTTACTCTCGAACACAGTGGCTGTCAATATAGCAGACGCATTATTGCGCTTGTTGAGGCGAGAGTTGGCGTGTGCAGAATTCCTGATGGTCTGGTGGTGCTTAAGGATGATGGATTTAAGCGGACAGAGCCGCTGGTTGAGGTGTTGAGTGTTGAGAATGGCGTGGTGAAGTACCGCGTTGATGGTACATATTCAAAGAATAATACTGTACAGGAGGGTACAATTGCTCCGGGGGAGAAAATTCAGCTCGGTTATAGCGAAAGCGCGTCATATACAATATATGACGAAGACTACGAATACGATATCATTCATAAGGTAACTATCAAATACATAGAGTAATAGTAGCAGGGCGATGATTACAGATGATATTTTGAAGTTGCGCCAGCAAGCGATAGAACTCTATAGAATTAAGCGCGAGCAGGAGGCATTAGAGCTCTTTAAGAGGGCTGCAGAGTGTGGCGATTACCTCTCTAATGTCTATATTGCGCGTTATATGCGATCCAAATACAAGTATGGCGAGGCGGAGATGTATATAGATCAGGTGATTGATGCCTATGAATCTGCACCGCAGCCGGTAGAGGATGCTATGCTTATAGAGGCAGCAGCTGAAGCGTACTATACTTTGGGCGAAATGGATGACGATAACTTTGCGGCGGAACTGGCTGAATGTCATTGGAATGAGGCTGCAAGTTTGGGTTGTGTGAAGGCCTACTATAGGCTCGGATATCTGCTCTATAATAGTGGCGATAATCGCTTGGAGGAGGCTTTGGAGTATTGGAAGATGGGTGCCGAGGCAGGTGATGACAACTGTGTTGAGCCATACAACGAGCATTTGTATGAGGATACAGAAGAGCCTATCTACGAGGGCGAGACAGATGAAAATGGCCTGCCGCACGGACAGGGCGTGATGTACTATCCTAAGGGGGAACTTGAGTCGTGGTGCGGCTTTATGGTCGCTCCGAAGTGTTATGAGGGTCAGTGGTGTCATGGTGTAAAGAGTGGCAAGGGTAAGATGCTCTACTTCGTAGAGGATATGTGGAGTAGTGTCAGCTACATAGGTGATTGGAAAGGCGATATGCCAGAGGGTACGGGTCGATTGTGTGAAGGCTTCATAGATGTTCAGGCACGCACACTTGTAGATAGATACAGCTATGAGGGTGACTGGGTAGCTGGCGTAAGAGAGGGCTTTGGAGTTGAGAGCTCGAAAGATAAGTGTACTACTATGTGTTACTGGGTGAGTGGTATAAAGCAGGGAGGAGGCCTTATGCAGACCCCTGACGGTAGATCAATCCGTGGCATATGGAAGGATGACAATCTTGATAAGAGCAGCTGCTATCTTGATGGCCAATCACCGCTCTGAGGTAGAGACGTTAGCAAGAATTTATGGCGATGACCACGACTATGAAATAGAGATTAAGTATAATAAATAAAATGGTATAACTATGTTTGCATCAACAACTTATATTGCTCGTAGAGCCGAGCTTTGTCGTCGTATTGGCAGCGGATTGATTCTAATCCCTGGCAATATGGAGGCGTCGTATAACTATCCGAACAATACATACCACTTCCGTCAGGATGGAACGTTTCTCTACTACTTCGGACTCAATCTGCCACAGTTCTTTGGTGTGATCGATGCCGCAACGGGTGAGGCGACACTCTTTGGCGACGATGTGACAGTAGATGATATTATCTGGATGGGTCCACAGCCGACAGTAGTCGAACTCGGAGCAAAGGTGGGTGTTAAGAGCACAATGCCGATGTCGGCACTCGCAGCCTTTATCGCCACTGCGGCGGCTTCGGGTCAGAAGGTGCACTATCTGCCACCATATCGCGGGAAGAGCACTCTTCAGCTCTGCTCACTACTCTCACTAACACCTGAGCAGCTGATGAAGGGCATGTCTGTAGATCTAATGTTTGCCGTGGCGGAGATGCGCGAGGTGAAGAGCGAGGAGGAGATTGAGGATATGGAGCGCGCGTTCCATATCGGATATGCGATGCACACAACAGCGATGAAGATGTGTCGTGCGGGTGTTGTTGAGCGCGAGATTGCCGGCGCTATTGAGGGTATTGCGCTCGGTCAGGGTGCGGGAATATCGTTCACATCTATCGTCTCACAGCACGGCGAGACGCTGCACAACCACAACTATGATGGTGTGCTTGAGGATGGACGACTGTTGCTCGTAGATGCGGGCGCGGAGAGCGTGGATAACTACTGCTCTGACCATACGCGTACATTCCCGGTAAGTGGAAAGTTCACAGAGAGACAGAAGGATATATATAATATAGTACTTGCGGCACAGCAGCAGGCTCCTCAGAATATGAAGAGCGGTGCGATGTATATGGAGGATGTGCATCGCAAGGCGTTGCTGACCCTTGCTGAGGGTCTTAAGGGTGTGGGACTTATCAATGGTAGCGCTGAGGATGCAGTGGCTGCGGGTGCGATGTTCCTATTTATGCCACACGGATTGTCACACGGTATGGGTATTGATGTCCACGACTGTGAGGGTATGGGTGAGCGTAGCTATGACTTCTCTGCCCTTGCTGAGCGTGCTGCCGAGTCTGCAACATGTATCCACCGCGCAACTTGGCGCCTCAGAGCGGGTACTGTTATGAGCAACGAGCCCGGTATCTACTTTATTCCTGCGCTGATTGACAAGTCACGCAGCGAGGGCCTCTATAAGGGTATTGTGAATTACGACAAGCTCGATGGTTATCGCGATTTCGGAGGTATTCGTATTGAGGATGATGTTATCGTAACGGATAATGGTGGTGTTGTTATCGGTGGCGAGAAAAAAATCCCAGTCACTGTTGAGGAACTTGAGGCATTCGTAGGTAAATAACTATGAAACCACTATTAATCTTTGCAACCGAAGCCGAGGCGGTGCAGATTCGTGCGCTCAGAGCTGACCTTGAGACTGCAATTTGCGGTGTCGGGGCTGTGGAATGCGCTCTTGCTGTGGCGAAGATTATCGAGCAGCAGCGCCCCGAGGCGGTTGTTCTCTGCGGTATCGCGGGGGCGTATGACCATTCCCTTAATGTGGGGGATGTGGTGGCTGTAAAGGTTGAGCAGACGGCGACTTTACCTGCGGTATATCAGAAGAGCTACACAGCGTCGCTCTCTCTGCCGCTAGCAGAGGTGGTATCGAATACAGTCATGGCGGTGGGTGCTGAGGCGTGCGGTGCTCAGGTAGAGAATATGGAGGGTGCAGCCCTATTTGCCATTTGTGCAGATAGAGGGGTAAGGTGCGCTCAGATACGCGCCATATCGAACTATACTACAGACAGCCGCGAGCAGTGGGATATTCCTGCGGCGCTAACGGCTCTAACAGAGACCATAGACAGACTATTTTGATGAAAAAGCTATCGTTACATATCTCGCCCTGCCCGAATGATACATTCGCCTTTGATGCGATAATAAATCGTCGCATAGAGCACTACTTTGACCTAAAGGTGGAGTATAAGGATATTGAGGAGCTCAATGAGGGCGTGTTGGCGGGTATTCCTGATATTTCAAAAATCAGCTACTCGGTATATCCGAAGATTGCAAAGGAGTATCTGTTGCTCGACAGCGGTTCGGCATTGGGTCGCGGAAATGGGCAGTTGTTGGTGCGTAGAAAGGGGGAAAACTACCCAATTCGCACTGTAGCGACTCCGGGGTTAAATACGACGGCAAATCAGCTGCTGATGCGATATTTCCCGGATGTGGAGGTTGTGCCGATGCTCTTTTCGACCATTGCAAAGGCTGTAGAGCGTGGAGATGTGGATGCAGGTGTGCTTATCCATGAGGGTCGATTTGTCTATCAACGCTTGGGTTTGGAGCTAGTTGCCGACCTTGGTAAGTTATGGGAGGCGGAGAGTGCGCTGCCGTTGCCGTTGGGTGCGATAGTGATGCGCAGAACGGTGGCAGAGGAGCTCTGTAAACAGTTTGAACAGCTACTTGCCGACTCGGTGCGATATGCATTTGACAATCCGATGGTGAGCCGTGCATTTGTTAAAGAGCATGCGCAGGAGCTGGAGGACCATGTCATAGAGAGCCATATAGAGCTATTTGTAAACAACTTTACAGTAACTCTTGGCAGTGAGGGGCGAGAGGCGGTAAAAAGGCTGCTGGGGGGTTGATGTGTAGCGGTTTATGAAAAAATTTAATATTTTTTTCAAACCCTGAAACTCTTCAACACTTGCCCGACATAGTGGTGGCAGTGGTTATAGATTGTTATTAAAAGCAGGTTGAAAGTTACAATTCGTAATGTGTAAAGTTGATCCTTTGGTGCAAAAAAGTGCCAAAGGATTTTGTTTTGAAAAAATTTATTTATATCTTGCACTGCAAAACGGGATTAAGCACGTTTTAACACCGCTTACACTTTATAATTTTTTAACTACTAAATAATAATTCGTATGAAAAATTTTAGACTTTTACTTGTGATGTCATCGCTTCTGGCGCTGGTATGCTCGTTTACAGCCTGCAGCACAGATATCGCTGACAACTATCCTACTATCACAGTAGAGCTTACTGCTGGTGAGGCTACAGCATCTTCTGTATCTTTCACCATCAATGCTAATGGTGCAGATGACCTCTACTATTGGGTAACTGCTACTCCTGCTGAGGGTGTTGAGGATGATCCACAGCTCTTGATCGAGAAGGGTACATACCTCGATGCATCTGTTGATACTCCATTTGAGCAGGTGGTAACTGCAACCGGTTTGAAGGCTCTGACTGAGTACAATGTTTATGTATATGCAAAGAACTTGGCTCACAAGGCTTTCGCTACTCCTGTAAAGATTACTACTGCTGAGGCTGTGAATGTTGCCACCCCCTCAGTTGCTGTAGTTCTGGATGCTGCGGAGGTTACTGAGAACTCTTTTCTCGCATTCGTAACTACAACTAATGCTCAGAAGGCTGCTTGGCTCGTTCTTCCTAAGTACACTACCGGCGTAACTGCTGCTAAGGTTTTTGCTGAGGGTACAGCTATTAAGGGTGCACTCAACGCAGATGAGATCGTGGTTGAGGTTACTGGCCTTGAGGCTAAGACTGACTACGACTTCTATGTAGCTGTTGACAATCAGGGTGTTCAGGTACTGAGCGAGGTTGCTACAGCATCTACTCTTGCCCCTGCAAGCCCAGTTATCGAGCTTAACTTCGACGAGTTGATGAGAGCAACTAACCTTGTTAACGCTATCGGTCTGCCAGGTGTTTGGGTTACTCTTCGTGACTCTGCAACCGGCGCTATGGCTAGCTTGTTTATGTATGACTTTCTCGACTATCCTAACTATGCAGGTTACCTGTCAGCAGGTGACTATCCTGCATTGACAGGTTCTGTTGAGGATGGTGTATATCCAGAGACATCATGTCTGCTCGCAGATCCTGCTTTCACAAACTTCCAGGATGCAAATGGCGCTTACTATCCAGTAGGTAACCTCGGTACTGACAACCAGGGTGCTGTTTATGGCGTTAATATTATGACAACAATGCCTGCACAGGATCAGAACCAGCTTACTTTCAACGTTCCTGTAACTGATGATAGCGGCAAGCAGCTCGTTATTAAGGGTCAGTACATAGGTTCACTCGGTTATGTGGCAAATCTTGCTGCACTCCAAATGGATCTCAAGGAGTGGGGCTTCACCTCTTTCGAGTCTTCAGTTGAGGGTAATGTTGTAACCCTTAAGTGCGCAAACCTCAATGGTGACTTTATCATCGTTCTTAACACTGAGAATGGTAAGTGGTTGGATACTGCATTTGTTGCCGGTGAGGGTGGTAATATGACAGGTGGTTACACCTCTTTCCTTGAGGGTGCTCCTGAGACATTCGAGTTCACAAGCGGTCGTATCTTGATCTCTAAGGTTGATGATAACGGTAACTACACTCTCAATGTATCTACTCACGGTGGTGACTGGGTAATGAGAGGTCAGAGCGGTGCTTATAAGATCGTTGCTCCTGAGGAGGGTTATGCTATCACTGTTAAGTCTGCTGCATCTGAGAACCAGACAGAACTCTCTGTAGATGGTAAGCGTTGGGCTCTTCCAGCATCTTTCAGCCAGGTTGTTGTAGGTTCTGCTGAGGCTGTTTGCTTCGTTGACATGGGTGTAACAACCGCTGGTAAGCTCGTTATCGCTTGCGACCTTGAGAGCGTTTATGGTGCACAGGCTGCAGGTTTTGCTCAGGCTGCGATGTCATATGACTATCTCGTAACTCCAACTGATGCAACCTCAGGTACTGTTTCTATCGTTGCACTTGACCACTTCGGTGATGCTACAGTCGTTGATCTCCCTTACACAAACCTCACCGCTGAGAGCGTAACCGTTGACTTCACAAATATGCTTGGTAATGCAGGTATTACTGTTTGTGAGTGTAGTTTGTTCACAAAGAACGTTACTATCCAGTAATTTATCGTGAAGCATTTGTCGTGAAAAGCACGCATCTGCGTCATATCCCTTAAAAACCAGTGGTGGCTGTACGTTTTGTACTATCCACCACTGTTTTTTTGCACGATATAACGCATCTACGCACTTTTGACGACAAATGAGTGCATAAAGGGGATGGTGTGCAAAATCATGCGTCATATCCCTTAAAAATCTGCAATGGCTGTACGTCTTAGTACTATCCATCGCTGGATTTTTTTTGCCGAGCGTGGCATCTACCGCGTTCTGACGATAAAACAGTGCACAGGTATAGCAGTGTGCCAACCAGAAAAGCCAATAGCCAACCGACGCTGCTCGTGAGGGCAGAGGCTGCTTGCAGACTATGCCGAACTGCGAGGAGGAAGGGTCGGCG
>JAZORI010000014.1:0-47692 GCA_045656505.1 Alistipes sp. | reverse complement strand
AGAGCCTCGTTCAAGCTTGCTTGAGAACGAGGCTCTATTTGTATTGTGCTACCTCTGGTAGCAGCATCCTAAATCCGAAAACAGCTGATACTAGTATATTAAAAAATATTTACATTCCCTCCAAACCTCCCTTTGGAAAAGGGAGGCTTAGTCGCTTTGCTCCGGGTGCGCGAATAGGTCGGGTTTCCTGGCTACGCAGCACATAGGAAGATTAGGAATTTTATTTATCCTCCTTAAGTTCCCTAATTTCATTAAATTCTCTTTCACCTCGCCCGATTAAAGAGACGTAATTTTTGCATCAGAACGCTGCGATTTAGCCGAACGCAATCAAACTTGTTTGTATTGCTGAGGCGGAGCAGTGAAGGGTCGGCATAGCCGAGCCAACGGGGCAGATACTCCGCTCGGCATATAAAACAGCGAAGGGCTGTACTAAGCGTACTGCTCATTCGTGGATATGAAGGATGTGTTGCAGATGCTATGCTATCACGATAAAACCCATTTGTCGTCAAAAGTGCGTAGATGGCGTGCATCGTGCAAAAAATCAGCCTCGGATAGTACTAAAACGTACAGCCGAGGCTGATTTTTAAGGGATGTACGGCAGATGCGTGCTTTTCACGGCAAATGCTACCTTTTCACGGCAAATTTATATATGCAGGTGTGAGTATATTCTTCACCAGGGGTCAGAACTACACTCGGGAAGCTGCTATGATTAACTGCATCCGGATATTTCTGAGTTTCAAAGACTACAGACTCGCGGAAAGCGAGTGGCTTGCCATACTTGCCATCATAGCTACCATCGAAGAAATTACCACTATAGAACTGGAGGGCTGGCTGGTCGGTATAGACCTCAAAGCCACGACCTGACTGCGGCTCATAGATAGACATAACCTTGACAACCTCGCCATTATTCTCGCGGCTAAGCACCCAGTTCATATCATATCCACGACCATTTTTAAGTTGTTCATTATCAGCGTCAATCATATCGCCAATCGCGTGCGCGGTGCGGAAGTCAAACGGTGTACCCTCGACAGCCAAAAGCTCGCCCGTAGGGATAAGGTTGGCATCTGTCGGGGTGATGTAATCGGCATCAATCTGCAGGATGTGGTCTGTAATAGTACCGCCAGCCTCACCCTTGAGGTTGAAGAATGAGTGGTGCGAGAGGTTTACGACAGTTGTCTTATCAGTTGTTGCGCTATAGCTCACCTTAAACTCATCGTTCTCGGTAAGGATATAGTCCATCACAATTGTTAGATTTCCAGGAAAACCATCCTGACCATCCGGTGCTGTATAGCCAAAACGGATAGAGCTATCTGTAACCTCCAAAACGTTCCACACAACCATATCAAGGCCCTTCAGACCGCCATGCAGAGTCTGACCGTTATTGTTCTGCGGTGTGGTATAATCTACACCCTCAAGAGTAAACTTTCCGCCACCTATACGATTTGCCACACGACCTACAACAGAGCCAAGAAAACGCTCGCCACTGTTATTGATATAGCGATCAATATTCTGATAGCCGAGCACAATATCGGCCATCTCGCCATTGCGATCAGGCATCCACAGCGACACTACGCGCGCGCCAAAGTTGGTCACCTGCATCGTCAGCGAGCCATTTTTAAGGGTATAGAGGTCTGTCTGCTGACCATCTACCACAGTACGAAAGTCCTCCGCCTTCATAAGGCTCAGACCCTGATTCGAAGTGCCACAACAGCCTACAAAGAGCATCGCTGCAGCCAAAAAATAGGTTAGTTTCATAGTTGTTTTACGCCTTTATATATTCCATTTCTCATTCGTAGCAGATATTTAGCCTTAAGCGGCTGAAGCATAAGCATATAGACAACATACAGAAGATATGTTGCAAGCTGTTTGTTACGCTCGCTTTTGAGCAGTTGGACCACACAACCGTCCGCCTCGGCACGCATACGCTTACTCAGACCCACGTTGTAGCTTAATCGGTCAAAGTAGTCATCTGTAAGTTTACTATCGGGGATGTGGTGATATATCGCCGCATTTGGCACAAAGTAGAGCAACTCTCCCGCCCTGCGAAGTCGTGCAAAGAGGTCGTTCTCCTCGCCACCCACAAGGCTCTGTCCATTTCTGCCAAGCTGTGGATTGAACACCCCTACCCTATCGAACACCTCGCGACGGAATGCCATATTTCCACCCGCCGGCACACGATGCTCCGGGAAGAGAGTTACCGCGATATCCAAATCTATCGGATTGGCAATCATCTGCTCCGTAAAACGGGACATCCAACGCGGACGAGTACCCTCATAGCACGCCTTTACAGCACCACCGGCCGCCATAGCCGTCGGAAAGGAGTCGAAAAACTCAATATAACTCTCCACAAAGCTCTCCTCCAGCGTCTCATCGTCATCCACAATGGCGATATAGTCACCCGTTGCCGTAGCGATACCGCAGTTACGAGCATTTGACAGGCCCTGCTTGAGTTCGGTGACCATCCTCAAATCGAAGGCGGAATTTTCACGCGCAAAATCGGCAAAAACAGCCTCCGTATCATCCTTGGAGTTATTATTCACAACCACGCACTCCCACTGCGTTGCGGGTGCACTCTGCTGCACAACAGAGCGCAGTGTTCTGAGCATAGATTGCGCACGATTATAGGTGGCGATGATGATTGACAACTTTTTCATATCGCAAATTTACAATTTTTACGGAAAAATTACTACCTTTGGACTATTATTAATCATAAAAATCAACCAAACGATGAAAAAACTCGCTCTCTATCTGATGCTTATCCTTGTGAGCGCATCACTGACTGCTGCTCCACCGCGCCAGTCTCTTATCAAAGTAACCGTAACTCCAGACCATGCAGATTGGTGCTACAACTGTGGCGAGAAGCCTGCATTCAGTGTCACTGTGACCGACTGCAGCAACGCCCCTATCAAGGATGCGCAGATCTACTATGAGATCTCTGAGGACTTCCTTGAGCCGTTGGAGAAGGGTGATAAGACCCTCAAAGATGGCAAAATCACCTTCACCGGACATACCATGAAAAAGCCGGGCTTCCTCCGCTGTCGCGTATGGGCAAAGGTTGACGGCAAAAAGTACGACGAGTGCGCTACTGCAGCCTTTGAGAAGGAGAAGATTGAGCCTAAGACCGTACTTCCAAAGGATTTTGTTCAGTTCTGGCAGAAGGAGATCGAGAAGAATGCAAATATCGCTCTGCTCCCTCAGCTCGACTTGGTTCCACACAAGTGTACCCCTAAGGTAAATGTATATTCTGCATCTTTCCAGAGCTTTAAGAACGGCTCAAGAATCTACGGAACTCTCTGCGTGCCTGTTAATCACGACGGCAAATGCCCTGCCATTCTGATTGTTCCGGGTGCAGGTTGCCGTTCACGCAAGGGCTACTATAGCGAGGCTGAGAAGGGTTTTGTTACATTCGAGGTCGGCATCCACGGCATCCCTACAACTATGGAGGATGAGCGTATCTATGAGACCTTGAAGCAGGGATCGCTGCTCAACTATCCATCTGCAAATGTTGATGACAAGGATAACTACTACTACAAGCGCGTCTTTGTAAGCTGTGCTCGCGCTGTCGATTTTCTCGCATCTTTGGACTTCGTAGATGCAGAGCGTATCGGTGTTATGGGTGGTAGCCAGGGCGGTGCTTTAACCATCACCACTGCATACCTCAACCCTAAAGTTAAGTGCGGTGCAGCCTTCTATCCTGCAATGTGTGACCTTACAGGCTACCTCTACGACCAGGGTAACGCTTGGCCATACCTGTTCAAGAACAAGGCTCTGGCAACCAAGGAGCGCCTTGAGACTGTTAAGTACTACGATGTTGTAAACTTCGCACGTCACCTCTCTGTACCTATGTGGGTTTCATACGGATACAACGACCTTGTTGTCTGCCCTACATCTATTCAGGGAGCAATCAATGAGATGCCTACACAGCCTGAGGTGATGATTGTTCCGCAGTCACGCCACTGGACATACCCTGAGCAGGATTCAGCTCGCTCTAAGTGGATGATGAATCAACTTAAAAAGTAGAAAAACATGAAAAAGTTAGTTCTTTTTGTAACGGCACTCCTCTTTGCAGGAGTCTCTTTTGCAGGTCCGAACGACGGCACCGGAACACTCACCGAGCACACTTTCAAGCATAAGGGCATTGAGTACACCTACTACCTCTACAAGCCTCAGAATCTGCCTGATAATGCGCCGCTGATTATGGCATTCCACGGATATAGCTCAAAGCAAATTCCATCTATCGGTTACGGTTTTCATCCGATAGCTGACAAGGAGGGTTTTGCAGTTTGCTATCCAAAGGGTCCAAAGGACAATATGGGCAAGCACTGCTGGGCTGTGGGTTACAAATTCCATTTTGATGGCAATTGGGAGCGTGACGATGTCGGCTTTACCATCCGTCTTGTAAAGCATCTGCAGAAGAAGCACGGTTTTTCAAAGCACAACGTATTTGCTACAGGTCACTCAAATGGTGGCGAGATGAGCTATCTGCTCGCATACGAGGCTCCGCACATCTTTGCTGCTGTTGCTCCTATCTCCGGTCTTACTATGGAGTGGATGTACCGCGATCTTAAGGCAAAGAAGCCTATTCCGCTTATGGAGTCGCACGGCACAAAGGATAAAACATCTAAGTGGAACGGAAATCTCGAGAATATTGACAAGTGGGGCGGCTATATCTCTGTTCCTAGCGCTGTTGGTTACTGGGCTGCCGTAAACGGATGTACCCACGAGCATACCGAGTATCTTCCACTTGTAGAGGGCAAGAATCAGGTTATTGCTCACCGCTACGTTAATGGCGTTAATGGCAACGAGGTTTGGCTCTACGAGGTTGTAGGAGGTGTTCACAAATGGTCAGACGGCAGCATGAATACCGCTGCCGAGATCTGGAAGTTCTTCAGCAAATATCTCAAGTAAGAGAGGGTTATAACGACTGTTTTTTTCGTCCGCTTTTCCTATACCAGGAGGGGCGGACGAATTATTTTTATAAAATAATTGCCTTTTTTAGGCAGTAAGTCCCGAAAAATTAGTACTTTTGCGGGTTAGACTATTTTTAGTGCAAAAACTGAACAATAATACAAACAAAAAATAGAGAAAATTATGACACAAGAAGAACTCTTCAAGAAACTTATCGCTCACTGCAAGGAGTATGGTTTTATCTTCCCTTCAAGCGAGATTTATGACGGCCTTGGCGCAGTGTATGACTACGGTCAGAATGGTGTTGAGCTGAAGAACAACATCAAGCGTTACTGGTGGGACTCAATGGTTAAGCTCCACGAGAACATCGTAGGTATCGACGCTGCAATCTTCATGCACCCTAAGACTTGGGAGGCATCAGGTCACGTTGCTGCATTTAACGACCCACTTATCGACAATAAGGACTCTAAGAAGCGCTACCGTGCTGACGTACTTATTGAGGAGTGGATGGCAAAGCAGGATGAGAAGATTCAGAAGGAGTGCGATAAGGCTCGCAAGCGTTTTGGTGAGGCTTTTGACGAGGCTCAGTACCGCGCAACCTCTCCACGTGTTCTTGATATCGCTGCAAAGCGTGACGCTGTTCACGCTCGCTTTGTAGAGGCACTGGACAAGAACGACCTCGAGGAGCTTAAGCAGATTATCATCGACTGCGAGGTTGTCTGCCCTATCTCTGGTACTCGCAACTGGACAGATGTTCGTCAGTTCAACCTTATGTTCTCAACCCAGATGGGTTCTACTGCTGAGGGCGCAAGTACAATCTACCTCCGTCCAGAGACTGCACAGGGTATCTTTGTAAACTTCCTCAACGTACAGAAGACCGGTCGTATGAAGCTTCCATTCGGTATCGCTCAGATTGGCAAGGCGTTCCGTAACGAGATTGTTGCTCGCCAGTTCATCTTCCGTATGCGTGAGTTCGAGCAGATGGAGATGCAGTTCTTCGTACAGCCAGGCACTGAGATGCAGTGGTGGAACGAGTGGAAGAACACCCGTATGGCTTGGCACCGTGCGCTGGGCTTTGGTGACGATATGTACCGTTTCCACGACCACGACAAACTTGCTCACTATGCAAATGCAGCAACAGATATCGAGTTTAACTTCCCATTCGGCTTCAAGGAGGTTGAGGGTATCCACTCTCGTACCGACTTCGACCTTGGTCGCCACCAGGAGTACTCTGGTAAGAAGATTCAGTACTTCGACCCTGAGCGCGGAGAGAGCTACGTTCCTTACGTAGTCGAGACCTCTATCGGTGTTGACCGTATGTTCTTGCAGATTATGTCTGCTGCATACTGCGAGGAGAAACTCGAGAGCGGTGAGGAGCGCGTAGTACTTCGCATCCCTGCATGCCTCGCACCTACAAAGGTTGCCGTTATGCCACTCGTAAAGAAG
Source organism: Alistipes sp. (assembly GCA_045656505.1). Classification (GTDB taxonomy): domain Bacteria; phylum Bacteroidota; class Bacteroidia; order Bacteroidales; family Rikenellaceae; genus Alistipes. The sequence goes on along the minus strand of JAZORI010000014.1, from coordinate 41,338 downwards.
GATGGTCTTCCAGAGTTGGCACGTCAGATTATCGACGATCTGAAGTTCGACTTCGCAGCATCATACGACGAGAAGGACTCTATCGGCAAGCGTTACCGCCGTCAGGATGCCGTAGGTACTCCATTCTGCGTAACTGTTGACCACGACAGCCTTGAGACAGGTACTGTAACTATCCGCCACCGCGACTCTATGGAGCAGCAGCGTGTAGCTATCGCCGATCTGCACAACATTATCGGCGAGGCAGTATCTTTCCGTCCACTCTACAAGAAAATTAAGGCGTAAGGAGTTTTCCGTATCACTAATCTGATCGATTTCAAATGGGACGAATTCTCGCTATAGACTATGGCGTCAAGCGTACGGGGTTGGCAGTGTCCGACCCCCTGCGCATTATTGCCGGGGCGCTCGAAACCGTAGCAACCAAGGAGCTTGAGAAGTATATAGCACAATACTGCTCCCAGAATGACGTTACAACAATAGTGGTCGGCAAACCGTCACAGATGAACGGCCAGCCCTCTGAGACTATGCGCTATATCGAGCCGTTGGTGCTCCGTCTACGTCGAGCATATCCGGACAAAGAGGTGGTGCTGCACGATGAGCGATTTACCTCGGTTATGGCTCAGCGCACAATTCTCGAGAGCGGCATTGGCAAGATGGCTCGTCGTGACAAGGCTCTTGTTGACCGCGTGGCCGCAACAATTATTTTACAGTCCTATATGGACACACTAAACCTATAAGATATGATTTATCCTATCGTAATCTACGGCTCACAGGTATTGCGAAACAAATCTGTGGAGATTACTCCCGACTATCCTGATTTCAAGAAGCTCATAGAGGATATGTGGATTACCCTCGGCGAGGCAAGTGGTGTAGGTCTTGCTGCACCACAGATTGGCAAGAATATCCGTCTGTTTATCGTGGATTGCACACCATGGGCAGAGGATGTACCTGAGCTGGAGAACTTCCGCAAGGTTTTTGTCAACCCTGAGATTTATGAGCGTAGTGAGCAGACCGATTTGTTCGAGGAGGGTTGTCTTTCGCTGCCGGGCATTCACGAGAATGTATCGCGTCCGGTGAAGATTCGTATGCGCTACCTTGACGAGAATTTTGAGGCGCACGACGAGGAGTTTGACGGCTATCCTGCTCGCGTAATTCAGCACGAGTATGACCATATTGAGGGCAAGGTATTTACCGACCACCTCTCACCGCTGCGTCGCAACCTGCTCAAGGGAAAGATTTTGAACCTTGCTAAGGGCAAGTATCGTTGTGCATACAAGACAAAATAGCATGAATTTTTTCGACTGCAAACCAACGTGGAAGAGCAGACTGCTATACTCTCTGCTCTCGGCATTGCTCTTCAGTTGCGCTTGGGCATTTAAGGGCTTTGGAACACCCGCCCTCTTTGTTGCGCTCATCCCACTGCTGAGCATCAGCAGAAGCTATGGCAGTTCGTGGCGCGAGGCGGGCAAGATGGCTCTGTGGGCAACGCTCACGCTTATCTTGTGGCATCTGGCGTGCACATGGTGGGTATGGAACGCAGCTGCCATAGGCACAATTGCGGCATCCGTCATCGGCACTTGGTGGTGTCTGTTACCACTTATGCTCTTCCATATTGTCTCTAAGCGCATGCCTAAGGCTATCGCATACACGCTGCTCGTTACAGCATGGATTGCGTGCGAACATATCTACATCAAGGCCCCTGCCCTATCATTCCCGTGGCTGACCCTCGGTAACGGATTTACGTTCAACACCTGGGCAGTACAGTGGTATGAGTACACAGGTGTATTGGGTGGCTCACTGTGGGTATTAGTCGCAAATATCGCCATCTACGAGGCAAAGCGTTGGGTTAAGGTTGCTGTGATAGTACTGCCGATACTTGTATCACTCGTCCTTTATGGTATCAACTCGCCAAAGGGGGAGAGCTACACATCGCGTCAGAGCGTCAAAATAGCTTCCGTGCAGCCAAATGTAGATTGCTATACCAAGTTCCTTATTCCGCGAGAGAATCTGCAGAAAGACCTTATGCAGCAGCTGCGCGAGGCTCCGCAAGATGCAGACTTTATACTCATGCCTGAGACATCGCTTGCCACGACCGTAAATGAGCGATTTGTAGCAGCTACACGCATCGTGCAGGGCTTTACATCTCACCTCAAGAGCGTTAACAGCAAGAGCATGATCATTGCCGGCACCGAGAGCCTTATGGCGTACGGAAATCGTCGTAAAAGCGATACTAACCGCCGCTCTGCAAACGGAACATACTACGACATCTTCAACTCATCAATAGGTATCTGCAGCAGCCCGCTCAATATACCTATACATAATAAGTGTAAGTTGGTTGTCGGTGTTGAGACTCTTCCGGCATGGTTCCGTGCAGGTGGTATCTTCGAGGTAGATTTGGGTGGTACAGCAGGTCAGCTCGGAATTGGCAAGAGCGCAGAGCCATTTACGCACAACGAGATAAAGATTGCACCTGCAATCTGCTACGAGGCACTCTATGGTGACTTTATGGGTGAGTTTGTCAGAAATGGCGCGCAGATTATCAGCGTCGTATCAAACGATGGTTGGTGGGGCGACACCCCAGGATATAAGTATCTGTTTGCATACTGCCGTCTTAGAGCTATTGAGCATCGCCGAGATGTTGCACGCAGTGCCAATACAGGCATATCGGGATTTATCAACTCTCGTGGAGATGTTCTGCAGACACTCGGCTGGGATAATAAGGGCATTATCACAGAGCAGCTGCGACTCAACGACAAGCAGACATTCTACACCCGACATGGTGACTACATTGGCAGATTATCACTCTATGTAGCTCTGCTCTGCCTGCTCTACACTATCGCCGTTTTATCAAAGAGAAAGTTCTATTTAGATTAATAGTATGAATTATAGCCAGACCCTTGACTATCTATTTACCTCCCTGCCTTCATTTCAGAATGTAGGCTCTTCGGCATATAAGCCGGGCTTGGAGCGTATCAGCGACTTTTGCCGTAAAATAGGCAATCCTCAGCGCAACTACTTTATAATCCATATTGCCGGCACCAATGGTAAGGGTTCTGTATCAAATATGCTCGCTGCAGTTCTTCAGCAGGCGGGCTATCAGGTAGGTCTCTACACCTCTCCACACCTTGCCGATTTCCGTGAGCGCATTCGCGTAAATGGCGAGATGATTTCAAAGCAGAAGGTTGTCAACTTCGTCAACAAATATCGCAAAAATATGGAGGAGGCTGAGCTCTCATTCTTCGAGATGACGACTGCCCTCGCCTTTGACTATTTTGCTCAGAGCGATGTCGAGGTGGCTGTGATAGAGACCGGACTTGGCGGTCGTTTGGATGCCACAAATATCGTCATCCCTGCCGTCAGCGTAATTACCAATATCGGCCTTGAGCATACCGAGTATCTGGGCGACTCACTGCCTAAAATTGCCCGCGAAAAGGGTGGAATTATCAAAAAATCTATCCCGGTAATCGTGGGCGAGAGGAACAGTGCCTACAACCTTGTCCTGGAGGATATTGCAGCCGATAAGCACTCAGCAATTACCTATGCTCCAGAGGTATTCGTGTGCACAAAGCAGTATAATGAGGCTGAATATCAAGTGTTTGACATGATTCGCACGCGCGACAATCAGCAATATACCCTGCGCCTTCCGCTACTGGGCGAGTATCAGCGTCAAAACCTGACAACGGTCTGTGCCGTTGCCGACTTTTTGCACGAGAATACACCACTCTCAATCAGCCGCCGAGCCTTTGTCGAGGGTCTGAGAGAGTGCACATCTATAACAGGTTTCAGAGGTCGTTGGGATGTGATTTCAACAACTCCTTTGACTATTTGCGATACGGCACATAATGCTCACGGCTTGGAGAGGGTAGTCTCTCAATTATCAAAGGTAGAGTGCGATAAACTCCTCTGTGTCATGGGTTTCTGCGAGGATAAGGATATCAAGAGTATTCTTGCCCTTATGCCTACTACAGCCCACTATATCTTCACCCGCGCCAACTCGCGCCGTGCTGCCAAGACCGAGACTCTGGCAGCCCTTGCAACAGAGTTAAACCTCGATTTCGAGTGCTGTGACGATGTAAAATCTGCTGTAGAGCTTGCAAAGAGCAAGATGGGGGCAAATGATGCCCTCTACATCGGTGGTAGCACATTTGTTGTAGCTGAAGTTTTAGAGAGAGAGGAGTAATGAAATCGCTGCACGAAAAATTGACGCTCTACGGCGCCTCGACACTGAGTGATGGTGAGCTTCTCGCCATTCTGCTTGACGATATTACACTCGCCGAGCGTCTTGTTGCCGCGCACCCGCTATCGGAGCTCCAGCAGTGCGATATCTCCCGCCTAAGGATGCAGGAGGGTATCGGTCTTGCCCGTGCAGCTAAGATTGCCGCAGCCACCGAGCTTGGACGTCGCGGAGCAAAGAGCGATGCTCAAAAGGTGACACACATCCTAAGCTGCAGCGATGCCGAGAGGGTCTTCCGCCCTATTTTTGAGGGGTTGGGACACGAGGAGTGTTGGGTTATTTTCCTCACCTCTTCAGCCCGCATTTTAGAGCGAATGAAGATTAGTCAAGGGGGAGTTCAGGCGACAGTTGTAGATAACCGTTTAATCTTCAAGCGCGCCCTCGAACTGCTTGCCACTCAGATTATTATCGCTCATAACCACCCATCCGGCAGTGCCGAACCAAGCCAGGCGGATATCAACCTTACAAACCGCATCAAAGCCGCCGCATCGCTGTTCGATATCAACCTTATCGACCACCTCATCATCACCACCTCTGACTGCTACTCATTCAAGAGTCATAGAATGTTGTAAAAGGGATAACAATCCTCCATTTTGACGTAAAACTATGTTTTACGCCTTTTCTCTTGTTTTTCTACGAAAAAAAGCATATCTTTGTTGATTAGTAAGAATTATCCATAAAAAAACAGAATAAAATTATGAAGAAAGCTATTCAATTCGGTGCCGGTAATATCGGTCGTGGTTTTATCGGTGCTGTACTTGAGCAGGCCGGTTATCACGTTGTTTTTGCCGATGTAAATGCAACCGTTATTGACAAAATCAATGAGGATCGCTGCTACACCGTTCATGTAATGGACGTAGAGTGCGTTGAGCAGAAGATTACCAACATCTCTGGTGTCAACTCTACCACCGATGCAGTTATCGAGCAGATTGTAGATGCTCAGATTATCACCACTGCCGTAGGCGTTGTAATCCTCCCTCGCATTGCTCCTGCAATTGCTAAGGGTATTGCAGCTCGTCGTGCAGCGGGCGTAAACGAGCCACTCAACATCATCGCTTGCGAGAATGCCGTTCGTGCATCTTCTCAGCTCAAGGAGCACGTGCTTGCTCTGCTCGAGGGTGAGGATAAGGCATACTGTGAGCAGTGGGTTGGTTTCCCTGACTGCTCTGTTGACCGCATCGTACCACCTGTACGCAGCGAGAATCCAATTGATGTAGTTGTTGAGGCGTTCTATGAGTGGAACGTCGAGCAGGCATCTTTCGTGGGCGAGGCTCCTCAGATTGCAGGTATGAACCTTGCCGACAACCTCTTGGCTTATGTTGAGCGCAAGCTCTTCACCCTTAACACCGGCCACGCTATTACTGCATATACCGGCTGTATGAAGGGTCTGAAGACTATCGACCAGAGCATTGCTGACCCTCAGATTTACGAGATTGTTAAGGCAGCTATGCAGCAGAGCGGTCTGGGTCTTGTGGCTAAGCACGGTCTTGACAAGGAGGCTCACTTCAAGTATATCGACAAGATTATCAGCCGCTTCAAGAACCCTTACCTCAAGGATGACGTTACCCGTGTAGGTCGTGAGCCACTGCGTAAGCTCTCAGCTGCTGACCGTCTTATCAACCCTACCCTTACTGCAATCAACGCTGGCGTAGATACTCCAGATTTGTTGCTCGGTATCGGTGCTGCCCTCCACTACAACAATGCTGAGGACCCTCAGAGTGTGACTATGCAGGCTCGTATTGCTGAGGTAGGCCTTAAGGCTGCCGTTGCAGAGTTCGCATCACTTGAGGCAGATGCTCCAATTCTCGATAAGATTGTAGCTGCTTACAGCGAGGTTGAGAAGCGCCTTAACTAATCTTCAACCAATAGAAACTAACTAAAACTATCATAAAATGACAGCAGAACAGCAAAAAAAGTTTAAGTATTGGCAGTGGCGTACCATCGCCGGTACAATGATTGGCTACATCTTCTTCTACCTGATTCGTAAGAACTTCTCGTTCGCGATGCCGGGTCTTACTGCCGAGTTTGGTATCAGCAAGGCAGCATTGGGAGGCGTACTTTCAGCTGCGGGTTTCCTCTATGGTCTCTCTAAGCTGCTCAACGGTATGCTCGCAGACCGCATTAATGGTCGTTGGCATATGGTTACAGGCCTTGCAGTAAGTACAGCAACTGCATTCGTTATCGGTTTTGGCGCTGAGATTATCACCGCCCTCACTGGCGTTCCTGCAGGCTCTACCCCTGAGTTCGTAGGTAAGTTTACCATCCTACTCTCTGCACTCTGGATTGTAAACAACATCTTCCAGGGTTGTGGTTTCCCTCCATGCTCTCGTCTTATCCCTCGTTGGGTTCCTGCTAACGAGCTCTCTACAAAGATGTCTATCTGGAACACCTCACACTCTATCGGTGCAGGTCTTGCAGGTGTACTCTGTGGTGTAATTATTATGGCGTCTATGGGTACAGATATGTCTGGTAACCCTGAGATCGTAGAGATGATTGCCAACAACCTCAAGGAGAGTCCTGAGAGCGCAGAGGTTATTGCTAAGGCACAGCACTTCGGCGCTTGGAAGTGGGCATTTATCATCCCAGGTATCATCGCAGCTATTGGTGTATTTATCACTATGGGTATCCTTCGTGACACCCCTAAGAGCGTAGGTCTTCCTGAGCTTGAGGAGGGTAACAAGAAGGATGGAGAGCCTGTTGTTCAGGAGAGCCAGGCAGAGATCTCTGCATTTATCCGTAAGCACGTATGGCAGAACCCTGTTATTTGGGCACTTGCACTCGCAGACTTCTTCGTTTACGTTATCCGTTTCGCTGTTCTCGACTGGGGTCCAACATTCCTCCAGGAGCACTGCGGTATGACTGCTGGTTGGGCTGCTTCTACAGTGATTATCTTCGAGCTCTTCGGTGTTGTAGGTATGCTCGCTGCAGGTTGGATTTCAGATAAGGTTTTTGGCGGTCGCGCATCTCGTACCTGTCTATTCTGTATGCTCGGCACACTGGTTGCAATCTTGGGCTTCATCTCACTCCAGACTGCTGGCGTTAGCCCTGTTGTATTACTCTTCGTGCTTGCTTTTGCAGGTATGTTTATCTATGGTCCACAGGCACTTATCGGTGTTATCGCATCTAACCACGCAACACGTAAGGCATCTGCAACTGCAAACGGTATCATCGGTTTTGTAAGCTATGTCAGCGTTCTTGTATCAGGTTGGGGCTTCGGTAAGATTGCCGACTCTAGCTACGGCTGGCACGGTGTATTCGTGGCAATGGTCGCTATGGCTATTATCGGTGCGCTGATCTTTGTGCCGATGTGGAAGATGAAGCGCGACGCTTATGAAGAATAACAAAATCGATTTTATGCGGTAATTTCTTCCGCTAACAAAAAGGTGGCAACAATGGCTGTACGCTTAGTACTATCCATCGTTGCCACTTTTTGTCGAGCATTGAAATTCCTCGCCTAAAATCAATTTTGTTTATTCTTCAAACAACTACATCACTCTGACGATAAAATGGGGTTGCCACTTTTTGTCGAGCGTTGAAACTCCTCGCCTAAAATCAAATTTTGTTTATTCTTCAAACAACTACACCACTCTGACAATAAAACAGTGCATAGATATAGCAGAGTGCAAGCAGTAAATTTAATAAATACACATCCTCTTTGCGGATACCTCTATAAGGCTAATAGCTAATGTAATTTTACAAAAAAATCACAACACACATACAATATTGCGCACACTCTTTGCGTTACTTTTGCGACAAAAAGAACAAAATTATGAGAAAAACACTTTCATTTGTAGGAATTGCTCTCTTCTCGGCACTTGTTGGAGCCGTGACAGCAGTATCAGTAATAGCTAAAAGTGGTGATAACGATGTGCAAGTTATCGAGAAGGTTGTAGAGCGCACCCCGGCACTCGGGGCACACTTCACCTCATATGAGCAGGGAAGCTATCCCGACCTTACATATGCAGCCGAAAATGCTGTAAAGGCCGTAGTAAATATAGAGGTGATTTCGGAGGTTGCTGTGCCGAATGGCTACAACCCATTCTTTGACCTCTTTGGCATACCTCAGCAGCAGGGTATGCGCAAGCACGAGCAGCGTTCAGGTGGCTCGGGTGTCATTATCACCCCTGACGGATATATCGTCACAAACAACCACGTTGTAGAGAAGTCAACAAAGCTTCGCGTCAAGCTGAATGACGGTCGTACGTTCGAAGCTCGCAAAATTGGTACCGACCCTGCGACAGACGTAGCGCTGATAAAGGTTGAGGGCGAAAATCTCCCGACACTTGCCTTTGGTAGCTCAGATGCTCTGCGTTTGGGTGAGTGGGTGCTTGCTATCGGCTCTCCATTCGACCTGCAGTCAACAATTACAGCTGGTATCGTCAGCGCAAAGGCTCGTCAGCTCGATGTTATTCCTGACGATTTTCGTCTGGAGTCATTTATCCAGACCGATGCCGCTGTCAATCCGGGCAACTCTGGTGGCGCATTGGTCAATGCTCGCGGAGAGCTTGTCGGCATCAACACCGTCATCAAATCCTCAACAGGCAGCTATATCGGTTACTCATTTGCCGTGCCTGAGACCATCGTTCGCAAGGTTGTTGACGATTTGAAGGAGTATGGCGTTGTGCAGCGTGCACTGCTCGGTGTCAGCTACCGATATATTGACCAGGATTTTGTGGACAACATGGGCAAGGAGACAGGCATTACAACCGTTGGTGGTGCATACGTGGCATCAGTTGTCGAGGGCGGTGCGGCATCAGAGGCCGGACTGCGCAAGGGCGACATTATCACAACTATTGACGGAGTTGAAATCGACGCTCCATCTAAGCTCGGTGAGCAGATTGGCAAGCACCGTCCAAACGACAAAGTGAGAATTTCTGTAAAAAGAGGCGATAATGTGAAACATTTTGAAGTCACTTTGCGTAATAAAGCAGGAAAAGCGGAATTGTTAGCTGCAGATGCTGTAGATGTAGTGAAGGTTTTGGGTGCTCGATTTGTGGATGCAGACTCAAAATTGTGCAAGAAGCTCGACATTCGTTCAGGCGTAGAGGTTGTACAGATAAATCCGGATGGATTGTTGGCTCGTGCAAGAGTTAGAACCGGATTTGTCATCACTCACATCAACGATAGAGCCGTTGCCTCCGTTTCCGACCTCAATAGTATGACAGACAAGGTGCGCAGTATTGACGGAGTATATCCTGACGGCAGAGCTGCAAGCTATATGGTGGTAGAGTAACCCTCTGCCGCATGTAGAGTCAATAGCCCTTGTTTCGACGAGGGCTATTTTTGAAAAGATATACTAACAATATTATAAAAATGCGTCAATTAAAAATTACAAAGTCCATTACCAATCGTGAGAGTGCATCTCTCGATAAGTATCTTCAGGAGATTGGTAAGGAGGATCTTATCACCGTCGAGGAGGAGGTAGAGCTCGCCCAAAGAATTCGCAAAGGTGATCAGGAGGCACTGGAGAAGCTGACAAAGGCAAACTTGCGTTTCGTTGTCTCTGTAGCAAAGCAGTATCAGAATCAGGGTCTGAGTCTTCCAGACCTTATCAACGAGGGTAACTTAGGCCTTATCAAGGCTGCCGAGAAGTTCGATGAGACTCGAGGCTTTAAGTTTATCTCTTATGCCGTATGGTGGATTCGTCAGTCTATCCTTCAGGCACTTGCAGAGCAGAGCCGTATCGTTCGTCTGCCACTCAACCAGGTAGGTTCACTCAACAAAATCAATAAGGCCTTCGCTCGCTTTGAGCAGGAGCATGAGCGTGTACCGTCACCAGAGGAGTTGGCACAGGAGCTCGAGTTGCCACGCGAGAAGGTGACCGACACCCTGCGCGTAGCTGGCCGTCATATCTCTGTAGATGCGCCATTTGCAGATGGTGAGGATAACTCACTGCTTGACGTGCTCGTAAACCCTGACTCTCCAAATGCAGACCGTGGTCTTATCAACGAGTCACTCGCAACAGAGGTTGACCGCGCACTGGAGACCCTTACTGAGCGTGAGCGCGACATTATCCGCTACTTCTTCGGCATCGGCTGCTCTGAGATGACCCTCGAGGAGATTGGCGAGAAGTTCGACCTGACACGCGAGCGCGTACGTCAGATTAAGGAGAAGGCTATCCGCCGCCTCCGCCACTCATCTCGCAGCAAACTGCTTAAGTCGTACCTTGGATAGGGAAACACAAAAAACCTCTCGATTTGAGAGGCTTTTTTGTGTGGCTATTGGCTGTTAGCTATTGGCCTTTATTGTTACGCAGACTAAAGGCTTTACGACAAGACAGGCGCCAAAGAGCCGTGTAAGAATCTGTATAACAAGAGGGTTTTCAAGGCTTGCGATGCCCGAGAAACCGCAGCATACTAAAGCGTATGTGAGGATTTCGAGGGCGAGCGTAACGCAGAAATCACCTTGTTATACAGATTCTTTTGCGTATTTGGATATAAACCGCTGTATATCATTTTTCAACAACTCATAGAGAGGACAAGCTGTATAATTCTCGTTATCGAGCAGGACGTCACGGATAGAACGGAGGGTATTTTTGTAGTTACTCATCTCATTTTTCAGGGCGATGCCCTCTTTGGATGAGCAGATAATTTTGGCGATGGACATCTGTCTGAGTTTCTCACAAACATCGCTAAGGATAACCATCACAACATTATCCATAAGCGTATGGCCGTGCATAAATAGGTATGTAAGTTCTGGCTCTACCCCCTTGCTACGCAGATAGTTATCAAATCGAGGCATATGGGCAGCCATCTGCGGATATTCGGCTGCAAGAGCCTGCTCACGACGCGCAACTTGACGGGCAAGCCACTCGATAGTTCCGGCTCCATTATTCGGAATATCGAGGTAGTTGAGCTTTACAGAGGCCTTAAAATCTGCAAGCGGAAAGACATTCTCTGTATGGCAACTCGCCGAATAGACATACCACAAAAAGAGCGGATGTATAGTTCGTGAGTAATCGGCCATAAACCTCTCAAAATCGAAGATTCTGGTGTCATTTTTGGTCGCCTTTACACATACATTATGCAGCGAAGGGGCGTAGCAGAGATAATTCTCTGTGGCATAGGCATATGTATGAAACATAAAGGGGTGCTGAGCAATGAGTCGGCTCTGTTCATCGTCGTCGCTCAGCAGGTAGTCAAAGTCCGAATCCATACAGAGCAACAGCGTCTCTGAGGCGTTGTGGGCATTGTTTATCAACACCTTCTTACCCTTCGGCAAGTCCTCTCGCGTAGGCACAGATATCTCGAAACGCAGATAGGGATTGATAAAGTGGTCGAAGATTCCACGCCAAAAGGCCACATCTTCATAGCCCTCAACAAAGACCCTAACAAGTCGCTTTCCATCCTCTATTCGCAACGGCTCCGGCAGAGTCTGCATATCCACCTTACCCGAAACTAACGCCTTCGAACGCATCTTTTCTATGCGCTGCAGCTGTCGTTGCTCACTATTTTCAGCCCGTTTGCCCATATCTTTGCAATTCTGTTGTAACAAATATAGTCTATTATCCGCAAATCTGCAAAATAATGCTTATTTTTGTAGCGTTAATGTTACACATTAAACAGAAAAATAATGAGTGATTGGAAGGCAAGGCTCGGCGTGGTATATTCGACCAACCCCGACTTTGAGTATGATAATGGAGAGGTTGAACAGGTTGCAACACTCCCAAAGCAGCAGCAGAAGCTCCGTGTATGGCGTGACACACACGGCAGAGGCGGTAAGGTAGCTACTGTTGTGCGCGGTTTTGTGGGCAGTGATGCCGACCTGGAGGAGTTAGGAAAGCTCCTTAAGCGCAAGATTGGCGTGGGTGGCTCTGTGAAGGATGGCGAGATAATTATCCAGGGTGAGAATCGTGACAGAGTGTTGCAGATACTTACCTCTGAGGGCTACACTCAAGCAAAGAAGGTTTAGCTATGAGAGGTTTTGTAATTGCAGCCATAGCGCTTCTATCTTCTGCTCTGATTTGTAGCGAGGCGGAGGCTCAGCGTCCAAGCAGACGACAACTCTCTGCACTTGTTGAGCAGCTAACTGAGCGCATAGAGCTGTTAGAGAAGAGTTTGGATAGCTGTATTGTAAAGAGCATGCCGACAGACCCTACTTGGGATAAGTGGCAGGATGTTCGCTACAACTACGGTTTTAACACCTCCGAGCAGCCGATATTCAACACCGTTGATGGAGTACTTGAGAGCACAACAATGCTCTCGGTGCGTGGTGGCAAGGGTCGTTGGAACAACTATACCGACAAACCATACACCACATTTGTCGATGGCGGTCACCTCTTTGAGGGTTGGAATGGTAGTGAAACATGCCGTCTGACCATGCTTATAGGCAAGCAGGCACCCGACATCGCCTGCATACAGGTCTATTCACCGAAGGGTCTCTATCTGCCAAAGCGTCACTTTGGTTGGGTCAAGGTTGGCTCTGACGATGCTAAGGAGGGTGTTGACTTCGGTCGTCGCTGGGCAGTGTCGTTCGTACCATTTACCCTCGGTGGCTTTGACAAGGCTCCAACGACAACTTTTTACCACAATAGTCAATTAGAGTCAACTGCCGTACCGGTCGGAACGCTCTATTACAACACCCAGACAGGCAAGATTGGTTGCTACACTGCCGAGGGGTGGAAGTACATTAAGTTTGAGTAGTGAAAGGATTAAAGTACATACTGACTGCTCTGGTCGCACTTGTCTGGTGCGGCTCAGCCTCGGCACAATACTACTCGTGGGGTGCCGACCCGACAAACATGTCGTGGAGAAGAATCAAAGATGATAAAATCTCTGTCATCTACCCCGACACCGCAGCCTCAGAGGGCTACCGAATGATGCACTATGTCAAGGCTGTGCAGCCGTCAATCGATTTTGGCTTCAGGCACGGAGCGATGGATATCCCATTTATCATTCACCCTGAGAATCTGCGCTCGAATGGCATGGTTATGTGGCTACCAAAGCGCGTTGAGATTCTTAGCTCCCCATCTATCGAGAGCTACTCTATGCCGTGGCTCAAGCAGCTTGCAGCGCATGAGTATCGCCACGCAGTGCAGTACAACAACCTCAACCGCGGCTGGGTCAAGGCATTCAGTTACATCCTTGGTCAGCAGAGCTCTACTATCGGTCTGCTCTTTATGCCACTCTGGGGTATGGAGGGTGATGCTGTAATCTCCGAGACAGCTATGTCAACATATGGTCGCGCGCTGCAACCATCTTTTACTATCGACTATCGTGCCCGCAAAGACGACATACTATTCCGTCGCAACCTCGACAAGTGGTTTTGCGGCTCGTACAAGGAGCATATTCCCAACCACTACCACCTCGGTTATCAGATAACCTCATATGCCGATACGAAGTTTGACGAGAATATTTGGGATAAGATTATAGACTACGCCGTGCGCCACCCGTATGTGATTCTGACCACATATGTCGGTATGCGTAAGTTCTACAAGACCACGACCAACACCCTAATGCGTGAGGCATTTACAGACCTGAACAGACACTGGTCAGCCATGCCGTCTGTACCAGATACCTCAGAGAAGATACCAACACCTAAGCAGAGGAGCTTTACAACATACCGCTACCCTATCTTCTTCGGTTCGCGCAGCATCATCTCTGTCAAGGAGTCGCTCGACACATCGGCAGAGATTGTCCGCACAAATATCAAGACCGGTGAGCAGCAGCGCATCTGCCACATCGGTAGTCTATCGACTCGTCCCGTTCTTCAGGATGGCAGGGTGTGGTGGACTGAGTATCGTCGCAGCACACTCTTCGAGCAGCGAGTAAACTCTAAGCTGTGCTATGTCGATTTAGGTGACGGCACACCTAAGAGCATCTCAAAATATCGTAACGTCCTCTACCCTACCGTTATAGACAACTGCAGCGATATCGCGTGGGTTGAGTACCACGCAAATGGCATCTTCTCCATCGTTCAGGGTAACAAATCCTCTCGCCAAACCGTAGCCACAATGCCCGCTGGTCGAGAGATTCACTCTCTGGCATACGACAACAAGAGTGAGGCGCTCTACTTTATCGCTACAGATGATAGCGGCATGTGGATTGGTCGCGTAAATAGCGATGGTACAACCTCACCAGTAACAGAGGGGGCATATATCACCATCTCCGACCTTAGAGCAAGGGATGGAGTGCTCTACTTTGGCTCTATTGCATCGGGAAAGGACGAGGTGCACTGCCTTGATATCGCAAGTGGCAAGCAGTACCAAATCTCCCGCTCGACATACGGCTCATTCTCGCCGTCACCGACCTACGATGGTCAGGTCGTGATGACTACATATGACCGCAACGGCTATCAGCTGGCTATGCAGAAGTTAGACACAGCCCGAATGGCAATCGTCACCCCATCCCGCACACCGATAAATGTGGTAAACCCACCACGCAAGCAGTGGGATGTTATCAATATGGATACCGTCCGCTTTGCGGGTATTGACTCTCTGAATACAGTCAAGAAGCATCCATCGCGTCGCTACTCAAAGGTGGCACACATCATCAACGCCCACTCTTGGGCCCCGGCATCATACGACCCATTTGAGCTATCAGAGGAGGGTGCGCTGAACTTCAACCTCGGTGCTACAGTCATGTCACAGAGCCTGCTCTCTGATGCTGAGGGATTTCTCACCTACGGATGGAGCCAGGGCAATGGCCACATGGTCAAAGGCTCACTGCGTTACTACGGTTTAGGTGCAAATCTCGCTGTTTCAGGTACTTATGGCGGTCAGCAGCAGGTATATACCGCTTACACCTACAAGCTCAACCCCGAGAGTGGCAAGTACGAAATCTTCTTCCCTGAGGCTCCAAAGCAGAAGAGATACTACAACATAGGCGTCTCGGCATCGCTGCCACTATACTTCCAGCGAGGTCACCACACAAGGGTTTTGGTGGCAAATGTGGCGTGGAACTACTCCAACGGACTGGTCGCTAAGCTCGATAAGCTGATAATTGAGGGTGGACAGATTACCAACCTCGCCACAATCGGCTACACAGAGGGTCTGCATCTGCTGCAGGGTGGTATTGGTTTCCAAGATCAGGTGATGCGTTCACATAAGGACTTTTTGCCACGATTTGGTTACCTCCTCTCGGCAAACTACGCCCTAAATCCGGCCAATTCAGCCTTCGGACAGCTCTTTTCGCTATACGGAAAGCTCTATCTGCCAGGCGTTGCCCGCCACCACTCGTTTAACGTTGCGGCACTCTACCAAAATAGCATTGGCGGCTTTGAGTCCAAGCTCCTGGCCTCAAACTTCTACTTCAACTCTTCACGCCTCATACCTCGTGGTTTCCAGGTTGCAGAGGTAGAGAATCGCCACTACTTCGCCACAAGCGTGAACTACCAGCTCCCTGTCTGGTATCCTGACGGAGGTATCAACTCGGTAATATACTTCAAGCGTGTGCGCGTCAACCTCGGCTTTGACTACGCATCTTTCGGCAAACAGTACTTCGAGGCATACCCCGATATCGACAAGGTCAACCTAAAACAAGAACGTAAACGAATCTACTCCTACGGAGGAGATATAACACTCGATATTAACCTTTTAAGAATGCCTTCCGCTGCAACGACATCAGTGACATTCACCCTCTACAAGCCTCACGGCAAAAAGGGCGTGCACTTTGCAGCCGGCTTAGGACTACCATTTTAGCGTATGGCAAAGAAGACAAATAGCAAACGTGAGAAGAGCCTGATAATCCGCTGGATGTGGATTGTAGTGATGGTTCCTGTGGCAATCGCTGCGCTGATGCTGACACTTGCGGCTGTCGGTGCATTTGGTCGCATCCCGTCATTTGAAGAGTTGGAGAATCCAAAGAGCAATCTGGCTACAGAGGTCTATGCCGACAATGGCAAGGTTTTGGGCAGTTTCTTTGTTCAGAATCGCTCCTATGTGCAGTATGCCGACCTGTTTCCGGCAGACTCTACGATGATATACACCATCTCCGGAGAGCAGATGCCACCACTTGCTGCGGCATTGGTAGCTGTGGAGGATGAGCGTTTCTACTCTCACTCCGGAATCGACTACCGTTCACTATTCCGCGTAGGAGTCAAGACCGTACTGCTCGGTCAGAAACAGGGCGGTGGAAGTACCATTACCCAACAGCTTGCAAAGAACCTCTTCCCGCGCTACACATCTACAAATGATGGCAAGATAGCCCGTACACTCCGCCTTATCGGCAACAAACTCAAGGAGTGGATTACCGCCATAAAGCTCGAGCACAACTACACAAAGGAGGAGATTATAGCCATGTATCTCAACACCGTTGAGTATGGTTCCAACTCATACGGCATCAAGTCTGCAGCCACCACATTCTTCGGCAAGCAGCCGTCAGAGCTGAATCTACAAGAGGCGGCAATGCTCGTTGGCGTGGTAAACGCTCCGACTCGCTACTCTCCGGTACGCAACCCTGAAAATGCTCTCAAACGACGCAATTTGGTACTGAGCCGCATCTGCAATGCGGGTGCTATTTCGCGCGAGGAGTGTGACTCAATCTCGGCTCTGCCTATCACGCTCAACTTCCGCCCAATATCTCACAACTACGGTCAGGCGACCTACTTCCGCGAGATGTTACGCCTTGTGATGACCGCCAAGGAGCCAAAGCGTCGTAACTTCTACACCGAGTGGGACTACGAGCAGGCGCTCAAGCAGTATAACGAGAATCCTCTCTACGGTTGGTGCTACAAGAACCGCAAGGCCGATGGCAGCGAGTACAACATCTACCGCGATGGTCTGAAGATATACACCACCATCAACGCCTCTATGCAGCAGTATGCCGAGGCGGCACTGCACAAGCAGCTACAGACTGTCATTCAGCCGGCTATGGACAAGCAGGTCAAGGAGACCGGCACTCTGTTTATTGACTCCGAGCCAGAGGAGGTAGAGGGTATCATTCGCCGAGCAATGCGTAACTCCGACCGATTCCGCAATATGAAGAAGGATGGTGTGGCTGAAAAGGATATCTACGCCTCATTCGAGAAGAAGTGTAACATGAAGGTCTTTACCTTTAATGGCGAGAGAGATACTCTGCTCACCCCGCGCGACTCCATTCTGCACCACAAGCGCATCATGCGTGCATCATTTGTAGCTATCGAGCCTCAGACAGGTCACATCAAGGCTTATGTCGGTGGCCCGTCATTCCAGTACTTCAAATATGATATGGCAAAGCAGGGTAAGCGACAGATTGGCTCAACCGTAAAGCCATTTATCTACACCTTTGCCATTGACCACCTCGGCATGACCCCTTGCACAATGGTGCCAAACCTCCCTGTGACCATTGAGACATCTGTCGGCACAGCATGGTCTCCAAAGGAGGCGGGAAATGTAGAGTATGACGGCACCCTACACCCTCTTAAGTGGGGTCTTGCGCTGAGCCGTAACAACTACTCAGCTTGGATTATGAAGCAGGCAAAGCAGCCTGAGGCTGTTGCCGACTTTATCCACAATATGGGTATTGCGAGCTTTATTGACCCTGTATATGCACTCTGCTTGGGCACATTCGAGAGTAATGTCTTTGAGATGGTCAGCGCCTATGCGACATTTGCAAATGAGGGCGTATTCACCTCGCCACTCTTTGTAACACATATTGAGGATCGCCAGGGCAACCTCATATCAAGCTTCTCATCAACATCTCAGGATGCTGTGAGCAAGCAGACCGCCTATACAATGATTACAATGCTCAAAAATGTAATCACCAACGGTACAGGTCGCCGTATGGGCTGGCAGTTTGGTCTTGACGGAGTTGAGATTGCCGGCAAGACAGGTACATCCAACGAGAACCGCGATGCTTGGTTTATGTGCGTAACGCCAAACCTTGTTGCCGGCTCGTGGGTAGGTGGTGAGGATCAGCAGATTCACCTGCGTCGCCGTGGTGAGGGCTCTATGATGGCTCTGCCGATTGTTGGCGACTTCCTCGTTCGCACATACAACGACCCGAATATCGATATCAACCGTGACGATACATTCCCTCGCCCTGCTCTTTGGACAGAGCAGGTATGCGATGAGAGCGTAGAGGCTAACGAGTTAGAGGATGAGTTTTTTGAGTAATAATATATAAACAGATAGTTATGATATTAGCCGTAGTTGGCGCCAGTGGTGCCGTAGGTCAAGAGTTTTTGAGAATTTTAGAGGAGCACAACTTCCCTTGTGATGAGCTGTTGCTCTTTGGTAGTGCACGCAGTGCAGGTCAGACCCGCACATTTCGCGGAAAAGAGATAGAGATTAAGCTGCTCCAGCATAATGACGATTTTAAGGGTGTAGATATCGCCCTTGTCTCTGCAGGAGGCTCGGTGTCTAAGGAGTTTGCATCAACAATCACAAAGCACGGTGCTCTGATGATTGACAACTCGAGCTGCTATCGCATGGATAACGATGTGCCTCTCGTTGTTCCTGAGGTTAACGCAGAGGATGCACTGAATGCTCCACGTGGCATCATCGCAAACCCTAACTGTACAACTATTCAGATGGTTGTAGCCCTGGCAGCCCTTGAGAAGGTGGCACATATCCGCCGCGTGCGAGTAGCTACATATCAGAGCGCAAGCGGTGCCGGTGCAACAGCTATGGCAGAGCTCGAGGCACAGCACGCATCTCTGGCAAAGGGTGAGGAGCCAACAGTCGAGAAATTCGCACATCAGTTGGCATTTAATGTCATCCCTCATATCGATGTCTTTACCGACAACGACTACACAAAGGAGGAGATGAAGATGTTTAACGAGACCCGTAAAATTATGCACTCCGACATCAAGGTCTCTGCAACCTGCGTCCGCGTACCGGTTATGCGCGCACACTCAGAGGCTATATGGGTAGAGTTCGACCGCCCGGTATCACCTGCTGAGGCTCGCAAGGCATTCGAGGCTGCCCCAGGCGTAGTTGTGATGGATAACCCAGCAGAGAAACAGTACCCAATGCCACTCTTTATCGCTCATAAGGAGCCTGTATATGTGGGCCGTATCCGCGAAGATGTCTCAGACCCTAACTGCCTGACCTTCTGGTGCGTTGCCGACCAAATCAAAAAGGGTGCAGCCCTTAATGCAGTCCAAATCGCCGAGTGGCTGCTGGCACATAAGTAGGCTACGCAGTACTGCCCGCTTTTTCGAGAAAAAGCAGGGCGTGCATAAAGCTTTCAGGCGAAACTCAGTTTCGCTTGTATCTGTAGCGAATTTAGGATAGCCTTACAGCTATTGGCCTTATAGAGGTGTCCGCTGCGCGGATGTGTGTTTATGAATACAGAAAAGCCAATGTTCAAAGGCTCTTCTATGCACCTATTTGTCGTCAGAGTGGTGCAGTTGTATTATATCGTGAAAAATTCCCGGATAGGTAGTACTAAAATGTACGTCCTATTCGGGAATTTGAGGGATATGATGCAAATGCGCCACTATCACGACAAATATCACGACAAAAGAAGATACCAACAAACAAACCTCACCCCCTTACCCACCAGCATCCACAAAACTGCGGGGAGGAACTTAACTCGATAGAATCCTAAGGCGACGGCAAAGATATCCCCGATGAATGGCACCCAAGTGAGCAGGGCTATGGGTGCGCCAAAGCGATCTATGCGCGACTTCTGTTTTTCAAGACTCTGGCGACTAACATGCAGACGCTCAATCCACTCCCACTTACCTGCTCGGCCTATGGCGTAGCTGGTAACACCGCCAAGCCAATTTCCGAGGGTAGCTACAAGAAGGAGAGATAGCGGAGAGTTAAGATCTGCGACAAGCATACCTATAAGCAACACGTCTGCGCTAAATGGCACAACGGTTGCCGCGAGGAAAGAGCCAATAAATAGCCCTAATAGTCCATACTCTGCCAGAAATTCCATAATCAAACTATTCAAAAATCATTTAGGCGGATGAGTTACCACGCTCGGCACGATTGGAACCGAAGGGCCATACTAAAACGTACTGCCCTTTGGTGACATATCGGGTTAGCGGAAGTAAATCGCCGCCTAAATGGTTTTTTATCGCATTGAATTCATACGAATCGAAGCCTTGACGAGTGCTAAAGCTCGAATCTTGTCGGCAGGAATATCCTTATCTGCGTGGTGCTGATTCTGACTAACAAGCTTCACGCAGCCCTCAAACTCAGATTTTTGGAGGTACTTTACGGTGATATACTCCTCACCATTTATATCTATAGAGAGTAGATACATATCGCCCCAAAATACATCCTCAAGGCTCTGCAGCTGCTTATAAAGCACTATATCGCCACTCTTGAGCAGCGGATACATCGAATCGCCGACAACATATATCGCGCCATCACACTTAGGGAGGTTCGGAATATGGATAAAGTTGACAGGCTCAACGCTCATACGATCGGCAAACAGAGGAACAAGGCCCGCAGTACCCTCTATTGAGTAGAGCGGAACGGACTGCATCGGCAGGGAATTGTCAGTCTTCAGGCTAAATGCCTTAACCAATGACGGGTCGGCATTGAACATCTCGCCCTCTCCACTCTCCAACCACTCGGGAGATACGTTAAATTCTTGAACAAGGATATTCTTGTTTCTATTCGACAAACGCGCCTTGCCAGTCTCGACCATTGAGAGGGCAGTCTTGCCCACACCAAGTCTCTGAGCCAGTTGCTCTTGCGTTAGACCCAACGCTTTGCGTATAAGTTTTAATCGCTGTCCCATAAAATTCTATGAAAAATGATTATACAAATTTTGAACTTTTTGAGTACAATTTTCAGTTTTTGACCCTATCTTTGCAACAAAGGTAAAATATTTATCTCGATTATTCAAGAAAATTCACAATTATTTCAATTTATGAAGAAGAGAGACTACACAATTACAAAGGCAATCTACAAGGGGTTTGCCCAGCAGATTGCGGCAAGGATGGAGGGCAAGCACTATCTATCTGAGGTATTTCTACTCCCTGACGGCGAGGTTACGCACCGTCTGGAGCTATCGATTATCATCTACCGCGAGGCCGGAAGCGGAGAGTTGATTGACATTAGCGACGTTTGGTGGGATAGTTACACCATAGAGAGCAGCCAGAGTGGCGAGCCGGTGCTGAAGATTAACGATTTTGACTTTGCGTTGTTGTACAAAGAGCTGATAGTACGATAGTTATGAAGTTTGAAGAGTTTTCTACAACGGTCTATCCATTTCTGGAGCTACAGCAGTTTCACCAGAGTTACTACCGTCTTTTGGAGGCCTTTGCCGAGGGTCGTGTAAAGAGACTGATCATCACCATGCCCCCACAACATGGTAAAAGTGTCGGCGCAAGCACCCTACTGCCGGCATATATGCTCGGTCTTAACCCCGATTTGAGAATCGCCATAGCCTCCTACTCTGCATCCCTCGCCTCGAAGTTCAACCGCCGCGTGCAGCGCATCATCGAGAGTGAAGAGTATGGCGAAATATTCCCCGAGACGACCATCAAGCGAGGAAATAAGAGCTGCTCCTATATCCGCACCGCCGACGAGGTTGAGATAATCGGCCACCACGGTTCTCTGATTTCGGTCGGTCGTGAGGGCAGCCTGACGGGCAATCGTGTCGATTGTTTTATCCTTGACGACCTCTACAAGGATGCAATGGAGGCTAACTCCCCTATCATTCGTGAGAATTGCCGCGAGTGGTACACCTCCGTTGTCCGTACGCGCATGCACAACGCCTCGCAGGAGATTATGGTCTTTACCCGTTGGCATGAGCATGACCTTATCGGCACTATCCGCAGCTGCGAGCATGTCATCGACCTCAAGGAGTGGAGTCAGCTGGACTCCATTCCTGACGATACGTGGGTCGCACTCAACTTCGAGGCTCTAAAGAGCGGTACACCCACCGAGATAGACCCTCGACAGGTGGGCAGTGCCCTGTGGGAGGAGCAACATAGCGCATCCCTGCTCGCATCTAAGCGCCGCCTTGACCCGCAGAAGTTCGAATGCCTATATCAGGGTAACCCCTCCACCCCCGAAGGGTTGCTCTATGGCAATAACTTTGCGACCTACACCACGCTGCCAAAAGAGATTGTCAGATATGGAAACTATACCGACACTGCCGATATGGGTGACGACTACCTATGTTCTATATGTTATGCCGTGGATAGCGATGGCGTGATATATATCACCGACTGCGTCTATACCCGCGAGCCTATGGAGGTAACAGAGCAGCTTGTCAGCCAAATGATTAACAACAACCGCACACGCATTGCCACTATCGAGAGTAATAATGGCGGTCGAGGCTTCGCACGCGTTGTGCAAAGGCTCTGCCCTACGGTCAAGGTCGAGTGGTTCCACCAAGCCGGAAATAAGGAGGCGCGCATCCTCTCCAACTCAGCAACCGTCATCCACAGCATACGCATGCCGCAGGGCTGGAATATGCGCTGGAACGAACTATACAACCACCTGACAACCTACCGCCGCCTATTTTCTGCCAACCGCTGGCACGACGCCGCCGATGTGCTTACAGGCATTGTAGAACAGCAGTCGGGCAGCCATATACACACAAAGGTCCGCTTCTTCGGCAGCCAAGTACCACATCTGTAGGCACATAAAAACAGTGGCGGATAGTACCGAAGTACAGCCGCCACTGGGTTTTAAGGGATGTGCCATAGATGGCACACTATCACAACAAAATTACTGTGCTACTACAAGGATATCATCAACATGGAAACGGAATGCACCTGAAGCCTTCTCAGTATCACCTGCGATACGGAGCTTATCAGTTGGAAGGAGAGTTACATCCTTAACTGTGAGCTTCTTCCAAGTGTAGTTGAATGAGTCACCGTTTGTAAGAACATCAAGACCTGAAGCTGCAACAGTCTCAGTACCGTCTGCGTGAACAACTACGAGCTTAACAAGAGCCTTGCAAGCGTTAGTGTCAGAACGTGGAGATACCTTGAACTCAACAGTGCAAGCGCCATTAGCCTTCTCGCCAAGTACATCAGTTGTAACAACACCGATAGTACCACCAGCACCTACCTTAATGTAACCAGTGTGAACCTCACAACCAGCCATTGTCCAGTTGTAGAGTGAGCACTCAGGGTCAGCGAAGCAGTAAGACTGGATAGCAGCTGTACGGTCAGCAGAACCTGGGCCGTTAGTAGAGGTCTTAGATACTACGTTAGCGTAGAGGTCTGCAGTTGTTGTAGGCCAGTTGATGAGCTTAAGAGCGTCTGCATCTGCACTAACAACACCATAACCCATGTTATGTGAGTCACCACCGAAGAAGCAGTCGTCGAAGCCCTGCCAGTAAACGTCCTTAGCACCTGGAGTACGAACAGCACCAGTCTTAAGAACTACAGATACATAGTCAGCATCCTCAGCACCCTTAGCCTTTACAGATACAGTGTACTCAGTCTCAGGAGTAAGACCACCCATAGTGAAACGGGTAGGAACCTGATAACCGCTTGTACCGTTAACGCAAGAAGAGCCACCGAACTTAACATCCCATGCACCGAGAACGCCAGAAGCGTCAGCGAGCTGGATAGTGTAAGAGTGGTCTGCTCTCCAATCTGGCCACTGAGCAGTAAGAGAAGTTGGCTTGTACTCGCAACCACCTGATACGTAAGCAGAGATCTCACCAGTAGTAACGTTGAGAACCTCAGAGAGGTCAGAAGCCTCCATCTCACCGTCAGCAGCGCCTACAGCCTTAACCTGAAGAGCGTAAGCAGTCTTAGCAGCAAGACCAGTTACGTCAAGAGTTACAACTGCGTCAGCCTCAACGAATGAGCTAGCAAGCTTAGTCTCAGCGTTGTAAACCTCATAATCTACTGCCTTAGTTACAGCAGGGAAAGTGAGCTGAACGGTTGTAAGACCAGCCTTAGCAACGATATCCTTTGGAGTCTTAAGCTTCTTAATCTCAGCAAGAGTCTTGAACGCTACAGGCTCGCAGTACTCAGACTGAACATCACCAGCAACAGCCTTGATGCGTACAGAGTACTCAGTCTCGAATGCAAGACCCTCGATATTAGCCTTAAGCTCAGCAGTTGCAGGGAGTGCAGTCCAGATTGGCTGACCACAAGCATCGCAAGTGTTAGTGTACTCTACAACATAAGTCTCAGCGCTGTTTACCTTATCCCAAACAACCTCAGCAGTTGTGTCGGTAGGAGTGATAACAACGTTCTTTGGAGCAGCGAGCTTAAGATCACCATAGCTAACAACCTTAACCTCGATGTTATCAAGGTAGAAACGGTGCTGACCAGATACGCCATTACGGTTACCACCGATAGCGATACGAGCGCCATTGTTGATGTTGTCGATAGTGAATGTATAACGAGTCCAATCCTTAGCGATAGAGAAAGTAGTAGCAGTCATACGATCAGATGGACGAACGAAGCTATTCTCAGCGTTAGAGAGCTGAGTACAACCTGTGAGAACCTCAACGATACCCTGACCTGGATCAGACTCATAGAGAGCAGCATCGAATGAGAGCTCAATAGTTGCAGTCTGCTGGAGGCAGTTGATCTCAGGAGTAACGAGCCATGCGCACTTTGAAGATGCACCCATCTTAACCTGGCTTGCACGTGCACAGATAGCACCCTTAGTATCGTCCTCAGCCATCATACCCCAAGTATTGAGGCGGGTAGATGCAATATAAGTCTTGATAGTGTTGAACATACCTACCTCAGTAGATGGATCAACAAGGTAGCAACCACGAGCGTCAACATCGTTAGCAACTGGGTCCTCACCCTTAGCAACCCAAGATGCATCTGGCATCAGGTTACGGTTGTCGTAAGAGTAGTTAGCAGCACCACGAGAGAGGTCAGCAGTGATGAAGAGCTCACCAAAGTCCTCATAGAGGATAACATCACCAGCAGCTGCAGGAGCTGTAGGCATTGTTACAACCTTTGAAGCCTCAGTCTTGAACTTAGTAGGAGAAAGTGGCTCTGTACCCTCAGTAAGGTTCTGAACCAAAACATTATACTCAGTATCAGGCTCGAGAGCTGTGAGGAAGAATGCACAACCATTACGAGCATATGAACTCCAAATGTCTGCGTTTGCAGGGATGTTCCAGCTAACAACGAGGTCATTACCCTTCTTAAGGATAACCTTCCAAGCCATACCGAAATCTGCAGAGTGGCTCTTCCAGTCAGTTACAGACCAAGTTACGATAGCGTCAGAAGCTGATACGTAAGAGATCTTAACTGCAGGAGGGTTCTTGTCGTCGAGCTCAGTAGGATCTACAAGACCCTTACCAGGCTTAATGTGAGCGAGCTCACCAGCCTCATCAACAACCCATACCCAGTCAGAGTAGTTAGAGTTCTGATAGTTTGCGCGAACGCGAAGCATATACTGCTTACCGTTCTGAAGATTATTGAAAGTAACCTGA
Organism: Alistipes sp.; assembly: GCA_045656505.1. Taxonomy (GTDB): domain Bacteria; phylum Bacteroidota; class Bacteroidia; order Bacteroidales; family Rikenellaceae; genus Alistipes. The sequence continues at coordinate 15,850 of JAZORI010000014.1, read as the reverse complement.
TCACATGGGTTGTCGTTCTCAAGAACATTAGGAGAACCCATGTAGTTAGTAGTTACAGGGAGAATGACTGATACAGCAGAGTCATACTGGTCAGGGGTTACATAGTCGTGCAACTCACCCTCACCCATTGTCTCCATGTTAGGTTTTACTACCTGTGCTGTAAACGAAGTAGCGCCTGCAGCAATGGCAGCTGATGCATCCCAAGTAAAGGCAAGAGCAGTCTTAGTTGACTCGCCCTCCTCCCAAACCACATTACCTGGAGCAGCCAAGTTTGACTTGATACCGCAATCTACCTCAGGGGTAGTTGTACAAGCACCAAAGACAACTGACAGCATAGCAAATGCAGCTATAAGTTTGCGATTGATTTTCATAAAAAATTTTTTTACTGGTTGATACAAATAAAATACAACAAAAATCAAGGTAAGGCTTTTGGCCCCTCCTTAATTCTCGTTACTCTGATATCAAACCCCTCAAACGCACCGGATACTATCCGAAACAGCTATTGCGGAGCTGTGTATTTCAAACTGCACAGCAAAAGTAAAGCAAATTTTACAAAATTCCAAACGTTTTATTAAAAATATCGCACCGCAACACCTCTTTTTATTTATTTTTTAACACCCAACTACCCACAAACACCTAACGAGGGCGAAAATTTTAATAATTAAAAATTTTTAATAACTATGAGACACAAAAGAGGAGCCAAGCTCCTGCAATACACCTCTCACCTGGCAGAACAGCTCCACCTATGCGGCAAAGAGGGGTAGTAACTATAAATCAACCATTTAGATAATATTCCGATTTTATAAACCCTCCCAAAACATCCCAACAAGAGCAAAAAAAGATGTAAAAAATTTGTTTATATAAATAAAATGCTTAATTTTGTACTCGCGTACATCTCTTAAAAAGAGACGGACGCACAAGCAAACAATTAAAAACAAAACAAACAAAAAACAAAAAACAACCTTAAAACCGTTATTCAGATTTTCAGTGTATTATCAAACTGTGCGCTCTTCTAAGGTCGATTTTCGGCTGGCGAAGAATTAAAAAAATTAATTACAAACTGAAAATTATGAAACACGTCTTACTATCGATTTCCGGACGATTCGGAAAGGTGCTGACCGGCGTTATGTGTGCGATTGCTTTGCTCGCATCTGGTAATGTAGTAGCACAGAACCGAACAATCTCCGGTAAAGTTATCGACGCTGCAACTAAGGCTCCAATGCCAGGCGCAGCAATCGTTGTTAAGGGTTCATCGACCGGTACTGCAACAGACGCAAACGGTCAGTACACCATTAGTGCTTCAGCTAACGCTGTTCTGGAGTGCTCATTCTTCGGTTATAATACTGTAGAAGTTACTGTTGGTAGCCGCTCGGTTATCGATTTCTCTCTTACTGAGTCTAGCCAGGCTGTAGACGAGGTAGTTGTCGTAGGTTATGGTACCTTGAAGAAGGCTCAGCTCGTAGGTGCTGTTGAGAACCTCGGTGGTGAGGAGCTTGAGGGTCGTTCAACTTCGAACGTTTCTCGTTCCCTCCAGGGTATGATCCCAGGTTTGAACATCATGCCTCGCGACGGTAAGCCAACTAAGGGTGGTGATATCTACATCCGTGGTGGTTCTCAGTCAGTTTCTATGCGTTCATCTACCTCTTCAGGTACTGGTAAGACCATCTCTCTCGGTCAGGGTGGTTCTGCACTCGTTCTGATTGACGGTGTTGAGGGTGACCTTAACTCTGTTAACCCTGAGGACGTTGAGAACATCGCTGTACTGAAGGATGCGGCTTCTGCTTCTGTATATGGTGCTCGAGGTGGTTATGGTGTAATCCTCGTTACAACCAAGACTCCTACCAAGGACAAGGTTACCATTAATTATAATGGCTCTGTTTCTCTCAACACTCGTACTACAAAGTGGGAGGATCACTTGGAGGTTGATGGTTATACTTGGCTCACTAACTTCGCTGAGTACTTCCAGAACGACTCTCGTACCCCAACTTCTACTGGTAAGCTCCCAGGTAACGTGAACAACCGTTCTGATACCTACGGTACTGTTATCGGTCTTGATGAGAATGGTAACGAGACAACTCGTCCATACCTTGAGGAGATGTACCTCCGTAAGAGAGATAAGAACTACGCTCTCTATGGCGTTGAGCACGGTTATACAAAGGCTGGTAACTACGCATACTACGGCTCTACCAACTGGATCGACCTGTTCTACAAGGATATGAACGCAAGCCACGTACACAACCTCTCAGTAGCAGGTGCTTCTGACCGCGTTAAGTACTCTATCTCAGGTCGTTACTACAACCAGGATGGTATCTACGAGTTCAACAACGAGCAGTATAACGCTTACAACCTCCGTGCTAAGGGTGAGGTAAAGGTATTCAAGTGGCTCACTTTGGGTAACAACACCTCTATCTTCCACCAGAAGTATCACCAGCCAATGGTAACAGGTGGTGCACAGCCTATCCTTCGTCAGTTCGAGCACCGTGGTCAGCCTATCTACACTCCATACAACGAGGACGGTACCCTTTCATTCTATGGTGCTGCTGTAATGTACGGCGCATTCTCAGGTGACCAGTCATTCCAGGAGAACGTTAAGATGTACGCATCTTCAACTACTACTTTGACTCTCGAGCCTATTAAGGACGTACTCAAGGTTGTTGGTGACTTCACTTACAAGGCAGACCGCAACACTCAGCTCCGCGTATCTCCAATCCAGACAGGTTACTCTGGTCCTGGTGGTGCTGAGAACTACAACAACTCTTCTTACAAGTCAGATTGGCGTTACAACACCGACTATATCACAGCTAACGCAGTCCTCACTTGGACTCCTAAGCTCGGTGACAAGCACGACCTGAACGTAATGGCAGGTTGGAACCTTGAGTCTAAGAAGTATCGTCGTCTCTACCTGCAGCGTCTTGGTCTGATGGACCCAACTCGTCCTTCATTCGAGTTGATGGACTCTCAGGAGTACTCAGTTGATGATGACGGTTACGATCACAACTCAGTTGGTGTATTTGCACGTGTTAACTACTCACTCCTCGGCCGCTACATCTTCGAGTTCGCAGGTCGCTACGACGGTGAGTCACGCTTCCCTACTAACCAGCGTTGGGGTTTCTTCCCTTCAGGCTCAATTGGTTGGCGTCTTGCTGACGAGCCTTGGATGGACTGGTCTGACGAGTGGCTTGACAACTTCAAGCTCCGTGCTAACGTAGGTTCACTCGGTAACTCAATGATCGATGACTACGCATTTATGGATCTTTGGTCAGTAGATAAGACTTCTGAGATTATCAACGGCCAGAAGGTTCCTTATGTAACTACTAACGGTATGGTTTCTCCATCACTTACTTGGGAGACCTCTACTACATATGATGTTGGTTTGGATTTGGACTTCCTCCGCAACCGACTCTCATTCTCTGGTGATATCTACTGGAAATATACAACTGATATGATCACTACAGGTCCTGAGTATCCAGCAATCCTCGGTGAGAACTCTCCACAGATCAACTATGGTGTTCTCAAGACTAAGGGTTGGGAGGCAGCTCTGACATGGCGTGACTCATTCAAGGCTGGTGGTAAGGACTTCAACTACTCAGTACGCTTCTCTATCTGGGATAGCCGCATGTGGATTGACAAGTTCTCTAACGAGTCTGGTAACATCTACGCATTCTATGAGGGCATGGAGCTCGGCGACGTATGGGGCTTCAAGACCGACGGTTACTTCCTTTCAAATGAGGAGGCTTTGAACTGGTCACAGGATTCATTCCACAAGAACGGTTCTAACTTCCGCGCATTTGCCGGTGACCTTAAGTTCATCGATATCAACGGTGACGGTCAGATCAACACTGGTAAGGGTACTCTCGAGGATCACGGTGACCTTGCTATCATCGGTAACGAGCGTGCACGCTACCACTACGGTATCAACCTGTCAGGTAACTGGAACGGTATCGGTTTGAGCGTATTCCTCCAGGGTGTTATGAAGCGTGACTGGTATCCTGATCAGGAGTCAGGTTTCTTCTGGGGTATGTACAACCGTCCATATGACTACTTGCCTAAGGTTCACACTACAGACCGCGTAATCGTTGACTACTCAACTGAGAACTGGACTGTAACTAACCCAGGTGCATACTGGACTCGTCCTGTAGCATACGCTGCTAACCGTAACGTAGGTCCTCTCGCATACGAGAATGACTACTACCTCCAGAACGCAGCTTACCTCCGTGTTAAGAACATTACTCTCGATTACACATTCCCTACAACTCTGACTAAAAAGTGGCACATTGAGAAGTTGAAGGTTTACTTCACTGCTGAGAACGCATTTACATTCTCTCCACTCTTCAAGCACACTGAGTTGTTTGACCCTGAGGTAATCGGTGCTGGTGATACCGACTTTAACGATAGTGGTGCAACTGGTCTGTCAGGTTCTGGTCAGGGTTATTCTTACCCTATGTTTAAGACCTTCACCTTTGGTTTGAATATTACTTTCTAATGTATATATAGGTATGAAAAAGAGAATATTAAATTTATTTGCAGTAGCAGCTGTAGCGCTTTCAAGCGTCTCTTGCGAGGACTTCCTCACTGTGGAGCCTATCGACAAGATGTCGGCTGATACATATTTCAAGAATGAGCTTGAGCTTGAGCTCTATTCAAACGGTCTTATCCAGTCGTACCTGCCAACTGCAGATGGTCTTGGATATAGCGATAGCTACACAGACCTCTTCTGTTCAAAGACCTCTTCTGACTACTTCCGTCCAGGTATCTGGAATGCAGATAAGCAGACTGGTTGGGAGGTAGGTAGCTGGCGTAACATCCGTCGTGCAAACATTATGCTCGAGGGTATGGAGCGTGCTAGAGGCAACATATCTGAGGAGATTTTCAACCACTATCAGGGCGTAGCTCGTCTGTGGCGTGCTTACTTCTATGTTGCTAAGGTTCAGAACTTCGGTAATGTGCCTTGGATTGACCACGCACTTGACGTTGAGGACGAGGCTCTCTACAAGGCTCAGGATGACCGTGAGTATGTAATGAGCAAGGTTCTTGAGGATCTTAACTTCGCTTGCGAGAACCTCTCTACAGACACTAAGTTCAACGGCGTTATCAACCGTTGGGTTGCTCTTGCATTCAAGTCTCGCGTATGTCTCTATGAGGGTACTTTCCGTAAGTATCACAAGGTTAACCCATCTACTAACGTAGCTTGGAACAACCAGTATGGCACTGCTAACGACTTCCTTACTGAGTGCGTTAACGCATCTCAGGCGTTGATGGATAGCGGTAAGTTCTCACTCCACTCAAACTACTATGATCTGTTCCACAACACAAATATCGCCTCTTCTCCAGAGGTTATTTGGTGGTCAGACTATGATGGTGGTGAGTTGAGCCGTTTCCACGAGCTTACTTGGGTTGTAAACTCATCTACTTATGACCAGCAGGTATCTCCTACCAAGCTGATGGTAAACCACTACCTCAACCTCGATGGTACTCCTATCACTCACGATGGTAAGGTTGCTATCACTGAGGAGTTCGTAGGTCGTGACACTCGTCTTGAGGCTTGCGTACACCACCCAGGTTATGAGTACACTAAGACTAACGGTGAGCAGCTTCTCAAGCAGACTAACACTACTTACACTTACAACTTCTACCAGAACGTTAAGTTCTCACAGGAGCGTGAGGAGAACTACTCAAAGGCTAAGAACGATAACGACTATCCAATTCTTCGCTACGGTGAGGTTCTGTTGAACTATGCTGAGGCTAAGGCTGAGCTTGGTAACGGTAACCTTTCAAAGGCGGACTGGGATGCTACAATCGGTGCTCTCCGTACTCGTGCAGGTGTTGCTAACATCTACCCAGACGGTTCATGGGATTGCGGTTGGCTTAAGGCTTACTACGGTAACCTTTCTAACATCCTTACTGAGATTCGTCGTGAGCGTACTGTAGAGCTGCTGGCTGAGGGTCTTCGTGATGACGACCTCTATCGTTGGAAGCTCGGTAAGCTGATCGTTGATCGTCAGACCAACAACCAGGGCTGGCAGGGTATCTGGGTTCCTAAGGACCTTGTTGGCGGTATGGAGTACAACGGTGGTAAGTACACCTTCACAAACACTAAGCCTGAGGCTGGTTTCGGTTACAACGTGAGCGGTTCTACTGCTAACCAGAACCACTCATTCTCTGAGGGTGACCACGGTTTCTTGATCTACAACTACAAGCTCGAGTGGAATGATAAGATGTATGTTCGTCCAATTCCACAGACAGCTCTCAACGTAAACAAGAACCTTGTTCAGAACTACGGTTGGAAATAACATTTAATAAAATACGATGTTAGATAAACTGAAGTTTTATCTCTTAACAGCAACCCTGCTCTGCGGGGTTGCTTGTTCTCCAGATAACCCTGTAGAGCCGACTCCAGGCGGTAATGAGGGTGGTGAACAGACTACACTTATAACCGAGCTTAACGGCACTACAATCCTGTCGAGCAATAATGTCTTTGGACTTATCTCCGACTCTGTGACCGGCAAAGGTATCCCGGGTGTAGCTGTAACTAACGGTAGCGCAGTAGTTCTTACCGATAGTAATGGTGTGTATCAGATTCCAACAAGCCGTTGGGCGAAGTATGTTTGGTTCTCTATTCCTGCTCAGTATCAGGTACCTGTAGATCCACAGAGTGGACGTCCGCTCTTCTACACTACCAGCAAGCTGTCAAGCACCAAGCAGAACCGTAATGACTGGGTACTCACACCACTGCCAGCTGTAGAGGATGAGTTCACCATTATTGCCATTGGCGACCCACAGTGTGAGGTCGAGAGCGAGGCGCGTCGTTTCCGTGACGAGACTCTTGTCGATATCCGCACAACTATCAGTAGTGCGCAGATGAGCGAGAACCGTTACCACAACGCCTATGCCATCACTCTGGGTGATATCACCTTTGACAACACACCTATGTGGCCAACCATGGCCGAGCTCTGCTCAAGCATTCCGCTCAACAACGGCAATAGTATTCCAATCTTCAACTGTATCGGTAACCACGACCACGATGCAGATCGTCAGAATGACAGCGAGGCTACAGAGCTCTACATACAGCACGTAGGCCCTACAGACTACTCATTCAACCGCGGTCAGGTGCACTTTGTTGTTATGGATAACATCATGTGTACATCTACAACTGGTTTTGGAAACAGCAAGTCTTGGAACTACGACGGTGGATACACCGACAAGCAGATTGCTTGGCTTGAGAAGGATCTTGATGCGGTAGAGGATAAGGCTAACAAGATGGTCATCCTCTCTGGTCACATTCCATTCCGTGGAGGTGGCAGCGGAGGTGGTGCAAACATCGACAAGGATAAGGGTTACTCTGAGGTCCTGCAGCTTCTTACTCAGTTCAAGGAGGCGCATATCTTCATCGGTCATACTCACTATCCTGAGAACTACCACCACTCTACCTATATCACACAGGGTGGTCAGCCGGTATTTGAGCACGTACATGGTGGTGCTTGCGGTGGCTGGTGGTGCAGTCAGATTGGTGTCGATGGCTCACCAAATGGATATAGCATCTATCAGGTTAAGGGCGCTACGCTCCACAACTGGGTAGCTAAGGCTGTAAATCATCCGGAGGAGTACCAGATGCGCGTCTATAATGGTAACGCTACATATGGCCACAAGTACCTCTACACATGGGTTAATGGCGGTGTTGGCGGTAGTGGTAATATCAAGACCTCTGGCCGTGCAGACCTTAAGGACTGCTTTGTTGTAACCATCTGGAATGATGACGCGATAAACTGGGATGTTGAGCTTGTTGTTAATGGCGTAAGCCACAAGATGCAGCGCGTAAATAAGGGCCTTGCAGATATGTGTTCTACAGCATTCTTCTTCAACGAGAAGGGCAAGAACACAACCTCTTGGAATAAGGCGCTCAAGCATATGTGGTTTGTCAAAGCTCCATGTGGAGACCCTTCAAAGGAGGAGAAGTGGGAGGTTCGCGCAACTCATACCATTAAGGAGAGTGGCGAGAAGAATGTATATACAGACAATGCATTCACCGAATCATACGACGGATTCTTCTAAACATAACATCTAAAGCAGAAGGTGTCTAACCCGCAGGTTAGACACCTTCTGCTTTTTGCTATTAGCTGTTGGCTATTAGCCTTTAAGAGGTTAATATTTAGTCCGTTTTGTCCTTTAGTGATGAAACCACCTGTTCAACACTCTGTCCACGCATAAATCTACGGATAATCTCTATCGTCTGCCTAAGCTCTCTTCTCAAGTAGGCAGCCTCGGCACTACTTAAACGCTCCTTACAGCGATCAAGGATAAAATCGTATAAGTCGGTGTGGTGATAACCATTCATACGCGAGTACTCTAAGTGCCAATCTACCAAACGCTTAGCCACTCTATCCATTCCCAAGTCACGTCCATCTACCGCCACGATAAACTCCCTTACCTTCTGGCTCTGCTCCTTTCGGCGTTCAACTCTTCGTCGCTCCAAGTCATCGACCTTAACGCTCCTCTTTGTAGGTGTTTGACCACTCTGTCGCTGCTCACTCTTACGCCTCAACAGCCAAACAGAGAGTAACAGAAGTGCCACAACGGCAAGATATATCCCAACAGCAATCCACCCCTGCCAAAAGTAGAGATAGAGCGCCACTGCAAGCAGCAGTATGTAGGTCTGATAGCTATAACCGCGTTTCATATAACAAAGATAGCCCTTTTTTCGCTCCATTATATTGCCGAGCTGCACTTTTGCACAATTTTTTCGAATATCTCATCCATATCTGTGACGCGCAATGGGTGAGATAGTAACGATAGTTGTAGCCATTATATTGATGGTCTTTCTGCTGATAAAGGAGTACCTTCGACCAGGAGTAATTCTTTTCTCTGTGGTCATTGTGCTCCTTGCCGCAGGCATTTTATCTCCCACAGATGCACTTGCCGGCTTCTCAAACAAAGGTATGATTACCGTGGCGCTGCTCTTTCTTGTCAGCGAGGGTATTCGCTGTAGCCAGTGCCTTAGTCCGATAATGCGCCGCCTGTTTCCAAGTCATGCAGGGTGCAGTGTAACACGCGGATATCTATCCATAGTGCCGACAGTAGCCTTTATCTCTGCATTTCTGAACAACACGCCTATTGTCGTCATCTTTATCCCCCATATCAAGATGTGGTGCCGCAGGGTCGGTCTGGGTGTCAAAAAGTTCCTCATTCCACTCTCATATGCCGCCATCCTGGGTGGTATGTGCACCCTTATCGGCACCTCAACCAACCTTGTTGTGCATGGGCTTATGCTCGATGCCGGTTTAGAGGGGTTTACGATGTTCGAGCTGGGCAAGGTTGGGGCGATTATTGCTGTGGTCGGGGTTGGATATATGGTACTCTTTATCAGACATCTACTGCCTGATGATACTCATCGTGAGATACAGAGCCACAACCGCCACATTGTCGAGGTCATTCTCTCGCCTCGCTTCCCTGGAATAGGGTGCACGACCGAGCAATTTAGCTTCCACAAACACTATGGCTCAGAGATAATCTCAGTGCGTCGGGATGGCGAGCTGATTGATGAGCTTGAGGGCTACAGCTACAAGGAGAATGACACACTACTGCTCTCGGCACACCGTAACTTTGTAGATATTTGGGGCAGCTCGCGCATCTTTATCATCACGACCAATGGCACAGAACACAACCACCCCTCACCCCGCTGGAAGAGGTGGCTATCGCTACTGCTGCTCATAGTGATGATTCTCGGAGCGAGCCTCTCTGAGCAGCCCTTTATGCGCCATATATTCGGAGATATTTGCCCCGATATGTTCTTCTGGGCAGCCGTTGTAGCCATCATAATGGCATTCTGCAACATCTTCCCGGCAAAGAGCTACACCAAATTCATCTCGTGGGATATCCTTATCACAATAGCCTCTGCCCTTGCCATTAGTCGCGCCATGACACTATCAGGGCTTGCCGATATTGCCGCCTCAGCGATTCTATCCGCAAGCCACACACTCTCTCCACGCACCGCATTAGCACTGATATACATCATCACCAACATCATTACCGAGCTCATTACAAACAACGCCGCGGCAGCCTTCGCATTCCCGATAGCCATCTCGGCAGCCACAAAGCTCTCTGTCAGTCCCATGCCCTTCTGCGTAGCGATAGTCATTGCTGCATCTGCGAGTTTCTGCACCCCGATAGGCTATCAGACAAACACCATTGTGCAGGGGTTAGCAGGCTATAGCTTCAAGGACTTTATTCGCTCGGGGTTGCCCCTGACGGTAATAACATTTGTCATATCAATGATCTTCATCCCAATATTTTGGAGCTTTTAGCTATGAACATCTATCCCGATTTTAGTAGTTTTGAGAGTCGCCACGACAAGGAGCGACAGCTATACCAACATGGTTTAACGCTCTGGTTTACAGGCCTATCTGGCTCGGGCAAGAGTACTATTGCCGCAGCCGTTGAGCATCTTTTGACAGAGAACGGCTACCTTTCAGCTGTCCTAGACGGGGATAATCTCCGCTATGGCATCAATAGTGACCTCGGCTTCTCTATGGCCGACCGAGAGGAGAATATCCGCCGCACTGCCGAGATTTGTCGCATACTAAACAACAACGCCATAGTAGTCCTGGCCACGCTCGTCTGCCCGACCAACCATCTACGCACACTTGCCCGTCGGATTATCGGCGAACAGAGCACTGTTATCGTTTACCTCTCAACGCCCCTTGCCGAGTGTGAACGCCGCGATGTCAAAGGGCTATATGCACGCGCTCGCAGAGGGGAGATTGCAGAGTTTACAGGCATCTCTGCCCCTTTCGAGCCGCCCAAGTATGCTGATATAGAGATAGATACCTCTCTTTATTCCATTGAACAGTGCGCCGAGCAGATATTTGAAACTATCAAAACAAGAATAGAGTATGAATTGTAACTTAAGTCACTTGAGGGCATTAGAGGCTGAATCCATAGAGATTATCCGCGAGGTTGCCGCAGAGTTTAGCAATCCCGTCATGCTATACTCCATAGGCAAGGACTCGACTGTCATGGCGCATCTTGCCAAGAAGGCCTTCTATCCCGGCAGAGCACCCTTTCCGCTGATGCACATAGATTCAAAATGGAAGTTCAGCGAGATGATTGCCTTCCGTGACCAATATGCACAAGAGAATGGGTGGGAGATAATCGTAGAGTACAACCGTCTCGCCTATGAGCAGGGGGTTGGTCCCTTTACCCACGGCAGTAGGATGCACACCGAGCTGATGAAAACTCGCGCACTGATAGATGCGCTGAAAAAGCACGGTTTCGATGCCGCCTTTGGTGGTGCTCGTCGTGATGAGGAGAGGAGCCGAGCCAAAGAGCGCATCTTCTCCTTCAGAGACCGTCAGCAGCAGTGGGAACCGAGGCATCAACGCCCTGAGCTATGGAACATCTACAACACACGCATAGAGAGGGGCGAGAGTATCCGCGTCTTCCCGCTGAGCAACTGGACAGAGATTGATGTTTGGCAATATATACGGCACGAGAATATTCCCGTAGTTCCGCTCTACTTTGCAGCCGAGCGCAAGGTTGTCGATATTGACGGCAACCTGATTCTTGTCGATGATATGCGTATGCCCAAACAGCTACGCGAGCAAGCAACCCTTCGGCGCGTGCGATTCAGAACACTAGGTTGCTATCCACTCACCGGTGCTATTGAGAGCGATGCCGACACTATAGATGGAGTAGTGAGCGAGATGATTGAGGCAAAAAGGTCTGAACGAACCACGCGAGTTATCGACTTTGATCCAGAGGCGAGCATGGAGCAGAAGAAACGAGAAGGGTATTTTTGACGCAGCATATTTCACAGTATGATAACAGACTTTTTGAAACAGGACGAGCAGAAAGATATGCTACGACTGCTCACTGCGGGCAGTGTAGATGATGGTAAGAGCACACTTATCGGTCGTCTGCTCTTTGACAGCAAACGCCTATACGAAGACCAACTGCAGTCGCTTATCAACGACTCCAAGCGCCGAGGTGAGAAGGATGGGACTTTTGACTACGCGCTACTTTGTGACGGCCTTAAAGCCGAGCGCGAGCAGAGAATCACTATAGATGTCGCCTATCGCTACTTTGCCACCTCGCGTCGTAAATTTATCATTGCCGACACGCCAGGGCATGAGCAGTACACCCGCAACATGGTCACAGGTGGCTCTACGGCTGACCTTGCCATAATTCTTGTCGATGTAAGGCGTGGAATCACTCTGCAGACACGCCGCCACAGCCATATTGTAGCTCTGCTCGGCATAGAGTACGTCATCCTTGCGATAAACAAGATGGATAGCATCGGCTTCGACAAGGAACGATTTGACAAAATCGCTGAGGAGTACCGACTCTGGATTGCTGAGCAGGGGTTCAGATTCACAACGCTCAATATAATCCCCATCTCTGCACTTTGTGGCGACAATGTTGTAGAGCGTTCACAAAACACCCCTTGGTACGGCGGCAAGAGCCTCTTGGAGGTGCTTGAGAGCACACCTCTGGGGAACAAAACCCTCCAGCTACCCTTTCGACTGCCTGTGCAGTTTGTCATCCGTCCGCATCAGAACTTCCGAGGCTTTGCCGGCAGGGTGGCCTCAGGGATGGTGCATGTGGGCGATGAGGTAACTCTACTTCCTTCGGGCAAGAGCTCTAAGGTGGCAGAGATTATTGTCGGTGACAGCAGAGCCGACAGTGCATTTGCGCGCCAATCAGTCACCATTGTACTTGATAATCAGATAGATATCTCGCGTGGAGATATGATTGTTCGCAGAGGTGAGCCTCAACCTGCTTTGGGCAACAGAGTCACAGCAATGGTTGTCTGGATGGATGAGCAGGAGCTGAGCCTCAACAAGCTCTACCACCTCAAACATGGCACCCACAGCCTCCGAGCGACCGTCACCGCTATTGACTATCTGCTCGATGTCAATAGCGGCAAAAAGGGCAAAGCTGACACCCTGACGCTCAACCAGATTGCCTGTGTGGAGATACTCTGCTCCGCTGCCATTATCTGCGACCCATACAGCGAGAATCGCAACACTGGAGCCTTTATAATTATCGACCCTAAAACCAACTTTACATCGGCTGCCGGTATGGTTATAGGCGTCCAAGAGGATAATTCTGACAATCAGGACATTATCAGCATCTCGCTCTCCGAGCACGGCATTGAGAGTAGCAATATTGAGCTGCTGCAACACTTCTGCCGCATTGTCAGAGATAAGCATGGTATAAATATAAACTGCAGAGAGTAGCATGGCATTTTCGTTCAACAATCTACCCATAAACACCCTTGTAGGTGCAGATATCAAGACGTTCAACCACGTCACACGCACCACCCCGATAGACAGAGTCGCCAAGTATCGCTCGACGAAGATTTGTCAGCGCATACTCGCCCCGCTATATCGTCTTAACGACCGCGCATATGGCGAGATTCCAAAGCCTGAGATTATCTCGCCACTCTTTATCATCGGCCATTGGCGCAGCGGAACGACCCTTCTGCACAATCTGCTCAGCCGCGACCCTCAATTTGGTTACTGCACCACCTACCACACCGTCTTCCCGCACCTTATGTTGCGTTCTGATGGCGTGGTAAAGTCTCTTGCCGAGCGACTGATACCCTCTTCACGTCCGACAGACCACCTCGCGCTATCGCTATTCCAACCACAAGAGGAGGAGTTTGCCATCGCCAATATGACACATGCTGCATACTACCACTTCTGGATATTTCCCCAAAAGATGGCTCACTATCGCGAGAAGTATCTGCTCTTTGACAGCTGCTCACCGCAGGAGTTAGCCGAGTTTCGTAGCGCCACACTTAGAGTGATGCAGACGGCACTCTACTGCCAAGGCAAGGGGCGTTTCCTCTCGAAAAATCCGCCTCATACCGCACGAATACCTACTCTGCTACAGATGTTTCCCGATGCCAAGTTTATCTATATCTATCGCGATACAGACGAAGTGATTCGTTCGACAAAGAGATTCTTCTGCCAAACGTTAGATGCACTCTCGCTGCAAAATATATCGAATGTACAGCTAAACCATGAGATAGTTACGACCTATCACGCGGTGATAAACAGATATGAACAGACAAAAACAATGATTGCCCCCGAAAACCTCTGCGAGATATCATTCAGAGAGCTTTCGGCACATCCCACTAAGAGTGTAGAGCATATCTACAGGCAGCTAAAGCTATAGCCCAACTACTTTTTAGGATTGAAGATTCGGTAGCCGATTGACACGCCCGCCTTGAATGGCATAATCTCGCTCGAGCCGTTGAACGGATCGGGGTGCAGGTAATCCTCATGCCCCTGCGGATGCATCACAACCGAGCCATCAGGATAGTAGCCGTTGTACCAAGAGCGCAGAAAGCCCACGCCAAGAAAGGCATCTACCGTCCAACGCTCTGCAAAGTGGTGCTGATATCCGACCACCGCACCGAGAATCATACCAAAGCCCTTGCCATAGCGGTCGTTGAAAGCAATGAAGTTGCCATTTTTAAGGAAAGATGGCTTATTGATATCAAAACCCATTGCTCCGGCATTAAGTGCAGCGTAGAACCCCTTTGTTGCACCCTCGAGATAGTAGCGATACTCGCCGTTGAACATTCCAAAGAAGAGGTGACGCCCCTTCACGCTACGCCATGGCGAGAATGTCGCATCTACAGAGAGCGTCGAGTGTGGTGCAATCACAGCCTCAATCTGCGGATTGACAACGCCCACAACAGCATAGAGGGCATTTATCTTGGCATATATCTGACCCTTAGCCGACGGCACAACAAGGGTAATAGCAGCAAAAAGTATAAAAAGTAGTCGTTTCATACTACAAAGTTAAACATTATTCGGCATATTGTCTATACTTTGGTGTAAAGTTTGATTGTTGCTGTCCAAAAAAGTTTACACTATGCTGTGGAGTTTTATCATCGGTTTAGTTGCAGGTTGGATTGCCAATATCGCTGTCAGAGGTGGCGGCTACGGACTTATCGCCAATCTTATTGTCGGGCTTATCGGCTCACTTTTAGGGTGTTGGATAGTGCAAAAACTCTCATTCGCACCTCTGAGCGCATGGGGCGTTGTACTCTCATCGACAATCGGCGCTGCTATCCTACTAATTTTGGTCTCCATAATGGCAAAAGAGGCAAAAAAGAGGTAAAAATCGGACAATCAGATATGTTTGTCAAAACATTCCTATTTGTTCAAATTAGCTATTAGCTGTTGGCTATTGGCTATTATAAAATTCACATAGTTGATATCTCCTTATTGTAGATATTTTTACAGTTTGGGCAAAGTTCTACCTTGCGGCAAAAGAGGAGTATATTGTTACTGCATAAACTTTTTGACAAAAATATTTGCTAATTGAGATATTTTCACTACCTTTGCGCCGCATTAAGTACTTAACTAAAAAACACAAAAAAGATGAAAAAGGGAATTCATCCAGAGAGTTATCGTTTAGTGGCGTTTAAGGATATGTCAAACGACCACGTGTTTTTGTGCAGGTCCGCCGTTTCGACAAAAGAGACCATCGAGGTGAACGGCGAAACCTATCCCGTGTATAAGATGGAAATCTCCAACACTTCTCACCCGTTCTATACTGGTAAGATTAAGTTGGTTGATACCGCTGGTCGCGTCGATAAGTTTATGAGCCGTTACGCAAAGCGCTACGATAAGAAGAACAAGTAGTAGTTATTGTTCTCGGAGAAAATAACCGCCTAAGTTTAGGCGGTTATTTTTTTTGGTAATGATGCCAAAAGCGGCGCTTTTTAGAGATTAGATGATGGGCGAGAAACATGGTTTTTCTCGCCCTATTTTTTGCTTGCCTTTCCCTGATTACTTTGCAGGAAAAGATACCACTTCACAAAGTCTTTGAAATGCTC
>JAZORI010000013.1:0-41488 GCA_045656505.1 Alistipes sp. | reverse complement strand
CCTCTGTCAGCATGGCAGAGGTCTTTTTTTTTGCAGTTGGCTGCTGGCTCGGCTACGCCGACCCTTCCTCCTCGCAGTTCGGCATAGTCTGCAAGCAGCCTCTGCTCTCACGAGCAGCGTCGGTTGGCTATTAGCTATTGGCCTTATAGAGGTATGCGCTGCGCGGATGTATGTTTATTGCTACGCGGTCAAGAGCTACTCCATCAATACTCCAAGTAAAATCTGTATAACAAGAGCTATTTTGAAGCTGCTCGCAGTTCGTAAAAGCGGAGCTTACTAAAACGTACATGAGCATTTACGAACAACCACCGTGTAAAAATCTGTATAACAAGAGGGATTTCAAGGCTTGCGAAGTCCGAAAAAGCGGAGCATACTAAAACGTATGTGAGCATTTTGAGGACGAGTATAACACAGAAATCACCTTGTTAGACAGATTTTAGAACCAGGTTAGTTTTCGCCATATACCCTCAAACGGCCCGTGAGAGTGACGAGAGAGCCACCAACGACAGAAGAGGTATTGCAAGAGTATGCACAAGGCACCAAGCAATAGGCTCGCGGTATGTCCTGAATATTTATAGAGGCCCAAGCCCCAATTATAGAAGACAAAGCCTCCAATAATTGATTGCGACAGGTAGTTGGTAAGGCTCATCTTGCCATAAGGTGCAATCTTGATAAGCCAATTGCGAGCCGATGTGCGGTAGTAGAGAAGCACCACTGCAGAGACATAGAGGAGCATCATCGCGAGGTTTTTCCACATATTGAGCATAACGGTCAAGCTCTCTCTAACGCAAGCAATATCTACCATATCGGGCACAAACTTATAGAGCGGATAGAGCAGGGCAAAGCCACACAAAGAGCCCACAAGCACACGCTTCCAAGTCTGGAGGTTGTCCCCCTCGTTATAGAAGAGTCGTCTGCGACCAATATAGATACCGAGCAGAAACAAGAATATGGTCTGCGTCATTCGACCATGCTCTATTGCCCACGCGAAGTTCACCGGGAAACCATTCTTAATACCCCTTACTGCCACATCAAGCCAAGAGCCCTCGGCCTGTGCCGGCAGTATGGCCTCAAATAGTTCGCTCGAGCCGAGATTGAGCGATGTTGTTTGAGGGTCGAGCAGCCCCATTATTATATAGGTAATCTCTATCGGTTGCAGTGCAAAGAGGATTGTTGCTGCAACAACGACTCTATTACTTGCACGGATAAATGGCACAACCAGCACTCCACAAACGGCATACACGGTAAGAATATCGCCATTATAGAAGAGCAAATCGAACAGACCAAAGAGCATCAGCAGCACCATTCTCCACAGAAAGCGAGGTCGGAAATCGACGCCCTGCTGTGCCTGATTATCGTGCTGAATAAAGAAACTCAGACCAAAGAGCATAGAGAATATGGCATACATCTTTCCCGCAAGCAGGAAAAATATCGTATCCCACACACTCTGGTTGAGCGATGCCATAAAATCGCTTGACGACTCGGGAAAGATATAAAAATTAAGGTGTTCTATAAAGTGAATCAGCACAATACCGCCAATGGCGATACCTCGCAAAATGTCGGCAACATCAATTCGTGAGTTTGGTTTTAAGGATGGGGTGTAGGTCATAATTATTTGCTATTAGCCGTTGACTATTGGCTTTTTATATTTATTCTATATTTGCTTCGTACAGAGGCAGATAGTATTGCTCTATTTCAGGCGCAAAGGCTGTAAGTCCGCCCGATTTATAAATCTTCACCGTTTCAGTTCTAAGTCGTCTTGAGCCGCAGCGCGTACCGTTGAGAGCTACCATCTCCTTGAAGCTGTCACTCACCTCAACAATGCCATCTGCAAGCATATCATACATCGCCTCATAGCAGAAATCTGAGCCCAAAATAGCACCCTTGGTAAAGTACTCCCACGCACACTGAGTATCTTGTGGAATATCGTAGCTACCCTCAAGGTATATATTTCCCAGATTGTATGCAGCATAGGAGTCACCCCAATTAAGGGCACAATTCAAATCTGTGATAATATTCTCTCTAAACTCAGCCTTATCCTCCCACTGCTCGTACAAAGTTACATTTTCAAGCACCCAAAGGGTCAGCGACTGGCCATTAGCAGCATCAACTCCTCGATTTAAGATGTCAATATAGCGGTCATAATCGACAATCGAGCCACTGCTATCCATAGCACAGGCAAATGCCAAATCTATATAGGCATCCGTAACCCCCGCCTCTGCAGCATGCTCAAACCACTCTGCCGCAGCACTTTTATCACCCGTCTGCTCCTCAACAATACAACCCATAATGTAGAGCCATGTCGGATTATCACTCTGCCCCATTAAGGCATCAAGGATAGACTTTGCCTTATCTATATCCGGCTCGCAGCCATTTCTGCCATAAATCATATCAAAGAGCACCTCTTTGGCAGCAAGCTCACTCCCCTGCTCCAGTGCCTCTGTCATCAACTCTTTGGACTTTGTGCG
This sequence comes from Alistipes sp., assembly GCA_045656505.1. Lineage (GTDB taxonomy): Bacteria > Bacteroidota > Bacteroidia > Bacteroidales > Rikenellaceae > Alistipes. The sequence goes on along the minus strand of JAZORI010000013.1, from coordinate 39,020 downwards.
GTCAACCAAGCCCATATCGCCACTGCGCCACATCAGCGCAAGTGCCGCCGTAGCGTCTGCCACACCACCATGCGCAGCCCTATCAAAGAGCTCCGCAGCCATATCAACCGAATCCGCCTCAGGTCGCACACAAGCAAGGTAACGACCTAAGCGATAGCAACATAGCGCATCACCGCTCTGCACGCCACCCTTTAGCTCGGCAACCTGCTCCTCAGACAGATGAAACAGCTGCGAGTTCCACTGATATATATAGTTTTCCATTCTTTCAGGTTCTCGGACAAACGGAACGCGACAGTTCGCCTTGTGTCATCTCCTTAGTCAAACATAACACCCGGATTCATACTGCGCGGACTACGCCACTCTACACCAAACTGAGCCAAGACCTCAGCCTTCTCGTGCCAATATGCATGACAGAAGCCCATGCCGCGCGGATGGTCTGCAAGGCGCTGTTCGACAATGCTCTCAACCTCGTCAATAACCTCCTCATAGCGCGCAGTCCACTCTACAGGGTCGCTCTTGAGATGACCACTCTTCTTAATCCGATCAAACTGACCACTATCTGCCGCATCAATATTTTGTTGAAGTTCCCGGATATCCTCACGAATATCCTCGATAAGACCAATAGGATGGTCCTCGATACACTCAATACGCTCAAGGGCAAGCAGACGCAGACGGAGTAGCTTAACCTTCAGACGTGGATGCTCATACAGTGCATCAGCCATACGATCCGCAGACCTCTGCACAGCATTTAGCAGATGGTCATACCCCTCCAAAATAGTACCATAATCAAGCATCTGTTTTGCCAACAGACCGTTCTCTCCATAGCGCTGCTCCTGCAAATTCTCCTCCGCAAGCAGGACGCAACAGTACATACCGTTCTCAAAAAGTTCGAGTTCCTCATTGCTATATGGAGCCTTTACACCCTTAAGCCCCTCACAAATAGAGGCCAACTGCTCGCGATAGTTAATCTTCTCTTCCATAGTACAGTGTTTAAGTTTATTGTTACAAATTTATGATTTTTATGCATAAAAAACAACTATATCTTCAAAAAAGTTAGCGCGCAAAAACTTTCACCGATAAACTGTTGTTTTTTTGAAAAAAAAGATTTAATTTTGAGAGATTAACAGACCGTTTACAATCAAAACAATATGGAAAAACGTATCATAGAGTGCGTACCCAACTTCAGCGAGGGTCGCAATAAGGAGGTGATATCTCAAATCACCGCAGCAATTGAGGCTGCAGCCGATGTAAAACTTCTCGATGTAGATCCGGGAGAGGCTACAAATCGTACCGTGGTGACATTTGTCGGTGAGCCGGAGGCTGTTGTCGAGGCGGCATTTGTAGGCGTTAAACGCGCAGCTGAACTGATAGATATGCGCCAGCATAAGGGTGCACATCCTCGCATGGGTGCAACGGACGTTTTGCCACTTATCCCTATCTCCGGCATCACGCTTGAAGAGTGTGCAGAGTTGGCACGCAAACTCGCTGAGCGAATCTCTACCGAGCTTACTATCCCAACATACTGCTATGAGGCCGCTGCATACAATGAGTCGAGAAAAAACCTCGCCGTATGCCGTCAAGGTGAGTATGAGGGTCTTGCTGAGCGCATGGGTTCAGCCGACAGCGCACCTGACTTCGGTGCTCGCCCATTTGATGAGGCTATGGCACGCAGCGGAGCTACAGCTGTTGGCGCACGCGACTTTTTGATTGCCGTAAACTTCAACCTCAACACAACATCTACCCGCCGAGCAAACGCCATCGCCTTTGATGTTCGCGAGAAGGGTCGCCCGGTACGCGAGGGCAATCCGATTGTCGGCAAGATTGTAAAAGATGAGAATGGCGAGCCACTGATGCGTCCGGGAACACTCAAGTGCACAAAGGGTATCGGCTGGTTTATCGAGGAGTACGGCATTGCGCAGGTGTCGATGAATCTGACAAATATCGGCGTCACACCGCTCCACGTGGCATTTGACGAGGTTTGTCGTGCTGCTGAGGCACGTGGCGTGAGGGTTACAGGCACTGAGATTGTCGGTCTTGTTCCTAAAAAGGCACTCCTTGATGCCGGCAAGCACTTCCTTCGCAAGCAACATCGCTCTGTAGGTATCTCCGAGAGCGAGATTATCCGCATAGCTATTCGCAGTATGGGTCTTGACGAGCTCAAGCCATTCAATCCCGAGGAGAAGGTTGTGGAGTATATGGTGAGCGAGCAGAGCTGTAACAAACTTGTCGATATGACCTGCACAGCCTTTGCCGAGGAGACTGCAAGTGAGTCACCGGCACCAGGCGGAGGCTCTATCTCGGCATATATGGGCGCTCTGGGCGCTGCTCTAGGCACAATGGTAGCCAACCTCTCTTCTCACAAGGCCGGTTGGGATGAGCGTTGGGAGGAGTTTTCTGACTACGCTGAGCGCGGTCAGCAGATTATGGCAGAGCTGCTACACCTTGTAGATGAGGATACAGAGGCATTCAACCGCATCATGGCAGTATTTGCAATGCCTAAGACCACAGACGAGGAGAAGGCAGCCCGTAGTGCGGCTCTACAGTCGGCAACACTCTACGCTACACAAGTGCCACTTAAGACCATGAAGGCATCACTGCGCGTCTTTGAGATTGTGAAGGCTATGGCGGAGATTGGCAATCCAAACTCTGTATCGGATGCAGGTGTAGGCGCACTTGCTGCTCGTAGCGCAGTGCTTGGTGCACAACTAAATGTAAAGATAAATGCCGCAGGACTCAAAGACCGAGATACAGCCGAGGCTCTGATTGCCGAGGCACAGCAGATTGCCGAGCAGGCCGTAGCACTCGAGGCCGAGACACTTAAGATTGTAAACGAAAAGATTGGATAGATATGACCCTACAAGAGTTTCAGCAACAGATACGCGCAGGTATTCCATCAATTCTACCTGAGCCTAAGCCGTATGACACAACTATAAACCACGCACCAAAGCGCAAGGATATTCTCTCGCCCGAGCAGAAGGAGTTGGCGCTGAGAAATGCACTGCGTTACTTCGCCCCTGAGCACCACTCTGTGCTTGCACCGGAGTTTGCAGAGGAGCTGGCGCGATATGGCCGTATATATATGTATCGTCTGCGTCCTGAGTACGAGATGTATGCTCGTCCAATCGACCACTACCCTGCTCGCTCAAAGCAGGCGGCAGCAATCATGCTGATGATTCAGAACAACCTCGACAAGGCAGTTGCTCAGCATCCGCACGAGCTGATAACATATGGTGGCAATGGTGCCGTATTTCAGAATTGGGCGCAGTATCGCCTTACAATGCAGTACCTGAGCGAGATGACCGACTCACAGACACTTGTTATGTACTCTGGTCACCCACTCGGACTCTTCCCATCACACAAGGATGCACCACGTGTGGTTGTGACAAACGGCATGGTGATTCCAAACTACTCAAAGCCAGACGATTGGGAGCGTCTTAATGCTCTCGGAGTATCACAATATGGTCAGATGACCGCCGGCTCATACATGTACATCGGCCCGCAGGGTATTGTACACGGCACAACTATTACAGTGATGAACGCAGCCCGCAAGCGTTTTGCTGAGGGTCAGACAGATGCCCGTGGCATGCTCTTTATATCATCAGGTTTGGGTGGTATGTCCGGCGCACAGCCTAAGGCCGGCAATATATCGCAGGTAGTGAGCGTTGTGGCTGAGGTCAATCCTAAGGCTGCCGAGAAACGCCACGCACAAGGTTGGGTAGATGAGCTGCACTACGACCTTGATGCTCTTATTGCTCGCGTTCAAGCTGCCGTTGCTGCAAAAGAGGTGGTAAGTCTTGCCTATGTGGGCAATGTCGTAGATCTTTGGGAGCGACTTGCCGCTGAGAATATTGCAGTCGATTTGGGTTCAGACCAGACCTCACTCCACAACCCATGGGCGGGAGGTTACTACCCTGTTGGCTATAGCTATGAGGAGTCCAACCGCATGATGGCCGATGAGCCTGAGCGTTTCCGCGAGGCTGTACAAGAGTCGCTGCGCCGTCAGGTGGCCGCAATCAACACCCTGACTGCTCGTGGTATGTACTTCTTCGACTACGGCAATGCATTCCTACTGGAGAGTTCGCGCGCAGGAGCCGACATTCTCAAGGCTGACGGCACTTTCCGTTACCCTTCATACGTGCAGGATATTATGGGTCCTATGTTCTTTGACTACGGCTTTGGTCCATTCCGCTGGGTCTGCACATCGGGCAAGGCTGAGGATTTGGAGAAGAGTGACCAGATTGCGGCACAAGTACTCAGAGAGATTGCTCAGAGCGCCCCTGAGGATATTCGTGGACAGCTCGAGGATAACATCCACTGGATTATCGAGGCTGGCAAAAACCGCCTTGTTGTAGGCTCTCAAGCCCGTATTCTCTATGCCGACTGCGAGGGTCGTACAAAGATTGCACTGGCATTTAACAAGGCCATTGCATCGGGCGAGATTTCTGCTCCAATAGTCCTTGGACGCGACCACCATGACGTATCGGGCACAGACTCTCCATATCGCGAGACCTCTAATATCTACGACGGCTCTAACCTTACTGCCGACATGGCTGTACACAACGTCATCGGAGATAGCTTCCGTGGCGCTACGTGGGTATCTATCCACAACGGTGGCGGTGTAGGCTGGGGCGAGGTGATCAATGGTGGCTTCGGTATGGTTATCGACGGTAGCGAGGAGTCTGATCGCCACATTAGTCAGATGTTGCTCTGGGATGTCAATAACGGCATTGCGCGTCGTAGCTGGGCACGAAACGAGGGTGCCATTGCTGCCATTCGCCGAGAGATGGAGCGCACACCGGAGTTAAAGGTGACTCTACCAAACTTTGCAGATGACAACCTGATAAAATCTACACTTAAACACGCCTAAAAACTTCACCAAAATGAATATCCATTACATATCAGCCGAGCGCCTTACAATCGAGAGAGTAGGCGAAATTATTGACAACAATATCCCAATTGCACTGAGCCAGGATGCAAAAAATCGCATTGTCCGTTGCCGAGAGTATCTTGACAACAAGATGAAGCAGAGCAATGAACCTATCTATGGCGTAAGCACCGGTTTTGGCTCGCTTTGCAACATCAGCATTAGCTATGACGAGCTGGGAACACTACAGAAAAACCTTGTCATGTCGCACGCTTGCGGCACAGGAGAGCGAGTACCGAGTGAGATTGTAAAGCTGATGCTACTACTCAAGATTCAGTCACTGAGCTATGGCCATTCGGGCGTACAACTCGCTACTGTTGAGCGACTTGTCGATTTCTACAACAACGATGTTCTGCCCGTAGTATTCCAGCAGGGCTCTTTAGGCGCATCGGGTGACCTTGCCCCTCTTGCGCACCTATCTCTGCCACTTCTTGGCATTGGCGAGGTCGAGGTTGATGGCATTGTTCTCGATGCTGCAGAGGTTTTGGAACAGTTTGGTTGGGAGCCAATTGCACTTCAGTCAAAGGAGGGCTTAGCGCTACTCAACGGCACTCAGTTTATGAGCTCTTTCGGCGTATGGTCACTACTTAAGGCTATGCGTCTGAGCCGTCAGGCAGACCACATTGCAGCCGTTTCGCTCGAGGCATTCGATGGCCGTATAGAGCCATTCTGCGACGAGGTACATATCGTTCGCAACCACCGCGGTCAGTTGGAGACAGCTCGTGCAATGCGCGCTCTGCTTGAGGGTAGTCAGATTATCTCTCAGCCAAAGGCACACGTTCAAGATCCATACTCTTTCCGCTGTATTCCACAGGTTCACGGAGCAGCAAAGGATACAATTGCATACGTTGCATCGGTGCTGGAGAATGAGATTAACAGCGTAACAGACAATCCGACCATATTCCCTGAGCAGGATATGGTTGTCAGTGCAGGTAACTTCCACGGCCAGCCGATAGCCCTTGCTATGGACTTTTTGGCTATCGCCGTAGCGGAGCTTGGTAATATCTCGGAGCGTAGAACATACCGACTTATCTCAGGTAGCCGAGGTCTGCCTTCATTCCTTGTAGCAAACCCGGGACTTAACAGCGGTTTTATGATTCCGCAATATACAGCAGCCTCTATCGTCAGCCAAAGCAAAGGTCTGTGTATGCCGGCCTCTGTCGATTCGATACCTTCATCACAGAGTCAGGAGGATCATGTAAGTATGGGCTCAAATGCCGCTACAAAGCTTGCGCGCGTAGTAAATAATACGGAGCGAGTACTCGCCATCGAGCTCTTCAACGCAGCTCAGGCGCTTGAGTTCCGCCGTCCACTGCGCTCTTCAGATGCCGTTGAGACATTTGTTGAGAAGTACCGAAAGGTTGTCCCTTACATTGACAATGACAGGGTCATGTATCCGCTTATCGACGCATCTATCACATTCTTGCAGGGTAACTAATGGCGCTACTTGTAAAAAATATCGGAAAGATTGTCGGAATAGACTCTACCCATCGCGAGCGCATCTTAGGCTCACAGATGGATAGCATGGAGTGCCTTGACAACGCTTGGCTAACGGCAGAAGATGGAATAATAACCGCCTTTGGCACGATGGACAGCTGCCCTGCAGATGACACCTTCGACATCTATGATGCCGAGGGCGGTATGCTCCATCCGTCATACTGCGACTCTCACACCCACATTGTCTATGCCGGCAGCCGCGAGCAGGAGTTTTTGGACAAGATTCACGGACTTACATACGAGCAGATTGCAGCGCGTGGAGGCGGCATCCTAAACTCTGCCGACAGACTACACAACACCTCCGAGGACGAGCTCTACAGACAAGCTATGGAGCGCGTAGAGGAGGTTATATCAATGGGAACAGGTGCTGTTGAGATTAAATCCGGATATGGACTTACGACAGAGGATGAGCTGAAGATGCTGCGCGTCATTGCCCGCATCAAGCAGAGCACTTCGATAGCTGTCAAAGCCACATTCCTCGGTGCGCATGCCGTGCCAAAGGATTACAAGACACGCCAGCAAGAGTATGTCGATAAGGTCTGTAACGAGATGATTCCTGCAGTGGCAGCCGAAAATCTTGCCGAGTTTGTGGATGTATTCTGCGACCGCGGATTCTTTACCGTGGAGCAGACCCGACAGATTGTAACTGCAGCGGCAGAGTACGGTATGAGGGCGAAGATTCACGCCAACGAGCTCGACTTTTCGGGCGGTGTAGAGCTTGGTGTAGAGCTTGGTGCGCTATCGGTTGACCATCTGGAGAGTAGCGGCGAAAATGAAATTGCTGCACTCAAGGGTAGTCGTACTATCCCGACAATGCTACCGGGTGCAGCCTTCTTCTTGGGTATGAGTTATCCCCCTGCACGGGCAATGATTGACGCCGATTTGCCTGTAGCGTTGGCATCGGACTACAACCCGGGCTCGTCGCCATCGGGCAACATGCGCTTTGTCGCATCACTTGCCGCCATACGCATGAAGATGACACCGACTGAGGCTCTTTGGGCTGCGACTCTCAACGGTGCTGCAGCTATGGGTCTGAGTCATGACTACGGTTCGATTACAGTCGGCAAAGTTGCCAACTTCTTTATTACCAAACCTTTATCATCATTCGAATTCTTTAATTACGCATACAATACACCTCTTATCAAAAGCATTTTTCTTCGCGGAGAGAGGTACAAATAACCTAAACAGAGATGGAGAAGATATCACGAAAACTATTCTTAAAGAGGGCTGTTGCAGGTCTTGCAGCACTCGCTGTAGCACCAAATCTGCTCTCATGCAGTGACAACGAACAGATAGACGAAGAACTTCGCAAAATTGCACCACTTGCTGGCGACTACGATGTTGTGGTTGTCGGTGGTGGCCCTGCAGGATTTATCGCAGCCATTGCTGCCGCACGCAAGGGTGCTAAGGTGGCAATTATTGAGCGATACGGCTTTTTGGGTGGTATGGCAACTATAGGCTATGTCGCTCCGATAAGCGTATTTGCTAAGAATAACGAGCTTGTTATCGGTGGTATTCCGTGGGAGTTTGTCGGCAGATTGGAGAAGATGGGTGGCGCATTTATCGAGTGGCCAAAGGCGAATGTTGACTTCGACATCGAGCTCTACAAACTCTGCTGTCAGCGCATGGTACTTGAGGCGGGTGTTGATATGTATATGCACTCAGCAATGGTCGGCTGTCAGATGGAAGGCAAGTCTGTTCGCTCGGTAATCATCGAGAATAAGAACGGCCTTGAGACCCTCACAGCAAAGGTATTTATCGACTGTACAGGCGATGGAGACCTCGCATATATGGCACAAGTGCCTATGCAGCCAAACCCTGATGGGGAGTTACAGCCATCTTCATTCTGCTTTATCCTCTCGGGCGTAGATACAGATAGCGAACTGCTCAACAAGTGCATGTATCACAACGGCATCAACGGCCCGAGCCAGTGCAAGCCTGTTCGCGAGAAGTTGCTCGCCATGAAGGCTGCAGGCGTTGATATGCCGGACTTTGGTGGCCCGTGGTTTAACAATGTTATGCACAAGGGCAGCGTAGCGGTCAATATGACCCGTCGTGCAACAAACCCGATAGACAACCGCAATTTTAGCGCTGTAGAGTGTCAGTTGCGCGAGGATATCTTTACATTTACAAAGATTCTCAAAGAGAACTTCAAGGAGTTTAAGAACTGCTACGTGGCATCTACTGCCCCTCAGGCCGGAATCCGTGAGTCGCGCCGCATTGCGGGTGTGCATACCGTAACAGCAGATGAGTATGTAAATGCCTTCCGCTATGATGATAGCATCTCGCGAGGCATTCACCCTATAGATATACACGCAAGCAAGGGTACAAGTCAGGTAAGAATCGACCTTGAAAAGCCTGCATATGTTCCTTATCGCGCACTGATTGCGCCTGAGTATCCAAATCTGCTTGTTGCCGGTCGTTGCATCTCTACAGACCGCCAAGCCCTTGCCTCTCTGAGAGTTATGGCAAGCTGCATGGGCACAGGTCAGGCGGCAGGTGCCGCTGCTGCGCAGTGCGTGGCAAATAACCAAACCGTCCACCAGATAGACACCGCCCAACTCGTCACAACACTAAAGGAGTGGGGAACGGTATTGTAATAGAATATTAAAATGGCGTCCAAAAAAGTTGGACGCCATTTTAATATTGCTGTTGGCTATTAGCTATTGGCCTTTAAGTGGTATCCGCTGCGCGGATGTATATTTATTGCTACGCAGTAGAAAAGCCATTGGCTTTTCCGGCAGATGCCAAAAATCTGTATAACAAGAGGGATTTCAAGGCTTGCGAAGTCCGAAAAAGCGGAGCATACTAAGACGTATGTGAGCATTTTGAGGACAAGCGTAACGCAGAAATCACCTTGTTAGACAGATTTAGAGCCTTGTTAGACAAATTCTAAGCCCATGGGTCGTAACGCCCATCATCCTCATCATACTCCTCATCCGGATCAATCTCCCTAAACTCACCACCGCCGACCTTTGCAGCGATAATAGCTGCCGGAGTATCGCCGAGGCCCTCCTCCTTTGCAGAGGCGAGAATATGGTCGGCAGGATAGTTACTCAGATAGAGAATATCCTCTAACTCGTCATCGCTCAGCACATCGGTTATCGCCTTTGATACGACGAGGATAACATCGCCATCTACTAAATCGGCACCCAGCTGCCAAATATTGGCATCATCCTCCTCTAAACCAAAGCCTAGCGGCTGACAAGGGTCACTCATTGGCGAGAGAGTGCAATTTCTATAGACATATGTTCTTCCGCCACCAGCAGCAAGCGAATAGCCCTGACTATCAAGACCAAACAGGCCGTTGATTGCACAGCCATGGCCATCAACATCGCCAAGGTGTTCACCTACGCCATTAATCTCAAGGTGAAGATATCGACACTGCGCAAATATGTCGTCCACCTGATTTTCAGCCGTAATATCACCCATAGAGAAGCTATCACGCAGATGCTCCAACGCAAACTCTGCTGACGACTGTCCCTTAACACGACCCTTGCCTTGTGCAACAAAGAGGTAGAAGAACTCCTCACTGCCAAACTCGAACTCAAATGGAGTGATGGCATCCTTTACAATATTTCCCGCCACCGAAGCTATAGCCTCGCCCTGGCAGGCTGTGTGGATAGTCAATTTCATACTTTTTGGATTAAAACGAGTGAAAATAACAGCGAACTCTATTCCAGTCGCGGGCCTTCAAGTCCTCAGGCTTTACAAGGAAAACGACCATACCGCAATCGTAGAGCGTAAGCCCCCAATCATCATTCTCATCTATCTGCAACAGAGAGATATGGTCCGGATACTCCTCCGCAATCTCATCATAATATGGACGACCGAGAAGCTTAAAACTATCATGCGCAGCAGCAACCTGGCTGAACTCTATCGCCTCTGCCTCAAGGTATGCCGGCTCTCCATCCTCGTAGAGAACCTCGAATGGCTCCAAATCCTCACAACTCGGCGAGTAGAGAACCCTAAAAGCGTCACTCTCCCACTCTCCAAGGCCATTGTGATCAATCTCGGCAGTATCCAACTTGTACACATACTCGCCTATGGCTGCAAAGAAGTACAACATTCCGCTGTGCGGCAGTAACCCCTCAGTATCATAAGGAGCCAACTCCTCACAACGAATCTGACAGACAAATGTCAGTGGCTCACCATCCTGACACGGATAGTCCAACTGCTCGGGCAGATCGGGCGCACCCCACCATTTACTCTTTGCCGTAAGGTCGTCTGTTGTCTGTTTGAATTTCAATCCTATCGCCATAATTCCGGTAATTTTATAGTTCACTACAAATGTACAATTTTTTTGTCGATTTTCCTCACTTTGCAATATTTTTTTTTGCATCAATCATCATATTTCGCGGGCAAGAAATTAAATCGCCTAAAAAGTTGTCATTTTGAATTATTTATTATAAATTTGCATCTGATACTGTTAGTAAACAGCACTCTACAGAGCTCAGTTATAGCATATTTATACAACGAATTACAACATTCTACATTGTATTCTTGCACCTCTCTCCTCTGTAGTTCTATTTACACTAACGGACACACAACAGAAAACAACAAAATTTGAACAATAATTATTAACACAAAAACACTTACATTATGAAAAAGTTGGTATTTTTCGTATGCGCAGCATTGCTCGCTTCATTTGCAGTTAATGCTCAGAACCACTCTATTGACATGAATAAGAAGGCATCAAACGATGCTGCAAAGATGGCTAAGCAGTACAAGAAGGATGGTTGGATTGTAGCTCCTGGTCAGCTTCCACTCGAGCGTCAGCTTGACAGAGCATTTATGCTCCGCACTGAGATTGATGCTAATGGTTACGATGTTTATGTAGATGGTCAGGCTCAGTCTGTTGGTGCAACTTATGATGCAGCTAAGATGCAGGCTTTGGAGTTGGCTAAGATGCAGTTAGCAAACAAGCTTCAGACTCAGATTACCACAATTATCGACAATACAGTAGCTAACTCTCAGCTCGCTCGTGAGCAGGCAGAGTCTATCACCAAGACTGTTGCTGCAAGCAAGAGCCTTATCTCTCAGAATATTGGTCGCGTTCTTACCGTTGTAGAGTGCTACCGCGAGCTTCCTCGCAAGAATAAGGAGGTTCTCGTTCAGATCTTCTACAACAGAGAGAAGGCTATGCAGACCGCAGCTAAGACTATCCGTGAGGAGCTTGCTAAGGAGGGTAAGGAGCTTCACGAGCAGCTCAATAAGGCTCTCGGTTTCTAATCCGAACAAAGGCTACCGGCTGTCTGTTCGCTGACAGATGGCCGGTTTTGACATTTTCAATACTCAATGGTTTTCCAGACCGGGGAGTATTGATTTTGCGTATAATAATATACTCGACAAACACTTTCGACCAACAACCATGAAGTTCAGATTTCTACTCCTGATCTCACTTATCTTTACAACACTCAGCCCTATATCTGCACAGACCACAAAGCGTGACTCTGGGACCTTTACATTCAACTTCCCATCCACTATGTCGCCTGACGAGGCAGAGCAAGAAGCAGTAACGAGAGCCGAAATTAAGCTTATTGAGCAGAACTTCGGTACTGACTTGCAGATGGACACCTTTACCCGTATCGAGAACTCCTCAAAACAATCTTCTGTAGATATGCTCCAGCTTGCTCAGTCGCACATTCGCGGAGAGTGGGTCGAGACTATCTCCAAGAAGGTTACCCGCAGTTGGGATGATCAGAAGGGTATGTGGGCAGTGACTGTAGCCATCACCGGAGTGATGCGTCAGCAGAAGAATAGCCAAAGTGCCCCTGAGTTTGTCGCTAAGACCCTCAATGGTCCCGATGTTCACGCGGCAACAGAGATTTTCAAGGATGGGGATCAACTCTATCTCTACTTCAAGTCACCGGTTGACGGCTATCTTGCCGTATATATCTGGGATATGGTTGGTGACACACTGCGTTTGGTACCATACTCTTGTCTATCAGAGCAAAAAATTAATGCTCGCCAGGAGTATATCTTCTTTAGCATAGACTACAAGCACAACTCAGAGCATCTCAACCTTAATAACATTCCTGAGATTGTCCTCTCTTGCACTGAGAATGTAGAGTACGAGACAGTATATGTAATCTTCTCACCTCACCACTTTACCACTCCGATGGATAAGCTGATTCCTGAGATTGGCATTCCGACTATCGACCACAACACATTCACCAAGTGGTACAACAAGAGCAAACGAGAGGATGATGGTTTCTATGTAAAACCGATTCAAATTAGTATCAATAAGTAGTATTAGTCATGAATAAGATTCTACGAACCTTAACCATTGTTGCATTTGCATCTGCATTAGCAACAGCAGAGAGTTCTGCGAACAACACAAATAAGAGTGCATATCTCTTCCCTCAGAATGTAACACCTCAGCTCATTGACTCATACAGCTCAGGCGGTTACTTCAGCAACGGCAAGGCGATCTACAACGTAAAGCAGGGTGTGCTTTGCGAGATGAAGGGCGATATCAAGACCTTTGCCGTAAGCCCTAATGGTAAAAATATAGCAATCGTCTTTGCCGGCAAGGGTGGCAATGAGCTCTATGTAAACGACCTCTGGGAGCGCGGCAGAAAGCTCTTCAAGCCAGGCGAGTCACTGCGTCCTACAGCTGTTTGCTACACATGGGATGGCAAACTTATGGCAGTTGCTGACCAGAATACAAACGTCTATATGTTTGACAACAAGAGCTTTAAGCTCCGCAACACCATCTCTGTAGGCAGCAAGGCGACCTTTATTGCAATCAGCGCCGACTCTAAGCACCTTGCGGTAGCCTATGACAACAACGTAAAGATTTTCGACATCAACAACAATAAGCAGCTTGATAAGTTGACCCTCAAGGGCAAGGTTACAAGCATACAATTTACAGAGAAGAGCGCATCACTCACAATTCTTACTGATGACTCTGTCTTCTCTACTTACGACCCGCTTACATCAAATATCACAAAGAGCGTCGAGGCACTTGGTGCTGCAACAGACTGCGACCTTCACGTTGATGAGAAGTATTTGGCGACAGTTGTCAGCGACAGCCGTATCTCTGTAATCAACATGCACAACACTGACGACCGTCAGGACTATAACAACAACGAGGGTGGAATTAGCAATGTGAAGTTTATCAAAGATAGCAAAGGTATCAACTTCCTGATGTACAACACCGCAAAGTCTATTGTATATCAGCCACTTCACGATCTGCTTCCTAACTACACCTTATTGCTCCACGAGGAGCTTGATACCCGTATGGAGGCTTGGTCTCAGCGTATGGAGGGTGAGACCTTGGAGGAGTATCAGTTCCGTGTATCTGACGAGGGTATCACTGCACAGCGTAAGCTCTTTGAGGAGGAGATCTCTACTGAGCTGGCTGCAGACCTTATTACATCCTCTGAGATTACCTTGGGTAACTTCAACATGGATACCAATACACTGGCAGTCAATGTAAGCACAATGCCTACCTTCTACCTCAACGTCCCAACTGAGGATGTGGGCATGTTTACCGATACATCAAACCTCGAGTTCAGCAACGCAGTCTATGGTCTGAATGAGAATGACGAGTTCGAGTTGCTCTACATTGACGTATATAATAAGAAGACCGGTGAGACCTATAACTTCAACAACAAGGAGCGCAAGTCACTCAAGTATATGGAGAACGAAGAGGGTTTTGTACCTGTTGACGTTGTCCTTATCCACAACGAGGAGGTGCTTAAGCTTGAGGAGATTAAGCAGGAGGTAGTTGCCGAGGCGATGAATAAGAACGTAATTACCAACAACACCAACATTCAGGTAGATGCCAACGTAGAGACCCGTAAGGATGAGGCCGGCAACAAGATTATCGACTACAACATCGGTTTCCAGTATGACGTTGCTGCAGAGTACTCTGCTCAGGAGGACTTCACACCGGGTGAGTACCACACAGAGCGTTCAGGCGCTGCAAAGTCTATGTGCCAGATTATCAAGACCGCGTTTGAGAACGAGTTTGCTCAGTATATCAAGCCGGGTGCTAAGCTACAGGTATCTATCACCGGTATGGCTGACCGTCTGAAGATTCTCAAGGGCATCCCTTATGATGGTTGCTATGGCGACTTTGTTGCTCAGCCTATTGGCAACCTCAACCAGAATGTGACTGTCACCAAGAGCAGCGGTATTACCGACAACAACCAGCTCGCATTGCTCCGCGCCGCAGGTCTGAAGGAGTATATCAACAAGGATCTGACCACTCTTCAGCAGATGGATGCAGAGTATATCTACAACATCAAGATTGCAGAGCAGGCAGGTGGTGAGTATCGTCGTATTACAATCGAATTCAAGTTCTTGAACGTATTCTAAAAATGAAAAAGATTATAACTATTCTTGTTGCCCTCATCTCTGTGCTGCACGTAGAGTCAGGATACTGCCAGTCAGTATCCCAGATGCGTACGTACTACAATCAGATGGTGCAGCTAAATAGTAGTGGCCAAAAAGAGTTGCTCTATGAGACAACTTACAACTGCTACCTTGAGTGCGTGAGTCTCTTGGAGAGTCTAAACCCAAATACCGCAGAGTTTTTGGAGACCCAGGACACTATGCGCAGTGTGTGGACATATCTGATTAATGGAGCAATCTATTATCAGACAGCCACACACAGAGTTGCCGCAGATATCTTCCGTGCAGTTTGCGACATTGTCGAGATGGAGCCTATGGCAAAGTATAGAGAGACCCTGCTCAACATGAATATGGGTCAGAATGGCTCATTCAGAAATCTATACGCCGGATACTTTATCTCAAATGCTGCTCAGAAGTCATTTTTGACCAAGGACTACTACAATGCCATAAAGTACTCTTCTAAGTACCTAGAGTTGACACATAGCGTCAACCAGAAGACATTTGTTGCTCTGCAAAACATATTCCTCTCTTATGAGGCATTAGGCGAGTATGACAAGGCTCTGAGAACAATCGATAAGGCTATCTCTCTCGGCACAGACCCTAACATCCTGTTAAAGTTGTACAATCAGGCTTGCAACATCTGTCGAAAAAGTGGAGAATTTTCGCAGATGGAGGGCTATCTGACTAAGGCTCGTGAGCTCAATCCGAATGACAAGAACATCGTTTGGAATCTTGCGAAGCTCTATGAGGATAACAAGAACTACGAGAAGGCTCATGGTGCCTATACAAAGTTCTACGAGCTCAGTCCTCAGTCACTGCAGGCCGTTGAGGGTCTTGCCCGCAACTGCTACAACTTGGGTTCGATGTATATCAACAGAAGTAAGAGCATTGAGAACAAGAAGGATGCCGAGAAGATTTACGAGACCGGTCTGAACTACTTCAGAAACTCTATCCCTCACCTTACAAATGTCATCAACACAAAGCCTGATGACTTGGCAATGCTCAACTCTCTTGCATCTGTATATGCGACACTTGGCGAGGAGCGAAGCCTTGCTACTACAAACAGCCGAATCCTAGCCCTCGGAGGCAACCCTATCTCTTTGGAGGATTACGCCGGCCCTGCATTTATGGCAGCAGAGGGTCTTGACAAGGAGCGCGAGGCGGCAGCACTTGCACGACAGCAGGCTCATGTAGGCGGCACAGACAATGTCAAGGTTATTGCCGACTATCAGGAGTATGCTCGCAAGTATATCCAGAGCAAGTTCGACAAGTGGAAGGAGAAAGACCAATTCGAGACCACTGAGGAGTACACAAAGCGTTGTAGCAAGGAGAATGTTACCGCCATGCAGAAGCAGTGGAATGCGGAAGCTGAGAAGAACTACATCGAGACCTATGCAAGTCTGAGCAAGATTCGCAACAGTACCCTCGACCCATACGATGCCGACCACGGTACATTCCTTATCAGGACTGAGTATGGAGATATTGTTCTTGCCGTACCAAACACCAACAACAAAGAGGCTGTGGTATTTATGCAGAGTTGGGCTGGTATGAAGTTCAAAAACCCTGTATATAAGGTGGTTAATAATAAGATTGCCATTGCGCAGCTCACATTTGAGACCCCTGCAGGTAAGCAGTACATCTACAACGACCAGAATGCAGCCAACTATGCTCAGGTTGAGATTACCGTTGATACAGGCGACTTTGACCCTAATCAGCTTGCACGCAAGAGCAATCAGCAGGTAATCGAGAAGAAGAACATCACCCTCGGTCAGTCGGATGTGGATAACAACATACCAAAGACAACTATCGTTCAGGACAACACATATGCGCTCATTATCTGTAACGAGCACTATGATGAGGTTGCTGCCGTACCAAATGCAATTAATGACGGCCACACATTCTCAGAGTACTGCGAGCTCACACTCGGTATCCCTAAGAAGAACATCATGTACCGCGAGGATGCAACACTGAACAACATCCGCATGGAGATTGCAAAGATTAAGCAGTATGCAAGCACATATAGCAATCCAAACGACATGAATATCATCTTCTACTACTCTGGTCACGGAGTACCTGACGAGAGTACACTGGATGCATATCTTGTTCCAAAGGATGGCGTAAGCACAATGCCTGTAACCTGTCTTAAGATGAGCGAGCTGTACAAAGAGTTGGGCGGAACTAATGCAGGAAACATCACCGTCTTCCTTGATGCCTGCTACAGTGGTGCTACCCGTGATGGCGGAACTATGTTTGCCGGTGCTCGTGCCGTAGCCCTTAAGGCTAAGCCTGCCGCACCAGTAGGAAACATGGTTATCTTCTCGGCAACATCGAGTGATGAGACTGCGATGCCGTATAAGGAGAAGTCGCACGGTATGTTTACATACTTCTTGCTCAAGAAGTTGCAGGAGTCAAAGGGAGATGTAACACTTGGCGAGCTTGGCGACTATCTCAAAGAGAATGTTAAGCGTAACTCTATCCGCGTCAACAACAAGGAGCAGAATCCGCAGGTCAACCCATCACACCAGCTGATGGCCGTTTGGCAAACGCTCAAACTTAGAAATAAAAAATAGTAGATTATGAAACATATAGCAAAAATAGTTTTGGTTGCCATTGCTATTGTTGTAGCAGCGCAGACCAATGTAGCAACAGCTCAAGACCTTGTGACCGGTATCGTTGTTGATAAGTACGAAAGCCCTATCCCGGGCGTGCTCATATCACGTAAGGGTACGTCAAAGAAGCACTTTGTCTCTGCAGTAACGGGTGTTGATGGAACATTTGCCCTCCCTGCAAGCAGAAAGCTCAAGAGCGTTCGCGTTCTCTACGGAGGTTATCGTAACGTAAACAAGCATGTCACTCCTGAGATGCATATCAAACTGAAGAAGTACAATCTCAACTTCAGCAACCACTGGTTCCTCTCTCTGCAGGGCGTACAGCCAGACAAGAGCCAGTTTAAGCCTGCAATCGGTATTATGGGTGGTTGGAGCAGCAAGATTGGTCTCTATGCAAAGGTAACAACTACCGAGCTCTACTACAATCGCAACAAGAAGAAGTACTTCGCATGGGGTTACTACGATATTATTGATGGCAAGATTGGTAAGCGTGACTTCGGTTACACATCTGTCACCGGTGGTCTTATGGTAAGACTCTTCCGTCCTCTCTACCTCTATGCTGGTGCTGGATACAACTGGAAAGATGTTTATCACAAATTTATTGGACAGAACGACCTTGTTCACACAGAGGTTGGTTCTTACCGCTCTATAGCCATTGATGGAGGTTTGATGTTCAAGTTTAGAGGCTTCAACCTCTCTGGTGGTTGCATCTACACTCCTGCGGACGGTTTCTACGGCAACGTAGGTATCGGTTTCTGGATTTAGTAGTATCGTAAGGCATATACAAGCCTCTTATAAGCTTGCGCGGGAGGGGCTTTTCAATTACAATAAAGTGACAAAGTGATGAAATTCATAGTAAAAGTAGCATTAACTCTTGTATTACTACTCTGTTGTAACCTCTCTGTGACTGCACAAACCATTGTAACGGGTATTGTTATTGACAAGTACAACAACCCTATCCCTGGTGCGCGCATCTCCTCAAAGGGTGCTAACAATCAGGTTAGCTCGACCGTAACGGCTATGGATGGAACATTTACACTGCAAACGACAGATAACTCAAACCGCATCACTGCTCAATATGTCGGCTTTAACACCATCAACGCCCCTCTAAAGCACGAGATGTACCTACGGATGAAGCGTGGAGATAAACGCTACGACAGCAAGTGGCTCCTCTCGGCGCAGATAGCCATACCCGACATTGAGCAGGTAAGTCCTGCATATGGACTGATGCTCGGTTGGTGCAACAGAGTTGGATTGTATGCGAAGGGCATGGCGAGTAGCCACCTATTCAACAGCCAGAAGTACAAAGAGATTGAATCTATCGACACTAATGGGCAATCTTGGTGGCAGTCTGGCAAGCGTGATGCCTCATTTGCTGCTGCAACTGCGGGTCTGATCAGCAAGCTATCTCGTCCGATATACCTCTATCTTGGTGCAGGATATGCCATGAGAGATACCTTCTACTACCCGATGACAAATAATCACTACGACTATATCTACTCTGTTGAAGACTCTTACAAAGGTTTAGCCTTTGAGGCTGGCCTGATACTCAACATTGATGGATTTTCAATCACTGCCGGCACTATTTGGATACGTAATTTCGGATTTGTTGGCAACTTCGGAATCGGTTTTGCACTATAATGACTATGCGCACTATATATAAAATATTGGTATCTCTTCTCGCACTCACCACTGCGAACTGCCAACAGTTTACACAAGTAGCCAACACTCCGAAAATCATTCTTGCAATTGCGAGCAACGACTATACCGTAAAAGAGGGCATGGTCTGCTACGACATTGAGATAACCTTTGACCTGCTGATTCATCAGAATGTAGGAGACTCTAACTTCAACCTCTTCCTAAAGGCTGATGACTACGACTATGCTGTACCTATTACAGGCATTCGCGGCGACAACACAAAGACCATCAGCGGCAACGTTGCCATTCCGTTAGAGGCATTCAACCAACGCGCAGATAGCAACCCCTACATCCTGCAGACAAAGAGCTGGACGCTATACCACCTCGCCGACAATGGAGATGTGATTAACAAAGTAAATATGGGTTGCTTTGCATATACCAACTTGAAGATTGCCAATTTTGAGGTATTAGACTACTATTTCGCTGAAGATGTTATATCTTACACTGTCAGCATGAATATTACTGGAGTCCTAAATAGCTCGACCCTCAAAATCAAGTACAGCAACGGCAGTATAGATGCATACTCCCAAGACATCGTAGTCTCAGGCGACAAGATTACAGCTGTTATCGACATTCCAAAATCGAGCCTATACATCGACTATAACAACTATAGAGCCGAGAGTTCTAAATTCACCATATCCCTTACAACAGATTCAGGTACAGCTCTTGCAGCTATCTCCGATATCACATTCTCCTACAATCGAAAACCGGTTATCGAGATGACCTCCGTTGAACTTCTTCGCACAGAAGATTACTCTGAGGATGGCAGTAGCCGAAACAAGAAGAGCTACTACACATTTGACTTCGTTGTAGATGGAGCCCTATTTATGAGCGACCTATATACATACTATATCGGCAATTGGACAAACGTGGGCAAACAATCGTCTATCTTAACTTCATTCTACGATAGCGGATACAACGCCGGTGAGTGGTGGATCTCATATGACAACACAGCAAGCTTTATTGACTATAAGCAGCTACGTGCAACACTACCAAATGCAGAGATTGTAGCCGACAAGAGTATCGTCTTTAACACCAACTCTTCAGGCGAGCTCTCTATATATTTGATCGACTCAAATGACGTGACAGAGAACACCCGTACAAGCTACCTCGACACCCCTATCTGCAACCAAAGATAGCGATAGTGCTTTCACATCTTGACAAACAGAAAAACCGAGTCCGACTAACATGTTTATTAGTCGGACTCGGTTGGTTTTGTCTATAAGACTAATGACTTTAGAACAGGTATCCGGTATTGATGTAGAATGCACCCTTGCCATCCTGCTGGCGGAGTTTGCCCACTGGCATACCATACTCAAAGGCGACGATAAAGTTCTGATTCATGATAAAGCGCAGACCTGCACCTGCTGTGATGTGCGGGATATCCTTTGTCTGACCCTTTGCCATATACTCCTCATACTCTGCGCGATACTTCTCCTCGCCCTTGAATGTCATATCATAACCTCTGGTCACCCAAGTACCATCGCTAAAGAGGTTCAAACCGAAGGCGATATTCTGCTTCCAGAGTGTGAAATTGACAAAGCGCCAACGAATCTCGGCGTTGTAAGATGCCATATCAAGACCCTGAACGCGGTTACGCATAATACCACGAACAGTGCGGTAGCCACCCATACCATCTCTGTCATACTGTGGACCCATAGTGGTGAGATATGGGGTGACGTAGTATGGAGAGCTGCCACCAATGCAACCCTCATAGTTAAGACGGTAAGCGATTGTAAGGATATCGTTCTTCACAATAGGAATATAGTGGCGGAAGGTAGCTGAGTAGCGGTAGTACGGATTGGTTGTGCCGAGCCACTTCGGAGCAGCAATGAGGTGAGCCTCAGCCCATACGCCTCGTGATGGAGCACCCTCCTTATCACGGGTATCAAAGAGCAGACCCAGACGAACAGTGCTGTTCAATCCGCCGTTAGCCTCCTTGTCAGAGATAAGACCCCACTCGCGATACTGCTCAAAGAGGGTCTTCTCGCTATCCGGGAACATCTTATGCTCCGCCTTGTTCTTATTAATCTTCTCGCGGTTGATTGCACCCTGCTTGAAGTAGCTGAAGTGGTAACCAGCCTCCCAGAAGAGTTTATTCTTCCAAATATTGCCGATAAAGTCGCTCTTGAGCAGGATAGCAAGGCGGTTAAGGCGATACTTTGGAGTGTAGATATACATATCCTCATTCGTCTTATCCTTACCTGCAGCCACAGCCTCATAATCGTAGTATGACATATAGCCGTTATAGCCATAGAAGTCCATCGCCTTATCGTTAAAGATGGTCAGCGCTGACGACCAACGCACACCCGGAATAAGGAAGCGGTTGTCATACGAAACTACATACTGCTGAGAGCCCTTTGTAAAGAAAGATGCCTCCATATACCACTGCTGGCGGGTATTTGGGTAGGTGCTACCATCACCAAAGTCGTAGATATTGAGCAGTGCACCGAGCTGGAAGCCCTTATCTGCATCGAATGCCACAGCTGGCAGAGGACCGAAGTTATAGCCGGTCTTGACAATCTCCTTCTTGTTTGTTGTTTGAGCACTCTGCTCTGTTGTCTTATCATCCTTAGCCTCTACGCTCAAAACAGCACACAGTGCGAGCATAAAAGTTACAAAATATCTTAGTTTCATGGTTTTTACTTTTTAATTAAAATCTCTCTAATTTGACGATACTTAGCTCTCAAATCGCTATCTGCCAACAACTTAAAGTCTGAGGCGAAGAGTCTGAGCAATCGCCAGCACTCTTGAGCCACGATAGGCGCAGGCAACATAGCAAGTGTCACCAGCAGAGCCCACTGCCAAGGCAGAACGGCATAGGTGATAGCTGAGTAGATTATCATCAATATCGGCCAAACGATTAGATTGATGAAGAATCTGATAGAATTACGGAAGGCATAATCCTTGAGCTTTTTGAATATCAGGCTGCATAGACCTGTAGTCGGCAAGGTCAAAATTGATGCCGGAATGCTGTATGGAAGTGACAGCAGTACAAACAGCGTTTTAAGAATACGCGAGAATATCGGGAAGCGAACAGATACCGATGCAAGGCTTATGTGCTTAGCCTTTCTGCGCTCTGAGGCCTCCTTACCCAGCTGCAAAAGCTCAGCTGCAAGGTCTGGATTCTCGCTCTTGAGCTGCTCAATCTGCTCTACGGTAATGTTATTCACTCTAAAGTGAGCATCGAGTTTGTTCTCACCCTTCTCTCTGTAGAGTTTAGCCTGCTGCTTAACTACGGCAGCACAAATCTCATAGACAGCATCGTAGTTCTCGTCGTTTGGAATGTAGAAGATCGATCTCTTCATTCTCTCGGCAAGCACATCTTTCATCTCAAGCATCTGCTCGGCCTGTGTTGCATCACCGTGAGCAGCAAGGAACTCACCCACATTAATAGGATCGCCCACCTGCATACGGATAGTTGAGCGGAAACGGAAGAAGTTTCCATATCGAATACCTATCGGCACGATATAGAGCGGCATATCAGGCATAAGCTCCTGCGCCTGGAAGGCGATGCGGAAGATACCCTTTGAGAGTGGCAGCGATGAGTATTTTGCCTGATGCGTTCCCTCCGGGAAGATACAGAACGGCACCTTGTCACGAAGAACATCAACAGCCTTCTCGAAGATCTCCTGATTCTTCTTAACCTCATCATATCCGTCACGCATACGCATAATCGGCATAATCTTGAGCCAAGCCAAAACCTTTGCCAACTTAGGATTGCGGAAGATATCTGCACGAGCAACAAAGACCTTTGGCTTACGATCCATCGAAAGGATTACCAGCGCATCCATAAGGGCGTTGGTGTGGTTTGGCGCATAGATAACAGCTCCATCCTTAGGGATGCGATCAAGACCGACGTATCGAACATTACGATAAGAGAGTCTGATAACCAAATCTACGTAGTAGCGTAAGAACCAATATAGGAAATCGAAATCCTGAATTTTCTTCTCTTTTGCCATAATTTAGGCGATTTGTGTTTGACAAGTAGTGTTAGATTACTCTGCAAGCGGCTTTCTTCGGAACAGAAATGCAACAGATAGTCCCGAAACGATGTGCCAGATACCCCACCAAGCAGTTACAAGGAGCATACCACCGTAGTGACCGTGCCAAATCTCTGGCGGGAAGATTGCCGGATTGAAGAGCATAACAAGGCCCAAACCCGAGTTCTGAATACCCACCTCAACAGTAAGTGAGCGGTAATCCTTCTCCGGCAACTTGAGCAGACGACCACCAAAAAATCCGGTACCGAGTGCACACGCGTTGTGGAACAGAACGATGAAGAATACGTAGATGATATTATCAAGGAAGATCTGCCAGTTCTGCGAGAACGAAACTGTCACCATGCCGATAAAGAGCAGGATAGAGAGCACCTGCGCCGGTTTTGTAATCTTCTTTGTAGCTTTTGGAAAATACTTTGCAAAGATAAGGCCCGCCACAATCGGCACTCCGAGCAACAGCATAATCTGCTCAAGCATTGGCAAGAACGGAATATCCAACATCGGGATATCGTTATGCACCTCAGCAAAGTGGCTGTAGAGCGTGCCCCACAACCAAAAATTAAACGGCGTTACTATCGGTGCAAATGCGGTAGTAATAGCCGTCATAGAGATAGATAACTCCACATTACCCTTAGAGAGTGACGAGATAAAGTTCGAGATGTTACCACCCGGACAGCACGCCACCAGAATCATACCCAATGCAATCATCGGTGTAATCCACGGATTGAGCACAAGGGCTACAGCAAATGTAACTGCAGGCAGACCAACCCACTGCAGAAACACACCGGCAATAACCGACTTAGGTTTCTTAAATACCTCCTTGAATGTGGATGTTTTGATACCCAGAGCGACACCAAACATCACAAAAGCAAGGATGAAATTTACAATCATCATTCCTCCCTCTCCAAAATTGATGGTCAGATCGCTCAAACCCTCTAATTGTTCTTTCATTTCCATAATGTAATGTAAATTTTAATAAATTATAAATGATTTAGTGTTTTTAACAACTCCATTTTGCCCAATACGACAAGGCCATATTCGACAAACTAACTACAAATATAGCAAAATATTCTGAAAAATACTCTTTTTCTGCAACAAAATAGGACATATCGCTTTGCCACACCTCTAAATTGGCGTCATCCTGCCGCTCGATTCATATACCTTTTATATAATAGACTATCAGAATAAAACAAACTCCAAGTTTTACACAAAATACCTGATTTATGCCTTTGAGTTGCTAAAAAATAGTTGAGAAAATAGCGTTGATTATGAGATAGTTACGATTTTTTCGTTAAAAAATGTGAAAAAAATTACAGATTTTTGTTGTTTTCTATAAAATTTGTATTAACTTTGCTATCAGAAAAATAACTTAAAACTTTAAACTATGAAAAGAATAATTGCAATAACCGCGTTTTTGTTCGCTTTTGCCTTTGCGGCGCAGGCTAACGAGCGACAGATAAACATTGGCCACATGCCTAGAGTGGCATTGGACTTTTTGAAGACACACTTCGCTGATTCATTGGTTACATCGGCAAATATTGAGCGCGATGTTTTGGACACAGACTACGAGGTGAAGCTTGTAGATGGCACCGAGATCGACTTTGACGGCAGAGGTGAGTGGACCGAGATTACCAATCGCCGTTCGGGCGTAGCTGCGACTATGTTGCCCCTTAAGATTACTGAGTATGTGAAGGCGAACTATCCGGATGCTCACTACATCAAGATTGAGCGTGGCTCGCGTAAGTACGAGGTGAAGCTCACGAATGGATTGGAGCTGCTCTTCTCGCTCAATGGTGAGATGATAGGATTTGATGACTAAAATATTAATTAAAAACGTAAAATAAAGGAGTAAGAAAAAGCAAGGAAAAGTAAGTAAGGAAAGGTTAGTAAGAAATTGTTTGATTATGTTGTGTGGAGAGTGTCCAATATTTATTGGGCACTCCCTTTTTTATACCTCAGCAGTTGCAAATATGAGGGTAAAAACCTAATTTTGTAATATGCTAACCTTCTCGACAGACAATATACGCAGCCGATTGGACTCAATGCCTATGGCGGTGATGGCAGTTTCGCTTATCATCGGCATTGTCATTGCGCAAGCATGGAGCGTTCCGAGCCTGCTATGGGTTGCGCTCCTTATATTGTCTATATTGCTATCATTGTGGCGAGGGCGAGCTATCGCAATTGCTATACTTGCGATGGGCGCATTGCTCTACAATATCAGGTCATACGACAGCCTGCCTCAAGGCGTGGAACAGAGAATGGTTATGCGCATAACTGACGATGGCGCAGATTATGGCCGTTTTGCTACCCATACGGCAGAGGTGTTGCAGTGCAGTGGCAAGCGCTGCCGTGCAAAGGTGAGAGTTACAACAGATTCGCTTACACGAGTCGGGTGCGGAGATATTGTCGTAGTCAGGGCTGCAGTAAGGCCTTTTCCACCCCAAAATAGCAGTTACGCCCGCTCAATGACAAGGCAAGGCTTTTCGGGTAGAGTAACCATAAATGAACATCGCGTGCTGCAGCATCGTCCCGCCAACAGAGTGCGACTCCATAGCTGGGCAGTCAAGCGATTGAGCACGCTTCTACCACAGAGTACGGGGCGAGATGTGGCTATATCGCTCAGCCTGGGCGCAAAGATGATAAATAGCAACCAAATACGCGACAAGTACTCATATAGCGGTGTTTCGCACCTACTTGCCGTATCGGGATTGCATGTGGGTATGGTGGCTATGCTCCTCAACCTTCTGCTCCTCCCTTTGGGCTTTATGTGGCGAGGGAATGTCGTCAGATCAAGCATCGTCGTCCTCCTTATTTGGCTCTATGTTGCGCTATGTGGATATCCGACAAGCGCGATACGAGCCGCAATAATGTTCTCCGTCTTGCAACTCTCCCACCTTACACGCAGCAGGTATTCGCAGGAGAATTCGATATGTACGGCAGCGTTTGTGATGCTGGCATTCTCGCCCACGATGCTCTTTGAGTTGAGCTTCAGCCTCTCATTTATTGCCGTTCTGGCGATTATTTTTGTCGGGCAACCTATCAACTCGATGCTCCGATTCCGCGGTGCGGCAAAACCGATTATGGATGGCATAGTAATATCGACCGTCTGCGTCTTGGC
This sequence comes from Alistipes sp., assembly GCA_045656505.1. Lineage (GTDB taxonomy): Bacteria > Bacteroidota > Bacteroidia > Bacteroidales > Rikenellaceae > Alistipes. The sequence continues at coordinate 12,809 of JAZORI010000013.1, read as the reverse complement.
GACAATGCCACTTATATCAAACAGCTTTGGCGTAATCTCTACCCTATCTATCTTCGTTACGCCACTCGCACTTATCTCGGCGCAGATAATCATCATCAGCTCGCTCCTCGCCTTGATTGCACCACAACCTGCAGCGCAGATAGTGCTGCAAGCAGCCGAGTGGTGCGCAGATGTGCAGAACAGAGTCGTAGCGTGGTCTGTCGAGCAAGGCATCGGCTTTGCCGAGGTAAGAATCAGCGACACCACCACCGCAATCCTCTACGCCACCATGACCCTACTAATCCTCACCCTCCTCGGATTCAAGGAGAACAAAAAGTAAACACGCCGGAGATAGAGTACTACAACATTAATATAGTTTTAAGTTATAGCGTTATAAAAAATATCAATTTGACAAATAGAAAAAGTTGCATTATCTTTGCAGTAGCAAACAGAAAAACGATAATATTATGGCAACTATAAATTTAACAAAGGGTGGCTTCGAGAGAAGAGTAGCCGACCTAAAGCAGATTGAGAACAACTGGAACTTTTTGGGCGACAAGCCGGCACTTATAGATTTTTACGCCGCATGGTGTGGCCCGTGCAAGGCTTTGGCACCGATATTGGAAGAGCTGTCAGAGGAGTATGCAGGCAAGGTGGATATCTACAAAGTAAATGTAGATAGCGAGGAGGAGTTAGCCAACGCATTTGGCATCCGTTCGATTCCGACCCTCTACTTTATCCCGATGAATGGCCAGCCTCAGAGAACAATGGGTGCGATGCCAAAAGAGCAGCTTAAAAAGATGTTGGACAACCTTTTATAAAACCATAACACCTTAAAACCGTACCACTATGTTGAGCACAAAATTACACGCAGCAATTAATGAGCAGATTAACGCCGAGTTATGGTCGGCATACCTCTACCTCTCGATGTCTATGGACGCTGAGGCAAAGGGTCTTAGAGGCGTAGCAAATTGGTTCTATATTCAGTGGCTCGAGGAGCAAGACCACGCACGCATACTGATGAACTATCTCAACTCTCGCGACGCCAAGGTAACGCTCAAGCCAATTAAGCCCGTGCAGACTGAGTGGAGCTCTATACTGGAGATGTTCCAGGAGACTCTGCTCCACGAGAAGGTGGTAACAAGCATGATCAACAACCTGGCAGCCATTGCCGCTGAGGATAAGGACTTTGCATCGTCAAACATGCTGGTATGGTTTATCAACGAGCAGGTTGAAGAGGAGGAGTCTGCACGCGACAAGATATTTGCGGTAGAGTCCGTCGAGGGCAACAAGTATGGCATGTATCAACTCGACAAAGAGCTTGCAGCAAGAGTTTACACTCAAGCCTCTCCATTGGCAAAGAGTGCAGAATAAAAAACATAGTAACAGATAAAAACAACCTATAACACACACGAAATTATGGCAACAAAGTTTTTCAAGTGCCGCCACTGCGGTAATGTAATAGAGAAAGTAGTAGATTCAGGCGTACCGGTAGTATGCTGTGGTGAGAAGATGGAGGAGCTGATTCCCAACACCGTCGAGGCGAGTGGCGAGAAGCACATCCCGGTAGTTACTCACATTGGCGAGAATACAATCAAAGTCGAGGTCGGCAGCGTACCACACCCAATGCTGCCAGAGCACCACATCTCATTCATCTATGTCGAGACTGAGGATGGCGGTATCCGCGTAAACCTGAAAGATAAGCCTGAGGCTATCATCTGCACCTGCACCTCAAAGCCAATTGCAGTATATGAGTACTGCAACCTCCACGGTCTGTGGAAGACAGAGCTGTAATAAAGATAATTATCTAAAAGTCCGCCTAACATGTAATTTGTTAGGCGGTTTTTTGCTATTGACTATTAGCTGTTGGCCTTTAAGTGGATTATATTTAGTCCGCCCTTAGCGGACAAAGCTAATAGCGAAAAGCCAAAGGCGTGACATATTCACACTTTCCTAAGCATATAACCTCCATGGGAGAGAGTCGTAGTGCTATCAGAGTTCCTATATACATTCACTTACGCACAAACATTCTCGACCGCAGAGTATCTCCATTTGTAGCTGTAAATTTAGGTGGAGGCTTCTATAAAGGATATATCCCGCAAGGGTATGGCAATACAGCAGTTGAAAATGATTTCCACATCTTCGCCTATGCAGAGCCACAAATAGGAGTTGCATTACGTCTGAAAGGTGGCAGAATGGTCGATATTGGAGCATCTGTACCACTTTACAATCTAGACGCAGGTCTGAAATTCGGTGTCGGTTTTACCTGGTAAAATAGTCCTCAAACACTGCTACATTACCCACGCCATCCGTAACACGCAGACGGAGGGTGTGGGTTGTTTTTGTTCCTGCTGCAAATGGGGCATCAAACACATGATAGAGTGTCGATTGCAGAGGCAGGTAGTTGAGAGTTCGCCACTGGCCATCAATCCACAGCTCGTAGCTCTTAACGCCTGAGAAGTTATCCTTGACAGTGAACGAGATTCGATTTACAGAGCGTAGATTTGCGCCACTCTGCCAATTGGGCTTAATCTCAGGGGCTGTAGTATCAGCGACAACGACCATCTCGCCCGCCTTACGGCTCTTATAGTAGAGACGACCACCCAGATAGTAACCGCCCCCGTAGTGATATTGGTCCTTGCGTCCTTTGACCGCCACGCAGCACTTTGACTGTAGCCACTGGGGCACGAGTGCGGCAATAGAGACGGTAATACAGCCATTGAGTGGCACATTCTCATCAAGGACGGTACACTTTGGCGATAGCACCTCAACACCTTCGATTTTCGGAGTCTCAGCGCTCATCGCCACACTACAGAAGCTCGGCTGATAGAGTGCATTCTTGCCGACATAGGCACTCACGCCCCTATCTGTGAGCATAACGCCTCTGCCCGCACCGCAAATCTCTGCCGTAGCATCTTTGACAGCCGTAAAGAGCTGGCTATCGCTCTTGCCGACAATCTCAAAGTGCAGTTTAGCTCTATTTCCGCAATCATCTTCAACCTCAACAGCCACATCACGTCTCTGTGCAGCCACCGCCCCAACAGCTCCGCGGCTCTTAACTACGGGATAGAGGTATGCTGGCGCAGCATCCATCTTTGCAAGGCGGATAACCTCGCACTTAGCATCTCGTTGCAAGGCATAGTAGCTCACAAGGTCGCATGTCCTGGTATCGGCAAAGGCAAAGCCATCCATGCGATACTCAAAGTTCTTCACGCCATCCACCCACTGCTGCGCACGATATATACCGAAACGGCTCGCTCCACTACCTGTCTGTCTATCACGGCACTCAAGCAGAAAGTATCCACTTCTGCCCACGCTTACCGCCCCCTGCACCGTATATTTATCACCGCCCTTTTTCAGCGCAAAGCTTCTGATTGGAGCCTCAACCGCCACGCCATCGAGGGTATCGACCTCTATATAGTGCAGTCTCAGCAACTGTGGCGCAACCTTATCCTCCGGTCTGAAGAGTTTCTGACGAACGATATTATATGTATGCGTACCTGCCGCATTGCGCAGCTCGTAGTGCAGATGCGGGCCAAAAGAGTTACCCGTATTTCCTGAATAGCCGATAATATCTCCCGCCGAGACAGGATACTCCATCGGCTCAAAACAGATATCTACACTATTGACCTCATGCTCATATCGGTAGTTCTTCACAAAGGCATCCAGACACCTCTCAAAGCGCGAGAGATGGGCATAGACCGTCATTGTTCCCAACTTCGGATGGGCAACATATACAGCAAGGCCATAGCCATAGACAGAGAGGCTGATGCGCGAGATATATCCATCTGCCGCCGCCACAACCTCTTTACCCTGACGTCCATCGGTCTTAATATCGACGCCCGAATGGAAGTGGTCGGGGCGCATCTCGGCAAACGATGCCGAGTGGAGCCCTTTAACACCCTTTATCGGGTAGTTATATGCAAAAACGGCGTTTGAAAGCACCGCAAAGAGTATCAAAAATCTATATCTTCCCATTGTTCATCAACCTTAACAACCCTCTCCACGCACCGCTTGATAGTCGAGAAGTCATACCCCTGACCCGCAGCATAGCGGAAGAGCTTCGCTCGCAAATCCGAGCTATTTTTCGCCTTTGTAATCCTCACCTTGCGCTCAAGCAACTGCATCAGGCGATCTGACATATCTACATCGCCATTCTCAGCCATCGCCGCAGCTATAGTCGCGCCATCTATACCCTTTCTACGCAGGGCTGCTGCAATCTTATAGGCACCCCAACCACTGAGATTTATCTTCTCGCGCACAAAGGCCGCCGCATAACGGCTATCGTCTATAAATCGCTCTGAGATAAGGCGTTGCAACACCCTCTGTGCATCACCTTCTGCCACGCCCCAGCCCCTCATAAGTCGGAGAGCATCGGCACTGCACTTCTCGCTCTTTGCAGCAAGATTCATCAATGAGGCAAGTGCCTGCTCAGGGGTCTTTGTGCGCTTTACCTTCTGCTCCATACCATTCGTTCCTTTCCGAAGATATCCTTTGCAACGACAATATCCTTATATCCAAGCTGCTCGAGCATACGCGCTATCTGTGCTCCAAAATGCTCATATATCTCAAAGTAGAGCCTACCCCCCTCACGCAGCATCGTAACGCCATTCTGAGCAATCGAGCGGTAGAAACATAACGCATCATCATCCGCAACAAAGAGAGCTGTATGCGGCTCAAAATCGACCACATTTTTGTGCATCGCAGCAATATCAGAGTGCGGAATATATGGCGGATTGGAGACAATTGCATCAAACTTGCCGAGGTGTGTCATATCTGCGAGCGCATCTGCCCTACAGAACTCCACTCTCGCCCCATTTTTCGTAGCATTCCGCTCCGCTATAGCAAGAGCCACCTCCGAGATATCCACAGCCACAACGTCTGCACCATCAACCCCCCTCGCAACTGAGACAGCTATCGCCCCACTACCCGTTCCCACATCGAGAATTCGAGCACCGGCAGCACTATCTGCAATAACCTTAGCGACCAACTCCTCTGTCTCTGGGCGAGGTATCAGCACCCCCTCCTGCACATAAAAGTCAAGACCGCAAAACTCTGCCGTTCCAAGCACATACTGCACCGGGCGACCAGCAGAGAGCTCTGATATAATTGTCTGTAAATCACCTATTTGACACTCGTTATTATAGTGGACAACAAGCTGAGAGAAGCTATAGTCACACCTACAGCAGACCACCTGACGCGCTATAGCTGTCGCCTCATGCGCATCATAGAGTGGCGCAATAGCCTTTTCGATAGACAGTATGGTCTCTCTTACGGTCATAGAGATAGCTCTGCAAGGGTAATTGCCATAACAGCCTCAATCACTACCGCCGCACGAAGCACTATGCAGGCATCATGACGACCGCCGATTGTAAGAGGCTCTACACTCTGTGTGGCAAAATTGTATGTCTGTTGCGGTTGAGCAATACTTGGTGTTGGTTTGATTGCCACGCGGACCACTATCGGATTTCCGTTTGTAATACCGCCATTTATACCACCCTCATGGTTTGTGGCTGTAGTCCCATCTTCATCTATAATGCGGTCGTTACGCTCACTACCACGCAGACGAACACCCTCAAATCCGCTACCGAACTCAACACCCTTAACTGCAGGCACTGCAAAGAGCAGATGGGCCGCCACACTCTCAACAGAGTCAAAAAATGGCTCACCCAAATCTCTACCGGCACCCTCGACAGTACACTCGATAACTCCTCCCACAGAGTCACCATCCCTCTGCGCCGCTGCAACAACAGCATCAAAGGCTGCGCTATCTCTCTGGCCTCCAATCTCGACTATGCGACTACTATATCGGGCCGAAGCTGTTATCTTTTTTGCCACAACACCTGCTGCCACAAGCAGAAGCGTCATTCTTCCAGAGAAGATACCGCCGCCACGCAGGTCAAACTCCTCTCCATACTTATGTCGAGCCGTAAGGTCTGCATGTGAAGGTCGTGGGTGGAGTCTAAGACGGTCATAGTCGCCAGAGCGCCTATTTTCGTTATAGAAGACAACCTCTAACTGCTCGCCCGTAGTCACTCCATCTGCCACTCCGCGGACAATATGTGGCACATCACCCTCCTTGCGAGGAGTTGTACCTTTAGCCCCTGAGCGACGACGTGCCAAATCTGCCTCAAAGTCCGCCTCTGTAAGGGCAATACCCTGTGGTACGCCTGTAATGATAACACCGAGCGACTCAGTATGCGAGCCACCGTATATCTCAACTCTAAATCTATTACCAAAACCGTTATTCATCTCTCAACATCTCAAGAGTTTCAAAAAAGTCGGGATAGCTCTTCGACACGCACTCCGCGCCACGAATAGTCACCTGACTATCACTCAGAAGAGCCGCTACGGCAAGGGTCATCGCCATGCGATGGTCACCATAACTCTCCACCTCTACGCCACCTGTAATCGCACCGCCTACGATACGCATCACATTGCTCTCCGAGAGGTCAACCTCAATACCGAGTTTTCCAAACTCCTTACGGATAGCCTCTGCACGATTGCTCTCCTTATGCTCTAAGCGACGTGTGCCGACAATTCGGCTCTCACCCTCTGCAACGGCTGCCAATGTAGCAAGCGCCGGAAAGAGGTCAGGGCAGTTTGTTGCATCAAACTCAAAACCGCGCAACTCTCTGTGAGCTGCTGTCACGGTATCGCCTTCAGTTGTAAGCTCTGCTCCCGCACGCACAAGGGCGTCACAGATAGCAACATCGGCCTGCTTTGAGAGCGTAGATAGATTCTTTACCGTCACCTCACCTGCGACAGCTCCTGCGACGAGCAACATCGCTGCAGCACTCCAATCGCCCTCAACATTATACTCTGTCGGGGCATAGCTCTGCCCACCGGCAATGTAGAACTGCTCATAATCATTATGCTCAATCGCCACGCCGAAACTCTCAGCCGTGTCTATCGTCATATCCAGATATGGCTTCGATACCGCCCCTGCAACATTTATCACCGTATCCTGCTCAGCCAATGGCAACGAGAGCAACAGTCCTGTCACAAACTGCGACGAGACAGAACCATCAACATCTATCTCACCTCCTCGCATCGGACCACAAACCTCAATGGGCAATCGACCTCCGCCATCCCTTACATCTACACCCAACGCTCTGAGCGGATGCACCATCATATCCATAGGACGATAGAGCAGCGTACCCTCACCATTGATTACAATCGGCTCACTGCATAGCGATGCTATCGGCGTAAATAACCTCGCCGACAGACCCGACTCACCAACAGATAGCGAATCGGAGTGGGGATTAAGTCCGCCATCTACAACTATCGTATGGTCGTCAGTACGCTCGACCTTTGCACCGAGCATCTGAATACAATTTAATGCAGAGAGAGTGTCATTGCAAAAATCCATATTTCGCAACACACTCCTACCCTTTGCAAGCAGAGCAGCAGCTAAAGCTCTCTGCGCATAACTCTTTGAACACGGTGGCGCCACTACTCCATGTAAGCGCCCTTTGGAAACAGATTTATCCATATATTGGCTATTGGCTATTAGCTGTTGGCTATTGGCCTTTTATAAGTATCCGCTATGCGGATATTTTTTCATATATTGCACCGACTCTTTGTTGTCAAAATGCGGTAGATACAACGCTCGGCACGATTCGAGTCGATGGGCTGTACTAAGCGTACTGCCTATTGATGAGAATCGGGTTAGCGGAAGTAGGTATCCGCATTATCACGACAAAGAACCAGTTTGTCGTCAGAGTGGTGCAGTTGCAACGCTCTTGTTTTTGACTTGGAGGGAGCATACTAAAGCGTATGTGACCTTCAAGACAAGAACAAGGAAGGCGGCAAATGTGCCGCTATCACGACAAACTACTCCTCTGAGGAGACGAAACGGTGATTACGCTTCAACTCAAAATTCTTACCCAAATAGACCCTACGCACCATCTCATCGGCTGCAAGCTCCTCGGCGGTACCGGTTTTGAGGATTTTACCCTCATAGAGTAGGTAGGTTCGGTCGGTAATGGCGAGGGTCTCATCGACATTGTGGTCGGTGATAATAACGCCGATATTCTTATTTTTGAGTGTTGCTACAATACTCTGAATATCCTCCACCGCAATAGGGTCAACGCCCGCGAACGGCTCGTCAAGGAGGATAAATGATGGATTGATAGCAATCGCACGCGCAATCTCTGTACGGCGTCGCTCACCTCCGGAGAGCTGATTACCGTAGCTTTTGCGCACCTTCTGCAGGCGGAACTCCTCAATAAGCTCCTCCAGGCGGTGGCGCTGATACTCCTTGGTATAGTTTGTAATCTCCAGCACCGCGCGGATATTATCCTCAACGCTCAAACGACGAAAGACCGAAGCCTCCTGAGCCAAGTAGCTCACACCCAGCTGTGCGCGCTGATAGACAGGCAGTTTTGTAAGCTCGTCGACTGTTCCATCATCATGCTCAAGGAAGATTCTTCCGCCATTTGGTTTGATAAGGCCCACAATCATATAGAAGGATGTGGTCTTACCCGCACCATTAGGGCCAAGCAGGCCGACAATCTCGCCCTGACGCACGTCAATAGAGACATGATCCACGACGGTACGTGATTTGTATTTTTTGATCAAATCGGTGGTATATAATCTCATCTCAAAAAAAATTTGATTATTTTTTTACAAAGTTATAGCTTTTTTCGAGAATTATAGCTATCTTTGGGTAAGAATTTCATCTTTTGAAGATTAGAGACAAACTTATTAACGTTACAGAACAATGGCGCAGCAGTTGATCGACAGAGAGTTAATACATCAAAAGCTCAAGGAGCATTTCGGTTTCTCTTCATTTAAGGGCAACCAGGAGGCCGTTATCCTCAACCTGCTCTCGGGTCGCGACACATTTGTACTTATGCCTACCGGCGGAGGTAAATCTCTCTGCTACCAGCTTCCTGCACTGATGATGGATGGTGTGGCGATTATCATCTCCCCACTTATCGCTCTGATGAAGAATCAGGTCGATGCTATGCGCACATTCTCTGACAATCCGGGCATTGCCCACTTCCTTAACTCTTCACTTACAAAGAACGCAGTGCAGCAGGTGCGCGAGGATGTGCTTGCCGGCAAGACCAAGCTGCTCTATTTTGCCCCTGAGTCACTGACAAAGGAGGATAATATCGCATTTTTGCACAAGATCAAGATATCGTTCTATGCTATTGACGAGGCACACTGTATCTCAGAGTGGGGTCACGACTTCCGCCCCGAGTACCGCCGTATCCGTCCTATCATCAACGACATTGGTCAAGCTCCACTCATAACCCTTACTGCAACAGCTACGCCAAAGGTTCAGATGGATATTCAGAAGAACCTCGGCATGACAGATGCTACAGTATTCAAGAGTTCATTCAACCGTCCAAATCTCTACTACGAGTTGCGTCCAAAGAATGATCCAGATCGTGACATCATCCGCTTTATCAAGCAGAATGAGGGCAAGAGTGGCATTATCTACTGTCTGAGCCGCAAGAAGGTGGAGGAGCTTGCCGAGCTACTTGTTGCCAACGGTATCAAGGCTCTGCCTTACCACGCTGGTATGGATGCACAGACCCGTGCCGACAACCAAGATGCCTTCCTCAAGGAGGGTGCCGACGTTATTGTGGCAACTATCGCCTTCGGTATGGGTATTGACAAACCGGATGTCCGTTTTGTAATCCACTACGACATTCCGAAGTCGCTCGAGGGCTACTATCAGGAGACCGGTCGTGCGGGTCGTGATGGTGGCGAAGGTTTCTGCCTTACCTTTTATAATTATAAGGACATTCAGAAGTTGGAGAAGTTTATGCAGGGTAAGCCTGTTGCTGAGCAAGAGATTGGCAAGCTGCTGTTGCTTGAGACCCAGTCTTACGCCGAGAGCAGCATGTGCCGCCGCAGAACACTGCTCCACTACTTTGGAGAGGAGTACACTGAGGACAATTGTGGCAACTGCGACAACTGCTGTAACCCTCGCCCTCGCACAAACGCTACCGAGGAGCTTGTGACCGCGCTGGAGGCTCTGAAGAGCATCGGTGACAAGTTCAAGATTGACCACCTCATCGCGCTGTTGCTCGGCAAGACTACGGCTATCATCAAGAGCTATGGCCATAATAACAGCGAGTTCTTTGGCGTTGGTGCCGAGAAGAGCAGCAACTTCTGGAGCGCAGTGGTGCGTCAGGGCCTTATCATGGGTCTTATTGATAAAAATATTGAGAACTACGGCCTTATCTCCATCACCCCGGCTGGCGAGAAGTTTATCGATAGCCCGACTATGGTGCGCATCGCCGAGGATCGCGACTACGAGGAGGAGGAGAGCAAGAATATCGCCCCTGCACATGGCGGAGCAGCAGATGAGGAGCTGTACGCTATGCTCAAGGATCTGCGCAAGCGGGTGGCAAAGAAGCACGACCTGCCGCCATATGTCATCTTCCAGGACCCTTCATTGGCAGATATGGCAATCCACTACCCTATCACAATCGAGGAGATGCAGAACATCTCAGGCGTAGGTGCAGGCAAGGCCAAGAAGTTCGGTGAGGAGTTTGTCGCCCTTATCAAGGCATATGTAGAGGAGAAGGAGATTATCCGCCCTCAGGATATGGTCGTAAAGTCGGTGGCAAATAAGTCTAATAACAAGATTTTCATCATCCAGTCTATCGACAGACAGATGGATTTTGACGATATCGCCCGAGCTAAACACCTCTCGTTTGACGAGCTACTCACAGAGATTGAGACCATCGTAAACTCAGGTACTCGCCTCAATATCAACTACTTCCTCGAGACATACATGGACGAGGATAAGGTTGATGACATCTTCCTCTATTTCAAGGAGGATGCCGAGTCGGACTCTCTTGCAGAGGCTTATGACGAGCTTGGAGATGAATATACCGAAGAGGAGATTCGCCTTGTGCGCATCAAGTTCCTCTGCGAGGCCGGAAACTAAGAGAAGAGAGAGGGGGGGTATTTAACACCTCTACACTACCAACAGACGTGACAAAATAAAATATTTTAATATTTTTTTACGAAAATTTTGCAGATATAAAAATTTGCACTATCTTTGCACTCGCAAACGATGAGATTTCGCTTCGGCAAATCAAGATACATCGCGGGATGGAGCAGTTGGTAGCTCGTCGGGCTCATAACCCGAAGGTCGTGTGGTTCGAGTCCCACTCCCGCTACCTTAGGACGGTCTGAAGACCGTCCTTTTTTTGTTTTATCAGAAAAAATTTGTGGATTAGATATGAAGAAACTATTAAAATTGCTCGTGTGGAGTTTGGCATTTACTCTTTGTGCTTGCGTTGAGCCAAACGAGGAGCAAATCGATATTCAGACACTGCAACTCGAGCCCGAGAGTGCGAAGATAGAGATTGGTAAAACCCTACAACTCAAAGTGGTAAGTTCTCCTACCACTAAGTGCGACACATCCTATTTCGATTGGCTCTCAACCAACGAGTCTGTTGCAACTATCAACGACTACGGCGTAGTTACAGCCGTTGGCGAGGGTACGGCTAAAATCCTCTGCAGATGGAGAGATGAACTTACCGCAGTATCCACTATTACCGTTTACGACCCATTCAAGACTCCTGAGCCAGAGCCGGAACCAACCCCGGAGCCAACCCCGGAGCCGGAACCAGAACCGACACCAGAGCCCGAGCCCGAGCCCGAGCCCGAGCCAACTCCCGGGGCAAGGAGATTAGACAGCATGCTCTCTGAACAGCTGATATTTTCATCGCGTCAGCTCAGATATCCAGGCACTGTTATGCAGTGTTTCGACTTCTACGATCCGAGCGAGAATGGTTGGATATATTTCAGTCAGTGTGCCGGCGATACAACCACAGGCAGCAAGTGGCTGGTTGTGCTAAGTCGCGTAAGGCGAGGTGCTTATGGTGATAACACACGTAGTGGCGAAGAGATGCTGCTCCGTTGGTTTGGTCACGGAACAAACCTCTGCGTAGAGCAGGCTACAGATGGTGGCGAGGACTTTTTGTGGCTCAACTCAAACGGCACAGTTTCGGGCACAGGCAAAAACCTAAACTATGGCAACAACAAGACCTTCTGTCGTCTTCGTTTCCAGCCAAAAACCACCTTTGAGCACTACACTGGTGAAAACTTCTACTTGGGTAGCTATACAGATACCACAGGCAAGAAGTGGACAGTTTCCAACCTGCAGGTGAGCCTCGATTTTGACCATCGTCTGATGCTTGTAACGGCAAGCTCAAGCGGCAAACGCCACTGCATTATCTACAACCTCGACGCCGTTTTGGCTCTCAAGGAGCAGACCATAACACTCAACCGCATGTGGGGTGGCGAGGATGGTACAAACACCGAACGCAAGCAAGGCACGACAACCCTCAGTGCACGCGTTATGGATAATCTGAAGCCTATCGGCTCATTCCGCATCGCATCCAACACCAGCTCGAAGGATTACACCAAGACCTGGTCAACAAGCTTCCAAGGTCAGGCGATATATGGCGACAAGATATTTTGGTATGAGGGTCAACCTTTGGAGTCCGTGTCGGGCAGTGGCGTAAACGACGACACAAGAGCCTATGTCGAGGTATTTGACTATAATGGCAACCGTCTCAAGCCTCGCACAAGAGTTGTGGCCGTATCAGATTTTGAGAATCTTAAAAGATTGCTCGACCTCAACGAAAACCTCTTCTCAGAGGCGGAGGGCATGCAGATTAAGAATGGCGGAAAGACGCTCTACCTCGGCTTTACCTCCCACCTGGCAGGCACAACATCAAAGAATCGTCTCTCAACCATTCTGGAGTACGATTATGAGTAGTAACATTGCGGATTTAGGATAGCTGAAAGCTATTACAATACAAATAGAGCCTCGTTCAAGCTTGCTTGAG
>JAZORI010000012.1:0-18247 GCA_045656505.1 Alistipes sp. | reverse complement strand
GGGTATGTAACAGTTGTAGTACCGGTCTTCTCAACAGTAATACCAGCAGTACCAATCTGGAAACCGCAGTTGTAAGAGCTGATAGTACCAGAAACAGTTACCTCGTCACCAACAACAACGCCTGTAGTCTTGTAGAGAAGTACAGAACCGCCGTTGTCAGTAAGGATTGGACCCTGAGAAGATACAGCAGAGATGTAACCCTTAACCTCCACAGTGTCGTTAAGAACTGCAGTGCCGAGAACAGATGTGTAGTTGTTCTCAACCTTGATTGCAGGGGTCTCGTTGATATGGGTAGTGATGAAGTTTACAAACTTAGGTGCGCCACCGCTCTTAGAGATAGATACGAAGTAACCATAGATAGTTGTCTTCTCGCCATCTACAAGTTTAGCCTTCTGCTCGTCAGTAAGACCGTAGAAGCTACCAACAGCAGTTGTTGCACCGTCAAGGTTGAAGTTGTAGTAGTTACCGCTGATAGCAACAGTACCGGTAATCTTTACAAACTGAGCATACTCGTCAGTTGTGCGAGTAGTAAGAAGCTCGTCAGCAATAGCACCTGTAATCTCAAATGGAGCAGGGTATGTAACAGTTGTAGTACCGGTCTTCTCAACAGTAATACCAGCAGTACCAATCTGGAAACCGCAGTTGTAAGAGCTAATAGTACCAGAAACAGTCACCTCGTCACCAATCTCAAGACCGGTAGTCTTGTAGAGGAGTACAGAGCCACCATTGTCAGTAAGGATTGGACCCTGAGAAGATACAGCAGAGATATAACCCTTAACCTCAACAGCATCGTTAAGAGCTGCAGTGCCAAGAACAGATGTGTAAGGTGATGCAGGCTCCTCGCCCTCACCTGGCTGCTCCTCCTCACCTGTTGTAGGCTCAGAAGCTGAGTAGTTGTAGGTTACAGCGATATAGTCACCAGCCTCAAGACCCTCAGTAGGGAGTACGTTCTTGAGCTTGCTTACAGTTGCCGGAGTAAGAGCAGGTACATACTCAGTCTCGCTCTCCCAGATAGTCTGGTAGTCAGCCTCAGAGAGAGTGTACTCAGCAGGAGCGTTCATAGCAACAACATTCTCAGGAATCTCAACAGCAGCAGTGTATGTAACAAGAGCTACAGAGCCGTTGTCATAAGTAGGGTAGAGCTGCTCGAGATATGCAGGGATATACTTTGCAGCGTCATCTGCAGATGCAAAATAGTGGTTCTTACCAACAGCTGTAAGTGCAGCTACAGCCTCCTCGCTCTCATCCTGAGCGATAGACTTGTTGGTGCTGTTCTTAGCGAGGGCAGCGTAGTGGTCAGCATCGAGTGTAAGCTCAATGTTCTGCACATCTGTAATCTCGCCATTGTTCTCATATCCATCGAGATAGTTCTCGTTGTAGTAGCCGCTCTCACAACCACAGCACATAAGAGCTACGGCAGCGACAGATAAAAGAGATTTGATAATATTCTTATTCATAGCGTAGTTCTTTATTAGAAGTTAATTTTAAGACGGAGTGTGTATGTACGGCCGAATGAGTACATTACAGCGTAGCAATCCTCCCAACCCTTAGCGTCGGTAGCACACTGTGCGTCCATGATGTAGTTGTAGTCATAAACGTTGTTTACATTACCGTAGAGAGTTGCACGAACCTTACCCATCTTGAATGAGTAGCTTGCAGAGAGGTCGAGCTGGTGACCTACAGGAATTTGCCATGGGTCGTTTACTGTAACAGCAGTGTTAGTTACCAGGTTTGTACCGAGGTAGAAGTCTGCGAAGTTACGGCCATAGAGGTTCCAGTCTGCACCTACGCGAAGACCCTTCATTGGGAAGAAATCAAGACCCAGAGCTGCAGTAGTCTGAGCAGAACCTGCTACGTGGATACCCTTCTGCTTGAGCTCAATCCAAGCGTGATCCTCTGCCATGATGCCTGATGCAACAGTACCATCGAGCTTAGCAGTCATAGGCTGACCCTGTGAGTCGTAGATGTAACCCTTAGAGTCGCTTGACCATACCCAGTCACCCCAAGAGATCATACCGGTTACGTTCAACCAACGAGTTGGCTTGTAACGGAAGTCAACCTCAATACCTGCGTGACGAGCGTCAACACCTGTCATGTTTACACGTGCGTAGTCGCCATTTGACATGAGCTTAGAACGAACGTCTGATTTATCCATCCACAGAGTGTAGTATGCGTTAACATTTACAGCAATCTTCTCAGCGCGAAGACCATAACCGAGCTCTACAGAGGCAACCTTCTCATTTACAGCGTCAGGGTTGGTCATGTGGCTGGTTGTTGACTGCAAGAATGCACCACCAGAGAAGAATGGAGCACGTGAGATATAACCGAGGTTGAGGAAGAAGTTAGACAGACGTGAAACGTTGTAGTTTACACCACCCTTAGCAGTAAAGCCGAGGAAGTTGATAGTCTCAGAACGCTGGTGAGCCGCATCGTAGTAGAAGCGGTCAACACGCCAGTAACCTGTGTTAGAGAATGAACCAGAGAGGAATGAGTTCAGACGACCCTTAGTGTACTCCAACTGTGCAAATACACCCTCCTGGTGAACGTGACCGTCGTAGTCACGATATACGATATCACCAACAGTAAGCTTCTCGTTCTTCCAATTTGGATCGAGAGCAGCTGCGTTGTTCTCAGCCTTTACATTCTTACGGTCAGCATCGTCAATGAAGTAGTCACCACCATAGAGGTCGATAATCTCGTTGGTGTGCTTACCTACGTAGTAACGAGCATCAACACCTGCAGAGAGCTCCAGACCTGGAAGAATCTCGTTTGTGTATGTTGAGAGCAAGCCGTACCACATGTGGTCGTTTACAGACTTTGACATAACCATGTTTGAACCAGTAGCGCTTGCAGCATTCTCATCCTGGATTGCACCATAGTCGAATGTACCATCCTCCTTGCGGTAGTCAGTAAGAAGAGTACCGTTAGATGAACCGTTCCACTTGCTTCTCCAAGCAGATGTACGACCCTGACCAGAGTAACCATAACCGCGACCGATAGATACATAGAGTGCAGTTGAGAGTGATGACTTGTGGTCAATCTGCCACTGGTGGTTGAGTGAAATCTGTGGCTTGTGGTAGTGGTTTGTCATAGAAGAGCGCTCCTTACCGTTGTTGTCAAAACCATAAACGGCATTGTAGCGATACTTGTTATCCTCGCCCATCCACTGAGCAACCTTATCCCACTCCTTGATTGAAAGACCTGCATAGAGCGGCTTACGCTGGTTGTGAGTCTGTGGAGAACCGAACGCTGTGAGTGAGAGCTGGTGCTTAGAGTTGATACGCTTCGAGATGTTAGCAAACCAGTTGTAAGCCTCGTAGCCTGTACCCTGGATGTAACCATCACCCCAACGCTTTGCAAACAGAACGCTCATAGCCCAACCCTTGTCGTTAAGACCGGTTGAAACGCTGAATGACATGGTGTTTGCACCGTCGTTACCGATACCGTAAGATGCGGTACCACCCTTCTTAGCATCGATAGAGTTGGTAACGATGTTGATAGTACCACCGACAGTAGGTGAAGATACCTTAGAGGCACCCATACCGCGCTGTGTCTGCATAGAACGGGTAACGTCAGACAGACCAGCCCAGTTTGACCAATATACACCACCCCACTCCATGTCGTTTACAGGAACACCGTTGATCATTACGGCAACGTTTGCAGACTTAAAGCCTCGCATGTTGATCTTTGAGTCACCATAACCACCACCGTCTTTGGTAGCATAAACACCCGGAGTAGATTTGAGTACCTCAGGGAACTCCATACCGCCAATCTTGAACTCGAGCTGCTCGAGTGAGATTGTTGACACAGCAACAGGAGTCTTACGAGCTACTGCAACAGACTGAGTAACGACAACGTCCTCCATAGTTACAGCCTCTGCTGTAAGCTTGATAGTACCCATGTCGTACTTAGCACCAGAGATGTTTACATCGATAGTCTCTGTGCGGTAGTTCAGGCAAGTAACCTGAATCTGCTTCACGGTACCACGAACTGAGAAGGAGAAGGTTCCGTTAACCTCAGTACTTGTACCCATTGTAGTCTCAGGAACGAAGACAGAGGCACCGATAACCGGCTGGTTTGCCTCGTCAACAACTACACCTGAAACGATAGTCTGTGCATTGGCAACAAAACCAATAGCAAGACCAAACATCAGAAGTAAAAGTTTCTTCATAAGCAATTAATTAGTTAAAAAATGTCTTTACGTCACAAAGATAAGGCTTTTTCGGTAAAAAACACTGCTTTTATTATAAAATAATAAAAAAGGGCTCGGTATCTATTTCGTAAAGATACCGAGCCCCTAATTTAGTGGCAGTTTGTAGAACTACTCAATCTCCCAGTCGAAGCCATCCTTGCGGTCTTTCACGCGGATGCCGATAGCTGTCAGGTTGTCGCGAATCTGGTCAGAGAGTGCCCAGTTCTTAGCAGCCTTAGCCTCAAGGCGCATATTGAGGAGCATCTCAACAAGTGGAGTGACCATATCCTTGCCACCGGCAGCTGCAGCCTTCTCGTCCTTAAGTCCGAGGATGTCAAATACCCAACGGTTTACGGTTGCCTTAAGTGCCTCCAAATCCTCTGCAGTAGCTGTGTGGCTACCATCGGCAAGTGAGTTGAAGATCTTTACATAGTCGAACAGTGCAGAGATAACCATTGGCGAGTTCAAATCGTCAGCCATAGCAGCCTCGCAACGCTCAGCAAGCTCAGCAGCGTTGAAAGATGTAGTTGCAGCAGGCTTAGCCTTACCCAACGCCTCAATACCCTTCATCAGTCGGTCAAGACCCTTCTCGGCAGCCTTAAGAGCATCGTTCGAGAAGTCGAGAGTCGAGCGATAGTGTGCCTGGAGGATGAAGAAACGGACAGTCATCGGGCTGTATGCCTGCTCAAGGGCGTCGTGCTGACCGTTGAACATCTGCTCAAGGGTGATGAAGTTGTTGTAGCTCTTACCCATCTTCTTGCCGTTGATGGTAATCATGTTATTGTGTACCCAGTAGCGTGCAGAGTCGTGGCCCAGTGCGGCTGTTGACTGCGCAATCTCGCACTCGTGGTGTGGGAACATAAGATCCATACCACCACCGTGGATATCGAACTTCTCACCGAGATACTTTGTGCTCATAGCCGAGCACTCCATGTGCCAGCCTGGGAAGCCGTCGCTCCAAGGTGACTTCCAGCGCATGATATGCTCCGGAGAGGCCTTTTTCCAGAGTGCAAAGTCGAATGAGTGCTGCTTGTCAGACTGACCATCGAGTACTCGTGTGTCGGTTACAATGTCATCGAGGTTACGGCCTGACAGACAACCGTAGTGGTGTACGGCGTTATACTTCTCAACATCGAAATATACCGAGCCATTTGACTCGTAAGCAAAGCCGGCGTCAAGAATCTTCTGAACGAAGTCAATCTGCTCCATAATATGGCCCGATGCGTGTGGCTCGATAGATGGCGAGAGTACACCCATCATCTCCATATACTTGTGGTAACGCTCTGTGTAGTAGTGAGCTACCTCCATAGGCTCAAGCTGCTCAAGGCGAGCCTTCTTTGCAATCTTATCCTCGCCCTCGTCAGCATCGTGCTCAAGGTGACCTACGTCAGTGATGTTGCGCACATAGCGCACCTTGTAACCCTCAGCCTGAAGGTAACGGAAGAGCAGGTCGAATGTAATTGCAGGACGAGTGTGTCCCAAGTGCGGATCACCATATACGGTAGGACCGCATACATACATACCCACGCGACCAGGGTTGATGGTCTCAAACTCCTCCTTGCGGCGGGTGAGTGTGTTGTAGAGTGTAAGTGTTGGTTTCATAGCTATTTTGTTTTGTTTTCGTTTTCGTTAGTATCTGGATTCATCAGCTCCTCGTCAGTAAGACCGAAGGCATCCTTGTAGTACTCGTTGAAGCTGCGTACAACATCCTTACGGTCGGCAAGGCCTGCCAAGTAGTAGAGCTCTGAGAGCTCGCCCAGCTTGTCGTCGATAATATCTGTTACAAGGTCTCCATAGAAGCCCTCAAACTGCAGATAGTACTCGATATATCCGATAAGTGTGTCGGCATATGCCATCAGCAGATTGTCACCCTTCTCGTCGGCTCCGATAGAGTAGTAGCCCTCCAAGAATGGATATGTGTTCTCCATGGTGAAGCGTATCTGGTTGATTGGCAGCACCTCAAGACCTCGGTCGAGTAGCTCCTCTGCGCGAGCATATTTCTCGTTGAGGATATACTCCCTTGCTACGCGGGCATAGGCCTCACGAGTGCGCGCAACCATGATGTTGTGCATCATAAACGAATCGACATAGACCTTCGGATTTGCCACACCGCCATACTTTGTCTTGTTCATCAGCACATCGTATGCATAATCGGCATCTATACGACCAATCTCCCAGCTATCCTGGAATGGTGTGAGAATTGGCACAAAGCGGTATGCATAGCCGTCGAACTGCAGATAATCAACAAGCCCAAAGGCGTTGAGCATATAGGCCTGAGTGAAGTATATTGGGCGTTTCCAGTCGAAGTTGGCAAACATATCGAGGAGCATCAGCTCTGAACGCGACAGTGAGCTCTTCTTGAGGTTGATATATACCGTGTCAACCATAAGGTCGCGGTCAGACTCCTTGACAATACCCGAAGCTATAGCAGCATCCTTATCTACAGGCAGAGAGATGCGCTTTGTCGGGATATAATCTACAGGACCATCAAGACCGATGTCGTACTTCGTTCGGCTGTCGTTGCTGCGGATAAACTCCATCACCTCCTTCGCCTCAACGGGACGGTCAATCTTCTCGATGATTGGCACCCAGTCGTTTACAAATGTATATTTCTCGCGCGGCAGAGAGAATGGAATACCGTCGGCATCGTTGGCCTTACACTTCATCTCGTCAACATACCACTCGCCATCAAGGTATGAGCTGTTCATCACGCGAACATCTGTTCTAACGCCATCCACCTCCTGCGCAAACCAGATTGGGAAGGTGTCGTTGTCACCATAGTTGACAATAATCGGGCTTACACCATCCACCTCGACGATGCTGTTGAGGTAGTTGTGTCCCGAATCACGCGCCCAGCTTCTGCCCGAACGGTCATGGTCGTCCCAGTTCTCGGCACAGAGGATGCCCGGAACAATTGCGGCAATGGCTGTAGCGGCGACAGCTGCAGTGGTCTGTTTGCCCTTCAGCAGTCGTGCAATCGCCTCGTAGATGGCAAGCACGCCCAGACCAATCCACATAGAGAAGGCGTAGAATGAGCCGGCATATACATAGTCTCGCTCGCGAACCTCGCCTGGTGAAGAGTTGAAATAGACAACAAGAGCGATACCCATCATGATAAAGAGCCACATCACTACGGTAAAGCCTCGCTTATCGCGGTTAAGCTGGTAGATAATGCCGATAATGCCCAGAATAAACGGCAGGAAGAAGTAGGTGTTTCTTGCGCGGTTATTCTCCATCTCGGCAGGGAGGTTATCCTGCGGGCCGAGGTATAGCTCGTCGATAAAGTCGATGCCTGAGAGCCAGTTACCGTGGGTAAATGTCGCCCCCTCAGCCTGAATATCATCCTGACGACCAACGAAGTTCCAGAGGAAGTATCGCCAGTACATATAGTTGAGCTGGTAGGAGAAGAAGTAGTGCAGATTCTCCATAAATGTCGGCTCAACTATAGTCTTTGTCTCGTAGCCATCGTAGTAGCGGACTGCCTTACCGTAGTCCAGAACGGTCTTGCGCATAGGACGTCCGGTATCGTCACGGACAATATTGCCCTCCTCATCACGAACAAAGTCCTCCTTTGTGCGGTGTGCTGCCCACGGTTTGTAGTCGTGCTCCTTCTTCAGGTAGTTCCACATACGCGGGAAGAGGTGCATGAACTTATCGGGGTAGATGTAGCTGTCAACAGTTGTCAGTACATCATACTTTTTGGTTGTCGGATTGTAGTTGTAAACCTCCTTCTCTGTATAGCTCTCGATAGGTGCCGCGTATGACGCTCCGTAGATGAGCGGACGGTTACCATACTGGTCGCGGTTAAGCACAGAGAGCAGCGCCGCCGGGTTGTTCGGGTTGTTGGAGTTCATCGGAGGGTTTACCACAGCGCGAATGGTCACAGAGGCGTAGGATGAGAAGCCGAGCATTATCATCGTGATACATACGCAGATAAGGTTGCTGATTCTCAGACCACGCTTGTGGGTGAAGTATATCGCATAGCCCAATGCGGCAAACATCGCAAGTACGAAACATACAATACCGCAGTTTGCAGGCAGACCCAATGAGTTTACAGCCCAGATATCGACCAACATGCCGATGTGGACAGTGTATGGGATGATTATTCCGTTGATAACGAGCAGTATAGCGCCCGAAATGAGTGTGGCATAGATAAGCCCCTTCCAAGATACGGTTTTGCTCTTGCGGAAGTAGTAGATAAATACCAATGCCGGAATGGTGAGCAGGTTGAGGATATGCACACCGATTGAAAGACCCATCAGATATGCGATGAGCACTATCCAGCGTAGTGAGTGCGGCTCGTCTGCCTCATCCTCCCAACGCAGCATCAGCCACACGACAAGTGCCGTGAACATTGACGAGAGGGCATAGACCTCACCCTCGACAGCTGAAAACCAGAAGGTGTCGGTAAATGTATATGCAAGCGCACCAATAGCTCCTGCGCCCAAAACTGCGTAGGCTTTGCCTAAGGTGAGCTCCTCGCCACCGCGTGTAAAGAGACGGCGGGCGATGTGTGTGATAGTCCAAAAGAGGAAGAGGATACAGAAGGCACTTGCAAGTGCATTCATTCCGTTGACCATGTGTGGAACATAGTGGGCTGATGGCGCAAAGATTGTTGCGATGCGTGCCAGCAGCATAAAGAGCGGTGCACCCGGAGGGTGACCAACCTCCAACTTATAGGAGGTAGCGACAAACTCCGAGCAGTCCCAGAGGCTCGAAGATGGCTCGATTGTGAGCAGATAGACCAGTGCTGCAACAGCAAACACGGCCCAGCCGACCAATCTGTTTATACGATGAAACTGTTGTAAATTCATAATTGTCAATCAAAATATCGTACAAAGTTAGTGAAGACAATTCAGAATTCAAAATTTTGAGGTCTCTATCGCTATTTTGTTGGCTAAGAGTGCTATTTATAGCGCGTTTTTGGGTTAAAATTTGATAACTTCCTCCAATCCCAACTCCTTATAGTGGGCTTGAAGCTCCTCATTTCGGTCGGAGAGGATGAGTAGTTTGTCGCCAATAATCAGTGCTGTATCTCCCTGAGGAACAAAGTAGTCGCCATCGCGGCAAACCATGATGACCAGGGTATGTGGCGGCAGGTTAATCTGCTTGAGAGTGTTGCCCGTAGAGAGCATCTGCTCGTTAACATCGACCTCGGTAAATGCCGACTTCATACGGTCTTGGAATGCATCGCCAAAAGAGCTCTCGCGCTCCTTCTTTGCAACTCCCAGAGCGTTAGCCATACCGCTGACAGTTGTACCTTGCAGCGTAAGCGAGATAATTGTAACGATAAATACGACGTTGAATATAAGGTCTGCATGCGGAACCTTGTCAACAAGCGGATATGTGGCGAAGATAATCGGTACAGCACCCCTCAGACCCACCCAACTGATGTAGTGGCGTGCCTTGCGGGAGAATTTTCTGAATGGTAGCATACACAGATGCACAGCCACAGGTCGGGCGATGAAGGTCATGATGATGGCCGTTGCAGCGCCGAGCAGCAGCGAACTTGGCTGCAAAAGTGAGTGCAAATCGACCAGCAGACCGAGCATGATGAACATGATAATCTGCACCAACCATGTAACTCCGTCGAAGAATGCAACGACGGTGCGTTTGTGTACAATCTTGCGGTTTCCGACAACAAGACCTGCGATATAGACGGCAAGATAACCGTTACCCTGCGAAAGTGTTGTCAGAGAGAAGATTAGGAAGACGAATGCCAGCAACAGAATAGAGTAGAGCGATGCGTTGCTGATATTTATCTTGTTGATTGTCCACACGGCAGCCCTACCAAATAGGTAGCCTGAGAGCGCTCCGACAACCATCTGGACAACAAACATGATGATGCTCGTCTTGAGTGGTACCGCCTCCTTATTTGGCGATAGCATGCCGACAAGCAACAGTACGAGAATATACGCCACAGGGTCATTAGAACCACTCTCCAACTCCAAAAGTGGTCGCAGATTCTCCTTGAGTCCCTGCTTCTTTGTACGGAGGATAGAGAATACCGATGCCGAGTCGGTTGATGACATTGTCGAGGCAAGGAGCAGGGCAAGCGGGAAGCTTAGTCCTGCACCTAACCACGGCGATATTCCGTATATAAAGCCGGCCAAGATAAGCGCAGTCAGTAGTACGCCCACCGTGGCGAGGATTACTCCGGGGAACATAACGGTTTTAATCTCCGAGAACTTGGTGTCCATACCACCCGAGAAGAGGATGATACTCAGCGCAATCATACCCATAAATTGCGTCAATTCGGGTGAGTTGAATGAGAGAATATCATATCCAAAGAATACTCCCACACCCAAAAAGAGCAACAACGCTGGAGCGCCAAGCCTGTAAGCAACCTTACCGGCAAGCACTGCAACAAAGAGAAGCACAGCACCAACTAAGAGGAAATTTTCACTCGTTATCTCCATAGTGTTTGAAAATGTCTATTTTTATAACTCTACTAACCCTTGATAATGGTTACATTGCCCAGCTCTCTGTACTCCAACTCAGCATACTCGAACACCTGCGCTGCGGCAAATGTGTTATCAGGCAGAGTGACAATCAGTACACATAGTGCCGATACGTCACAAGTAGGGATTGCAAGCAGAGCATCCAAATCCTTGCTGCCAATAGCCTTAAGCACCTCAGAGCGACGTGAACGGTCAAAAGCGAGTGTGCGAGCATCAAGGTAGAGACCCTTCTCTGTGTGGTACGGCTCGCCTCTGCCGGTCAGACGACCCAGTAGCCAGATGCCGCCACCAACTGCAAGAGCAATGCCCAAAAGAACCAATACAGAGTTGATGTTCTCAAAACCTGAACCCTTAAGGAACATCATGCTCAAAAGTGGTAGTACAATACCTGAAATAATAACCAAAATCGGTAGCACGATACTCTTTCTGCGTGCCACAATGTAACTGCACGAGGTGTATAACGCCTCGTAAAACTTTAATTTATTCATCTCTTATTTGTCGTTTGTTAATTTAGTTTATATAGGAAATCCGCGGAATCTATATAACAAATCACAAACGCAACTGGCAGAGTGTATAGAGGTAGTAATCTATGGCGCGTCTGCCACAAATAGTATAGAGAGAAAATTGTGTGCAGTAGTAGTTTGCAGCCGATGTGTGGGAGAAAAGTGTGGCACAACCGGTCAGGGTGCGGTACTGGTGACTCTTTACACCTAAAGAGGTAACGGTTGTAGAGGGGATGCTGAAAGACTCAGATCTATGAGCAAAGTTGTTGCATCTGTGCTGACAATCGAGCTGTTCAACGTAGCGGCTTGACAACTGCTCGCGCTCTACCATTGTCGCCTGCGACGACAGATTCGAGCCCTGTATAAACGATACGGAGCAGATGTACAGTAATACTATTGTCAGTACTTTTTTCATTGCGATGCAAATATACAAAAAAAATCTAAAAAAATGAAGGAGTCCAATGATTGTTGGACTCCTTCAAAGCTAATAGCTAAAAGCCAATGGCCAATAGCAAGGTACTATTTGTCAAAGTAGAGGTTAAGCAGATATGCCAAACGGTATCCTGCGCGGGTCATCTGCTTGTTTACCAACTCGGTAGAGAGCTCTAAGGTGTTCTCCTTCAAAACAACTGTGTTATGAGGGTTCCACTCATAGATAACCTTGTTGTCTTTACCAATCTGATGTACCCACTCGTGCAGGTCGCCACTAACAATCTTCTTAATCTCGCCCTTCTTCAGCACATTGAGCTCGTCAGCAATCTGATCAGGCTTCTTGTCCTTGTGGATAAGCTGTGGCATCTTGTCATACAAGCCGTGGAATGTGTACTCCTTGCCATTGAGTGTACAACGCCAGAAGCAACGTGGACCTGGAACATAAGAGTGTGTAGGGCAGTGCATATCACCAACAAAGTGGAGGAGCATACGCAGATTCATAACCACTGCGCTATCTGTAAGGCGCTCATACTGACGAAGGTTGTAGTCAGCAATCTTGAGTGCGTGGATACAGTCACCCTTGTAGAGGCGTGGATTTGGGTCGTAGATGCTCTGCTCGTCAACATTGTACACGTGCCAAGAGGTTGTATAGGCGATAGGCTCATCTTTGCGGTGGGTATCCATCCATACAGCCTCCTTCTTAAGGTCGTAGTTCATGTACTTAGAGATGTTCTGCTTAGCCTTCTCGGTAAGGTTGCGCTGTGCAATCTCTACAATTGTTCGGTGACCTACGCCACCCCATGCAAATGCCTCAATAGAGAGCATTGCGATAGAGACAAAAAGTAAAATCTTTTTCATCGTTCTATAGTTTTATTGGTTAAAATATTCATTTAACTTTGCTGCCAGACGGTAGCCCGCATTGCGCAGCTGGGTGTCGATAATGGTGCGCGACTTCTCGTCAGTGTCAGGGTCCATGTCGTAGGTGTACATCGGATTGATGTCGTAAATCATTGTGCTTACACGCGCAGCGTCAGAAGCCCAATCAA
Source organism: Alistipes sp. (assembly GCA_045656505.1). GTDB lineage: Bacteria > Bacteroidota > Bacteroidia > Bacteroidales > Rikenellaceae > Alistipes. The sequence continues at coordinate 5,613 of JAZORI010000012.1, read as the reverse complement.
CAACAGAGCCTTGTGTTACCTGCTTAATCTCCTTTGCACTCAGTACGTCGAGCTGTGCGGCAATCTGATCATAAGAGAGGTTCATATCGTAGATTCGCGCAGGAATCTTGTCGTAGATAGGGTGGAACTTCTCCCACTCTTTTCCGTTGAATTTGCACTTCCAGATGGTTTTAACACCCTCGATGTGTGTATGTACAGGGCAGTGCATATCTCCCATAAAGTGAATCAGCATGCGGATGTTCATCACCACAGCACTATCTGTCAGACGCTTGTAGTTCTGCTCGGCAAGGTTGTACTCAGAGAGTGCCAACGCATAGACTACATCTCCACCCTCAGCAATGCGGTAATTGGGGTCGTAACGCAGTGAACGGTCTGTTGCAAAGACGTGATAGTGAGTTGTATAGGCTATCGGCTCGTCATGACGATGCTTGTCCATCCAAACGGCATCATTCTTCAGGTCGTAGTCCATATACTTGGCAATATTTGCCTTTGTCTTCTCTGTCAGGTGGCGCTGCGCTATGGCGATAGCAATCTTGTGACCTACAGGGCCCCAACCAAATGCCGTGCCGACAAAGGTGATGGCAAGAAGGGTAAAAATGGCTCGTTTCATAATTTCACCATTTGTTTGAAAGCATATAACGCCGGAAATACCCTTTAGATAATTTCAAATGCAATCTCCATCATATCTGTAAAGGTCTTCTCGCGCTGCTCGGCTGTTGTATCCTCGTGGGTTACAAGCGAGTCGGAGATTGTGCAGATGCACAGAGCCTCATTGCCACTACGGGCAGCATTCATATAGAGTGCCGATGCCTCCATCTCGACTGCAAGCACGCCCATCTTCTGCCACTGCTTCCACGCCTCAGGGTCGTCGTTGTAGAAGATTTCGCTGGCAAGGATATTTCCTACGCGGAAGTCGATACCCATGTTCTCGGCCTTCTCAACCGCTGCACGCAACAGTCCAAAGTCGGCAATCGGAGCGAATGTGCCCGGCAGACGGAACTGGGCTGCGAAGTTTGAGTTGTCGCACGCACCTTGTGCAATGACGATATCGCCAACGTGGAGCTCCGGGTGGTATGCACCTGCAGAGCCGGTGCGGATAATGCGCTTTACACCATAGAAGTTGTAGAGCTCATGGGTGTAGATGCCTATTGACGAGATACCCATGCCATGTCCCATAACAGAGACGCGCTTGCCTTTGTATGTGCCTGTATAGCAATACATTCCGCGAACTTGGTTTACGAGTTCGGGATTTTCAAGATAGCGTTCAGCCATAAATTTAGCACGCAGTGGGTCGCCTGCCATAATTACCTTCTCGGCAATCTGTCCATATTCAGCACTGATGTGTGGTGTCATAGTTTTAGTTGTGTTCTATAAATTAGTAATTCAATTATTTCTGTCGAGTAACTACTTTGTGCGAGTTATAGTGTGGAGGACCTTGCCCTTTTTGTTAATCATATGTAGGCAGAGGCTCTTCTTGTCGGCTGCAAGTACTGCAAAACCGGTCTCAGGGCTGCAGAACTGTGTGCCGTCAACCTCCTTTACATTGCGACCGCGGGCAGCAGAGGAGTTTACCACGTAGTCGATATCGCAACCGGCCTTTCTAATGTGCTGGAAGTTGTGGATGTGGCCACAGATGTACATATCGACCTTGTCGTGCTTGCGCAGTATTGTATCGACCCTCTTCTGCATGTCAGATCTCTCCTTTGTGCTCTTGCCGGTGTCGGCATAGATAGGGTGGTGACCAACCACGATAATCCAATCCTCCTTAGCCTTGCTTAGTACGTTGTTGAGCCAAGATTGCTGCTCCTTGTAGTCCTGCTCCTTTACGGCAGCATATGAGCCGTTGCTCTTTCGGTAGTTGTTAATCATCGGGGTGGTGTCAATCATTACAAGACGAACAGTCGCCCCGTCATCTTTATAGACCTTGGTATAGTATCTGTCAGCCATGCACCAGCGACGACTAATGTTTGAGTAGTCAATAACCGCCTGCGTATTGCCACGATACTCGTGGTTACCCAGTATTGGCAACCACTTCACCATTAACTTGGGGTGGCTGTATATCAGCTCAAAATTGGTCATCCACAGTGGGTCTTGCACACTCTGCACTCCGTCAAAGTGGTGAACATCGCCCGATGCGACAATGCAGTCGGGAGATATCTTCTCTGCCATCTCGCCCATAAGCTCGGCAATCGGCTTTTGGTCGTAGTAACCATTTCTACCCGGGTCACTTACGATGAACATATTGACATCCTTCTTCAGCGATCTCCAGACCTTTGGATTCTTTGCACCTCCGCTAAATGCTATCAGAATCGCAACTATAATTGTTATAACTCTTTTCACACACTATTTTTTTGACATATATCGGTACAAATATAGTAAAAAAATCGATGAGTGATATTTTGATTTTGCAATAATTGTTGTTACCTTCGTAAAAAATATCGAGTTATGGATGTTCGTATAGCAGAAGATTGGAAAGAGATTCTTGCTGAGGAGTTCTCAAAGCCATATTTTGAGCAGTTGACAGCCTTTGTCAAGGCTGAGTATGCGCAGGGGGAGGTCTTTCCAAAGGGGAAGAATATATTTCGAGCCTTCGATAAGTGCCCCTTTGAGCAGTTGAAGGTGGTAATTATCGGTCAAGACCCATATCATGGCGTAGGACAGGCAAATGGTCTCTGTTTCTCTGTAGGTGAGGGCGTGCCATTCCCACCGTCGTTGCAGAATATATTTAAGGAGGTGGCCTCGGATACGGGTGCACCTATGCCGACAAGTGGAGAGCTCGACCGCTGGGCAGAACAGGGTGTGCTGCTGCTCAACGCTGTGCTGACTGTGCGCGCACACCAACCGGCATCGCATGCAGGGCGTGGATGGGAGCAGTTTACAGATGCTGTCGTAAGGGCCATTGCCGAGCGTAAGAGTGGTGTGGTCTATATGTTATGGGGTAGCTATGCTCAGCGCAAGGGAGCTATCGCAAACCCTGCAAATAACTTGATTCTCAAGAGTGTACACCCATCGCCACTCTCGTCATATAGAGGATTTTTCGGCTGTCGTCACTTCTCGCAGGCGAATAACTATCTGAAGAGTATTGGTAAAACGGAGATTGTCTGGTAGTATGAAGAGTGCAGAGATTCCATATATCGCATCGCTCGAAAGCCTTACATCTGAGCAGCTGCAGCAGGTGCTCAGAGGTCAGGGGGTGCGACTTGCGGTTGCTTGTAATAATTGGGCGGCAGACTACCCCTATGCCCCGACTGTAGTGGTACATTTGGCGTATAGTGATAGCCATATTGCGCTGCTGTTTGATGTTGAGGAGAGCCATGTCAAGGCTGTTGAGATGCTCAGCAACGGCAAGGTGTGGGAGGATAGCTGCGTAGAGTTTTTTATTGCCAATCCTGTTGGTGAGGGGTACTACAACTTTGAGCTTAACGCCATTGGAACGCTCTTGGCAGCATATCGCACCTCGCGTGAGTCTGCAACGCACTTTGCAGAGGAGCAGATCGCTCGTGTTGTGCGCTACGGAGCATTGGTGCACGCACCTATAGATACTCGCGGAGAGCAGAACTGGTGGGTGGCGGAGCTCATTCCGTTTGACCTTATCGGGCTGAACGCCCCACCAAAGAGCTTGCGTGCAAACCTATATAAATGTGGCGATATGCTCGACCAACCACATTTTTTGAGTTGGACGCCGATAAATCTTGATAAACCAAACTTCCATTGTCCCGATTTTTTTGGAACGATGAACTTTCAGAGTAGAGAATAGAGTATGAATAACGAGAAACTTTTGCAGATTGCATCTCTCTTTGCCTTTGAGGGCGAGGTGGAGAGCGTAACCCCGCTTGGCGAGGGATTTATTAACGATACATATATCGTGCAGACCGTCGGCACAACCCCGAACTACATCTTGCAGCGTAAAAACCACAACGTCTTTCCCGATGTGCCGGCGATGATGGATAATATCGCTGCCGTAACTGCGCATATCAAGTCAAAGGTTGCCGATCCACTGCGCCAGACACTTACGGTAGTTCCTGCACGTGATGGTAAGCTCTATGCTCAGGTCGATGGTAACTTCTGGGCTGCCTGCCTATTTATCGAGGGGTCGAAGTGTTATGACCGTGCCGATAGTACAGCGCTCGCTCGTCAGGGTGGTCGAGGTATCGGCCGTTTTCAGGCTCTGCTTGCCGATTTTGAGACTCCACTCCACGAGACTATCAAGGGTTTTCACAATATCCGCCACCGCTTTGCGCAGTGGGATGCCGCTGTGGCTGCCGATAGAGCAGGACGTGTCGCAGATCTTGCTGAGGAGATTGGCTGGATCTCCTCTCGCCGTGAGAAGATGCTCGCCTTCTGGAGTCTTGTTGAGGATGGAACTATCCCTACACGTGTAACCCACAACGATACCAAAATCAGCAATATCCTCTTTGATGCCACCACCGATGAGGTGCTCTGCGCCATTGACCTTGATACCGTCATGAGCTCAACCTCCCTCAACGACTTTGGCGACGCTATCCGCTCCTATACCAATACCGGCGCCGAGGATGATAAGGATTTAAGCCGCGTGGGTATGGACTTGGAGATGTTCCGCGCCTATGCCGAGGGATTCCTCTCGGAGCGTAAGAGCACCATGACCCCGTCCGAGCTTGAGTGGCTCGCCTTCTCAGGTCTTTATATCACATTTGAGCAGGTTTTGCGCTTCTTGATGGACTATATCGATGGTGATAAGTACTATAAGACCGCCTATGCCGACCATAATCTTGTCCGCACCCGCGCGCAGTATAAGCTGTTGCAGAGTATGGAGGGGCAGTATTCACAAATGCAATCCATCATCAAGATTTTATCGTGATAATGCGGATACCTGCTTCCGCTAACAAAAAAGTGGCAACAATGGCTGTACGTTCTGTACTATCCATCGTTGCCATTTTTTGCCGAGCGTTAATCCCTTAGGGGCTTTTCACTGCTCTGCCTCAGCATAGCATGCAAGCACACTCTGCCTTCGGCTTAATCGCAGCGTTGCATCTACCGCATTCTGACGATAAAATGACATTTGTTGTGAAAAGCACGCATCTGCATACTTTTGACGATAAAACAGTGCATAGAATAATCGGCGTGCGAACTCTGATTTGCTTTTAGCCGTTATCTCGTACTGCGTAGCCAGGAAACCAGCTTAATTGTTGCACCCGGAGCGAAGCGACTAAGTCCCCCTTTGCCAAAGGAGGATTTAGGGGGAATGTCAATATTTTTGTAAAGTATTAGTATCAGCCGTTTGTTTTTGGATGTGGCGGAGTGCAAAACTTTGGTTTTGAATCTTTTTCGAGAATAACAGCTATCCGCAAGGATAGTAAAAATGAAAATAGCACTCACTCAAGCTTGCTTGAAAGTGAAGTGCTATTACTCTTTTTCTATTGTCGCAGACAACGTTATTCTCGCAATAGCCTACAAGCGAAACGAAGTTTCGCAGAAAGCTTTTTGCACGCCCTGCTTTTTCTCGAAAAAGCGGGCAGTACTGCGTAGCCTACCTAAAATTTGATTACTTCGTCCAGACCCAGCTCCTTGTAGTGGGCCTGCAGCTCCTCATTTCTATCGGAGAGGATCAGTAGTTTATCGCCTACGACAAGCTCC
>JAZORI010000011.1:0-4175 GCA_045656505.1 Alistipes sp. | reverse complement strand
ACGGTGAGCCACCAAAGTTGAAGGTTTCTGATAACCTTGCAGGTCGCTTCTTCAACGCCTATGGTGAGCCACTTGAGGGTGGTGAGCAGCTTGAGGGTGAGGCCCGCGAGATTGGTGGTCCTACAGTAAACCCATTCAAGCGTCTGCAGCCATCTGAGCTTATTGCAACAGGTATTGCAGGTATCGACCTTAACAATACTATCGTAACCGGTCAGAAGATTCCATTCTTTGCCGATCCAGATCAGCCATACAACGCCGTTATGGCAAATGTGGCTCTGCGTGCAAAGGCCGATAAGATTATCCTCGGCGGTATGGGTCTTACAAATGACGACTTCCTCTACTTCAAGCAGGTGTTTGAGAATGCGGGTGCACTGGACCGTATCGTATCTTTCGTAAATACAACTGAGAACCCACCGGTAGAGCGTCTGCTCGTTCCGGATATGGCTCTTACCGCTGCTGAGTACTTTGCAGTAGATAAGGGTGAGAAGGTACTGGTGCTGCTTACAGATATGACCCTTTATGCCGATGCGTTGGCTATCGTATCTAACCGTATGGACCAGATTCCATCTAAGGACTCTATGCCGGGTTCACTCTACTCTGACCTTGCAAAGATCTACGAGAAGGCTGTTCAGCTGCCAAATGGTGGTTCAATCACCATTATCGCGGTGACAACACTCTCTGGTGGCGATATTACCCACGCTATTCCGGATAATACCGGTTATATCACTGAGGGTCAGCTCTTCCTCCGTAACGACTCTGATACCGGTAAGGTTATTATCGACCCATTCCGTTCACTGTCACGACTCAAGCAGCTTGTTATCGGTAAGAAGACCCGCGAGGATCACCCACAGGTAATGAATGCCTGCGTGCGTCTCTATGCTGATGCTGCAAATGCGAAGACTAAGTTGGAGAATGGTTTCGATTTGTCAGACTACGATGAGCGCGCACTTAAGTTTGCACACGACTACTCAGAGAAGTTGCTTGCTATCGATGTAAATATCGATATTACCGAGATGCTCGACACTGCTTGGGAGCTGTTCGGTGAGTACTTCACTAAGGAGGAGGTTGCAATTAAGGCTGAACTTATTGCTAAATACTGGAAAGCATAACAACTGATGGCAATCAAATTTCAATATAACAAGACTTCGCTTGGCGAGCTGGGAAAGCAGCTCAAGATGCGCCAGAAGGCACTCCCTACCATCAAGAGTAAGGAGTCGGCTCTGCGCCTTGAGGTAAAGCGAGCGAAGGACTCAGCTGCAGAGTTCCGTAGTAAGTACGATGCACTTATTGCTCAGTACGACTACATGGTCTCTCTGTGGGGCGAGTTTGATTGTACGCTACTCAAGATTTCGGATGTCGAGCTATCGACACAGAAAATCGCGGGAGTTCGTATTCCGCTGTTGGGGGAGGTTATCTTCGACGAGAAACCGTTTGACCTCTTCTCATCTCCTGCGTGGTATAGTGATGGTCTCAATCTGCTCAAAAATATAGCAAAGTTGGGTATTGAGGCGCAGGTCTATAACCGCCAGATGGAACTTTTGGACTACGCACGCCGCAAGACTACTCAAAAGGTAAACCTCTATGAAAAGGTTCAGATACCTGGATATGAGGATGCCATACGTAAAATCAAGCGATTTATGGAGGACGAGGAGAACCTCAGTAAGTCGGCTCAGAAGATTGTAAAGACACGCCAGCAACAGCAGGCAGCTGCAGAGGAGGGCAGAGGTGTATGATTGTAAGAATGATGAAATATGATATCGTGCTATTTGCTCAGGAGCGCGACCGCTTTATCGAGTCGTTGCGTGAGATAGGCATGGTAGATATCACCACCTCAGGTTGGGAGCCAACCGAGGCTGATCGTAACCTTCTGCTCGATATTGAGGCTCGCACAAAGGCCCTTGCTGTTATCGATGCCCTTGCAGAGGATGCAACTACAGCCGTTAAGGTGGATGCAGATAAGGCATTTGCTACATACCTTGAGGCTCAGAGTGCAATCGCTGCAGCTAAGGGCGATATCGCTCGCCTTGAGAAGAACCTTGAGGAGTGGACTCCATGGGGTGACTTCGATACAGAGCACTTGGCGGCTCTTGGTAAGGCTGGTGTGGTACTTCGTTACTTTGTAACCTCTACAAGCACATACGATAAGGGTGTTGCAGAGTGGAACGAGAAGTATAACATCTCACTTATCAGCACTGCTGACTCTCAGGCACGCTTCGTTGTTATCGGTGATGGTACAGAGCAGGTTGATGTTGATGCTCAGGAGCTTAAGGCTCCGACAATGAGCCTCAAGCAGTTTACTGACGCTGTAGCTGAGGCTCAGTCTCGCATCGCTGCAGCAGAGCAGACACTTGTTGCTTGTGCGGCTCACCGTGCAGTAATTGAGGCCGAGCTTGCAACTCTTAAGTGTGAACTTCAGAATGTTCGCATCAGCTCTACTGCAGACAAGGCTGCAGATGGTCTGTTGCTTGTTCTCGAGGGTTGGGCTGAGGAGGCTAATACAGCAAAGGTTGATGCACTACTTGATGCTTCGCCAAATACGGTCTATCTGAAGAGTAACCCTACTCCGGAGGATAATACACCAGTTAAGCTGAAGAATAACCGTTATGCTCGTATATTTGAGCTTGTCGGAAATATGTATGCACTGCCAAAGTATGGAACAATCGACCTTACTCCGTTCTTTGCTCCGTTCTATATGCTCTTCTTCGCAATCTGTCTTTGCGATGCCGGTTATGGTTCGGTAATTCTTGCAGCGGGTATAGCATTGCTACTTAAGGGTGGAGCGAAGTTGCGTCAGGCAGCACTCTTCTCGACAGTTTGCGGTGTGGCGAGTGTGGCGTTTGGCTTTGCAGCAAACTCATTCTTCGGTATGACCATATCAGATGCGCCTCTGTTTGAGGATATGAAGTTCCTTGATTTCCAAAATCAGTTCTTCTATGCATCACTCGGTATTGGTATCTTCCAGATACTCTTTGGTATGGCAATCAATATCGTAATGACAACGGTTACCTATGGCTTTAAGAATGCGCTTGGATCTCTAGGTTGGTTCCTGCTTATCTTTAGCTCATGCGCGGCAGGTGTTGCTGGTATGGTTGGCGCAGAGTGGTACTCATTCTCATCTGTAGCATATATGGCTACAGTAGGTGTAGCACTTGTGCTGATGCTGCTACTTAATAAGCCAAGTTTCAACATCTTTGCAAACTTTGGAGTCGGATTGTGGGATACATATAATAATGTGACAGGACTTTTGTCAGACCTGCTCTCATATATCCGTCTCTTTGCTATCGGTCTTTCTGGTGGTGTGCTTGCATTGGTGTTCAATAGCCTTGCTATGGGCCTTACAGGTCTGGATGCAGGTATTGAGCAGTTTACGGTAGGTACTCTGTTCCAGATTGTTGGAGCTTCGGCTATTCTGCTTGTAGGTCATGGTATTAACCTCTTTATGTCCGCAATTTCGTCATTCGTACACCCTATGCGATTGACCTTTGTGGAGTTCTTCAAAAATGCAGGCTTCGAGATGGGTACACGTGCCTTCGAGCCTCTTAAAAACGAGTAAACAAATAGTAACAATAATTAAAACTTAAAAAACAATTACAATTATGGCAAATTCAGCAATTATTATGGCCTATGTAGGCGTTGCGCTTATGGTAGGTTTGGCAGGTATCGCATCTGCAATTGGTACAGCAATCTGTGGTCAGGCTGCAGTAGGTGCAATGAAGAAGAACGGTGGCGCTTTCGGTAGCTACATGGTGCTCTCAGCGCTTCCAGGTTCACAGGGTCTCTATGGTTTCGTTTGTTTCTTTATGGTTACAAACCTCTATCCACTCGTAGGCCCTGCAACAACACCAGCTCAGGGTGCAGCAGTTCTTGGTATTGGTCTTTTGGTAGGTATGGTAAACCTGCTTGCAGCTATCTATCAGGGCAAGGTTTGTGCTAACGGTATCGCAGCTATCGGCAATGGTCACGATGTAATGGGTAAGACCCTCATCCTCGCTGCGTTCCCAGAGTTGTATGCAATCTTGACCGTTGCTGCAACCTTCCTTATCTCTTCGGCTGTGGCTTAATCTGATAAAGGATTTTAAGAAAATGGAGGGGCAATTCGCCTCTCCATTTTTTTTGTTGCAATATTTGCTTGCAATGATAAATTGTCTGCTGTGTTTTCTTTTGTGGTCTATTTG
>JAZORI010000010.1:0-26733 GCA_045656505.1 Alistipes sp. | reverse complement strand
CGATAAAACCCATTTGTTGTCAAAACGTGTTAGAGATGGTGCATCGTGAAAAAATTTAGTCGCGGATAGTACAAGACGTACAGCCGCGACTAAATTTTATGCGATGTGCCATATATGACACGTTTTCACAACAAAAACAGGTGGATTACTCCTCTGTCTCCTCCTCAGGAAGTGTAAACTCGGTCATACCCGCAGCTACGAGGATATTGAACCAGTTGATTGCCTTCTTGATATCAGAAACGCGTACACGCTCACGGTCGTAGTCGGTAATAACTGCGCCAAAGAACTCCTTAAGCTTATCATCTGCCTCCTTGTGAGAGAGTGCCTGCTTACCCTCGGTGTAAGCGAACATCTTTGTAAATACCTCAGCCAAAGGAATATCCTCACCCTCAGTGTACATTGAAATCTCGCTAAGTGCGCTAACTCGAGATGATGCAGTAGCGTTGCTACGCTTACCATCGAGGAGTGACTCTACGATAAATCCGTTACGTGACTGTGCAATGTAGAGATAGAGGCCTGGCTGACCTGAGATTGCCAAAATGTCTTTCAATTCCATAGTATAAAACTGTTTTAATAATTATTTAATCTTGTTTAATATGTACGTCAAGTTGTGGATATGGGAAGTTCACGCCCTTTTGAGGCAGCTCCTTATACATACGCTCATTTACCTCAAAATTGACACCCCAATAGTCCTGATTTGCAGTCCAACAGCGAACAAGCAGCACCACAGCCGAATCGGCAAGCTCCTTGACTGCCACCATAGGCTCGGCAGGCTCATGCAGCACGCGGCTATCGGAGTTGAGAATTGCGAGAATTGTCTCGCGCGCAACATCTATATCTGTGCCATAGCTTACAGTCACATTCCAATCAATACGGCGAATGGTCGGATGTGAATAGTTGTCGATAATAGATGTTGAGATTGCGCTATTTGGAACGTAGATAGTACGATTGTCAGATGTGCTGAGCTGAGTAGAGAACAGGCCAATAGCCTTAACAGTTCCCGACTGACCCTGCGCCATGATATAATCACCAACGCGATAAGGGCGCAACAACAGCAGTATAACACCACCCGCAAAGTTCTGCAGCGTACCGCTAAGTGCCATACCTATCGCAAGACCAGCTGATGCAAAGATAGCGAGGAATGATGTTGTATTGATACCCAAAGTCTGAATAGCGGCAAGGACAACCAAAATCATCATCACCACCTTAATCATACTACGGAGGAATATACGAAGTGACGCATCAACATTTCTGCGCTCAAATGTGCGATTGAGCATGCGCAGAATCCAGTTAGTGACCCATCTACCAACAAGATAGATGCCGATAGCCAAAACAACCTTCAGTCCAATCCACAACGCCTGAGATATCATATCGCTCACAAGCTGCTGATAGTCTGTATGTGTAATCTTGGTCACAAACTCAGCCATATGTGCCTTCTGGACACTATCCGGAACAATCAGTTGATCTATATTCTTTACAGCCTCTTCTGTAGTAATCATAATTAGGTGTCAATTATCTATTCAACCGACAAAAGTAGCGAAAATTCTGAAAAACTCCAATGTTTCACTGCCACTTCAAGTAAATAGACAAAAAAATAGGTGTCCAACAAACCATTGGACACCATCATTCTTGCGTAGAGTAGAATCTACTGAACAAATTACTGGTTAATCTGAGAAAGCTTCTCAAACAACTCACCGAAAGAGGCAACGATCTCCTGACGAAGAGCTGCATAGTACTTGCGAACAAGTGATGGGTTGTGTGGCTCAGTTGGGTTGTTAGCCTTTACATAGAGTGCATTGCGAAGCTCTACACCCTCCTGCATAACTGCGAAAATCTCCTTATCCTTTGCTGGCTGGAAATAGATAGCCATATCGCAATCAAATACCAACTCCTCCAAACGGTAGTCAATCTCCTTCTTCAATACTCGTAAATTTGCCATAGCTTTTATAGTTTTTAGTGTAAAAATTCATTTCCTAGAGCAAAGATAGCAATATCTTATCAATTGACAAACTTTTTGAAACTTTTTCGCATCTTTTTTATTACCTTTGTACTATTATGACAAAAGTGAGTAAAGACGTAAACGATATGACCTTCTTTGAGCACCTGGATGAACTGCGTCCGGGATTGCTCCGTAGCGTAGGTGTACTTTTGGTGGCAATGGTTGCAGCATTTATCCTCAAAGAGCCAATAATGGGTGCAATTATGGGGCCTAAATCCCCCGATTTTATCACCAACAGAGCTATGTTTGCCCTTGCCGAGCAGACCGGCAGTGAGGTTCTCAAGATAAACCAATCGCCCGTAACACTGATAAACACCACTATGGCAGGCCAGTTCAACATGCACCTGCTCATGGCTTTCTACGTTGCACTTTTGGTTGCTATACCATATCTGATGCTCGAGTTGTGGCTCTTTGTGCGACCTGCACTGACAAAGAGCGAGCAGCGGACAAGCTCTATATTTATTTTGTACATTGTACTGTGTATGGCTATAGGTATCGGCTTTGGATATTTTATTCTTGCTCCGCTATCTGTAAACTTCCTAACAAGCTATGTTGTCAGCAGCGATATAACCAACATGATTGACGTTGGTTCGTATATCAAACTTGTAGCAAATCTAACACTTGTTTGCGCGCTGATTTTCGAGCTACCTGTAGCGATACATTTCCTCTCGAAGGCTGGTATTATAACAGCACAGTTTATGAAGCAGTATCGCCGTCATGCAGTCGTGGTACTTGCCGTATGCGCTGCGATAATCACCCCTCCAGATATTATGAGCATGATTCTGGTCATCATTCCTCTATATCTTTTGTATGAATTAAGTATCAAAATTGCCCAATAATTTTGCTTTTTAATTCAGAACGCTTATCTTTGTAGTCAAATAGATGATTTCGGGGCGGGGTGAGACTCCCCACCGGCGGTGATAGTCCGCGACTCTCTGTTTTTTCAGAGACTGAATCGGTGAAATTCCGATACCGACGGTATAGTCCGGATGGTAGAGATCAGAGCAGCAATGCAGGGCATAGTATGTCTTGTCGTGCTGTATGGTGTAGCCCCGATATCGTAACTGATGTCGGATTTTTTATTTTTAGTAGTATGCGCAAGCTACTTATACTTTTAATTTTTATTCTGCTCCCACTATCACTTTGGGCGCAGATGACAACATCATCTATTGCAGGAACAGTAACAGACAACGGCAGTAGTCCGCTTATCGGAGCTACCGTAGTGGCAACTCACACTCCAACTGCAACAAACTATGCAACAGCAACCGATATTGACGGTAAGTACCGCCTTGACGGTCTAAAACCTGGTGGCGAGTATATTGTAATGTTCTCTTTTGTGGGATACAAGGGTGCTTCCATAGACAAAATCTACACCTCGATTGGTGAGACTCTGCAACTCAACGCCACACTCAAAGAGCAGGATGCAATTGACTGCATTGTAGTTACAAGCGAGCCTATGCAGGGCGACTTCTCGAAGTACGATATGGAGGCTATGCCGACTGTATCGCGTTCGATTTATGACATTGCCCGACTCTCGCCATACGCCAACTCACAGCAAGAGGGCGGTGTAGCGATTGGTGGTGCAAACAGCCGCTACAACAGTTTCTATATTGATGGCATTGTGAACAACGATATGTATGGTCTTACCTCAAGCGGCACAAATGGCGGACTTGCGGGTGCAAACCCTATTCCGCTTGATGCACTCGACCGCATACAGATTGTAACAGCTCCGTTTGATGTTCGCCAGAGTGGTTTTACTGGGGGTGGTATCAACGCTATAACCAAATCGGGAACAAATACATTTACAGGTACTGCATATCTCTACCACACAAACAACCACCTCTACGGTAAGGGTATAAACAACGCTCCGCTTGCAGATCAGACAACATTTACCTATGGTGCATCTATGGGTGGCGCGATTGTAAACAACAAGCTCTTCTACTTTATCAGTGCAGAGAACTCGTTTGACAGCTCACCATCGGCATACCACATTGGCGACCCGAACTGCAAGGTGGCTGAGGAGGATGCAATAACAATCTCTAACCACTACAAGAGCCTTACGGGCTACGATGGTGGCGGATATGGCAAGAAGAACATTGTGCGCGAAACCATATCTATTCTTGCGCGTCTTGACTGGAACATCTCCGACAAGCACAACCTTGCGGTGCGCTACAGCTATCTGGATGCAGGCAAGGATGAGCACATAAACTCTGCCTCTACCCTGCTCTTCCACGGTACAGGATATACATCTGTCAGCGATACCCACTCGGTAATGGCGGAGCTCGACTCACGAATCTCTCCAAGTCTCTACAACTCGCTGCGTGTAGGTTATACCCGCGTAACTGACGGTCGAGATACCGAAACAAAGACTCCATTTGTTACCATTGACCACATCCGCGATGGTGAGAATACATCAGTTAAGATTGGTACAGATGGCGTTGCGTGCAGTAACGAGCTGACACAGAACACAATAACAATCTCTGACCATCTATCAATTCACAAGGGTGCGCACAATATTACAATCGGTACACACAACGAGATTTTCGCTGCACGAGTGCTCTATGTTTCCAACTCTATGGGCTCGTACACATACAACACAATGGCCGATTTTCTTGCGGGTAATCCTTCTATGTTCCAGCAGACAATACCTATCGGAGATGCTTCAACGCGCATAAACACAGCCCAGTTCGGCCTCTTTGCACAGGACGAAGTGTGGATTAACTCGCTGCAGCTTACATACGGTCTGCGTGCCGATATGCCGACCATTTTTAACACTCCGCGCGAGAATGCCACCTTTAATAGCAGCGCAATTGCAAATAAGTATGGCGTTGCGACAAACAGCAAGCCTGCTACACATATTCTACTCTCGCCACGCGTAGGATTTAAGTGGAACATCCCGAATGCAGAGAACAAGCAGATGGCCCTGCGTGGCGGTGCGGGTATCTTTACCGGTCGTATTCCGTTTGTATGGATTACAAACTGCTTCTCAAATACGGGCATGACCCAGACGGGATATACCCTCTACGGCAGCGATATCCCTGCATTTGGCACATCTCCAAGTGGCACAAATGGCACAAGTGCAAATCCTGTAATATACGTTGCCGACCGCAACTTCCGCATGCCACAGACATTCAAGGCTAATCTCGCATTTGAGAGCACCGTAAAGGGGTGGAAATTCACCCTTGAGGGTATCTATGCCAAGACACTAAACGATATCTCTATTCGCAATATCGTTGCCGCCGACAATGGTACCAAGCTATACGCAGTAAATAACGCCCTTGCCACCGAGAGCAATACAACTACATTTTACGACTCAAGCGCAAAGAAGAGTTTTTCATCCATCTACCTTCTTGAGAACGAGAAACGCGGCTACTCATACAATCTATCGGCAATGGTTGAGAAGAGTTTTCTCTTTGGCATGCAGTTCTCTGCATCATATACCTTCTCACAGAGCTTTACCGTAAATGACGGTGTATCATCATCTGCTCCAAGCATTTGGGGTAAGAGTTACGCCACTTTATCTAATAATAAACAGCTCTCACACTCAGTCTTTGAGGTGCCTCATAAAATTACCACTCAATTGGGCTACTCACGACGCTATGGCGGCATCTTTGGCTCGACCATATCTCTTGTATATCAGGGATATTCAGGTATGCGCTACACCCCTACATACTACAAAAATGGCATTGATGTAAATGGCGACACCTATCGCGGCAACTCCACCATCTACATCCCTACTGAGGCTGAACTTGCAGCTATGAACTTTGAGAGTGCAGAGCAGCGCACTGCATTTAACGACTACATCAACCAACACCGTGCTCTGCGTAACAATCGTGGCAAGTATGCCGAGCGAAACGCGCTCATAGCCCCATTTGAGCACCACCTTGACCTACACTTTGCTCAGGATTTCTACTTTAGCAACACCACATCACGCAAGGTGCAGATTACATTTGACATAATGAACCTAACAAACCTCTTCAATCGCAACTGGGGTGCAGCTTACTTCCTTGACGACTGGAAACTATCACCGGTTGAGGTTACAACCCTTACAGATGATGGAAAAGGCAATAAGACACCAAGCTATCGCTTTGTGGGTGGAGAGATTTCGCACAACGACCTGCTCTCTCGCTGGAGAATGCAGTTGGGCGTAAGAGTAGTATTCTAAAAAAGATAACAGATAATATGATGAAAAATATCGTTTTTGACCTTGCCGGAGTAGTTGTTGCTCGTAACGAGGAGCGTTGTCCACAAGAGATTATGGACTACTTCTACTTTATCAACTCCGGAGAGCCGCTGCCCGAATTTTGGGACGACTATGACCGTGGCACGCGAGAGACAGACTCCGTAGCCGAGGCTTTGGCGGCCTTCCGCGGTTCAGATATAGAGACCGCCAAAAGATTGATGCTCAGCGCAATAACATATCAAGAGACTATACCGGCCACAGCAAAGCTTATCGCAGATTTGAAGAGCGCAGACTATAGACTCTTTGTGCTGTCAAACATGTCGAAAGACTATATCGACTTTCTGCGTCAGATGGAGGTCTTTAAGCACTTTGAGGGCGAGGTTGTATCCTGCGAAGTTGGTCTGATAAAGCCCGAAAAAGAGATATACACTCTACTGCTCGAGCGCTACAATCTTGAGCCGGAACAGACCATGTTTATCGACGACCGCAAGCAGAATGTAGAGGCTGCAGCCGAAGTTGGCATAGTACCATTCCACTTCGACCGCTGCAACCCAGAGAAAAGTTGTGAGCAATTGCGTTGCATACTATTAAAATAATTGCTACTTTTGCGGTATGGAAGAGATTTTTGACAATATACCCGAACAGCCATCGTACGATGTGATTGTGATTGGTGCAGGTGCTGCCGGCATGATGGCAGCAGGTACAGCTGCACGCAACGGCGCTAAGGTTCTGCTTTTGGAGAAGATGGAGAAGCCTGCCCGTAAGATTCGTATTACAGGTAAAGGCCGTTGTAACCTTACCAATGCCCGTGGAGAGGAGGAGTTTATGGAGAATATCCGTACAAACTACGACTTTTTACGAGTAGCCTACTCAGAGTTCAACAATCGCGCAACGATGCGTTTCTTTGAGCGTATGGGCGTAAAACTCAAGACCGAGCGTGGTGACCGCGTCTTCCCGGAGAGTGGAAAGGCTGCAGATATTGCCAATGCTCTTGAGTTCTATTGCCGCGACTATGATGTTGAGATTCGTTGTCACACACGTGTCTCTGGCATTTTGACACTGGGTAATAAAGTTCTTGGTGTCAAGTACTTCAACAAGCGCGGTTTTGAGCGCAGAATCGAGGCTCCAAATGTAATTATCGCAACTGGTGGCATCTCATATCCTCGCACCGGTTCTACTGGTGACGGCTACATCTTTGCCGACACTTTGGGCCACACTATTGAGGATGTTCGCCCTTCACTGACAGCCCTTGTGACATCACATCCGCAGGCTCAGTATATTAACGACGTGCTTCTTCGCAACACAACCGTTCGCCTTGTTGTTGATGGCCAGGTTGTTGGTGAGGAGTTTGGTGAGGTTAGTTTTTCAGACCGAGGCATCGAGGGTGCAGCTACTCTGCGTCTGAGTCGTGATGCTGTAGATGCTCTGACAGAGGAGAAGAGCGTGAAGCTGGAGCTCGACCTTAAGCCAGCCCTTGACGAGGAGATTCTGCGTGCCCGCATTGCTCGCGAGGTGGCAGAGATGGGCCCTGAGGAGTTCTTCGCAGAGCTAGTTCGTCGCCTTGTACCAAAGCCGCTTGTTGTACCTATCTGCAAGGAGCTTGATGTTCACTCTCGTCTCTACATCAGTAAGGTCTCAGACAAGGAGTTTGAGCGACTGATAAAGGTGCTTAAGAGTTGGTCTTTCCCAATCTCTGACTATGCATCATTCGACTACGCTATCGTCACTGCCGGTGGTGTAAATTGCAGCGAGGTGAACGAGTACACAATGGAGTCAAAGCTAATCAAGGGCCTCTATTTTGCAGGTGAGGTGCTCGATATTGACGCCAATACGGGTGGTTACAACCTCCAAACCGCATTCTCAACCGGTCACTTAGCTGGTTTACTAAAGAAGTAGATATATGAAACAGAGTGGACGCAACCTCAAACGCCGAATGGTAACACTATCAATTTTCGGCAATAGACTATCGCGCATAAAGCACTTTCGCGGTCATGGCGTTCACTCACCATATGTCTATAACTTAGTCCGTAAAGTTTTCATGCACAAGCAGTTGCAGAGCGACAAGGATTGTTCACTCTACAACGCGCTTATCGAGCAGAACGTTCCGCAGCGCCGAGCTGTCGAGTTGCAGAATCTGCTGCACCACTGCTCTGCTACGACTTTTTCTATAGATAACGCTACAAACATTGCACAAATACACATCATCACCGAGAGATTCGCCGTTTCGGAGTATGATGATATCTTTAATCGCGCCTCAGAGGCAGGAGCAACGCTTGTCGTACTCTCTCCATACCTCAATCGGGAGCATCGTGCAGTCTGTTCCGAACTGATTATGCGCCACCGCTCAACATCTGTTGATAATCGTGGTTATATCATATTTTTCAACAATCACCTACCAAAACAACACTACAAGCTATGAAACTATACACAAAAGGTGGAGATAAAGGATATACCTCGCTTATTGGCGGAGAGAGAGTCGAGAAGTGCGACCCTCGCGTAGAGGCATACGGAACAGTCGATGAGCTAACTGCATTTATTGCCCTTTTTGCCGACAGACTTACAGCGCTCTGTCCTACTATAGCCGAGCAGTTTATCCCCGACATCAAGCGTATTAACTCTACACTGATGGACATCGAGGCACTCTTTGCACTTGGCAATGGCGGTTCTTATAAGATTGAGCCCCTCGCTATTGAGGTTGTGCAGTGGCTCGAGTCGCGCATTGATGCTCTGCAGGCTGAGCTTAAACCTATAACCTGCTTTACCATCCCTGGCGGTTGTGAGATAACCTCTCATTGCCACATCTGCCGAACAGTCTGCCGTCGTGCTGAGCGTAGAGCTATAGAGGCAGCAAAGTGTTTTGCAATGGACGAGAACTCAATGATCTTCATCAACCGACTCTCTGACTACTTCTACGCATTAGGACGCCTCTTATGCGAAAAGAGTGGCGCTGATGAAACTGTCTGGAGGAAATAACTCAGAACTAGCTAAATACTATCTTCATTAGCATCAGAAGCACTCTCTGCATGGCTATTTGAGCCCAATATCTCATCAATAAAGTTCTCCAACGGATAGTCTGTAGTCATTCCTATCTTCTGACGGAAACGGTGGCGAAGCATCAGTACACTGCGTGGTGCGATGGCCAACAGCTCGGCAATCGCCTTGTTATCCTGCTGAAGAACGATAAGCATAGAGAGCAACTCTTCGCGGCGAGTAATTGATGGTACTCTTTCGCGTAATTGGTGCAAAAATAGCGGATATAGCATCTCAAAACATTGGCGGAACTTAGTCTCTCCACCCTCCCTAAGTATAGATGGGGTCAATGTCTCTAACTCGCGACGATTCTCTTTGCTCTGCAAGAAGATTTTAACATCTTGCTCAATCTTCTCCTTTTCGATATTTGACTCATTCAACTCCTCAATCAACAGAGCAAACTTCTCATCTACCCTCTTCATCTGGCGTGCATAGCGACGCTTTTGATAGAAGAGCAGCGCAACGACAACAAATATAACAATTACAGCTATGATTATGACAATCAACAACCACAGGCGCTCATTTGCCTGCTTAAGCTGAGCAATCTTGAACTCTTGACTCTTTTGCTGCATCTGTAGATCCACTATACTCTCAACAAGATTGAAATTCAACCTCTTCACAGCAAAGGCCTGCTGCTGTTGAAGCATCAGTCTGATATAATTCTCAGCTCGGCTGTAGTTTTTATTTCTGAGATAGTAATCCAAAATCGGCTCATAGTCAAGACGGATATTCATTGGCAAATCGCTCGAAGTGAGCAGCGTATAGAGGCTATCCAACATCCTTCCAGCCATCTTTCCATCCCCCTCTCTGAGATATGCCTGCGCCAACTGGTGATATGCCTTAGCTTGGTTAACAGCGGTACCCTGTTTTGCCACCAACTTCAACTCTCGAACACCAACGCGCAAAGAATCTCCGCCGCACTCACACATAAGGGTGCCGTGCAGAAGATCTACATCCACCATACCACTATTGTATGGCAGTGTTTGGCATATCTCACGTGCCTTGGCTATGTATGTTGGGATAGAATCTGTCACACCAAGTTGATACAACGCCCTACCCTTATCTATATACGTCTGTGCAGAGACCATTGGGTTCTCCGCAGACATTCGCTGCTCTACCTCTACAGCCTCAGATGCATAGACGTTGGCATATTCGGGGATATCCCAATACAAAAACAGGTCAACTAACGCGTGCAGGCTATTGATAACACCCAATTCATCACCTATCTGCTCAGCCTCCTCTTTGCTCTGCTCAAATAGCTCCAGAGCACTATTGAGGTTGCCGCTCTTCTTGTATAGTAAGCCCAACATCGCCTTCACCCACTGCGCCCCCGAGGTATTCTTACACAACAATGCCTGTCTAAGTGCCTCCTGACACCAGTTAATCACCTGACTCTGATAGTTGGGATTGCTATAAAAGACAGCAGCTGCATATGCATAGTCACGGAAATAGCGCTCCGGCGTAGCACGATAGAGGGGTAAATCCAAAGCTCTGCTGATACACTCCTCCGCCTCACTCATACTCTCCGTGCGCGACAAAGCATAACCCTTAACCGAGTAGAAATCTCTCAGACACTCATTCTGCAAAAGGTCTGAAGAGGCAAAAAGCTCATCTAACGCCAAAATGCAAGCTTCGGGCTCGCCCTTACTCTGATAGGTATTCATCAACTGCAGCAATGCATCGGTATAGGTCGCGAGTTGACCATCATTAAGCTCGCTGCCACCAACAGAGTTTGAGAGCAGACTTTTATATATCGCAATAGCCTCGTTATACTGACCGCTACGCTGCGCAACTCTCGCCTGCTGATAGAGAGTGTTAGTGGCGAAACTTATACAACACACATGCGCAAACAGGAGAGATAATACTACTCTCTTAGCCAAAATAGACAAACTCATATTCTTCATTTTACTAGGCAGGTCAATCTTCTTCATTTTGTAAACATCACGTAAACTACCCTTGCCGATTTAATTATTTCCTTACAAAATTAGACAAATTAGTTATTGAAACCAAGATAACGATGTTTACATTTTGGTTTACATTTGGGTTTTGGGCAAAATTTTAATCAAATGTGTAACAAAATGTAGGATTATATCTTTTGATAATCATATATTTTAATGTAAATTTGCGAGTTATTTATTAATGTAATTAAAACATGCAGAGTTGCAATTTGTCTTCAAACAAAGACTCTGATAAAACAATAAATGATGAAACCAAAACACACTCTTTTCCTACTACTTCTCCTCATTATTGGTGGAGTGTCGCAGGCCAATGCCCAGCAGTGGGCTATCAAGACCAACATTGCCTACGATGCTACGGCCACAGCAAATCTTGGAGTGGAGATTGGATTAACAAAAAAGTGGACTCTCGACATCTCGGGAAACTTCAACGCATGGAGCAAGAATGAGGCGACCAAATGGAAGCACTGGTTAGTGCAGCCCGAAGCTCGCTACTGGTTCTGCGACCGATTCTCACGCCACTTTATCGGAGCTCACGCCATTGCTGGGGCATTTAACTTTGGAGGCATTGACAACAACATCTCATTTTTGGGTACCGACTTCTCTGTACTCAAGGATAAGCGCTATCAGGGTTATGCCTACGGAGTAGGAGCTGCATATGGCTTTGCCTTTATGCTCTCGGAGCATTTTAACCTTGAGCTTGAGGCCGGTTTTGGATACATGTATCTCGACTACGACATCTACAACTGCGACAATTGTGGCCGCAGAATAGGCGATGGTAACCACCACTACATAGGCCCAACTAAGGCGGCTATAAACCTTGTATATCTCTTCTAATCCATTTGTACCCACTATGAGAACTATTTTCTTAACTATAGCACTTGCCCTGACCGTTTTTACGGGTTTTGCTCAGAATAATCAGAAGGTGGATATTAAGGACTTCACCCTGGAGCTTAAGGAGGATGGCAATCTAAATGTCGATATCGATATCGACTTTTCGCAGTTAAAAATCAAGACCTATCAAGTAGTTGTCCTTACGCCCGTTATCGTAAATGGCAGCAACATCCATGAGCTGAAATCTATTGCTGTTTACGGACGCAACCGTCGCATATACTACACACGAAACCAGGACGAGAAACCCACAAAATCGGATGATGTAATTCTCACGCCAAAAGAGGCCGAGGATGTTGTCAAGTATAACACCTCCGTATATTTTGCCAACTGGATGGATGGCTGTCGCGTGGAGTTGCTACGCACAGATTTCGGTTGCTGCGGCACAAAGTTGATAGCCGACAGAGAGCAGCTTGTCGATAGATTCCCTATCGAGCCTTACTACACAGAGCTAATCTATCAGCGCCCTGAGCACGAGGCTGTTAAGACACGACAGATTAGCGGCTCGGCATACATCGACTTCCCTGTAAGTCAGACCGTTATCTACCCAGAGTACCGCAACAACGTGGAGGAGCTTGCTAAGATTACGGGAACTATTGACTTTGTGAAGGATGACCAGGATGTGACCATCAAGTCAATCTCAATTAAGGGTTACGCATCACCTGAGAGCCCATATAGCAACAACACCCGCCTAGCAAAGGGTCGTACAGAGGCTCTGAAGGCATATGTCGAGAATATGTACCACTTTGGCGAGGGGCTAATCAAGACCGACTACGAGCCAGAGGACTGGGAGGGTCTGAGACGCTATGTCGAGGAGTCATCACTACCACACAAAGATGAGATTTTGGCAGTTATAAACTCTGACCGTGAACCGGATAACAAGGAGTGGGTCATCAAATCCAGATGGAAGGATGAGTATCGCTATTTGTTGAAGAACTGCTACCCTGCTCTGCGTCACTCTGACTATGTCATTGAGTACGAGGTTAGAAGCTACAACAATCCTGCAGATATCGAGCGAATACTTCACACTGCACCTCAGAACCTATCGTTGGAGGAGTTCTACATCCTCGCACAGACCTACGAGGCGGGTAGCAGCGAGTTTAACTCTCTGTTCGAGACTGCTGTAAGAATGTATCCTGACGACCCTATTGCAAACCTCAATGCAGCCAACTCTGCAATTACCAAGGGCGATTACAACTCGGCACTTCGCTATCTTGACAAGGCTGGCGATATGGCGGAGGCGGCCTATACGCGAGGAGCGTTGGAGGTATATATGAAGAATAATAAGGCGGCTAAACCTCACTTTGAGCAGGCTCTCAAGCAGGGAATGGTTCAGGCGGAGAAGGCTCTTGAAGAGATCTCCAAGAATCGAAATATTGTCACTAAAAATAACAAAAAATAACAAACAATTTAATTTTTTAACTTAATTTTTATTTCTATGAAAAAGTATTTATTTATTGCTCTGGCAGCATTGGGTTTTGCTGCTTGTTCAGAGAATGGTAAGGAGAACATTCCTAATCAGAATGCAGAGCTTGAGCAGTCATACATGGCTGTATCTCTTTTGGCTGACGACATGACCTCTCGTGCAGCTGGTGACCAGTACGAGGATGGCGAGGATGCTGAGCGCGCAGTTAAGAGCCTCTACTTCTTCCTCTTCGACGCTAATGGCAATCCATTCAACATTGACGGTGGCGTAAACTACAAGGCAGTAAGTGTTAATGAGAATGGCACTGCTCCTGATGCTTCTGTTGCTGCACCAGATGGCACTCCAAATGTATCAGACGTAAAGAACAAGGTGCTTGTATTCAATAACTATGTTGGTCAGTATCCTGCTAAGATTGTTGCAGTTATCAACTGGGCACCTGCTGCTGGTACAGCTTCATTTACCCTTAACGCTTTGGCTGAGCAGTTGCTCGCAGTGAAGAATGCAGACGGTAGCTTTGTTATGAGCAACGCTGTATATGCTGCAGAGAGCACAAATGCATCAGCTAACAAGGAGGCAGTTCTTGCTACAGCTCTTACTCCTGCAAACATCGCAAAGAAGGAGGCGGATGCTCTGGCTAACCCTGTTAAGATCTATGTTGAGCGTATCGCTGCTAAGGTGACTGTAAACACCACTACTGAGAACAAGTACAACATCGGCGAGGAGGTTGACGGCACAAAGGTTTATGCAAAGGTTGTTGGTTGGGATCTTTACAACGAGTACGAGCAGTCATACCTTCTTAAGAAGATTGACGCTTCTTGGACTGACTCTGTTGTTGGTTTCAGCTGGAATGACTCTGCTTGGTTCCGTTCTTACTGGGCAATCTCTCCAAATCCAGCATTTGGTGCTGAGAACATGGTTTCTTACGACTCTCTTGCAAACGCGGTTGGCGAGAGCGACTACTGCGGTGAGAACACTTACAACGAGAACTGCACTAGAGTTGTAATCAAGGCTGAGTTGATTAAAGAGGATAACACTGCTATTGAGATTGCTTCTTGGTACGGTAACGACTATATCGGTGAGTTGGCACTTCGCACTGTAGTTGCTAACACTATCGCTGCACAGCTCTACTACTTGAACGGTGCTGAGTACAAGAGCATTGAGGCTAACGATATTAAGGTTGTTGAGGCTAACGAGACTAACCCTAACACAGAGGCTCAGTTGAAGTCTTACCACGTATTCTTCCAGCTTTCAGATGCAGGTCTTGCTAAGGAGTGGTACACATACTCTTCTGCAAAGGGCTTTGCAGCTGCTACAGATGACGCAGTAAACGTTATCCTTGGTGGTGTTGAGCCTGCACTGTTGTACAAGGGCGGTCAGACTTACTACCACGCAAACATCAAGCACCTCCCTTCAACCGTAGCGGCAACTCAGTATGGTGTAGTTCGTAACCACGTTTACAAGGTAAACATCGACTCTATCACCGGCTTTGGTACTCCTGTATTTGACGGTAATACTGAGCTCGTTCCTGTAACTCCTGAGGATATCAAAACATTTGTATCTGCTGAGGTACGCATCCTCTCTTGGAGAGTTGTTGAGAACGGCTACGACTTGTAATAACTAAACACAAATTAATACTATGAAAAAGTTTTTTATCATAGCACTCGCAGCATTGGGGCTTGCTGCTTGTAACAACAATCTCGATGATGTAACCAATGGTGGTCTTACCGGTGAGGCACAGACATCATATATCGCTATCAACCTCAACGCAGCTGATAACACTCGCGCTGATGACGGTGTATATCAGGATGGTCTTGAGGCTGAGCGCGCAGTAAAGGCTGCATATTTCTTCTTCTTTAACAATGCAGGTGAAGCATTCCCTGTAACTGGCAATCCTGCAACAGCTCCAGGTACAACTGGTGTAAACTGGATCTCTGCAAACCTCAATAACATTGGTAGCGAGACTCCTAATGTCTCAGACATCAAGGACGCAGTGTTGGTACTTAGCACATACGAGGGTACTTTCCCTTCTCAGATTGTAGCTGTTATCAACTGGGTTCCTACAACTGGTACTGCATATAATTTGGATGATTTGTATGCTGCAACAAACATCCAGGGCGCTGACAATGGCTTTGTGATGAGCAACGCTGTATATGCTGATGCTAATTCTAATGAGATTGTGGGCACTCCACTTACAGAGTCAGATATCCACAAGAGCCCTGCAGATGCATTGGCAAACCCTATCACTATCCACGTTGAGCGTATTGCTGCTAAGGTTACTGTAACTGTTAAAGACACCGTAACTGACAACCGTTTCCCTATTACAAAGAAGAATGGTAATACTTCAAGCTCTGTAACTCTGCCTTTCGGTCAGAATAACGCTGATACTGAGATTTATGTCCTGGTTGAAGGTTGGGAACTTTACAACGACTTCACACAGTCTAAGCTCCTCAAGGATATTGACCCTGATTGGGACAATTTGGGCTTTACTTGGAATGATCCGGATTACTACCGTTGCTACTGGGCTAACTCTTTGGACATCAACTCAATTGTAGGCAACACATTCCCTACTGAATTCACTCTTGGTTTGGGCAAAACAAGTGACGTTAATAACGGCACTTACGCTGACAACACCTACACTTACGTTGGTGAGAATACTCTCTACGACGCAACAGCTAAAAGCACAGCTAACTGCACTAAGGTAATCATCAAGGCAAAACTTCAGAAGAAGACCGGTGATAATACTTACGCAGATCTCCCATTGGCTCGTTGGTACACAACTTACTACGCAGGTCTTACAGATCTGCTCACTGCTGTAGCAAGTACTATCAAGTATCAGTATGTTTGGCTCGATAGCGCTAACAGCAAGTATGAGTATATCACACCAGATGATTTGACAGTTAAGAAAGAGGAGAATAAGGTTATCTTCCAGCTATCTACTACAGCTGCAGGCAAGAACTGGTATGTTGTTAGCGGCAACGAGTACACTGCTAAGACTATTGCTGAAATGAATGCAAGTCTGGCTACCATCGAGAAGGCTATCTACTACGATGAGGCTCAGACCCTCTTCTCTGTGGATATTGCTCACCTCGGAAATGGCAAGGGTGCTAAGGCTGGTGACTATGGTGTTGTTCGTAACCACATCTACAATATTGTAATCAACAGCTTTGGTGGTTTTGGTAGCCCTGTTTACGTTCCAAGTGGTGGTAACTTGGTATATCCGGATGACCCTACAACCGAGGCTAAAGACTATGTATCTGCTCAGGTACGTGTTCTTTCATGGCGTTTGGTTAATCAGGAGGTTGACGTTCAGCCATAACCACACACCAAAAACAAAATTTAACAATTAACACCAAGAGACCGCTTTGCGGTTGGTAAGGCGGTCTCTTTTACTTACAAACAAATTTTTACAGTAAATGAATAGAGTGAACATATTACTAAGGGGCAAAATAGTTCTTGCAATGATGGTCGCATTGCTCGCTATGGTCTCTTGCAAGGATGGTCTTATCTTTGACGGTGAGGGTGATTGTGGTATCTACTACCGCATACGCTTCAAGTATGATTACAATATAAAGTTTGCTGATGCCTTTGCCAACGAGGTAAACTCCGTTGCGCTCTATATTTTCGACCAAAACGACACACTGCTCGACAAGATTATCACAAACGACAAGCAGTTGCTCGCATCGGGCAACTTCGAAATTCCAATCGAGCTACAACCACAAAAATATACGCTCCTTGCTTGGGCAGGTCTCGAAAACGAGGAGTCGTTCAAACTCTTAGCTGATGCTCAGATAGGAGTTACAACACTGCAACAGATGCAGGTGAAGATGCAAATTGGCTACAACGAGGCGGGAGATGCCGTTGTTGTAGATGACCTCAAGCCACTATTCCACGCTGTAAAAGAGCTTGTGGTTGAGGATATACCAGGCACACACACCGAGACAATGTCGCTAATGAAAAATACCAATGTTATCCGCGTGCTACTACACGAGCTCTCGGGCAAAGAGATCTCGGCAGAGAAGTTTATCTTCGAAATCACCGATGACAATGGATTCTACAACTGGGATAACGCAATTATACGTGACCAACTAATAACATATAGCCCTTGGAGCCTTACAACAGGTAGCGCCGAGATAGAGCAAACTGCTCGCGCTGCGACAAATATAAGTGTCGTATTGGCTGAGCACACAATAGGCCGAATGAGTGCAACATCGTCGCCAATTTTGCGAGTTAAGAACAGAGAGACTGGCGAGGTTGTATTCTCTATTCCTATTGCAGAATATGCTCTGCTGATTAAGGGCAACTATCGCAAAGATATGAGCGATCAGGAGTACCTCGACAGACAGGACGAGTACTCTATGACATTCTTCCTCGACGAGGGCGAGTGGGTATCGTCGTATATCCTCATAAACTCGTGGAGAGTGATACTAAACAATACAGATTTGAAATAATAATATAATAATATAGTGCGAGGAGCTGTAAAATATATCCTACTGCTTGTAATAAGCATCCTCTCTACATCGTGCATGTTCGATGTGGAGAGAGGTGCTATATCTACCAGCGAGCAGTACGATGTAATGTTTACAGTATCCCTCGGCGGACACTCTACTCGTGCCACATGGGAGGACGAGTACATATCAGAGGAGGGTGTGCCATTCGACTACCGTATCATGCCAAATAATATGCGCGTGGTGATTTTCTCTGCAGCCAACGAGCGTCTGGGTGCTATTAACGACCTTGACTATTGGCCAATAAACGAGTCGCACACTCAGTTCCAGTTTATCGGACAGCTCCCACAAGAGTTTATAGAGCATTTGGCAACAAATGGCAACTGGCAGAACAACTACCGATTTATGGTACTTGCCAACTGTGCGGACAACTCTGATAGCGAGGAGAATATTTCGTATAGTCAGGCGCAACTTGATCCTACAAGCGAGGAGTCTTCAATTCCTATGTGGGGTATTAAGGAGGTAGATATGTCACCTCTATATGGTCATGAGAACATCGACATTGGAGTTATATCACTTCTTCGCGCGGCTGCAAAGGTAGAGGTTCGATTGAGCGACAAACTCAAGAACAAGAATGTGACAATCAACTCAGCGGCCCTCAAATACTACAACCAGACAGGATATGTTCTGCCAAGCGGATGGTCAGAGGTGAGTGACACCGAGCAGCTCGATCAGCAGGGTTGTATGAGGCTCTATCGCCACGCGGCTCTGAATATGCCGTTTGTGGTAGATAATGAGGGTGACAAATGCTATATCTATGTCACCGAGTACGATAATGTCAGCTATCCGGGCGAGCGCAACAAGATAAGTCTTGAGTTCAACATGGGTGGCAAAATTAAATATTTCGAGGATGCAATATCCTTCTGTCACTATAGCAATGGCTCCCCTATTGATGGCAGCCACTACAACATCGTGCGTAACCACATCTACCAGTTTGATATCAGAAACATCGCCGGAAGTAGTTTGGCACTTGAATATACTGTGGCAGATTGGACTGCTGAGGATTGGGATGGCAACGGCACAGAGCATGAGGAGCACGACCTCTCATATCCAACATACCACAACCCTGTAGTTCCGTTCGACTTCTTGAGCCTTACTGCTTCGGAGCAGTCTGATTATATTATCAGCCAAGAGCCTACAATGCACTATAGCGCAGGTCATCCTGAAGATGGTGGTTTCCACTGCTATTTCCAGATTTTGGCACCTGAATTAGTGGAGTGGAAGCCTGTATTTATGGGTTCTAAGGAGAATTACCGGATTCGTGTTTACCACCTAAACAAGAGTCTAACGCAAAGTAGCGATGAGCCTATATACGACACAGGAGATGATAAACTACAAGGCAACTTGACTGCTTGTGGTGTGGGTGAATGGTATCATATTGTTATCTTCCCGCTCAGTGACGATGGTGCGGACAACACTACTATTGAGTTTGGTATATCATACTACCAGCAGTGGACTGACCAGTATATTAACCTCTATGTAAATGGAGAGTACAACAATATCAGATGGCCAAATAGTGGAAATAATCCGAAGATTATTGACATTAAACACATCTCTGCGAAGTAGAAAAAAGATTGAGAGCATGAAGGATTGGATACTACATATAATAATCTTGCTTGTGGCACCACTTATCATGGTGTCGTGTTCTGACATGTTTGGGGACGACGTTATTCCAGGTAGCGAGAACTACATAACCCTCCACTTCAGGACACCTGGCGTAGATGTACGTGGCCAGGTGGCAGATAATCAGTATGAGGCATATATGAAGCATCTCGATGTCGTGATTTATGAGTATGTCGGTGGCCAAACACAATACACCCCATTCCACTACGAGCGTATTAATGTCTCAGCAACGCCTTCAGGCAGAGCGACAATCTCCAAGACCAAGAAGGATTTTCGCGAAATGGCTCAGTATCGTTTCTTTGTCATTGCCAATAGCACACTTTCAAGCTCGGCTTACCACGATAACAATGGCAACATACTCGACTACAACACCTTCCTAAAGCTCGACCAGACAGACAACTATATCCACCTCTCCGGCATCGAGTTTGGTGTCGAGGGTTCGATATATCCACAGATGTTCCTTATGGACGGCGTGGCTTATATGGGTGATAAAGAACCTTCTACAGCGGGAAATATCGTTATCAACGACCCTGCAACCGATGAGGATGTTACAATCAAGGTGACACTGCGACGTGCAGCTGCCAAGGTGCAGATATCAATCACTCCGGGTGACAATGTAACACTAACCAAGGAGCTTATGGCTCTGTCGAGTGGATATATGGTGCGTAACTTGCCAGTCCGAAGTACGCTTACTGCCGAGGGTGGCTACCCGCTAAACGATGCGGGTGCAAATCCATATTGGAAGTCATCGACTATCTCTCAGAGCCCTTATTTTGAGGTGATACCTACAGAGGATGGTAACAACTACAAGATAGTTCTTACATTCTACTGCTACTCACACACTTGGCAGAAGGATGAGGCCTTTGAGCGAGGCACTTCGGTTGTAATGATGATTCCGATGATACACGATGGTATAGAGTATATAAACAACTACTATCAGATATCGTTCAGCAAGCGAGAGGGTACGGGAGATGACTCCTACCACCTTATCAAACGCAACACATACTACGACCTACGAATCATACTCAATGCCCCAGGTGCAGAGGACTTCAACGAGCCTGAGGCAATCGAGGATATCACATACTTCACAACACCGTGGGAGAAGATTGACTTGGAGGTATCGGGTGAGAATACGGTTAAGTACCTAAAGGTCAACAAGGAGAAGATTTATATGTATAACATTAGCGATGATACTTCAACGCTCTACTTCTCATCCTCTTCGCCCGTAACTGTTGAGTTTGTTTCGGGTAGCGCCTACTACTACAACAAGTATAACCAGAAGACTACGCTCAAAGATAATGCTGTTGACATCTATGCTACAACCGAAGAGGGCTCTATCTCCGGCAATATATCTGTGCATAGCGACATCCCTACAAACAACACCATACGCTACTTCAAACTCAAGATTACAAACGAGGAGGGCATGAGCGAAGAGGTCGAGGTGGAGCAGTATCCGTTGATATATATTACCAATAACCTGCCTTGGTATTCATATCGCGATGACTACTACTATCGCACATCTGGTGGTCACAAGTGGAATGGCAATGTAGATAAATCTACGACCTCGGGCGATTTGCCAACCACCTACGAATACAATGGTGACCACATCGTGAGCATCTATAAGATAGACGATGTCAATGTTAATACCAAAGTGGTGAAATACACCTACTCGAGTGCTGCAGCAAGCTCAAGCAACGGTGGTACGGGCTGGACTGTGTCAAAAGTGAGAGGAAATAAACAGAATAATAGCGAGAATTACGCTATACAATACTACTACTTCTCCTACAGCAGAAATAGCTGGAGCAAGAAGGAGACAAATTGCGAGAACCACAACGTGCGTAACTACCATGTCCGTATGATGGCATCTTCAAATGAGTACACACTCGGTCGTCCGGCGCTTGATGAGCATGGCTACACCTCGGGAGATGTGGAGAACTCGAAACTTGTATCGCCATCCTTCGTCATTGCATCACGTCTTGGTGCCGTACTTTCGACCTATAGTGGTCTGTCAAATATGTCGAATGAAAAGAAGCTCATTGCCTTCGCCGACCACTGCAAAAACTATGTCGAGGTGGACGATGTGAATGACGACAAGAAGAGCCCGGTTAAGGTCTATGACAACTGGCGACTTCCAACCGATGCGGAGCTAAAGATTATTATTAATATTCAGGGACAGAGCGGTCAGAATGCCGACGCTATTGACTATCTGCTCAATGGTGGATACTATATGAGTGCGAGTGGTCCGGTTTTCAACCCTAAGAACAACGATAGCACCAAAGAGTTAGATGACCCTATGCAAGCTACCGGTGTGGCTATCCGCTGCGTAAGAGATGCCTACTAAATTTAAGACGAGATGAGACAAGTTATATACATATTTACCCTTTTGTTACTTCTACTCAGTTCTTGTGTAGAGCAGAGCTCTGTAGAGCCTCAAATAGATAACATCCCCGAGGGCTATACCAAGATATCCTTCAGGGCAAATATATCATCTCCAACTGTTATGGATACACGAGCCGTAGATCCCGATGGTTTGGATGTGAATAATATGACGCTCTTCTGTTTCAACGAGTTTGGTCTCTACATCAGTTCAGAGGAGGCACAACTCGTACATGATAGTAAGACCGAAGATGGTATCTCAGAGAGTGGCGAGTACACCGCAGTAATCCCAAGTCATACACATATCATCCACTTCTTAGCCAACCACAGTAGAGGTCTGTATGACGAGAGGGATTTCCCTGGACAGACCGAGAGTATGGTTGTGGCAAACATGGAGGGTGGCTCAGGTATGCTTGTCTATTGGTCGCGTTTTGTATTGGATAGCGAAAGTAATAAATCCATCCATGACCAGCTTGTAGAGCTATCCTATGTGGTGGATGGCATTGAACATAATGGCGTTAAGCTAATTCGTAATCAGGCAAAGGTCACTATCGACGACTGGGAGACCGACAAGTTTGTTGTAACAGGTTTCCGTACAGTTAATATCCCCGCCTTTGGCACCGTTGCCCCTCACCACCCTAACCTAAAGTTTGACCTTGTGGATGAGTGGGAACAGACCGAAGATTTCGTTACGCTACCTAACAATCAGGCGTTGATGTCAGATATCTCGGATATCAACACCAAACCTGCGGACTATATCTTTGAGAGCTCAAACTCAGGCGATAAGCTGATCAGTGTAATCATCAAGGGCCATGCAAAAGGCCAAACCGAGGCAGATGACAAGTACTACCGTGTGGTAATGCAAAACAATGATGGTAGCAACTTCATGATTCGCCGAAACCATCACTACAATATCATCATTACGGGCATGCTCTCCTTTGGTCAGGACAGTTTTGAAAAGGCGCTGACAGCCGCTGCGACAAACAATGCGTGGATCTCTATTGACGAGTGGGTGAATGAGATATCGGACGGTGTGGAGACCCTTTGGGTGGAGCAGACGAGCTATGTGCTTAGTAGCGACATATATGCCGGTACCGACTGGTCATTCCCATATAAATACACCAAAAACGGCAAGGGTGATAGCGTAGCCCCAACAGTTACATGGATTGACAACAACGTCGCCTATAACAACATCACCAACAACTACAACACCTCTACGGGCGAGGGTGTGATTACCTTGCGTCTATACCCTATGTACGACGGCAACGAGCAGCAGGTCGGCTCATTGCTCATCAAACATGGTAAACTGCAGCGCAAAATCACCGTATATATTATCCGTACCCAGCACTTCACCCCATCATGGATATCATCGCAGGTATATGGCGTTGCTCATGAGAATGTCACGCTGATGTTCTCCGTTCCTGAGACTTGTCCTGACGCCCTCTTCCCATTCACGGTACTGGTCTCTGCCAACCACCTCGACGTGCGCTCAGAGTCGGGTCAGCAGCTTCCGGTATATATCAAAGGTGAGGAAGGTTACTTTGGAGTTGATTGGGAAGATATCAACTACAAATACGCCTATACGGTAACCGGTCCCGGTAAGCATCGTCTGCATATGCACTCTATTCTCAAACACCATGACGGAGATATGGAGAGTGTGCATCTTGAGGCTGAGTTCTTCGAGACTATTACAAAGAATGTGATTTTTAGTGGCTACGACCGCACCCACCTCCGAATTTTTATGGCAGATCTCCACGAGTACGAGTCTATATATGCACAGGATGAACACCTGTACTACATGCTTGTACCTCAAAAGAAGGCCTCACCTCTGAAGCTTACTATGAAGCTGCAGGAGCGACAGGCTGACGGTAGCTATGCCCCATATAACCACTTGTCCGTTTATGGCTCTGACCAGTGGCGTCAGAACGGTAAGGATGAGTTCCTTATATATACCAAGTACATCAGCTTCTATGATGACTATTTCAAGGATAATCCAGGCCAATATGAGGAGATCAAAGATGTTGCCTGGGAGGGCGAGGTCATATCGATTAATGAGGAGTCGTGGAGTACGAATGGTCGAGTTATGGCGTTTAGACCTTATGGTTATAAGGAGACTGATGGATACAAGTTTGGACTTCAGGAGGATGGTTCGTATAACATCTATATGCTAACAAACAGTTCGCAGTGCAAAGATGTGGTACGAGTATCAGCGAATAACACCATGAGTCCTCACGCCTTTAAGTATGCTCGTGATGGAGTAACACTATACGACCACAACTACGATGGTAATGAGTATCGTTCCGTAATTTTTGACGTGGCACACTACCGTCCTTTCCGCTTTGCGGCACAGCTTAAGGTATCGGATGGCATCGGAGGTGAGTACACTTTGATACCGTCTGATGACAAGCTGATGAGCAACGAACAGTACGGCTCGCAAGAGGAGGATGAGGAGTTTGTCGAGCTGAGCTATAAGCCTGGACAAGAGGTAGATATACTCTTTGATATCACAAGTTTCAAGGGCTCAGATGGTCGCTCTGTACACCCATTTGGTGAGCACTTTGGAACAGAGTTTGACGTCTATATAGATGCCCCGATGCTTGAGATAGACTATACCCGCTTAAATTCCTCTTGGCTTGCCTCAAACAATCCTAACCTTAAGGCTGACAAGTTGCGCAAGCACCCTTCTATCCCTGGTCGCTTTATATACACTGTAGAGCGCGAGCGAGATGCAGAGCGAGAGTACGGTTTTGCGTCGGCGCATAACTTGGATTCATCAACCTCTTGCTACGACCGTTTTGGACGCCTTGAGACAAATGTTACCCAAGACCAGACGGGAGAGCGTAAGTGTTTGCCATTTAAGAAGACGGCAATTACAGCAGGTGGTAATATCGTCATTAGCTCTGATACAGAGAAGGTTGTATTCTTCCAAAAGCAGTTTACGGTTGACACCAAACATATTGATGGCAAGATATACTACACCAAAAATGGCGTACAGTATGCCATTCCTAAAGATAGTTTCGTGGCCTTTGTGCGTCTGCGTACCGGTGCTCGAATCGGCGTTGTCACCATAAATCAAAATGGAGTGTTCGAGCTAAACTTGCGTGAGGAGTATCAGTTTGCGTGGGAGGATGATAGTATCGACTTCTACTATACCGACGATGATGGCGTAGTATATAACTTTAACTACAAAGAAAATGGAGTTGAGAAGGCTGTTGACCTCAACCTTCTATACAATCTTACTGAGCGTGGTGAGCCGATAGTACTCACAGCAGAGTAACGAGTGAGCATTTCCGCATTTTTCAAAAATTATTGGTTATTTACTTTGAAAGTTAGATTTTTTTTATATTTTTGCATGCGGAAAATGCAAATTAAACCTTAAAAACTAAATAACTATGTATTGGACACTTGAGCTTGCATCAAAATTGGAGGATGCACCATGGCCAGCAACCAAAGAGGAGCTTATCGATTATGCCAGCCGTTCAGGCGCACCACTTGAGGTTCTTGAGAACCTTGAGGCAATCGAGGACGATGGCGACATCTACGAGAGCATTGAGGAGATTTGGCCTGACTACCCTTCAAAGGAGGACTTCTTCTTCAATGAGGAGGAGTATTAAGAGGTTGAGAAAGGTTAAAAACCTAAATATCAACAATTTACAATGACCGATTGGGTAGTCCCATCGGTCTTTTTTTGCCCAAAAACTACCCAAAAACTGCCCGAAATTGAGCGAAAACTGCCCAAATACTGCCCTGAAACTATGACCAAATCCTCCCGAAAATAAGAGTAGTAAGTGAGGGGTGGCACACTGCCCAAACACTGCCCAAACACTGTCTGGGGCACTTTTTGCAAGAAAGCGAGCAACTCTGAAAAACCGCTCTTTGAGGTCAAAAACTTACCCATAATTACCCATCTTCACTGCCCAGAAACAAAAAAGGACAAAACCGAAGTTCTGTCCTTGTGTTAATCTAACTTAACATTGAGTTTGTCGCCTACTATTTCTGCAATCGTGTTAGGCAGCAATGTGGCATATACCTTCTCCGTAACCAATGTAGAAGCGTGTCCCAGCAATGCAGAGGTGGTTTTAATATCCACTCCACCGTTGAGTGCCATCATCGCATATGTATGTCTGCCGAGGTGGATATGAAGGTTGAAGGGCAGTCCCATCTTATTACCTATACTTTGAAGCGACTGGTTGATGGTTCTGTTCGCAGCATTCTTCACCTTTAAGAAATCTGCCTCATCGCTCAAATCATAGCCAGAAGGCAATAGTCCGAACACGAACTCCTCGTGCTTACCTTTCCATCTCTCCAAAATCTCTCTTGATATGTCATTGAGCGGGATGTAGAGCATTTTTGCTTTACGAGTATGACCCTTATATTGCATATGAGCAATCATATTCTTGTCCATATCAATCTCGCTCCATTTCAAACTTATCAAATCGCTCCAACGCAAACCTGTGAAACACGCAAAGATAAATACATCGGCGTATTCTCGTGTCCTATCATACTTCGCCTTGCCAGCAAGTTCCTTAAACTTTCTCAATTGCTCAATAGTCAAGAACTCCTTCTCCATACTGTCATCCAATGACTTTCCTTCATCATTTAGATACAACTCGCTGATTTCTTCACTCTCCACTCTGCTTATCCATCCTTTTCTGCAACACGCCTTAACAGTCTTGATAATTGGTGAGAGTGCCTTGTTGATGGTGCCATTACTGTTTCCCTCCACCTCTTTTCTCCAAATGATA
>JAZORI010000009.1:0-22509 GCA_045656505.1 Alistipes sp. | reverse complement strand
TATGGCGAGATGGTCGAGCGACCACAGGTTGAGTACGCTACGCTTATAGCCAATCTGTTGCCTGATCCGCTTAATAGCGTCTATTTTCTCAACTCGGGTGCCGAGGCTGTTGAGGGTGCACTGAAGCTCGCAAAACGATATACCGGCAGAACGGAGATGATATCTATGCGTCGAGCATACCACGGCTCTACACATGGTGCGATGAGTATGATGGGTTTTCCTGAGGGTGAGGAGTGGAAAAACGCCTTCAGACCTCTTCTACCTGATTGCAAGGCTATAGAGTACAATAACTTTGACGACCTTTCTCAAATCACCACACGTACAGCTTGCGTACTTTGTGAGCCTATACAGGGTGAGGCGGGTGTAAGAAGACCAAATGAAGGCTATCTGCAGGCTCTGAGAGATAGATGCTCCGAGGTAGGCGCACTGCTCATTTTTGATGAGATACAGGTCGGTATGGGTCGTAGTGGTGAGATGTTTGCTATGAAAAAATATGGCGTAACACCCGATATCGTCTGCCTTGCCAAGGCCTTTGGTGGCGGTATGCCTTTGGGTGCTTTTATCTCTTCAAACGAGATTATGAACACCCTCCAATCAAACCCTGTACTGGGTCATATCACCACATTTGGCGGCCATCCTGTATGCTGTGCTGCAGGACTTGCTGCAACAAAATATCTGATTGAAAATAGGGTCGTTGAAGAGGTTGAAGCTAAGGGTGCGCTCTACGAAAAGCTACTCAAAGATCATCATCAGGTCATCGAAATTCGTCGTAGCGGATTGCTGCTTGCCGTAGAGTTGGGAAGTAGCGAGAAGCTGTATAAGATAATGGATCTGTTTATCGAAAAGGGAATCTTGAGCGACTGGTTCCTCTATTGCGATACAGCCTTCCGCATCTCTCCACCGCTGACAATTACAGAGGAGGAGATTAAGGGTAGCGCAGAGATAATTATTGAATGTCTAAATAGTTTATAGAGTTGTAGTTATGGCAGATAATTATTTGGAGAAGAAGATGGAGGATTTCCTTGCGGGAAAAAACTCTACAGCCAAGCGTACGATGAATCTAGCAAAGCTCGTTGCTAAAAATCGTAGTTATCGTGGCTATGATAACTCATTTTCTGTCCGTGCAGATCAACTAAATCGCATCATGGCCGTTGTTCCGGCATGCCCATCTGCGAGAAATCAGCAGGTACTACGTCTGCGAGCTGTGCTTGCAGATGAGGCAGATAAGGTGCTGCCATTTATCCGCCTTGGTGGCGCGCTGAGAGATATCAAACTACCATTTCCAGGCACAGAGCCTCGCGCTTTTATCGTCATCTGCTCAACTATAGCCGAAGATAAGTATGTCAATATGGATATAGGTATTATCGCCCAGACAATGCTATTGCAGGCTACAGAGATTGGGCTGAATGGTATCTGTATCGGAGCCTTCGACCACTCGGCAGTGCAGCAGTCACTAAATCTAAAGCACGAACCACTGCTTATTTTGGCTATCGGCAAAGGCGCTGAGAATATTAAAATGGTAGATATAAAGGAGGGCGAATCACGTAACTACTACCGCGAAAACGACATCCACTACGTTCCAAAACTAACCCTCGACGATATAGTTGTTAAATAGATGGAAGCTATTAGCTGTTGGCCTTTAAGCGGTATTATATTTAGTCCGCCGCGGCGGACAGAGCTAATGGCTAAAGGCTTTTCTGTTTTGCACACTGATACTTACTTGCACTTATTTGTCGTCAAAATGCGGTAGTAGGCGTGCATCGCGTAAAAAGCCCAGCGAAGGATAGTACTAAAACGTACAGCCTTTGCTGGGCTTTTAGGGATGTACGGCTAATGCCGTATTTTCACGGCAAATAAAATTATTTAATGGAAATCATATTCAAAATAGACCTCTCCGCACTCTTCCTCACATCCTCATCAAGAAGAATCTCTGGGGATTCATTTTCGAGGCAAGAGATGATGCTCTCAAGGGTAACCATCTTCATATAGCGGCACTCGTTGCATCCGCAGGTAGAGTCGATAGGTGGAGCAGGAATAAAGCTCTTTTCAGGGTATTTACGGCGCATTTCAGCGAGGATACCGGCCTCTGTTACCACGATAAACTCTGAAGCCTCTACTTTGCCGCAATAGTCCAAAATACCGGCTGTAGAGCCAACATAATCTGCAACAGCGGCAACGACAGCCTTACACTCAGGGTGAACAACAACTTTAGCCTCTGGATGCGCACTCTTGAGTTCAAGAATCTTCTCCAATGAAAACTCCTCATGGACATGGCAAGCACCATCCCAGAGTACCATATTATCGCGACCTGTCAACTTCTTGATATATCCACCCAGGTTACGATCCGGAGCGAAGATGATAGGCTGATCGGCCGGAATACTCTCAACAACCTGCAGGGCGTTAGAAGAGGTGCAGCAGATATCGGTAAGAGCCTTGACACCAACGGTTGTATTTACATAGGATACCACCAGGTGGTTAGGATATTTAGCCTTGAAAGAGGCAAACTCCGCAGCATCACAAGATTCAGCAAGAGAGCAACCCGCCTCGGGATTTGGAATAAGAACCTTTTTATCAGGAGAGAGTACCTTTGCAGTCTCAGCCATAAAGTGAACACCGGCAAAGAGGATGATTTTAGCATCAATCTCCTTAGCCTTCACAGATAGAGCCAGAGAGTCACCCAAAAAGTCAGCCACAGCCTGTACCTCAGGGGTGGTGTAGTAGTGAGCCAAAATGACGGCATCTTTCTCTTTTTTCAGTTGCGCAATTCGGTCGGCGAGCGCAGCGGAATTGTTGTTCATAGTTTTTATTGTTTTATTAGATATTTAATTCTTTTAATATAAATAAATATAGTAAATATATTATAAACAATAACAATAAAGGCTGTTGAAACTGTTAGTAACTTTTTTCTCAATAGAGGAGTGTTACTATCTTTTAGCAACTATTTTTTTCGGTTTGGCTAACTGCTTGAAAGTAAGTGTTAGGGTTGGAGTTTTCAACAATTGTTAATAACGGTTTTCAACAAATAAACAGACTTTTTTATAAACAATCTATAGTTGAAAAGTTACAATAAGTTGTTGGTAAATTTTGAAAACTTTTTACTCTTTTTGACTTTCAACAGAGCGTCAAAATTTATTAACCTTTACTGACAAATAATTAACACTTTTTCATCAGCTTTTCAACAACTTTTTGGGCTGCTTGTTGATAATAAACAGCTACCTCAGAAATAGTTCCAACTGCTGGTTTACCATTGTCACTACCCTCCATAATTGCTTGAATGATAGGTATTTGGCCTAATAAATCAACACCTACCTGCTCAGCATAACGCGCAGCTCCACCCTTGCCAAAGATGTAGTAACGATTCTCAGGAAGTTCGGCCGGAGTAAACCATGACATATTCTCAATAACACCGAGTACAGGGATGTTTACATTCGGGTTACGGAACATTTCAACACCCCTAACAACGTCAGCCACAGCTACTTGCTGAGGAGTGGATACGATAACCGCACCATCTATCTTTAATTCCGAAATTATTGACAAATGTATGTCACCTGTTCCCGGAGGAAGATCTATCAACAGATAGTCCAATTCACCCCATGCTGTCTGGTGGATAAGTTGTCTAAGTGCACTGTTTGCCATAGTGCCTCTCCATAGCAGTGCATCGGTCGGGCGAATAAACATCGCAATCGAAATAATTTTGATATTTCCTACCTCGGCAGGGATTATATAGTCGTGTCCGTCAACCTGCACAGCATCAGGAAGATACTCCTCTACACCGAACATTTTTGACTGTGAAGGGCCATAAATATCAGCATCCAAGACACCCACTTTATAACCCATTTCGGCCAAAGTTGCAGCAAGGTTTGAGGTGACAGTACTCTTACCAACGCCACCCTTTCCAGAGGCGATGGCAACTACATTTTTGATGTTAGAGGTAGTTGAGTTTTTGTGCATCTGCTCAATCTGCTCCTTACGCTTAGCAGCGCTATTGTCAACCTCCTTGATAAATACGATTACAGTGCTATCAGGGTAGAGCTCTGTAATGAGTTGCTCTACACGATTTTTTATCTTTATAGCAAATGGGTCACGAGTTTTACGGAAACGCAGAGCGACAGTAATCTTCTCTTCTGTAGCCGTAATACTCTCTACAAATCCTCCATCTACCAGATTTTCCTCTGTTTCAGGGTGGATAACTGAGGCAAGTATTGCTCTAATTTCTCTATCCATAGTGTTTTAATGTCTTTTATAACGACAAAGATAACAAAAAAAGTACTAACTTTGTCCCATTAAAAATATATAAATAAACATAGGTATATTATGAGTAAGAAATTTAAGCGATATTTGGTCACTTCGGCGCTGCCGTATGCCAATGGTCCGGTGCATATAGGTCACCTTGCAGGTGTCTATATTCCGTCAGATATATATACTCGTTACCTGCGTCTGCGTGGTGAGGATGTTATCCATGTTTGTGGTAGCGATGAGCACGGTGTGCCTATTACTATCAAGGCAAAGAAGGAGGGTATCACTCCACAACAGGTTGTAGATGGTTATCACGAGATTATCAAGAACGCTTTTGCTGGTCTGGGTATTGAGTTTGATATCTACTCTCGTACATCTTCAGATATGCACACAGCTACAGCTTCAGACTTCTTCCGTAAGATGTATGATGAGGGTAAGTTTGTTGAGCAGACATCTGAGCAGTACTACGACGAGGAGGCTAAGATGTTCCTTGCTGACCGTTATATCACAGGTACTTGCCCTAAGTGCGGCAATGAGCGTGCATATGGTGACCAGTGTGAGTCTTGCGGCTCAACTCTCTCTCCAGATGAGCTTATTGAGCCACACTCAACACTCTCAGGCTCAGTGCCTGTAAAGAAGGCAACAACTCACTGGTATCTTCCACTCAATGACTATGAGCAGATGCTTCGTGAGTGGATTCTTGATGGACATAAGGAGTGGAAGACAAATGTATATGGTCAGTGTAAGAGCTGGCTTGATGGTGGTCTTCAGCCACGTGCCGTAAGCCGTGACCTTGATTGGGGTATTCCTGTTCCGGTTGAGGGTGCTGATGGTAAGGTGCTCTATGTTTGGTTTGATGCTCCTATTGGCTATATATCTGCTACTAAGGAACTTACACCAGATTGGGAGAAGTATTGGAAGAGTGAGGATACAAAGCTTGTACACTTTATCGGTAAGGATAATATCGTGTTCCACTGTATCGTATTCCCTTCAATGCTGAAGGCTCATGGTGGTTATATTCTTCCTGAGAATGTGCCATCAAATGAGTTCCTTAACCTTGAGGGCGATAAGATCTCTACTTCACGCAACTGGGCTGTTTGGTTGCACGAGTACCTTGAGCAGATGCCTGGTAAGGAGGATGTTCTCCGTTATGTACTCTGTGCAAATGCACCTGAGACTAAGGATAACGACTTTACTTGGAAGGACTTCCAGGCTCGTAATAACAATGAGCTTGTAGCAGTTCTTGGTAACTTTGTAAACCGTGCCCTTGTCCTTACTCAGAAGTACTATGGTGGCGTTGTTCCTGCTTGTGGTGAGCTTACTGAGTATGATAAGCAGACTATAGAGGAGTTGTCAGGCATCAAGGCGTCTTTGGAGCATAATATCGAGAACTATCGTTTCCGTGAGGCTCTGAAGGATGCTATGAACTTTGCGAGAATTGGAAATAAATACCTTGCAGATTCTGAGCCTTGGAAGCTGATAAAGACTGATACTGAGAGAGTTAAGACAATTCTCAACATTGCTCTTCAGATTACAGCCTCTATTGCAACAGCTATCGAGCCGTTTATGCCATTCTCTGCTGCTAAGATTCTTTCAATGCTTGCAGTTGAGAAGTTTGGTTGGGATACTCTCGGCTCAATGGAGCTTATTGCTGCGGGTCATACTATCGGTACTCCTACCCTACTCTTTGAGAAGATTGAGGATGATGTTATCCAGGTGCAGCTCGACCGTTTGGAGGCTACTAAGGCGGCAAATGCAGCTGCTGAGGTTAAGGCTGAGCCACAGAAGGAGGCTTGTACTTTTGATGACTTCCAGAAGATGGATATCCGTGTATCTACAATCCTTGCAGCTGAGAAGGTTGCAAAGACAAAGAAGTTGCTCAAGCTGACAGTAGATACAGGTATAGACCAGCGTACAATTGTTTCGGGTATTGCTGAGCACTTTACTCCAGAGGAGCTTGTTGGTCAGCAGGTGCTTGTATTGGTTAATCTTCAGCCTCGCGAACTGAAGGGTATTCTCTCTCAGGGAATGATTCTTATGGCAGAGGATGCAACGGGTGCTTTACGTCTTGTACAGCCTTCTGAGGCTGTAAAGCCAGGCTCT
Organism: Alistipes sp.; assembly: GCA_045656505.1. GTDB lineage: Bacteria > Bacteroidota > Bacteroidia > Bacteroidales > Rikenellaceae > Alistipes. The sequence continues at coordinate 16,170 of JAZORI010000009.1, read as the reverse complement.
ATGGTTGGTTAATGTTCCACGTGGAACAAATTATTTGAGCAGTAATGGAGATGAATTGGGACGAGCTTGGTTTTGACTTTAACCCCACAGGAGGAGAGAATCTTCGCCGCTATTTTAAGGATGGTGCTTGGGGTGAGGCTCAATATACAACAGACGAGTATATTCCAGTACATATCTCTTCTGCCTGTCTGAACTACGGTTTGCAGGCATTTGAGGGTATGAAGGCATTTGCAGGAGTGGATGGAAAGGTTCGACTTTTCCGTCCATACGCTCACTTTAATAGAATGTCTGCCGGTGCGAGAAAACTCTGTCTGCCGATGGTTTCGGAGCAGATGTTTATAGATAGCTGTGTGGATATTGTTCGTAGAAACCTTGAGTTTTTGCCACCATATGAGTCGCGTGCGGCTCTATATGTGCGACCAGTGTTGTTTGGAACAAAGCCTTGTTTGACAGTCAGAGCCTATAATGAGGCGGGATTTTGTGTCTTTGCAACACCTGTAGGACCTTATTTTAAGGAGGGTATCCACCCTATTGATGCGATTATTAATAGGAATCAGGATCGCTCGGCACCACTTGGCACGGGTGATGTTAAGGTGGGCGGAAACTATGCTTCGAGTATGCTCTCTTGTCAGGAGGCTCATGATTTGGGTTATAAGGCCGTGCTCTATACAGAGTCGGTTGAGCATAGATATATCGAGGAGTGTGGTGCTGCGAACTTTATCGCTATAAAGGGAAATCACTACATCACGCCAAAATCACCATCTATTCTGCCGTCTATAACTAACGACTCGCTGCGTCAGATTGCCGCAGATAAGGGTTTTGTTGTTGAGCAACGCCCGATAGATATTGCAGAACTTCCGACTTTTGATGAGTGTGGAGCTTGTGGTACGGGTGCAATCATTACCCCACTTAGCAATATTTTTGACCCACAATCTGGTGAGAAGATCCACTATTCTGACGAAACCGGTCCGGTCTTGCTTGATTTGTATAATACTTTGCAGGATATACAGTATGGTCGCGCAGAAGACAAATATGGTTGGACAGTGTTAATCTAACAAAAAAAGAGGTCTTTTCTGACCTCTTTTTTTTGTTCCACGTGGAACATTACCTTCCAAATCGCATCAGCAAAACATTGATATCGGCAGGTGAAACTCCAGGGATGCGCGATGCTTGAGCAATAGTTACCGGGCGTATCTTTTCGAGCTTCTGACGAGCCTCAATTGTTAGCGACTGCATCTGTGAGTAGTCAAAATTTGCAGGAATTGTTATATTTTCCAATCTGTGGAGTTTCTCTGCAACAGCTTTTTCTCTCTCAATATAGCCACTATATTTAATTTCGATCTCCGCCTCCTCGATAATTTCTTTTGTTATATTATTCTGCTTTATAAACTTTTTGAACTTAGGAAGTAGTTCAATTAGTGCAAAAAGTGTAATTTCGTTACGAAGTGCGAAGTCAAAAATCTTTCTTCCTTGCGAAATTGGTGGTAAACCGAGCGAAATTAAATAGTTCTGAATTTCCGATATTTTCACGCTCTGCTCACGAGTGTAGGAGATAAGCGATTTTAGAAGCGTTAATTTTTCTTCAAATTTTTCGTATCTCTCCTCGGAAATCAGACCGAGTTTGTAACCAAGCGGAGAGAGTCGCTGATCGGCATTATCTTGTCTGAGTAGTATTCTATACTCCGCGCGTGAGGTGAACATGCGGTATGGCTCATCGACACCCTTTGTTACAAGGTCATCAATCAGTACGCCGATATATGCCTCATCACGACCAAGAACTACAGCCTCCTCGCCCACTACCCTACGGTGTGCGTTGATGCCGGCAATAAGACCCTGAGCTGCCGCCTCCTCGTATCCAGTCGTTCCATTCACCTGACCGGCAAAATAGAGATTTTCGATATGCTTGCTCTCCAACGAGTGGTATAACTGTGTTGGAGGGAAGTAGTCGTACTCAATAGCGTATCCTGGGCGATAGATGTGTACATTTTCCAGTCCGACAATTTTGTGCAACGCCTCCATCTGTATGTCATAAGGGAGCGAAGAGGAGAAGCCATTGAGATAGTACTCGTTAGTTTCACTACCCTCTGGCTCAAGGAAGAGCTGGTGTTGTTCCTTGTCGGCAAAGGTACGTAGTTTATCCTCTATGCTTGGGCAGTATCGCGGGCCGATACCGCGAATTGTACCATTAAATAGAGGAGAGTCCTCAAAACCGCGTCTAAGTGTGTCGTGCACCTCTTTTGAGGTATATACAAGGTAGCAAGGCAGTTGCTCACTTACCGGTGTTGTTTGGTCTGAAAATGAGAATTTTTGAGGATTTTCATCTCCTTGTTGCGCCTCGAGTCTATCAAAATCGATAGTTCTGGCATCGAGTCGCGCCGGGGTTCCGGTCTTCATTCTACCTACCTCAACACCAGCCTTTTGCAACACCTCTGTAATGCCGAAACTCGCTGCATCTCCAGCTCGTCCGCCCGTTGCACTTTGGCGACCGCAGTGCATAAGTCCTGAGAGGAATGTTCCGGCTGTAAGAACAACGGTCTTGGCCTCAAAAACCACGCCCATTTGCGTTTTAACGCCCTTTACGCGGCTTTTCTCACCCTCGGTGGTAAGAAGTATATCTACGACAGAATCCTGCCAAATATAGAGGTTTTTTGTGTTCTCTAATCGGTGTCGCCACTCGGCTGAGAAGCGACTCTTGTCACACTGTGCTCGTGGTGACCACATAGCTGCACCCTTAGAGCGGTTCAGCATACGGAATTGTATAGTGGTAAGGTCTGTAATAATACCCGTCATACCACCTAAAGCATCTATCTCACGGACGATCTGTCCCTTGGCAACACCACCTATGGCCGGATTGCATGACATAGATGCAAACTTGGTCATATCCATCGTCAGCAGCAGCGTCTTTGAGCCCATTCGGGCCGCAGCGCTTGCCGCCTCACAACCGGCATGACCACCACCTACTACAATAACATCATATACCATCACTACCCTATCGTTTTGGTGCATATTTTACATCGAACAACTCTAAGTACTTATCCTCCTTACTGTGCATAACAGCCTCAGTATCAGGAGTTTTGTCGCCTTGACCACAGAGGTGTAATACCCCGTGTACGACCACCCTTCGCATCTCCTTTTCGGCTGTTGTGCCGTAGATTCGGGCGTTGTCCGCAACTGTCTGATAATCAATGTATATATCGCCAGAGATATAACCCTCGTCAAGCTCTGAGTAGTCGAAAGTAATGATATCGGTAAAGTAGTCATGACCCACAAACTCGATATTCATCTGTCGGTGCACATCGGATGGACAGAAGATATAGTTTATCTCCCCTATTAGGTATTCACCCTCGCTTTGTGCCACCTCGCGGAGCCACTCTCTGATGGCTCTTTTGTGTTGTAGGCGGTAGTTACACTCTTGGCAGTGATAGTTTACATCCATACTATTTGAAGAGGTTAGATGCCTTTATGACAACCTTTGGATCGGGCGAGTGGATAGCAAATAGAATCTTGTACTCCACATTCATTGTCGAAGGGTTGACCATTGAGGCTATTGTACCTATTTTTTGATTCTTGATAACCGTTTCGCCCTTTGTTACGCAGACATCTGAGAGGTTTGCATACGATGAGATATACTCTCCGTGGGCGATATAGATATCGTATTTGTTGTTGATTTTATTGCGTGAAACACGAACAACCTTACCCTCGTAGATGGCGGTAATATTGGCACCTTTACTGCCGACAATCTCGGCTGTATTGGCGTTGTATCGCACCACCTTGCCGCTGGCTACAGGGAGTCTTAGACCGTGCGTTTTGGCATTGAAACCATCACCCGACTTGTTACCCTTAGTAATCTTGCGGAGCTCAGCTATGGCACTATTTAGGCGCTTCTCGTGCTCCTCCATAGATGCCTGAACCTTCTTCTCCTTCTGTGACATCTGGCGAATTGTCGCCTTTGCAAGGTCGCGCTCTTCACGCATCTTCGCGCGTTGTTTGTCGAGCTTCTTCTTGGCTATAGCAACCTCCTCACGCTTTTTGGATAGCTCTTGTCGCTGCTGTTTGATATCCTCTCTTGCAGTTGTCAGCTCCTTTATCTGCTCTGTACGGTAGAGGGTCGCTGTGCGTAGTGCCGCTATGCGATTAGCCATCTCAAAGAGAGATGATGATGAGAAGATATAGGCTAAGTAGTTGCTATTCCGATAGTTACGATATGCCTCGCAGACCATTTTGCTACAGCTCAGCTCCAAGGAGTCGAGGTGGTCAGAGAGCTCCCCTATCTGATTTTCAGCCTTTGAGATATCTCTGTTGAGCTGTTTAATCTGCTTGTCGCGGGCAGCTATAAGGGCATTTCGCTTCTCAATCTGATTTGCTAGTGAGTTGACCAGCTTCTGCTTTGAGGCCTTGCTTTTCTTGAGCTTTGCCAGCTCCTTCTCCTCCTTTTCGATGCTCGCCTCGAGGTTGTCGATCTTCTTACGCAGAGCCTCCTCGCTCTGTGCATAGAGCGGAGAAACGGTAAAGAGGATTGCTATTATGCAGAGTACTATTTTTCTCATTTTGTCACCTCTTTATTCTCTTCCAAACGACGTTTCTGCGCCTCTATTCTGCGCTCAATAATATCGGCAGCACAACCCCTTTCCAAAGCCTTTCTCCAGTATGTCTGAGCCAAGAATGTGTTGCCTAAGGCATCCAAAATATCACCATAGTGCAGTGCAAGCTCGGCTGAGCCCTGTTTGTCAAAGCTCATCGCCTGTTGCATAATCTTCTTAGCCTCCTCATACTTACCGAGCTTGTAGTATATCCAAGCCAGTGTGTCTAAATATGTGGCATTATTTGGTGCTAATTTGTTGACTTTGGTCGATAGGGTAAGGGCATACTCAAGATTTTTACCCTCAACGCTCATATGGTAGGCGTAGTTGTTGAGTGCCATTACATTCTCAGGGTCGAGAGCAATCGCCTTTTTGTAGATTTTGTCCGAACGCTTCAGCTCACCCATCTCGTAGTATCTATCACCGATACTACCCCAAATAGAGCTGCGAGCCTTGTCGTCTTTTGCATACTTCAAGGCTGCATTTAGGGTTTGTATAGACCCCTCATTATCTCCACGTTGGGTCTGTAACCAAGACTTGAATGTCCAGAAATTTTCGTGAGTAGGGTAGAGGGCAATACCCTTGTCAAGGTATAACTCTACAGAGTCTGTGCGCTCGATATAGTACTCAATCTCAATTATTCGATTGAGCTGCTCAAGGGTCGGCTCAGTGCCGGCAATACCCTTTTTGAGCAATACCACCGCCTCCTCAACACGATTTCCGGCAATCAGATGCGAAATATATCGGTCAACCACCGCACTCTTGTCCGGATATAGCTCGTACATACGGACAATAATCGGCTCAATGAGCAGGAAGTGTTTGCGATAGAAGTCGCGTTTAGATGTCAGACTCTCAATAATGCTCAGCTTTGTCGGTAGGGGAACAGCCTCTAAATCGACAATACTGCGCCACGCAAGCAACATCTCGGTATATAGCGAGCGACTGTCCAAGAATCGGGCATACTCAAACCAAGCGGTCGGATTTGTCTGGTCTAAAGAGATTGCCTTATTAAAACTCACCTTCGCCAACGAGTCAACACCCGTTGCTGCATATACATCTGCAAGCGCAAGGTGGTTTGCCGGGTCATATGGCGCACTCTCAACCATCTCTAAGGCGCAATTTAGAGCCTTCTCATACTCTCCTCCGTCGATGTAAATCTGCTGTCGTAACTGCTCAAAATAGTCCATTTTGCCAAGGCGCACCTCAGCCGAATCTATCACAGCAAGGGCTTGTTGACGCTCCTTGCTCATGTTGTGTAGTATAGCAAGCAGGCGAAAGTGGTCGGGATTCTGACTATCCTTTGTGAGCTTGAGTAGAATCTGCTTTGCTCTGTCATACTTTGTTGCACGCAGAGATAGCTCACCAACCCTCTGGAGTAGGTGTGTGTTTGTCGTGTCGGCAGATAGGGCAATCTCGGCAGCCTCCAACGCCTTTGTAGGGTCTGTCTCCAAACGAGAGAGGAGGTGTCGTGCGGGCATATACGTAGAGTCAAACTCTAACGCTTGCTCCACAAGACGACGCGCAACAGTCGTATCGCCATAAATCAGATAACGCTTAAGAGCGTTTGTATAGAGGGTTAACTCTTTGCTGCTCTGCGCAATGGAGAGATGTGGAGCAAAAGCCCCACAAAACAGCACCACAGTCAGCGCAAGACAAATTACAACCCTCTTCATTGCTCGTACAATTACAGCACGCTGTCAAACTGGTGGAGGAAGCGCACGTCGTTCTCAAAGTAGAGACGAAGGTCTTTCACACCAAACTTAAGCATGGCAATACGCTCAACTCCCATACCAAAGGCGAAGCCTGAGTACTCATTTGGGTCGATATTGTTGGCAATAAGGACATTTGGATCAACCATACCGCAACCCAAAATCTCCAACCAACCTGTACCCTTACATACTGGGCAACCCTTACCACCGCAGAGGTTACAAGAGACGTCAACCTCAGCAGAAGGTTCTGTGAATGGGAAGTATGACGGACGCATACGAATCTGTGTGCTCTCACCAAAGAGCTCCTTTGCAAAGTAGAGCAGCGACTGCTTAAGGTCTGCAAATGAGACATTCTTGTCGATATAAAGACCCTCAATTTGGTGGAAGATACAGTGTGCACGATATGAGATAGCCTCATTGCGGAATACACGACCTGGGCAGATTACGCGAATTGGTGGCTTCTGACGCTCCATTGTGCGAACCTGAATAGATGAGGTGTGGGTACGGAGCAGAATATCCTTCTCGCTTGGCTCTGAAGAGTTCTTGCTGATGAAGAATGTATCCTGCATATCGCGTGCTGGGTGCTCTGGTGGGAAGTTGAGGGCTGAGAATACGTGGTGGTCATCCTCAATCTCCGGGCCATCAGCAACGGTGTAACCCATGCGGGCAAAAATCTCAATAATCTCATTCTTAACAAGCGAAATAGGGTGGCGAGAACCGAGCTGCTCAGCAGTTCCCGGACGGCTTGTATCGCCAATCTTTGTCTGAGAAGAGTTGCTTGCCTCTGCAGCCTCACGAAGAGCCTCGATTTTTGCAAGAATCGCCTGCTTGAGGGCGTTAAGCTTCTGACCATACTCACGCTTGAGCTCTGGCGCTACACCCTTAAACTCCTCCATCAGGGCTGTAAGCTCACCCTTCTTTCCGACCATTTTAACGCGGAAATCTTCGATTTCGGCAGCATTGTTGGTAGAAAACTGTTCTACTCTGTTTAATAAGTCGCTAATTTTAGTATTCATATGATGTTATTTTGTATTTTGGCAAAAAAATCATACCTTTACACACAGTTTGTGTAATAGTAAGCGACAAAGTTACAAAAATTTTAGAAAAATGCCTCGTAAACTGCTAATATTTATACTCTCACTGCTCTCAGTGGCACTTGTAAGTGCCAAGGGTGTGGGTATTGTCCTTAGTGGAGGAGGCGCAAAGGGCCTCTACCATATAGGTGTTTTGCAGGCGCTGGAGGAGAACAATGTCGCTATAGACTATGTCGCCGGCACATCTATGGGCTCGATTATCGCAGGTCTTTATGCTGCAGGATATACCCCAGAGCAGATGAGAGCCATCGCTGAGTCGGGCGCTATACAGCAGTGGATTTCCGGCAGAATAGACAAGAAGCATAATCGCTACTACCGCGAGGAGGATACCCCGCCAAGCTTGCTCACATTGCGATTTAATGTGGGTATGGGCAGGGATAGCCTTCGTGTTGACGAGCATCTTGCTTCGGGCTCTACAAGTGAGCGCTCTTTGGAGCTTCCTACCGACTTTATCTCGTCGGCACAGATTGATTTGGCTCTCAATGAGATCTTCCGCCCGGCAACAATTGGCGCAGGTCAAAAGTTCGACAATCTGATGGTTCCCTTCTTCTGTGTTGCTGCCGATATGAATGCCCGAAAAGAGGTCGTTTTTAGGGGTGGTGACTTGGGTGAGGCGATCCGTGCGTCAATGTCTATTCCGTTCGTTTTCAAGCCGTTGCGCAAGGATGATATGTTGCTCTATGATGGAGGAGTCTTCAATAACTTCCCGTGGCAGTATATGGAGGATTTTTACAATCCCGACCATATCATCGGCGTGAAATGTACCTCAGGAAATAAGGATGTGACAGAGGATAGCAGCGTCATTGATCAGGCGATGATGTTCATTATGTCGCATACCAACTACTCACTGCCTGAGGATGGCAATATCTTCATTGACCGCGCGGTGGATGCGGGTATGCTCGAGTTTGAGAGGGCAACCGAGATTATTGAGCAGGGTTATGACGATACTATGGCCCGCATGGAGGAGATTCTTCAGACAATCCCTCAGCGTCGAACTCAGGAGCAGGTCAATGCCCGCCGTGCCGAGTTTGTGCAGTCGTTGCCACCAATGGTTCTCGCACGTCCTAAAATACACGGCCTTAAGCCGGCACAGGAGCAGTATGTTCGTACCGTCATGCTCTCTCGAAAGCGCGATAAAGATACCCTTAAAACCTTCTCAGAGTTCCGTACAGGTGTCTTTGATCTCTTGGCACAGCGAGATTTTACGATGGAGTATCCACGATTTGAGTACGACTCTGTAAAGAAGATCTATCTGCCACACTTGGTGTTGCGCCAATACCCATCTTTGCGTGCAACTATCGGAGGAACACTCTCCTCTACGGCGTATAACCAGGTGCGACTCGGCCTGAGATATGAGTATATCAGCCGTGTGGGTGTGGATGCCGGTGTTAATCTCTATATGGGCCCGGTATATAATGCGGGAAAGATAGGCGGCAGACTCTATATCTTCTCTGGTCGTCCGATATTTTTTGACTTGAACTATATCTTCTCGGTGAGAAATACCATCTACGGAAACTTCGGTAACCTCTCACGTGTGGATAACACCATCCGTAAGCGCCATAGAGAGCAGTTTGCGACCTTCTCTGCAGGTTCTGCGACCACCACTCGCTCCCTGCTGCAGGCGACATTCAATGCAGGTCAAAACTACTACCTCTTTGAGGGGGATAACAACCCTACACGCTTCAGCTTTATCTCTACACGCCTGCAGTTCCGTCGTAGCACCCTCGATAACCCAATATCACCGGTGAGCGGTAGCCGACTCGACGTGTCGGGAATATATGTCAACGGTCACGATAAGTGGGTAGATGAGTTCGACTACGGACTTATCCGCCACTTCTCTGAGCGCCGCGAGTGGATGGGTGCTAAAATCTCATGGCAGCACTATATCCCATTCACCAAAACTCGTTGGTTCTCATTTGGTTATAGCGTAGAGGGCGTCTATACAAATCATCCGCGATTTGAGGACCTTCAGGCAACTTTTGTCTCCCTTCCGCAGTATGCTCCAATCACCCATTCGCAGATGATGTATATGCCCGACTACCACTCTTCGCGCTATGTCGCAGCGGGTCTTATTCCAACCTTCCGCCTCTGGGATAACCTCTACTTGCGCACCTCATTCTATGGAATGTATCGCCGAGCCGAGATGGGTATCACCGATAATTGGCAGTATATCGCCGACCTCTCCCTCATATACCGCACCCTCGTCGGCCCCGTATCCCTATCCGTCACCAAGTACGGACTTAAGAATGGGAATAATTTGTATATGTCGATTAACTTCGGATATCCGTTGTTCGTTTCAAAAGGCACTTTTTACTAATTTGTCGTGAAAATACGGCATTAGCCGCACATCCCTTATAGTCACGAATGGGAAATACCTTTAGTATGTCCCATCCGCTCCTATTTCACGATGCAGACCTACTACCGCATTTTGACAACAAATTGGGTGCAAGTTTGTAACTCCTTAAATTCCCTAATTTCCCGATGTACTGCGTAGCCCGGCAACACGCTCAATAGGTGCACCTCGGAGCGAAGCGACTAAGTCTCCCTTTGTCAAAGGGAGGTTTGGAGGGAATGTAAATATTTTTTCTTTTATTGTATAGCCTTTTGGCTATCCTAAATCCGCAACGTTACTCGCGTGTATGCCAAACAATCGAGCTGCTGTCGTCGTGCTCTGGCAGCGGTTTTGGTTGATAGTCGGAGTATCCGAGGGCGATGGCGCACTCGAGTGACCAATCTTGAGGGATGTCGATAAATGTGCGGATATACTCCTCGGCCTGCTCTCCGTTTGGATTATCCTTCAGGCGAGGTCTGCCGCCAATATGCACCCAACAAGAGGCGAGTCCTGCATCTACAATGGCAAGCTGTAGGATTGTTGCGCTGATAGCGCAGTTTTCGCGCCACAGGTCGGTCTTTGTGGTATCTGCAGCGACGATGATTGCCGCAGTTGCATCCTTCATAAACTCTGAGCCATAGTCGCGCATCTTCGAGAGGCGTTCAAGAGTTGGCTTATCATCAACGATGATAAATCTTGTAGTTCGCATATTGCGCGAAGATGGGGCAGTCAGAGCCTGGTTTACGATATCAAGCAGAATTTCTCTCGATACTTCAGTAGGGGAGAAACGACGCACAGAGCGGCGAGATTGAAGAACTTTTTTTAATTCCATAGCAAAATAATTTGTCATTTCCTATGCAAAAATAGTGAAAATTACTAACTTTGTGGTATGATGGATAATAATTATAAATTTACAATTGCTCTCATTTACGATTTTGATGGCACTCTTGCAGCGGGAAATATGCAGGAGTATAACTTTATTCCCGCCATTGGAAAGAGTAATAAGGAGTTCTGGAGTGAGGCTAATGACCTTGCTGAGGAGCAGGATGCAGATCAGATTTTGACCTATATGGCGCTGATGATTCGAGAGGCTCAGGCGAAGGGTATCTCGCTGCGTCGTGAGGCGTTTCAGGAGTGTGGTCGCGATGTGGTTCTCTATCCGGGCGTTGTGGAGTGGTTTGACCGCATCAACAGCTATGGCGCGCAGCGCGGAGTGAAGATTCTGCACTACATAAACTCTTCAGGTCTTAAGGAGATTATCGAGGGAACAGCTATTGCAGACCGTTTTCAGAAGATATACGCCTGCTCATTCCTCTACAATGTCGATGGCATCGCCTATTGGCCGGCTGTGGCTGTAAACTATACCAATAAGACGCAGTTTATCTTCAAGATTAACAAGGGTGTGGAGAGTGTTTATGACACCAAGCAGGTCAATAAGTATATGGAGGAGCGCCAACGCCCTGTTCCATTCTCCCGCATGATATACGTTGGTGATGGTACGACCGATATCCCATGTATGCGCCTTGTTAAGAACTTTGGTGGCCACTCGATAGCCGTCTATAATCCGAAGGACAAAACTAAGCGTGCCGAGATGAACACCCTTATCCGCGATAACCGAGTAAACCACGTCTGTCCTGCCGACTATAGAGATGGATCCGAGGTGGATGCTGTTGTTAAGGCTGTAATCGACAAATGTATTGCTGATTACAACGTTGAGTTACTTGAGATAGCAAAGTAGAAATTGCCTAACAAGGTGTTTTCTGTGTTACGCTCGTCCTCAAAAAGCTCACATACGTCTTAGTATGCTCCGCTTTTTCGGGCTTCGCAAGCCTTGAAAACACTCTTGTTATAACAATTTCGGGGAAGGACGGATAAACATAAAAAAGGAGTAGGATATGAAGAGATTAAAAGTGCTATTGCTGTTGCTCTTTGTAGCAACGACCCTCTCCGCGCAGACCAAGAGTGTGCAGAAGGAGTATGGGGATGACTATGTGAAGATTACCAAGATTGTTCCCAAGTGGGATAACAAGCACGATTTGCGTGTTGGTATCGGCTCGTTCTCTCTTGTGACCGATCTGTTTATGAGTAGTTTCAAGCTGCCGTGGGTTGAATACTATGTAAGTTATGAACCAAAATATCATCTTAACGATAGGGTTCACTATGCCGATACATATCTTACAAATGCCTACTATACGGGTGTAATCACGCTCAGCTATGCCTATCAACCGCGCAGTTGGTTTCAATTTGGTTGCATGGCGACCTTTTCTGCAGTTACGCAGTCGCGTCGTGATGTTGTGACCAACAAAAAGAGTGATGACTACAGCCAATATTGCGGTAGCATACTGCCTACAGCCCGTTTTATCTACTTCAATCACCCCATTGTACAGCTCTACTCGTCAATCTCGTTGGGTGTAGTCTTCTGTGATGACGATATGGTTATTCCGTGGGCGGATTTGGCTCTTGTTGGCTGCACCGTTGGCAAAAAACTCTTCGGTTATGCCGAGATTGGTGCCGGCGTATGTGGCTGGGGTCGAATAGGTATCGGTTATCGTTTTGGGTCAAAGAAAAAGTAGGAGGAGCTGTTATGAGAAGATATATAATTGTTGCGCTTTTGGCTCTTGCAATGGCAGTAGGTTGTAAGATTGAGGATGGCACAAAATCCCAAGTTGATGGTGGCAAAAGGGTGTTGTGGACAGCTACATACGCCAAGGTCTATAACTGCTACTGTTGTGGCCACTATGCAATATTTGCAGAGGCGTTACTTGCAGATAATCAAGAGCTTGCCGCTGCAGCCAATGTGGTTTTGGAGTTTGAAGATAGGCTGAATGTTAAGATTGAGCCGGATAGGGTAGTGCTGACAAAGGAGTTGTCGTCATATGATAAGCAGATCTACACAATCACCACCAATGGCAAAAAACTCTCAGAGGGTGGAATCTGGACTATCCATTTCAAACACTCCACTAATGGTAATGGTCAGGATACTCTTCTCGCTACAATAACCGGCACGCAGGGTAGTGAAGGAGTGTTTGGATGTCGTTGTCAGAGTGACTCGGGCTATATAAATAGTGATATTACCTACACCTACTCAGTAGAGCAGGGTATTGTCGCAACAATGAATTTTGTCGGAGAGGTTGTGGATGAGGGCTCCAAGCTGACATTTACCACACAGCCTCAGATGCCATTTGTTATTGCCAATAAAATTCTCAAATCCGGTGCGGTAGATATTGCATTTGAAGATATTGAAAGAGCAACAAACCGTTCGTTTACAACGGTTGTTGTTAAGGCGGGTGATCTGTATGATCACACCAATATTGTTGTTTATAAATAGTTGTTTTATTATGAAAAGGTTGCAGTTACTTCTATTTGCTCTGCTGCTGACCGGAACAGTGTCAGCGCAGAAGACCTCTGTCCAGAAAGAGGAGGGTGATGGTTATGTGAAGATAACCAAGGTTGTTCCGCGCTGGAATAACAAACATGATCTTAGATTGGGTGTAGGTAGTTATTCATTGGCGGCCTCTCTGTTTTTTGATGGATTTGGCTATGAAGAGATGAACCATGATTTGAAGCAGAATATCATCAGCAATACAACACGTCGTACGCCGGAGCGCTTCTGGGGTACCTACTCATTTAGTTACACCTATCACCCGCGTCGTTGGTTTCAGTTTGGTGGTACGGTAAGCTACGGCTTTGCAACGCAGTCGCGCCGTGATTTACAGACAGATGAGGTTGTTGTAAATATGAATCGTCACGCGGTGGGTGTTATGCCAACATTCCGCTTTATCTACATGTACCGCGAGAAGGTGCAGCTCTATTCGGCCATTTCTGGTGGTTTAGTATTTGGTACCGGAATCTCATTGCCGTGGTTGGATGCCACACTTATAGGCTGCTCATTTGGTAAGAATATCTTTGGTTTTGCTGAGATTGGTGCCGGAGTGTGCGGTTGGGGCCGTGTAGGTATTGGTTATCGTTTTGATGCAAAGAAAAAGTAGGAGGAACAGTTATGAGAAGATATATACTTGCTGCCATTGTGGCACTATTTAGCTTTACATCTTGTATAATCGATGATGGTTATACCCCTAATGAGAATAACTCCAATAGGGCACTATACTACGAGGTGTGCAATTTTATTGAGGCTAAGACTATGTCGCACGTTCAGCCGTTTATCTGTGCTGATGCTCTGCTTCGTGGTGATGAGCTGATGTTGTCTGTTGTTCTGCACAACTACCTCTCTGGTTATACTGCAGTGGTTGAGGGTAATAATGTGAAGATACAGCACAACCAATCTGCGGCAACTGACTACTACCTTGTTTGTACCGACGGAAAGCCCCTGAGTGAGGGTGGTGTGTGGACTCTGCACGGCTACTATGGTTTATACAACTCTAAAAGGTCAACTTGTACAGGTGTTGCTGGTGAGCAGTGTGCCTTTACTATCAGAGATGAGGTGAATACCCAGTGGGATAACTACGTTTTCAATAGCACTATTCGCTATAGCATGACAGAGCTGAACGAGCTGCAGATTGCCCTCTGTGGTAACGGACGAAGGGACTATGCAAGCTACTACTACAGCTATAATATTGACGAGCAGACCCCGCTTATCTACAAAGATGATGATATCTACAGACCAATATCAGGCGCATTGACAGCGGGTTATTACGATTTGGATAGTGATCAAGATATAAAAATCTCGACAAAGATTACAAATGGCACAGTTACATATAACTAAGTGAAATAGAGATAAACAACGTAATGAAAAAGCTGATTTTTGCGACAAATAATGCTCATAAATTGAGTGAGGTACAGGCAGTATTGGGTGATGCTTTTACCCTTGTTACGCTGCGCGAGTGTGGTATTGTGGAGGATATTCCTGAAACCTCCGAGACCCTTGAGGGCAATGCACTACAGAAGGCTCGTTATATCTACGAGAAGCTGGGTGCAGATTGCTTTGCAGACGATACAGGCCTTGAAGTTGATGCCCTGAATGGTGCTCCGGGAGTTCACTCTGCACGCTATGCAACCGATGGCCACGACTTTGCAGCAAATAATCGCCTACTGCTTAAAAATCTTGAGGGTGTAGATAACCGCGCTGCCCACTTTAGAACCGTTATCGCCCTTATTTTGGACGGTAAGGAGTACCTCTTTGAGGGGCGTGTAGATGGCACTATTGCACTTGAGGAGTCGGGTTGCGAGGGCTTTGGTTATGATCCACTTTTTGTACCTTCGGGAGAAATTATTACCTTTGCGCAGATGTCGGCAGATGCTAAGAATGCAATATCGCATCGAGGTCGTGCCGTGGCTAAACTTGTAGAATTTTTGAAAACACTATCTTAAAGATGGAAAATTATAAGAGAGAGGACAAATTTGATGAGGCTACCCTCGAGAAACTCGCATACCACTACTCAGAGGTGCTTAAACTCTTGGGAGAGGACCCCGAGCGTGAAGGTCTTGTAAAGACCCCAATGCGTGTAGCTAAGGCGTGGTCATTTTTGACAAAGGGATATAACGAAGACCCAATTGAGATTATCCGTTCGGCGATGTTTAACGAGGAGTATCGCCAGATGGTGCTGGTTAAGGATATCGAGATATTCTCAGTCTGTGAGCACCATATGCTGCCATTTATCGGTAAGGCTCACGTGGCGTATATTCCAAATGGTAAGATTACAGGCCTTTCGAAGATTGCCCGCGTTGTAGAGTGCTTTGCTCGCCGCCTGCAGGTGCAGGAGCGCTTGACCGTGCAGATTCGTGACTCAATCCAGGAGGCACTCAATCCGCTCGGCGTAGCTGTGGTTATCGAGGCCTCTCACACCTGCATGCAGATGCGTGGCGTCGAGAAACAGGACTCAGCTACCACCACCTCCGCCTTCACCGGCATCTTCCTCTCCGACCCCCGTACCCGCGAGGAGTTCATGTCGCTAATCTCCCACAAATTGCGATAAGAGAGCTATCAGTTATCAGTAAAGCCCCTAAAAGTTAGAAACACTTTTGGGGGCTTTACTATTCAGTCCTTCTTATTCAGCCGTTTACGGAGGGCGGCGGGGGTGTCGTTGTACTGGAGTTTGAAGAGTTTGATGAAGTGGGAGATGTTGCTGAAGGTGCAGGCACTGCCAATTTCGGAGATGGTCTTCTGACTGGTCATAAGCATAACGCGCGCTTGGTGCAGACGTTGCGTGACAATCCACTTATGGGGAGACATGTGGAAGTGGCTCGAAAAGTCCTTCTTAAATGCCGTCAGCGAGCGATGTGTCTGCGTGGCGAGTTGTTCGATAGATATATCGTTAAATACATTATCATAGACCGTACGCACAAAGTCTATCTGGTGGTGGTCTGACCCCGATATCAGGCGGCGACGAAGGCAATTATCCTCACCAGAGAGAACGTGCATTATAAACTCCGAAATCTTCATCTGATGACCGACTCGGCTATTGCGGAACTCCGTCAAGCGGAAATTCCGCGAAATG
>JAZORI010000008.1:0-35194 GCA_045656505.1 Alistipes sp. | reverse complement strand
GCACATCCCTAAAAGCCCGACAATGGCTGTACGTTTTAGTACTATCCATCGTCGGGCTTTTTACGCGATGCGCACCTACTACTACCTTTTGACGACAAATTGGGTTTTATCGTGATAGCATAGCATCTGCGGCACATCCCTCATACCCACGAATGAGCAGTACGCTTAGTACAGCCCATCCGTGGATATTTCGCGATATACCACAGCTACTATGCTCTGACGATAAAACAGTGCAGGGATTTGTCGGGGTGTAAACCAGAAAAGCTAATAGCCAACAGTCAACAATAAAATAGGAGCCTTTGGGCTCCTATTTTATCTATTTATACTGCAGTATTCGCGTAATTCGTTGTGGGATAGGGTGTTGGTGTTATGGCGATGCAGTGTGCGGTTAACGCAGACAATGCTTTTGACTGCTGGGGAGATGTTGTTGACGTCGTGCGAAACCATGATGATTGCCATCTGTTTGTTTAGCTCCTGAAGAATGTTGTATAACTCGCTCTCAAAGCGTTTATCGATAAAGTTCGACGGTTCGTCAAGGATGAGCAGTTTGGGCTCGGCAATCACAGCTCGGCAGAGTAGTACTCGCTGCATTTGACCACCTGAAATTTCGCTAATTTGTCGATCTGCAATATCTGCAATGCCTACTCTGTCAAGAAGTTGCAGTGCTTTTTCTTTATCTGTGCGGTTGTATCTGGATGTAAATCCATGGTCGCCCTGCAGGCCTGACATAACCACCTCTAATACCGATATCGGGAAATTTCGGTCAAATGTAGATTGCTGCGGCAGATATCCAATAAGTCGCTTATTGCCATTAAACAGAGTTGATGACAAAGTGACCACTCCGCTATGGGGAATAGTTCCCAAAATGGCCTTGATTAGAGTAGTTTTACCGCCTCCGTTTGGGCCAATAATGCAGATGAAATCATCAGCGTAAATCTCTAAATTTACGCCCTCGATTGCCATATAATCCTCATATCGGACAGAGACATTTTTAAGTGATACGATACTCTCCATGGTGTCTGTTATTCGGTTATAAGACGAGTTATTTCTCGGATATTTGTGAAAATATCTTCTGATAAAGGGTTGATTTCTACCGCATTAGCACCTATGTCATCGCAGACTACCTCGACACACGATGCCGGGAACTCGCTTTGGTAGAATACACTTTTGATACCATCTGTACGAGCTTGAGAGATGATCTGCGCAAGGCGTTTTGCGCTTGCCTCCTTGCCATCATTTTCGATAGCAACCTGCTCCAGACCATAGTCGCGAGCCAGGTATGTCAGAGCTGGATGGTAGATGATAAAGTAGGGTAGTGACGCGTTGTCGCACAGCTGCGCAACGTCGTTGTCTAAGATGTCAAGCTGCTCATTTAGTGCGGTATAAGCTATTGTATAATGCAACGAATCTGGCATGGCAGCGATGATGGCACTATGCGCATTGCTTGCCATTATCTTCAGCTGCTTAGGTGAACACCAGATATGAGGATCTACACCGTGGTGACAGTGTTTGCCATGATGCGTATGGCTGCAACTGCCTGATATTGTTGATATTCCGCGACTTAAATTGATAACCTTGCTTTGATTATGCACGCGCTTTAGTAGCTGCTGTTCAAAGTCCAAAAGGCCTGTACCTAAGACCAATTTAGCCTTATTGAGCGCAATGAACTGTTTTGGCGTTGGCTCGAAACTCTCCGGAGATGCCCCGGCTGGCACTAATACCTCGATAGCAAAGTCTTCTCCAACGATGGCCTCTACAATTGGCTTTATAGGAGAAATTGAGACAAAGATAACCTCCTTGTCATTCTGATTTTTGTTAGAACCGCAACTTACGGCGATAGCTATATATATAAATAGGTATAATAGACGCTTCATCACAACCAATGTTTACACAAAGGTAGTGCAAAATTGGCAAATCTGCAATTTATGACAAATTCTAACAATAAATAAGATTAAGGAAGTATGTCAAAAAGAGAATCGACTACCATGACAATGGCAAAAATAATAAAACCACAAAATAGGATGAAAAACATAATAATCATTATTTTAAGGATGTTAGTCATCCATAAAGTTTCAGCAGCTACCCTACTTATAATTTATATTAAATTTAACATAATGTACATATTACACCATTTTTTACAGAACACTATCTCGTTGAGAAGAGAGGAGTTTATGTGTTATAAATGGGTAAAATGTTGAAACTGAGCGGTTTGGGTGTTGTTTGGTGATTGTGATAACGCTCTGAGAATCGCATGAAATAAAAATTCCCGAGGTTTGGTCGGGAATATTGGCTCTATAAATAACTTAGAGGTGATGATTTTACTTGCGAGGAGCGAAACTCTCGAAGGTGTTGTCTTTGTAGAAGACAATGACGCGATCAATCTGCGAGCTTTGTGTTAGCAGCTTGTTGATGCTGCTTGGACAGTCGCGACCATCGACAGACTCAAAGAGAGTCGGCTGATCGGTTTGACTCTCCGGATTAGAGGTGGTGGCTTCATCTGGGTGAAAAACTTTTTCAGCCAAAGAATTTGTCTCTCCCTCTTTTGCCGGAGGGGTAGATGGGTCAATTGCCAACTTCACATCAGAACATCCCAACCACCAGTAGGGGTTGTATTGGTTGAAGGTGGAGATAATCTTTGCAGTCAAAGTAAAGTTGGGTTGATTACGTCCGCTAAGTATGTGTGAAATTACCGGAGCCTTAACACCAAGCTTCGCAGCAATCTCTCCAACACGCAGACCAGTATCTGCCATTAAAATCTCCAATTTTTCCTTCATTTTCCAATTTTTTACAAAGGTAAACAAATTTTACAAAATTAACAACCAATTTGTAAAAAGATAGTCTTGTTAAAAGTTATTAACATTGTTTACAACTGTTAATATTACAACTTTTGTTAAATTGTGAATCGAATTTACATTAAATATAAACTATATATAAAACCATGTAAATAGCTGATAATATGGCTATTGCATGGTTAATATATAGTGCACACACATAAGTTTAGCAGTAAAGCCACACAGGTATCTGTATAGTTAAATCACATTGTAGCTAAACATTGTAAAATGCTGAAAATCAGCATATAATAGTTGTAAGTACAACAAATGAACTGGGTAATTGATGGTGAAAAACTGATAACAAATCGTACAAATTAAAGCATAACAAAAGTAATCAGAAGCAAGATATTAACACTTGTTGACACGGGTATAATTTACAGAAGTAAATCAATTTAGATGTTTTATTTGTTACAAATGTTAATTACAGATGTGAAAAAGGTGATTTTTTGAAAATTTTAGAGTATTTTGATGGTGGATACGTCTCTGGAAGTGCTATTTTGTAGAATATTCGTATATTATGTTAAATAGCGACTGTTAATAACAAATAATAAGTCCCTATATCGTTGGATATAAGGACTTTAGATTTTATCGCTCTCTCCCCTATCGATTGAGTGCAGCTGCGATTTCTGAAAACTCTTCTGGAGTTAATTTGAGCTTATCTTTACGAAAATCCACATCATTTTCGGTGTTCATTGGGATCAGATGGATGTGTGCATGAGGTACTTCAAGGCCTAAAACAACCATTGCTACCTTCTTACAGCCGCTAAATTCTCTAATTTTAGCAGCAACTTGCTTAGCGAACAGGGTCATTCCTGACAATGTTTCGTCATCCAGGTCGAAAATGTAGTCAGTTTCGCACTTGGGAACTACGAGTGTATGTCCTTTTGCAAGCGGATTTATGTCCAAAAATGCGAAATAACGGTCGTTCTCAGCGACTTTGTAGCAAGGAATCTCCCCTGCGATGATTCTTGAGAATATAGTTGCCATGTTTTTTGTTAATTTATAGGTTAAAACTCTTCATCTTTGTATTTAGGTGTCAAAATCTCCGAATAGATGACTGCTTTTTTCAGATCAAACGCATCCTCATCGCTCTGCTCTGGGGCGATTTTAGGGGTGCTTATAGACTTTTTAGGGCTATTTGTCATCTGGGATGCTGCAGTTTGTCTGCGCTTAGGTTTTGCTGTGTTTGTTCTAGAGTTGTCAGTTGTTAATATTATATCTAAAGTATTACTTGAAGTACTATCGTTATCTGTATCATTTGCAATATCTTTTGTATTTTTGACTATTGGAGACATAAAGGCTTTGCGGATGGCCAACATAACCATTACGATGCTGAAAATTATTGTTAGTGTATTCATGATTACTCTTTGTTATCTATGCTACGTTTGACACTTTCAATGCCTTTAATGCCCCTAAGTTTGTCCATGATGGCGTTCAGGGAGTCTGTATCTTGCACGTAAATGCTTATATTGCCCTCAAAAATGCCATCGTGGCTGCGAATAGATACCTCGCGGATATTGATGCTAAAATCCTCAGAAACAACGCGAGAGATCTCTAAAAGTAGCCCCATTCGGTCTATTCCGCGAATATCAATCGAGGATAGGTAGGAAACAGCCTTGTGTTGTGACCAATGTATCTGGTCTTTGATGATATTTTTGCCAAAAAGCGCCGCTAAACGGTTTAATTCGTTGCAAGATGCCTTGTGAACGATAATTTTTCCCGTTGTGGGGTCTTTGAAGCCCGCTACGCTGTCGCCTGGTAGAGGGTTGCAGCAGCTGGCGATGGAAAATTGGTCGTCATTGGCGGAATTTTCCGTCATATCACTACCCTCTTCAGGTTTAGATGTTCGCCATAACTTCCAGAATTTCAATATTTTGCTTGTTGAACTGGACTTGATAACCTTCTCTATGTTATCAAGTGATATGATTCCAGCGCCAATTTTGCTGTAGAGCTCGTCCTTGTAGTGGCATCCGTACGCCTGCATTACTTTACGTAACACGCTGCCACTCAGTGTGATATTGAACTGAGCAAGTCTGTTTTCGAATATCTCAAGTCCGTGGCTTATGTTGTCCTCGCGCTCGCGTTTGAGGTAGCTAGTGATGGCCTGTTTGGCCTTTGTTGTAACAACTATGTCAATCCATTCGGGCTTTGGCGAGGCGTTGTCGGCAGTGATAATCTCGATCTGGTCTCCGGAGTTTATCTGTTTGGTTACGGGCTCGATTTTATGGTTTATTTTAGCGCCGATAGCCTTGTTGCCAATCTTTGTGTGGATGTCGTATGCAAAGTCCAATGCAGTAGCGCCAAAAGGTAATTTTCGTTGTTCGCCCTTTGGTGTAAATACTGTTATTTCAGATGTATATAGCGATAACTTAAAGTTATCCAAGAACTCAACTGCATTCTCTGTAGAGCCACTCAGAGCGTCTCTGATCTTGCTCAGCCAGTTGTCAAATGCGTCCTCATTTTGGGAGAGTGTTGCGTGTTTGTATTTCCAGTGCGCAGCAAAGCCGTGGTCGGCAATCTCCTCCATACGTTGGGTGCGAATCTGAACTTCGACCCAAATGCCGTCTGCGCCCATTACAGTAGAGTGCAACGCCTCGTAACCGTTGGCCTTAGGCATGCTTATCCAGTCGCGCAAACGGTCTGGTTTTGGTGTGTAAATATCTGTTATTGAGGAGTATATCTGCCAGCACTGAGTCTTCTCGGATGGAAATGGCAGAGCCTTGAAGACTATGCGAATGGCAAAAAGGTCGTATATCTCGTCAAAAGATATCTGCTTGCGTTGCATTTTTGACCAGATTGAATAGACGCTTTTTACCCTACCGGATATCTCGTATTCGATTCCGTTCTTTTGAAGTATTGCGTGAATTGGCGCGCAGAACTTGTTGATATACTGCTGTCTTTCGGGCTCTGTCTCTTCGATTTTTCGCTGAATTTCGTTGTACTCGTCAGGAAAACGGTACTTCATACACAGATCCTCCAGCTCGCTCTTGATTGGGAATAGTCCGAGTCTGTATGCTAATGGAGCGAAGAGGTGGATGGTCTCCCCTGTTATCTTAATCTGCTTATCTTTAGGCATATAGCCCAAAGTACGCATATTGTGTAGTCGATCGGCAATCTTGATGAGAATCACGCGCACGTCATCTGATAGCGTGAGCAGTACTTTTCTGAAATACTCGGCCTGTGCAGAGGTATCCGCGTTAAAAACGCCCGACATTTTGGTGAGTCCGTCAACCATTGAGGCGATTTTTTGGCCAAAAATGCGCTCGATATCCTCAATTGTGTAGTCGGTGTCCTCTACAACGTCGTGCAGGAGGGCTGCAACAACAGATTTTACGCCTAAGCCAATCTCTTTGACTACGATTTTTGCCACAGCAATAGGATGCAGGAGGTAAGGCTCTCCTGAACGGCGCCTTACCCCTTGGTGTGCCTCCTTGGCAAGGAAGAATGCACGATTGATGAGATTCCAGTCATCTTCACCTTTGCAAATCTTGTTGCAAGTGTGTTTCAGATCTTGCCATGCATCATCAATAAGTATTTCATCCTCTTTGCTGTAGTACATTTTATATAAAGTAAAACTTTACCTTACTTTGCCATCATCGCCTCGCGAACTTTGGCCTCTACCTCGTCGCAAACAGCGGTGTTTGTTGTGAGGAAATCTTTGACAGCGTCTCTACCCTGTCCGATTTTGGTCTCTCCGTATGAGAACCATGAGCCCGACTTCTTGATGATGCCATAATCCACTGCAAGGTCAATAATCTCGCCAAGTTTTGAGATACCCTCGCCGAACATGATGTCAAACTCGGCCTTCTTGAATGGTGGTGCCACCTTGTTCTTGACAACCTTCACGCGTGCACGTGCACCGAGCTGCTCCTCGCCATCCTTGATTACAGATGTGCGACGGATGTCAATTCGTACGCTGGCGTAGAACTTCAGCGCGTTACCGCCGGTTGTGGTCTCAGGGTTGCCATAGACAACGCCAATCTTGTCACGCAACTGGTTGATGAAGATACATACGGTCTTGGTCTTAGAGATGCTTGCAGTGAGCTTTCTCAGTGCCTGAGACATCAAACGTGCCTGCAGACCCATCTTCGAGTCGCCCATCTCGCCCTCAATCTCCGCCTTTGGAGTAAGAGCTGCTACAGAGTCGATTACGATGATGTCGATTGCGCTTGAACGAATCAGCGAGTCGGCAATCTCGAGCGCCTGCTCGCCATTGTCAGGCTGTGAAATGAGGAGGTTGTCAACATCTACGCCCAGCTTCTGTGCATAGTAGCTGTCAAAGGCGTGCTCTGCGTCGATAAATGCAGCAATGCCGCCCTGCTTCTGAGCCTCGGCGATGGCGTGAATGGCGAGTGTGGTCTTACCTGAAGACTCTGGACCGTAAATCTCGATAACACGACCCTTTGGATAGCCACCCACTCCGAGTGCAACGTCGAGCGTGATTGAACCAGATGGAATTACCGGAATATCAGTCACTTGCTCGCTGCTCATGCGCATAATGGAGCCCTTGCCGAAATCCTTCTCGATCTTGTCCATTACCGCTTTCAATACTTTCAGTTTCTCTGAATTAACTTCTGCCATAACTTTATAATTTATTCAATTTCAAAAACTTCTCCAATAAATGTTGCCATAAGTAGGCAACTGAAAAATATTACAAATAACATTTTGCACTCAAAGTTAATAATTTCTTTTCAATTTACCAAGTCATCACGCTCTCGATTTGACTCTCAAACTCCGTTTTGTCACGGTTTACGCGCGTCATACACGACGGACAGAGTATTGCCACCTCTGTATCAATGCTGCACTCGCATCCTACGCAAGCGCGAATAACGCCAAAATCATCATCTGCAATGTGCATAAAAGATGTACCGCACTTCTTACATTTAATAGAATAACACGCACCCATAATTTCCCACTGTTTATATTGTTACTTAATTACTTACCTACCTACTCCAGTCGTCTGAGCCGCCGCAAATTGTTGATAATACGTTGGCTACCATTCCGATAAATACTAATACTGCAAACATAATTCACTGTTATTATCTTATTTCGAGTACAAAGTAACGGCAGTTTTGTGACAACTTGTGACACAAGAAATTTTTGTGCAAAAAATGTGATAAAAAATAGGTTGGCAAACAATGTTTGCCAACCTATCTCGCGTTTATAACTCTGCTATCTTAGAAGTCGTAACCGTAGATAGCGCCTGAATAGTTACTCCAGTAAGATTTTGATTTATAAGCATCTACAGATGCTGATGGTACGTAAATCTTGCGATCGGAAGCATTGTCATGGAACATGCGATATCCGCTTGTTGGAGGATTTACTGCCTTGCAATAGACAAGACCGAGTTTATCGCAAGAATAGAAAGCTCTGTCAAAGATTTTAAGTATGCCACTACCAATGGAGACATTTGTAAGTTCATCACAATCATCGAATGCATCACTTCCAATCTGTGTAACATTGTCGTGAATAGTGACAACCTTAAGACAATCTGCATTTCTGAAAGCACAATCTTTAACTATGGTTACATCACTTGGAATAACCAGGCGTGTAACAAGGGTGCCATTTAGATATAGATTCTTGGCATAATATAGAGGATTGCTGTAGTCTGAATAGTACCAATAATCGCCACTCTTATATCCAAAACTGATGTTGCACCAAGCTGAAAGGTCTGAAATATCCACTCGGTTAAGTGCATTGCATCCCACAAAAGTCTCTTGACCCATCTCTGTGATGCCGGTACCGATAGTGATGCCGGTCATAGATGTACAGTAGTAGAATGCATGCTTGCCAATCTTCTCTACGCCGTTGCCAATGGTGACAGTAGAGAGAGATTTACACTCGTAGAATGCCTCTTGTCCGATAGTCTTTACGCTATCTGGAATAGTGAGTGTTTTAAGACTTGTCCTGTAGAAAGCATAATCTCCAATAGTTGTAACACCCTTTCCAATATTGGCAGCAGCCAGATTATTACATTCGCAAAAAGCACTCTTTTTAATGTCTGTTACAGTATTAGGAATAGTGATACTTGTAAGCTCATCAAAATCATAGAATGAGTGCATACCGATAGCAGTAGCTGTGTTTGAGACGGTATATTCAGTAACGCCTGCAGGGGCGAAGTAGCAAAGAGTGCCGTCGATGATAAGGCTGCGCTTGTCTGGTGAAGAGAATTTGCCATAGAATGCTGTAAGGCCACTACAGTACATAAATACTTGTGAGCCGATAGTAGTTACACTCTCAGGGATGGTGATGCTCTCAAGGGCTGAGCAGCTCTTGAATGCGTAGTCTGCAATAGAGGTGACGCCTGTGCCGAGGTTTGCGCTCTTAAGGGCGATACAGTTGTAGAATGCAGAGATACCGATAGACTGCACGGTGTTAGGTACGTCGATGGCTGTCAGTGCCTTACACTCGTAAAATGCCTCGTCCTCAATCTTTGTAATAGAGCCTGGGAGGGTTACAGTCACAAGGGTCAGGCAGTTCTTGAACGCCATAGTTGGGATGCGGGTGATATCGCCGTCGAAGATAAATGTACCCTCGCGCTTCTCGGCGTCGTAGGTTGTAGAGACGATATTTGCGCCAAATCCCATCTCGGTGTAGAGCATAAGCTCGTTTGTGTCAGATGTGGTGTAGCTGATAGAGTTGTTCGGACCAGCCTCGACAGCCGGAACGTCTGGCTCAGGGAGCTCAGGCTCTGGTTCTGGCTCTGGGTCAGGGGTTACGGCCTCGCCACCCTCGCCCTCGGTGTTGTCATCATTGCTACCGCCCGCAGATGCGGTGTAGAGGGCAACAAAGTCTGAGGTAATTGTATTCTCGGCATCTGTGATAAAGAGGGCTGCGCTGTAGTGTGCCTGGCCGGTATAGAACTCCGCAGGGAGGTTTGCCGCAGAGGCTGTGACAGTGATAATGCCCTTGTCAGCGTCTGCAGTACAAGCGGTTACAGGCATATCGACAAACTCGAAGACGCGGGTTGCGGTCTGTACGGCCTGTACAGAGAGCAGCCCATCCCAAGCGGCAGCCAAAGCGGTTGCGACAGACTTAGGGAAGACCATGTAGTCGAGAGTTGCAGTAGCTACGTTGTTTGCATCCACAGTAACGGTAGCCTTGCCATCCTTGTAGCGAGGTACAAAGGTTACTGACTGCAGGCGCGCCAAAGTCGCTTCAGGGGCCTTCTGGATGGTGATAACTGTGCCGTCATTGAGGGTGAAATATACATAGGTATCATCCTCAGTCACGCTCTTGAAGATAGACTCACTTGTGGCAACTGTTGCTTTGCCGAGCTCCTCCCAGCTCTGACCGTTGTCGTAAGAGATATACCACATCTCATTCTCAACCTTGAACTTAGGTGCAGTTGCATTGCTGCCGTCTGCGCCATTTGTGCCGTCAGTACCGTTGTCACCAGTAGCCTTGCCAATCTGCTCCCAGCTTGAGCCGTTGTCGTACGATACAAACCAGTAGCCATTTTCAATCTTGAACTGCGGAGTCTTGCCGTCAGCGCCATCTTTACCGTCAGCGCCGTTTGCTCCGTCCTCGCCATCCTCGCCGGTAGCTTTGCCGAGCTGTGACCAGGTTGCGCCACTATTATAAGATATGTACCAGTAGCCGTTCTCGATTTTGAACATTGGTGTCTGACCATTTTGTCCATCTTTACCGTCTGCGCCATTTGCGCCATCTTTACCGTCAGCACCGTTTTGTCCATCCTTGCCGTCCTCGCCGGTTACGCGGATCTTGTTGCCATCCTTGTCGGTGAGCCACTGGCCGTCGATTGTCCAGTAATAGATGCCATCGGTATCCTTGTCAACGCCAATAACAGGTGTGTGACCATCCTTGCCATCAGCACCGTTTGCGCCATCTTGTCCGTCCTTGCCGTTAGCTCCGTCCTTGCCGTTAGCGCCATCATGACCATCCTGGCCATCTTCTCCGTCTTGGCCGTGGTAGATTGTAATGGTTCTACTCTTTTTGAATGAGATATAGTAACCAACTTCCTTGCCATTCTCTGTGATTGGAGTCACTGCGGTGACGTAGTCGTTGTCCTCTAAGGCGTTGACTAAGGTTGTTAAGCTAGAAACGGCTGAATTGAGTGATTTACACTGCTGTTCGAGCTTTTCGATACGATTCTTAAGGTCGCTCAGATCGCCCTTAAAGTTGTCGAGCGCAGCGTTGACTGCTGTTTCGTAGCCATTACAGCCACTAAGCAGCATAAGCACTGCGAGTGCGGTGGATAGAAATTTCTTCATAGTAAGAGTTGTATTTAGTTGTTTGATTATGCGTTAAAATACAAAAATTTAAGCAAAAATAGGGATAAAAATACAAATATCAAAAAGCGTTGCAACATAAATTTATGTTACAACGCATTTTTTATCGGAGTGTAGAGTTATTCTGAGAGAAGTCGCTCGAGGTTGCAGTGCATTAGGCACTCGTTTTCGTCGTAGAGGTGCATTCCGTTGCCGTGGCAGTAGTGCCAAACGTTGCACGAGGCACATCTACCCTTTCGTGCCCAACTGCGGTCGCGATAGCGTTCAAAGCGGGTGTTCCACACCTCCCACAGATTGTCTTTGTAGATATTCCCCTGGTCAAAATTGGCGCGGATGCTTGTGCAACCCGATATAGCTCCGTCGATGCGTATGCCCGCAATGCCGATACCCGCCATACAACCGAAAAAGTTGTCGCGCACCTCGGCCTCATATCCACCCAAAAAGCCTTCACAAGCGTATGAGCAGGCGATTTTGCCCTCCTTGCGAGTTTGTGCGATAAACTCCATCAGGTCGCGGTATTGTTGTGGATTGAGCTGCAATTTTTCATCTTCTGCAGCCCTGCCAACCGGGAAAATGGTGAATATTCGCCAAGCCTTGCACCCCTCCGAGATAAGAAAATCACGGAATTGTGCGAGAATTGCGAAGTTGTCGGGGGTGACGCATGTTACAACATCGTAACGCACGCCGCTTGCCACTATAGCTCGCAGGGCGCGCACGGCGTTTTGAAAACTATGAGGGTTTTGACGGATGGCGTTGTGCTGCTCCTCGAATCCGTCTAAAGAGAGGGTTATTGCGCAGATTCCGGCGCGGGTGAGCGACTCCATTTTTGCCTTATCTAAGAGCATGCCGTTAGTGACTACACCCCACTGATAACCGCGCTTGCGCAGGGCTACTCCAATCTGCTCTATATCCTTGCGAATCAGCGCTTCACCGCCAGTGAGCGTAACCAATACTTTATGTGGGTCAAGGTGCGGTGTGAGGGTATCTACAGCTGTCAAAAAATCCTCGGCCGGCATGTCTGGAATGGCTGATACTGCACGACAATCGCTACCGCAGTGTTTGCAGCTTAAATTACAGCGAAGAGTGCACTCCCAAAACAGAACTCTCAGGTCGTGACTCTTCACCAACTCTTTGCGCATGGATGAAAATAGCTCCAGCGCAATACGTTTACGGAGTGAGATTTTGACGCCCATTAGTCAACCTTTTGTAGCGTGATATTTGCATTAATATGGTCTGTGCTGGTCACGATGGTGGAGTTATTGCGATACGAGCCATTCTCTGCTCCATCGATATCCTCAAAGTGCACCCTTAGTGAGGTCTCGAAACCCTGTTTGAATAGGTATTTACCATCTTTGTCGGTAGTAGTGCTGATGCCAAAGGTCGGAATAGAGACTTTGATGCCCGGTATAGGTGCATCGGTGTCACTGCCATAGACCACGCCATATATATCCTCAAATGGGGATGGATCAATGTCTTCATCGTAATAGCCTAAGCCATAGCACGCTGTAAGCATTGGCGTAGCAGAGAAGCCGAGCAGATACATCGCTGCTCGCTTGAGACGAGATTTGATAGATTGTTTCATAATAACGAGGTTTTAGATGGCCCCAATGTGATGCGTTTGCAAAGTGAGATATTGACGTTTATAAATTACTTATCCTCTGGCAGCATGTAGATTGTTAGACCGATATTGTTCTCGTCTGTAACCTGCTCAATTTGATTCCAGTAATAGCCATTTTCCTTACCGTCAATGTCCTCGACACTGATAACCTCACTATGGTCGAATGTGTAGTTGATGTGGAACTTGCCTTCGCTGTCAGTAATAGCGTTAATCTCCTCCTTGCCATCAATAGACACCTTTATACCAGGAATAGGTTTGTCTGAGTGTCTGTCAAGAACTGTTCCGCTGATGTCCTCAAACGGATCGAAGTCGAATGGTTCGTTGTAGTTTGTCGGTAAGCCATAGCACGCTGTAAGCATTGGCGTGGCTGAGAAGCCGAGCAGATACATCGCTGCTCGCTTGAGACGAGATTTGATAGATTGTTTCATAATAACGAGGTTTTAGATGGCTCCAACAGTGCTGGAGCATTGGTTAAATTCTAAAAATACCCCCCCCCTTTTTTTTGGAGGAATCTGATGCAAATGTAAACAAAATTCCCCTATAAAACAACTTTTATAGGGGAATTTTGTAAAATAAACTTTACTTTTTCGGAATCGAGGCGGCTTTGACGCGGAAGAAATTGGTATTTGCGTCAGTGCTCTCCCAGATTCTATACTCTGAGTGGTTGCCCCAACCAGCAGGGCGATCCTTAATCTTTGTATCCTCGTCTGTGTCGTTATCTACAAAGTCATTAATCATGGCATGCCAAGCCTTGATGCGAGCGATAGATTTGGTGTAGTAGAACTCGCCCGTGCTTGCGCATAGCTCGTTGAGTGCATCGATATAAATCTTGCGGTAGTCCTCAAACTGCAAAATCTTTGATACAAGCGGAGAGGTGTTGCTATTACCCCACTCGAGTGGATTGTGGCGACCAGAGTCGTTCTGTACACCGCAATTATGGCTGGTGCCAAGGGTGTTATCGTAGTCGTATGGGATAAGATAGAACTTGTACTTCTCCGGGTCGGTAGAGTTGAAGTAGATGTAGAAGTTGTTGGTGTTATTCCAATAGTCATCCCACATACCTACAGCAACATTTACTGCATATGTGCGCAGGAACAGATTGATGTCAATCGCCTCGCCCAGCCAATCATGGAGCTGTTGACCCTTGAGGTCGCGCAAATTCTTCATAAAGTCTAGCAGCTGACTCTTAGCCGTGCTAAGATCGCTATTTATCTCCTCGACCTCATAGACAGGATCGGAGTTGCCGTCACTCTCGCCCATGCTCGCGTTCTTGTCGCGGTCGTAGTTGAGCGATGCGCCGTAATTGCACTTCCAGAGATTGCCCTTGTGGCTACCGAATTGCTCCTTGCGCATCTTGAGGAATGTATCGTCAATAGTCTCGTTCATCTCATAAACTCCAAAGTATGCAGGCTCTTTGTCGCCCTCTACGTGTATCCATAGGCGACAGTAGCAGTTTTTGATGGCAGTCCATACGCCAAAACGGCGGAAAAGGTCGTATGAGAATATCTCACGGCAGTATGCAGTATCGTCCTTGAACCACTTTAGGTACATTTTGCGAACGCCACGGATAGTGTGTTCCTCATCCTTGTTGTATTTGCGGAAATTTAGCTGAAAATGGCAGTGCTGCCAATCTGCGTGGTCCGTAACGTGCTTGCCGTTGCCATTCTCGGGACGACGACGAGAGGTGTTACCCTTCAAACGTACGCCGGCATCGGTAACGGTGTACTCCTCGCCTTTGAGCTTTACAGAGACGTCGCAGTGAAAATACTCCTTGGTGTCGTGGTTTTTGTCGTACTCGGCAAGCAGACGGTTCCACTCGTCAAGAGACACGGTCATTCGAATCTCTGGAACATGGGTCATGTCAAAGACATAGCTGCGCTCATCGCCCCACTCTGTTGGAGTTGGGTCGGGCGTAGGATTAACCGGTGTATTTGTCTGTGGCGTATCATCGTTACCGCACGCGGATAACAGCAAAACGATGGCCATAATAAGGGCTTTAATCATTTTAAGTAACTGTTTATGTAATTAGATATATATTCCTTTAGCTCAGTTGATTCTATTATTTCTATATCGTCCAAAAGTCCTACTGTAAAACGACCTATGCCCTGCAGATTTGCAACCTTTGTATCGAGTAGCCAATGGTTGTCATCTATCTGAGAAATATACTTTTCAGATAGCGGATACTCCTCCATAAGAAGGTTGTATGAGAGGTGTCCGAGTCGTAGTTTTACAGGAATTAAAGATTGTCCAGCCTTGCAACTCATGCGGAAGATGTCGATAAAATCCTCCTTATGTTTGTTGCTATACTGCCACTCTGTTCCGCATAGCTCAACCTTGCCAATGCGCGCAGTTTTGAATATTTTGCAGCTATCTGCTTCGATGTCGTAACACCAAACATTGACATAGTTTGTTGTGAATGCGAATGGTTCTACCCTACGGTCTCGTATAGAGCGAGAGGATTGGTAGTTGTGCAGAATAACCTGCTCTTTGTTCTCTATGGCCTCGATAAGAGAGTGGACGTTGCTTGAATTTTGCCCTTTGACAATTGTGTCTGCAAGGGTTTTGCTGTCATATACGGAATAGAGCTTGCGTTTAAGGTTCTGCTTGAGTAGATTTGTGTCATCTATGCTCTCAATAGCACGACGTAGAATTACCGCCTCCTCCTCGGTAAAGTGCACTAACTGAGAGATATCCTTAAAGTGTGGAGACTCTTTGTCCAGGCGGATGTAGTTGCCGCTCTTCTTGATTACAAAACCGGCATCACGGAAGGTGTCTATATAGCGATATATTGTTCTGCGGGACATATCCAGTCGCTCGGCAATATCATCTACCGAGTACTCGACATTCGCTGTTAGCATCTTCATCAGACGCAGTAGTCTCTCAATTTTAGGCTGATCCATAGAGACAAAGGTAGTAAAAATGTTGTAAAACAAAAAATCGGCATAGATTAACTATGCCGATACTATCTTTTCGAGCTCTTCGACCTGAAGCTTGAATGCCTGATCTGTATCTATCAAGTTGGTTATTGTTCTGCAAGAGTGTAGTACTGTTGCGTGGTTTCTATTTCCGATTGCAGCACCGATAGCTGATAGAGGAATCTTTGTTAGCTGCTTTGCCAAATACATAGCCAACTGTCGAGCAATAGCCACCTCACGAGTACGCTCTGATGAGTTAAGACGCTCTCTGTCAATGTTCATATAATTGCAGACACTGTCGATAATATTCTCGATGGTTATCTCCTTCTGATACAGAGAGATATAGCCCTTCAAAATCTCCTTTGCAAGAGAGATAGTTATCTTCTTGCCCATAAAAGAGGTGTTGGCAACAAGTGAAGATATCGCACCCTCAATCTCGCGAATATTTGCAGAGATATTGTCTGCCAAGTAGTTGATAACATCCTCCGGAATATTGGCTCCCAAACGGTTGGCTTTAGCCTTGATAATCTTTATCTTGGTCTGGAAGTCCGGAATGCGAATCTGTGCTGAAAGGCCCCACTTGAAACGGGTGAGCAGACGCTCCTCAATATCCTTTAACTCTACAGGTGGCTTATCAGAGATAAGAACCAACTGCTTACCTGACATCTGCAGGTGGTTGAAGATGTTGAAAAATGCATTCTGTGTACCAGGTTTTCCAGAGAGCTCCTGAATATCATCAAGAATAAGCACATCTACACCCTGATAGAAGTGGATGAAGTTCGGAATGTTCTTCTCGATAGTCGCAGCTTGGAACTGAGACTGGAACTTGCTCATTGCAACATAGAGAACTTGCAACTCTGGGTGGCGCATGCTGATCTCGTTACCAATCGCTTGAGCCACGTGAGTCTTACCCAATCCTGAATCACCATATATATATAATGGGTTGAATGGGGTGCTACTGCCAGGATTTACCGCAACTGCCATACTTGCAGAGCGAACCAAACGGTTACACTCGCCCTCAATGAAGTTCTCAAAGGTGTAGTTGTGGTTAAGCTGAGGGTCAAATCGCGGAATTGGTCGCGGAATGCCCGGAATTGTCACAGGATTTTGTATCTTTGTGGGGTCAATGCGATTTGGAATGCTTTGACTGTTGTTGTCAGTAGCAGATGCGATTGTTGGCTGCTCGCTCTTTGGTACCGCATAGCACAGACGAGTCTGATAACCAAAGGATTCTGCGATAAGTGGGCGAAGTACATTTATATACTGTCCCTCAATCTTATCTACGAATGTTTTGCTCGGTACTCGAAGGCGCAACTTAGAACCATCGAACTCAAGTGGTACGATGGGTAGAAACCATTTGGCAAACTCCTCAGCGGAGGTCTGAGCCTGTATCTGGCTAAGACAGTTTTGCCAGGCATCTTTGTATGCGACAGAAGTAGTAAGCATATGCTTGATTATCAAATATTTACAAATTTGGGTAATGGTGTCTGACGATTCGAACTGGTGAGTGATTCGTTTTGACATTGCAAAGTTGTGAATAAATTTATATTAAAAAAAACACCTTACCTATTGTTTGTTTGAAATTTTCTTTTATAGGATTTTGAATCTGAAATTTGATTGAAAATTTAACTCGCTGATAATGAATAATAGAAAAATTTTCACTATATTTGCATTTAGAGAAATTAAGTATAGATGAAACTTTATTTATAAGAAAAACCTATATAAAAACTAAACTATAAAATTTTTTGAAATGAACACATTGGATGCATTAGTACAGAGTAAAGCTCAGGCTTGGCTGGACGGAGATTACGACGAGGCTACAAAGGCGCAGGTGCGCCATCTTATGGAGAATGACCCAAATGAGTTGGTCGAGAGTTTCTATAAGGATCTCGAATTTGGTACCGGCGGTCTTCGCGGTATTATGGGTGTTGGTACAAATCGTATGAATAACTACACAGTAGGTTTTGCAACACAGGGTCTTGCTAACTATCTGAAAATCAATTTCCCAGGTGAGGAGATTCGCGTAGCTATTGCACACGATTCTCGTAATAACTCTCGCACATTTGCTGAGCGTGTTGCCGACATCTTTGCTGCAAACGGCTTCAAGGTATTCCTTTTTGACGCTCTCCGCCCTACACCGGAGTTGAGTTTTGCTATTCGCGAGCTTCACTGCCAGTCTGGTGTTATGGTGACAGCTTCTCACAACCCTAAGGAGTACAATGGTTACAAGGCTTATTGGTCAGATGGCTCTCAGGTGACCTCTCCACACGATGTTAATATCATTAAGGAGGTTGAGAAGATTACTGAGGTTAGTCAGGTGCTTACTGGTGGTAATCCTGAGAATATTACAATCCTTGGCGAGGAGTTTGATAAGATCTATCTTGCTGCTATCAAGGCGCTTTCACTCTCTCCTGAGTGTGTGGCAAATAATGCCGATATGAAGATTGTATATACCCCACTTCATGGTGCTGGTGTAAATCTTGTTCCTGCATCGCTTGCAAACTACGGCTTTAAGAATGTGATTACCGTTAAGGAGCAGTGCGTTCTTGATGGTAACTTCCCTACCGTTGCCTCTCCAAATCCAGAGGAGCGTAAGACTATGCAGATGGCTATCGATTTGGCTCAGGAGCAGAATGCAGATCTGGTACTTGCTACCGATCCAGACTCTGACCGCCTCGGTGTAGCACTTCGTACCGGTAAGGGTGATTATGTACTGCTTAATGGTAACCAGACACTGGTTCTCATTATGTGCTACCAGCTCACTCGTTGGGCAGAGCTCGGTCTTATCAAGGAGGGTGACTATGTTGTAAAGACTATCGTTACATCTATGATGCCGGATGCTGTGGCTGCACACTATGGCGTTAAGTGTTACAACTGTCTGACAGGCTTTAAGTATATCGCAAAGATTATCCGCGAGCAGGAGGGTAAGCACACATATATCGGTGGTGGTGAGGAGTCATTTGGTTACCTCGCTGGCTCTTACGTGCGCGATAAGGATGGTGTATCAGCTTGTTCACTTGCAGCTGAGGCTGCTGCATGGTGCCGTGATACTAAGGGTATGACTCTCTATGAGTGGTTGCAGGATCTCTATGTTAAGTTCGGTTTCTACCGCGAGGGTCTTGTGAATGTAGTTCGTAAAGGTAAGGATGGTGCAGAGCAGATTCAGAATATGATGGTCGAGTTCCGTGCAAATCCTCCAAAGGCTATCCTCGGCTCACCTGTTGTTCAGGTTTATGACTATAAGACTCTTGAGCTGCTTGATACTGTATCTGGCGAGAAGTCTCCAATCCCGGGCATTGAAGATAAGAGCAATGTGCTCCAGTGGATTACCGCTGATGGTACTAAGGTCTCTGTTCGCCCTTCAGGTACTGAGCCAAAGATTAAGTTCTACTTCGGCGTTAAGGCTACCCTGCCATCTGTAGATCAGTTTGATGAGGTTCAGGCTGCGTTGGATGCGAAGATGGAGGCGATTAAGGCTGAACTCAACCTGTAATTTTGTTGTGAAAATGTGCCATATATGGCACATCGCTTAAAAATCAGTCGCGGATGTACGTTTTGTACTATCCGCGACTGATTTTTTTTTGCACGATCTACCATCTCTAACACATTTTGACAACAAAATGGTCGTCGCTTTAATCGGGTGCGGTAATAGTGAATTTAAGGATCGCTAAATTCCATAAACTCACTAATCTCTCTATTTTACTGCGTAGCAGCAAAGCCGAGCAAATAGCAAACCGCAATAGTAAAAGTTGCCCTGCTGGGCAACTTTTTACTTTGATTTATATGGTCCGTGGATGGACTTTACTCGGTACTTGAAGTTGCTGTCATCGAGCATATAGATATAGAAACTATCGCCACCAGGTGCAACACGCAGCACGATATGGCCATTGTATGCGGTAATTTTATCGAGCAGATTATTTGCCGCTACCTCAGGATGTGCCTCGATATCGGGGTGTATATTGGTCGCATAGAAGCTCTCTATAGCTGGCAGAATTTGAATGAGTTTTGCAACGTCGGGCTTATTGCTTGCAAAACAGTGATTTAGCACAACTCTCGGGTTGAAGTTCTGTTTCTGCATCTGTAAGCCCCAGCTATTTGCAGCCAAGTGGTGATTACTCTTAAAGGCGTCGAGATTTCCACAGCCGATAAAGTCGCGGAAGTAGAATGCCATTAGGTTTTGTGCGCTACTTGTAAGGTCGCCACATGCCAGATAGTCAAACTTGCCATAGGTGATATGAAATCCGCAAGATGCAGGGTTGCCACCGGTTTTTGCCTTCGAACCGAGTATTGTCTGCTTACCACTCTCATCTTTGCCCCACACAAAACCGTTTGCGCAGATATTTAGAATGGAGAAATTGTTGTACTTTTTCGAATTATTGCGCAGTACAATCTGTTCTTTGCCTACAGAGAAGCGCTCTGCGGTGAATCTACCCTCTTTTACACCCCAAGTGACAAATGTTGCCCAATCTTCAGCGAGCTCACCCTCAATCTTTGGCGTTGTTTCATCCTCGGTGTATGTTGGATATGCCCCATCGAGAATGTGATTGTACGGCACCTTGTCATATAGGGCAAGAAGACCTGACTTACGATAGCCCGCATTAGCAACATCTGTTGCCATACTTGCACTACCGATATGGTCAATATGGAGGTGAGATGGAGCGCAGTAGTCAATAGCACTCTTGCCCGCAGGAAGGAAGTGCTTGATGTAGTTGGCATACGCGATGTATGGGCGAATCTGGTCATTAGGCTTCTGAGCGACAGAACCACTTGTTGTAGCAACCTCTCCAGCATCAACCAGAAGTGTTGTGCCGTCAGGCAGGATGTAGAAACAGCACTCTCCGCGACCAGTGTTGATAAGATGTATATCCAAATGACCCTCGCTCCAAGCTGGTAGAGTTTTGCCTACCTCAGCAGTAGAGTGGTCTTTGTCAATTTCATTTGTTGTGTTACTGCAAGCTATGCTCAGCAGTACTAACATCGGTATAATGAGATACTTGTTCATAGTATTGAGTTTTATGCAAAGATAGTAAAAAAATAGAGCAAGTACAATACCTGCCCTATCTGTTTGATATTTTGAGAAATAGATTATACGCAACCCTGTGCAATCATAGCCTCGGCAACCTTCATGAAACCACCGATATTTGCACCCTTGACATAGTTTACATATCCATCCTCCTCAGTGCCGTACTTTGTACAAACCTCGTGGATATTCTGCATAATAGAGTGCAACTTCTCATCTACCTCCTCGGCAGTCCACTTGATGCGCATAGAGTTCTGTGACATCTCAAGACCCGATGTTGCAACACCACCTGCATTTGAGGCCTTACCTGGTGCATAGAGGAGCTTGTTTGCAAGGAAAATCTCAATAGCCTCTGGTGTAGATGGCATGTTTGCACCCTCGGCAACGCAGAAACAACCATTGTTTACGAGCATCTGTGCATCCTCGCCATTGAGCTCATTCTGAGTTGCGCATGGAAGTGCAATATCGCACTTAACACCCCAAGGACGAGCTGCTGCAAAGTACTGAGCTGTCGGATATTTCTCTACATACTCCTTGATTCTGCCACGATAGACATTCTTCAGGAGCTTTACATACTGAATCTTCTCCTCTGTAAATCCATCTGGGTCGTAAATGTAACCAGATGAATCAGATAGTGTTACTACCTTTGCACCTAAGCGCATAGCCTTCTCTGCGGCGTGCTGTGCAACATTTCCTGAGCCTGAAACGCATACGGTCTTGCCTGCAAAACTCTCACCGCGAGTTGAGAGCATCTGCTCTGTGAAGTAGCACAGGCCGTAACCTGTAGCCTCTGGGCGAAGCAATGAACCACCCCAACCAAGACCCTTACCGGTAAAGGAGCCGGTAAACTCATCACGCAGGCGCTTGTACTGACCAAACATATATCCAATCTCACGGCCGCCAACACCGATATCGCCCGCAGGAACGTCGGTATCCTGTCCAATATGACGGTAGAGCTCGGTCATAAATGATTGACAGAAACGCATAACCTCGTTATCAGAACGACCCTTAGGGTTAAAATCAGAGCCACCCTTTCCGCCGCCCATAGGCAGTGTTGTAAGGCTGTTCTTGAAGGTCTGCTCAAAGGCGAGGAACTTCATAATGCTCAGATTTACAGAGGCGTGGAAACGAATACCGCCCTTATATGGGCCTAACGCACTATTCATCTGTACGCGAAAACCTCGGTTGATCTCTATCTCGCCACGATCGTTAAGCCATGGCACACGGAACATTATTACACGCTCAGGCTCTGCAATACGCTCCAATACCTTGAGCTGCTGCAGTGCAGGATCGGCAACGATATATGGTGCAAGCGACTCCGCTACCTCGCGTACGGCTTGGTGAAACTCTGGCTCATTAGGATTTCTGGCGATAACTTGCGCCATAAAATCCTCTACATACTTTTTTGCTTGTATCTCCATTGCTAACCTAAATATTTTCAGTGTTACAAAAGTACTATTTTTATAAATTAGTTATACTTCAAAACCACTATTTTATTGACATTTTGTTGACTAAATGGCTATTTTATGGGATTTAGTCGCCATATAGTGCCCTCAATAAAGCTAATCCAAATATCTCCATTGCGGTCTTGTCGTATATCATTTGCAGCAGAGTTGGCAAACTTACCAACGCCCTCTACCCTGCCATCCTCTGTTACAGCAGCGACTTTTCCTCGGCGATTGGCCATATAGACAACACCGCGAGATACGGTAAGTGGACAGAAACTATGGTCGTAACCCCAACCTACATCTGCGCACCAAAGCTCGCTGTAACTGTCAGCATTCATCGGCAGAGCAATCATCTCTCCATCCATTGTTTTTGCGTAGAATGTTTTGCCATCATCGCTTATGCCGGTACTTTCGCGAACCTTACGTTGCTTGATGCGCCAAATTTGCTGACCTGTATAGAGGTCTATATTGGTGATATATCTATCAGGAGCCACAATCATAACCCTGCCGTTAGCTACGCGAGGAATAACATGGCCAGGTGAGTAGAGTCTATTTTTAGAGCCATTCGTCCAACGCCACAACTCTGTACCACTCAAGCAATCAACACAATATAGGTGGCAATCCCACGCTCCGAATATGAGTCTATTCTCTGCTACGGTTGGTCTGCCTTGCGGATGTGCTATGCCAAAGGTGTAACTCCAGACTGTTTTGCCACTTGTACAATCTATTTTGAACATCGAACCGAGCGTACCTATATATAAATAGCCGTTATCTACCACTCCGTTGCCGATGTAGGTGTTTCCATCAAGATTTTGCCACACCTCCTTACCGCTACTGTAATCAAGGGCGACAAGACCCTGACTGAGTGTTGCAATGATAATCAGACCGTTCTCTATAATAGGCGTAGAGTATATAGGTTTGTCAAATTTGTGCGACCAGACAAAGCTCTTGGTGTCAGTGTTGTACGCCTTAACTTCGCCCGCAGAATTACCGTAGTATAATATGCCATCTACGACCTGCGCAGCGGTGTATATAGCAGCGTTATCGGTCAAAATGTGCTCTGCATTGAAGTCTCCGCACTCTATAGGCTCTGGTTGCGGGTCTGTGGCAAGAGAGTTTATATAGCTGTCACAGCATTGGCGAATCGCATGTTGCGCAACGGGCTGCTCTCCAATAAGCTTTTCGGCTATGTATATGGAGTCATTTTGTAGAGTCAGAACTGTATATCCACAATCTTTATCACCATCCTTAGATAGCATCAGACTACGGCCAAGAATACCGGGCAGAGAGTCAAAATTCATCAATCGTGGCTTGTGGTAGTGTCCGCAGAGCGAGGCGCTTACGCCATATTTTTTCAGTAGTGATACTATTTCGGTACGATTTGTTAGGTCTTTATTTAGCGGATAGTGACATACAGATATTATACGTCTTTTGCCAGCTCGCTTTAACTTACTCTCAACCCAGGCAAGACGACAGCCATCTTGTGCCGTTCCATCTGCCATTTTGATATAAGGGCCTGCTGGATAGGCTACAAATAGATAATCACCTACAGATTCCGTTGTACAGCCGTTATGTCCCCAATACTTCTCGAAGTTAGCACCACCACTATCGCTCCAGGTTGTCTCGTGGTTGCCATGTGTGACAAGTTGTGGATGACGTATCTGCTTTAGATGATTGTATGCGCATTGAAGCTCCGCATCACTGCCCATATTGGTGATATCGCCGGCAATGACAACAAGGTCGAAATCTTCGCTGTTGATATCCTCTACAACGCGGCTCATTATGCTGTCATTGTAGTTGCCCGGAGTGATGTGCAGATCCGCAAGCAGTGCGACTCTTACAGGCCTCCTATCTGCGCAGGATGTTAATATCGCGAGCGCTGCGATAGCTATATATAGGATGCGTCTCATAGTGACAGACCTTTACGATGTTCAATTATATCGCCTGGTTGGCAATCTAAAACCTCGCAGATGGCATCAAGGGTCGAAAAACGTATAGCACGCGATTTTCCCGTTTTGAGCTTTGATAGATTGACTACAGAGACCCCAACCCTCTCGGCAAGCTCGGTTAGTGTCATCTTGCGACGAGCAAGTAAAATATCGAGATTTGAGATAATCGCCATAACTCTACTTAACCCTTATTAAATTTATACCATCGCGGATAGGTAGAATAACATTCTCTACGCGAGGGTCGGCTGCAACTGCTGCATTAAAATCAATAATGCCCTGCGTCTGCTTATCTCCCTTTGCTACAGGCTCTACAACCTTACCATACCAGAGAATATTGTCTGCCATAATCCAACTGCCACTGCGAACGAGCCCCTTATCAAAGAGCATATTGTAGTATGCGGTGTATTCGCGCTTGTCTCCATCTATAAAGACAAGGTCATAGACCTCACCGAGTCTCTGCATTGTCTCAAGAGCAGAGCCGATATGGAGTCTTAGCTTGTCAGCGAACTGAGAGCGCTCAAAGAAGTCAAGGATAAACATCTCCAACTCATCATCCACTTCACAAGTATCAATAATACCTCCCTCGGGCAGACCTGCAGCCATTGAGAGTGCTGAATATCCGGTAAATGTACCAATTTCAAGAACTCTTTGAGGACGAATCATACGAACAATCATCTCTAATAGCTTGCCTTGTACATGACCTGAAATCATGCGTGGGTTGAGAACGCGGAGATATGTTTCGCGCTCAAGTTCGTGTAGTAGAGCATCCTCAGGAGAGGACATTGTGTCAATATATTGGTCTAATGCGCTCATCGGTATATAAGTGTTGAGTTGTTTGTAAATATCTCATTTGCTACCTCCATAATCTGGTCGGCAGTAACAGCATTGATCTTCTTGTAGGCCTCTTCAAGTGTATCCACCTCGCCATGAACAAGCAGACTACGACCTACGCCGAGCATATATCCCTCATTTCCCTCGGTGGCGATGGTCATCTGGGCAATGTACTGTCTTTTTGCCATTGATAACTGGCGAGTTGTAAGTCGTACGGTCTGTAGCTTCTTTATCTCGTCGGCAATAATCTGACGGCATAGGTCAGAGTTGCAATGCTCTGAACTAAAGTATATTACAGCTATGCCGCAGTCGTTGTATGCGGTATAGTTTGCCTCAATGTTGTACGAAAGACCGTTTCGCTCACGCACATTGACATTTAATCGAGAGTTAGCTGTCGGGCCTCCCAATATATTGGTAAGCAGCAGGAATGGCAGTCGCTTATCCTCGTTTATGCTGTATGCGCGATTTCCAATGATGCAGTGAGCTTGGTGTGTATGCTTTACCTGCTCGCGCTCAAATGGCGTGTATAGAGTTGGCGTGGTACGGCTGTAACTGCGCGTAGTGGCAGGATACTGAGAGAAATATCTGTTTGCAATCTGCTCTATACGGCTGTCAGATATATTTCCTATAGAGGCAAAGATCATCTGATCTGTGGTGTATGTGCGATCGACAAAGCGATGCAGGGCTGCGCTGTTATGGCGCATTAGATCACGCTTGGTGCCAAGTATGTTATGGCCGAGCTCCGACCCCTCAAAGAGCATATCTTCAAAGGTGTCGTAGATTAGATCCATAGGTGAGTCTTTGTATGTATTTATCTCATCTATAATCACTTCGCGCTCCTTGTCAAGCTCTTTGTCAGGAAATGTGGAGTTAAATACAACATCAGAGATGAGCTCTACCGCTTTTGAAAAGTCGTTGCGCAGTACCGTTGCGTGAACAGTCGTATCCTCCTTTGTCGTAAAGGCATTAAGCTCTCCACCGAGGTTCTCAAGTCGGCAATTTACCTGATATGACTTTCTGTGAGTTGTACCCTTGAACAATCCATGCTCAGCAAAGTGTGCGATACCATGCTCTGTCGGTAGCTCATCTCGGCTTCCTGCACCGACAATAAGCGCACAGCGAGCCGCCCCGCTTTTGACTTTGCGGTGAATGCCTCTGATGCCGTTTGGGAGAGTATATGTGTAAAATTCCTCTTTCATTACTTAAAGTGTGGTTTTAGATAACTGCCAGTATAACTTGATTGACAGTTTAATAAATCTTTCGGGGTGCCCTCGAATACTACCTCTCCACCGATATCGCCCGCCTCAGGACCGAGGTCGATAATATGGTCAGCGCACTTGATTACATCCATATTGTGCTCGACTATAACTACTGTATGGCCATTGGTGATCAGTGCATCAAATGCGGCAAGCAGTCGCTTGATATCGTGGAAGTGCAGACCGGTAGTAGGCTCATCGAATATGAAGATGATACTGCCCTTGCCTGTATCTTTTGTGAGGAATGAGGCGAGTTTTACGCGCTGACTCTCACCTCCAGATAGTGTTGAAGATGACTGTCCGAGCTTGATGTATCCCAAACCAACACTCTGCAGTGGCATCAACCTCTCAATAACTCTTTGGCAGGTCTTATTTGTCGCCTTCTCCTGGCCGAAGAACTCTATCGCCTCGTCAATGCTCATCTCGAGCACGTCGCAGATATCCTTGCCACGATATTTGATATCGAGAATCTCCTGCTTGAACCTACGGCCGTTGCAGGCGTCGCACGTGAGGGTAACATCAGCCATAAACTGCATGCCAATCTTGATTGTACCCTCGCCCTGACACTGCTCACATCGACCACCAACCATATTGAACGAAAAACTACTTGGCTGTATATTTGTGCGTTGTGCGTATGGCTGATCTGCGTATAGGCGGCGTATCTCGTCGTAGGCTTTGATATATGTCACAGGGTTAGAGCGAGAGGATTTGCCGATTGGATTTTGATCCACCATCTCTACGCCTCTAATCATCTTCAAATCGCCGGTAAGACCATCAAAGTCGCCAGGATTGTCACCGCTCTCCATAATCAGACGGCGCAGTGCGGGGTATAAAATACCCTTTACAAGTGAACTTTTGCCAGAGCCACTAACTCCTGTAATACAGGTCATTACGCCAAGCGGAATATTGACAGATACATTTTTTAGGTTGTTGACCCTCGCGCCATTGATAGTGATGTAGTTGCTCCATGGACGTACGTTTGCAGGGGTGTCAATGCTTTTTCTGCCGCACAGATAGTCTGCCGTAAGGCTCTGCGTGCTGCTGCATAATTTGTCATAATCACCACTGAATACTACCCTACCGCCATGTTCGCCCGCCTCTGGACCTATGTCAACGATGTAGTCTGCTGCGCGAATAATCTCCTCCTCATGCTCTACGACAATGACCGTGTTGCCCAAATCTCTAAGCTGTTTGAGTACGGTTATAAGTCTTGAAGTATCTCTTGGGTGCAGTCCGATGCTCGGCTCGTCGAGAATATATAGTGAGCCTGTCAGGTTGCTACCTAACGATGTAGAGAGGTTTATGCGCTGACTCTCACCGCCTGATAGCGTGGAACTTAGACGGTTAAGGGTTAGATAACCCAATCCAACATCGCTCAAATATTGTAGGCGATTTTTAATCTCAATAATCACTCGGTGAGCAGTAGTAGTGTCGTGCTCATCAAGCTCAAGTGTGGCAAAAAAATCGATAAGGGTATCGACTGTCATGGCTGCCAACTCGGCAATGTTTTT
Organism: Alistipes sp.; assembly: GCA_045656505.1. Taxonomy (GTDB): domain Bacteria; phylum Bacteroidota; class Bacteroidia; order Bacteroidales; family Rikenellaceae; genus Alistipes. Next base: position 7,563 of record JAZORI010000008.1, on the reverse strand, counting down.
GCCACCAACTTTGACATAGAGTGCCTCAGGGCGCAATCTTGCGCCATTACATGCAGGACAGATAGTCTTGCCGGTGTATCGTGCCTTGAGGATGCTAAATTGATTTTTGTGCTTTTTCTTTTCGCGCTCAAGGTAGTCAAAGAAGGCATTAAGACCCTCAAAGTACTCATTACCTGTCCATAGTAGTCGTCGCTGCTCCTCTGTAAGCTTGTAGTACGGCTCGTGAATCGGAAAGTCAAACTTGTAGGCATTCTGAACCAGCTGGTTCTTGAAACGACTCATCGACTCACCGCGCCAGCAAGCTATCGCATTGTCAAATATTGAGCGAGATTTGTCGGGAATAACCAACTCCTCGTCAATGCCAACCACCTTGCCAAAACCTTCGCATACGGGGCACGCACCAAGTGGATTGTTAAAGCCAAAGAGGTGCTCCGATGGGTGCTCAAACTCAATACCGTCGGTTGTCATGGAGGCAGAGAACTCAACGATGTTCTCACCGCTTATGATAACACAACTGCCCGTTCCATAGCCATATGCTCCAGATATAGATTCGCGCATACGATTGAGTGTGTCGTCATCTGTAGAGACCTTTATGCGGTCAACGACAACATATATACCCTCCACCGTCGTGCTGTCGGTAATAGTCGGAATAAAGTCCTCAAGCATGACGGTCTGACCATCAATATAGAGGCGCTGGATACCGTCAGCTACAAGTTGTAGCATCTTGTCAATAAGTCCCTGCTCGGCTCTGAGTTGCAAAGGTACAGCAACAATTATTCGACTACCCTCTCCAAGGCTGTTGACATACTCGACCACATCATCGGTAGTGTAGCATTTCACCTCCATACCCGATATTGGAGAATATGTACGGCCAATGCGAGAATATAGCAGACGAAGGTAGTCGTATATCTCGGTAGTTGTGCCGACAGTAGAACGAGGGTTGCGAGTGCTGACCTTCTGCTCGATAGCAATTGCAGGAGCAATGCCCGAGATTATGTCCACTTCAGGTTTGCTCATTCTACCTAAGAACTGGCGAGCATACGCGGATAGTGACTCCACATATCTCCTCTGACCTTCGGCAAATATGGTGTCAAAAGCGAGCGTACTCTTTCCGGAACCAGATAGACCTGTCACAACAACCAACTTGTTGTGAGGTATATCCAGCTCGATATTCTTTAGATTGTGAACTCTCGCCCCCTTTATGTATATCGAGTTATAACTCATTGTCAATCACTTCAATAGTTGCTCCACTAACCTTGCTCAGTTTGCCTAATAGCATCTGAGCCTTGCTCTGCCTGATGGCGAGTGTCATTGTACAGAGGTTGTCAAAAATTTGCTCCTTAATCTGTGGTTGCTCATCTTTGATGATGCGCATGACATCGTTCATCACCATATATGAGAAGTCAACCTTGATAATGGTATCAACCGTACACTCAATAACATCACTAACCGCAATCACATCCGCAGCAGCCTCTTTATAGGCCTGAATAAGTCCAGAAACCCCCAACTTTGTGCCGCCAAAGTATCGCACAACGACAATTAGACAGTTTGTAATGTCGTGTGATAGTAGCTGTCCCAATATTGGTTTGCCCGCAGTGCCGGATGGCTCGCCATCGTCATTTGCACGGAACTGCTCGCCATGAGGGCCTAATCTCCAAGCGTAGCAGTGGTGTGTGGCATCATAATACTGCTTGTACAGGGCGTCAAGGTGCTCTCGTATCTGCTCCTCCGTGGTTACGGGGTATGCATACGACAAAAACTTGCTACTGCGCTCACGCATAGCACACTCTGCTGGTGCAGATATGGTCAGATAGCTATCCTTTAACTCCTCCACAACGGTTCTGCTTATTTAATTTTGTTGAATATACGACCCCAACGGATACCGTTCTCTCCTACAGAGAAGGCTATAAATGAAGCCTTGCCAACAATGTGATCCTCAGGAACAAATCCCCAGAAACGGCTATCAGCAGAGTTGTGTCGGTTGTCACCCATCATCCAATAGTAGTCCATTGCAAAGGTGTAGCTATTGCACTCAGCGCCGTCAATAAATATCTTACCGTCAGATACGTTGAGAGTATGCCCCTCATACTTTTCGATGATGCGGCGATATATCGGCAGATTCTCCATTGTAAGTGCAACTGTAGCACCCTTCTGTGGAATGTAGAGTGGTCCAAAGTTGTCCTGTGTCCAAGTGTAGTTGATGTTGTTCGGGAAGAACTCCAAACCTGGCTCCTCATTGTTGTATTTAACAACAGAGAGTACTGTTGGCAACTTCTCAACTGCTGCAGCAACATCATCGGTCATTGTTAGATAGTAGTACGGAGCATTACCACCCCACTCTCGGACGCCAACCTTATCCATTGTGTACTGCGTAAGTGGAGCTGAACTCTGAACGAAGTAGATAAACTGCTGCTCTGGCAGTGTAGTCTGCTCCTCACCATTTACAAAGAGGGTTGTACCCTTGATTGTGATTGTATCGCCCGGAATAGCAACGCAACGCTTGATATAATTCTCGCGCTTATCTACAGGGTGAGCGATGACATTGTAATCCTCAAGGAGGCGGCGGCGACCCTCGCTCTCTCCGTAACTCTGCTGATAGCTACGCAGAGCATCGTAGTAGCTTGCTCCGGGAGTTGGATAGAGACGCTTTGCCTGCAGAACGGAGTCACCCTCAGGATAGTTAAATACCACAACATCACCACGCTTAACCTTCTTAAAGCCCTTCAGACGATGGTAGTCCCATTGAATAGCGTCGCTGTATGACTTTTGGCTGTCAGACCATGGCATAGTATTGAATACAAACGGCATTGCAATAGGTGTGTTGGGTACCTGTGGGCCGTATGAAACTTTGCTCACGTAGATGTAGTCACCAATGAGAATAGTCTTCTCCATGGATGATGTCGGTACTTTGTAGAGCTGGAACACGAACAGATGTAGTAGTGTAGCCGCTACAGTAGCCCAAAGAATTGCATCAATCCAACCCCAAATGCTCTTGTAGAGAGGAGAACGCTCACACAGCTCGTCGTTGTAGTGCCATACATACTTGTAGAAGAGGCGCGAGATGTAGAAGTCGTATATCAAAGGCAAGCCTAACAACATCCACAAATTACCGGTCCACACAACAAAAAGCAGTATGTATAGAACTGAAATTATAGAGAACTTAATCCACCTATTTTTCCAAAACATCTTCATATTTTTACTCCTTGAATAGATCGTCCATTGTAAATACGCCACTCTTGCCGCAAATAAACTCCGCAGCAATAACCGCACCCGTTGCAAGTGCGCTACGACTCTTAAGTGTGTGCTTGAGTACCAAAGTGTCATCCGCAGACTCGTACGTTACGGTATGTGTGCCAGGAACAGTGCCCTCACGCAGCGATGTAATCTCGATGCTCTCGGCAGTTGCAGCACTTGTCTCGCCCTTCTGTGGCTCAATGCAGTTCCAGCTATTTTTGCGGTCAAGACGGTCAATAGCCTCCTGAGCAAGGGTGATTGCAGTGCCACTCGGTGCATCCTTCTTCTGAGTGTGGTGAATCTCCTCGATGCGCACGTCGTAGTTGTTGCACCCATTCATCAGCTCTGCCAGACGGCGATTGATACGAAAAGCGATATTTACACCGAGAGAGTAGTTTGATGAGTATATCATTGCACTACCCTTCTCTCTGCATAGCTGCTGAAGCTCAGGCAGACGCTCAGTCCAGCCGGTTGTTCCGCTGACGATAGCCACACCTGCCTCAATGCATGTGCGGATGTTGTTATACGCAGTTTGTGGTGTTGTAAACTCAATCGCTACATCAATGCCCGCAAGGTGCTCAGCATTAAGGTCTGCGATGTTGTCTTGGTCTATGATAAGGCCTACGGTATGACCTCGCTGCACGAGAATCTTCTCTATCTCGTGACCCATTTTACCGTAGCCGATAATTGCTGCTTTCATAATATTCTCTGTTTTGAGTGAATTAACCCACAAAGATAAGGCGAATTATCCAAAAAAACAAAGAGGGGTATATACCCCTCTTCGAAAAAGTGCAGAAAAATAACCAAATGACGCTTTTATCTGCCCATTAATCTAACTTTTTCAGCTCTTTGATTGTGCCGGTTGCCTCGTTGACAAAATCGCCGATCTTGCCGAGGGCTTTGGTGGTTTTGTGTTTGATAATTACAGCGTTGATTTTCGAAAATAGTCCGTTTACCTCGGCTCGTTGCTCACTTGTCATATTTGGTGCAAGTTCTTTGTATTCGGTGCGGAATTCAGAGTACTTTTCCATCGTAGCTGTCCACTCCTCTTCGGTGTATGACTCATACTTTTCGGTCACCTTATCAACGAAGTGATCGAAGCGTAGAATGAAGTATGTATCTTTGATTCCAAAGAGCGTTGACAGTAGTAGTGAAATGGTTAGTAATGTTTTCATAATCAATGTATTTTAATTTTTATATAAAGTTACACTTTCATTTATTGTATCTAACTTTTCAAAGGTTATTAACGGGTCAAAAATTATATTTTTACCAGTTACCTCTTTGAGAGTTTTGATATATTCGGCTATTGGTGTCATCCCTATTTCTGCTCTGCGAGAGTCTAAATTTTCAGGCTCTGCAATCGGGTAAAAATAGATTGTATCGCCTTTATCAATAGTCTGTGAACCGTATATTTGTGCAGTGCGCTTATATACTCTGAGTCTATCCTCCATGGTTGCCAGTTGTACCTGTGAGATATATCCTTTCTCTGCAGATTGCTTTATGTAAGGGAGATATTTTTCAATATTCTCCATATCAGAGTGCTGGATTACAAGCCAAATGGTGTTGAGTGACTCGTTAGATAGATTTTCCGGAACTCCATGTTTGTCAAGCATCTTGAATACTGTCTTTTGATTCTGCTTGTCGCACTTTTCCATCTTCTCAACTGCATCTATAAGAGCTTTAGTATCACCACTCTTCTGTGCAGATGTTAACTCTCTGCGCATCTGCTGGTCAGAGTTGTGAACTTTTCGCAGAATAGCCTCGTAATCCTTTGCTGAAGTTACTACAAAGGCGAAAAGTGATAAGTATGTGACAATCCAAAATCTCTTCATGATGCAAATATAACGAAAAAAATGCTAGCAAATAGTCTGTTACTCTATTGTGGTTGTATGACCATTGCAGACGGCGTCAAAGATGTGAGTAAAATCTTTTAGACGGTCAGCACCCAGAAAGACTCCGATAAAGTTCTTATCAGGGTTGATGTATAGTACCTGCCCATAGAGTCCGTATGCCCAATATCCACCATTGTGCAATGTAGCATAGTAGCCGTATTTGTTTTTATAGATGAGAGTCACGCCTGACTTCTCTTTTTGGTAGTACTCTTTTAACGACTCAACACTATCAAAATATCTGCGATTATGGTGTTCGATAGTTGTAAAGCCATTGTCGGTCTTGCTGCTCTTAACTATGTGTATTTCAGGATGTTTGTTGTAGTAATCATCCATTGCAGCTTTAGAGATAAAGCTGTTGTGTTCGTAGTAGCTGTCGTTAAAACCCCAATACCAAGAGTATGAGTATCTGCCTTGAGCATAACCTTTTGTTCCGGCGGTGTGTGCGCTGTGACAACGATTTACATAGTTTGAGTCGATAATCTGCACACCATTCCAATTACCTTTGTTAAGAAAGAGTCTTCCTACTTTAGCAAGGTCACGGATATTTGTGGTAAGGCCAGCATAGCTCTTCGCTACACGGTGACGCTTGTCATCAAGACCTATCATCGCATTGTTCTCCATGCCGAGTGGTTGCCATACCCTTTCAGAGAGATACTCAGCATAGCTCTTGCCTGTTGCGCGTTCGATAACCAAACCCAAGATGGCGGTTGTTGCCGAGTCATATGAGAAATTCGCACCCGGATTATGGCTAAACTTCAAGCGCTTAAGTGTTTTGAGCGAGTTGTTGCCCATATAGAGTTTAGCCATCTTTGTAAATGGGTTGAGATTGTAATTTTCGTCAAACTTCAGACCGGCAGTCATGTCGAGCAGGTGTGTTATCTTGAGCTTTGCAAAATCTTTATCGGCATCTCTGAATTCGGGGATGTAATCTGCAACATAGTCATCTGCGCTTTTGATATACCCATCTTTGATGGCAATACCACATAGCATACTTGTAATGGTCTTTGTGATAGAGAAAATGCAAGATTGGCTCTCTTTGCTCCATCCACCGCTGTAATGCTCAAAAATGACCTTATCATCTTGTATAATCAAAGCTGCCGACGGGGTGTTTGTAAAGTAATCCATTACCTCGCTGATAGTCAGATGTAGAAGGGTGTCAGTCTTTGCTCGGTATATATTGAGTTTGAGCGTGTCGAGAGTAGTCGTATCACCCTTTGGAATAAAGTCAAAGCGATTAGTTCCGTTATGAATAATATCCTGCTCAAATACGGTATAGTCGTCAACTGCAGCATTGCCATACTTTACTGCTCTTGTAATGGTACAAGATGATAAGCAAAGAGCGAAAAGTATGGTCAAAAGGTGTCGTATATGCATAGTCTGTACAATAGATCTAACTACAAAGGTAAGAAATTTTTGCAGATTTATTTATAATTTGTACTTTTGTGTATGCGATATTTTGTAGAACTTAGATACGACGGGGCTGCTTATTGTGGTTGGCAGCGTCAGCCAGATATGCCGAGCGTGCAGCAGACCATTGAGCAGGCGTTGACTAAACTGTTGCGCACGCCGACGGAGATTGTGGGTGCTGGGCGTACCGATACGGGGGTTAATGCATCGTACTATGTGGCGCACTTTGACTCGGAGGTGGAGGTGGACTGTCCGCAGTTGCTGTATAAACTCAATATGATGCTTCCGAAGGATATTGCTATCTTTTCGGTGACACCTGTTGTAGATGGTGCGCACGCACGATTTGATGCGCGCGAGAGGGAGTATCGCTACTACATCTGCCCTACCAAAAATCCGTTCCGTCGCTTCTCTGCGTGGCTCTATTACGTGCCGCTAGACGTTGAGAAGATGAACGCCGCCGCGGCAAAACTGCTTGAATATGACGATTTTACATCGTTTGCAAAGCTCAATTCTAATAACAAGACCAATGTCTGCCGAATAATGGATGCGAAGTGGCAGATTGAAGCCGATGGCGTGCTTGTGTTTACGATTCGCGCCGATAGATTTTTGAGAAATATGGTGCGCTCTATCGTGGGTACGCTTGTCGATGTGGGTCGTGGCAGATACTCGGTGGATGAGTTTTGCAAAATTGTAGAGGCGCGCAATCTGTCAATGTCAAGTGCCGGCGCACCTGCGCAGGGGCTATTCTTGAGCGATGTGGTTTATGATGAAGAGACTTTTGAAAAGAGTACACATATTATTTATTAACACAAACTAAAAATATTACAATTATGATTACTGCATTAGTTGGTCTTGTATTCCTCTGCTGGGGTATCTACTGCGTTTACGATTTGTGGTAATGATGCCAAAAGCGGCGCTTTTTAGAGATTAGATGATGGGCGAGAAACATGGTTTTTCTCGCCCTATTTTTTGCTTGCCTTTCCCTGATTACTTTGCAGGAAAAGATACCACTTCACAAAGTCTTTGAAAT
>JAZORI010000007.1:0-14090 GCA_045656505.1 Alistipes sp. | reverse complement strand
GGTGTATCTCTCGCCAGCTCTGGTGGGGTCAGCGCATTCCGGCATACTACCTTCCAAAGGGTGGTTATGTAGTTGCACCGACAGCAGAACAGGCGCTTGCTCTTGCACAGCAGAAGAGTGGCGATGCAACCCTGACCCTTGCAGACCTTCGTCAGGATGAGGATGTGCTCGACACTTGGTTCAGCTCTTGGTTGTGGCCAATCTCAGTCTTTGACGGTATCCGCAACCCTGATAACGAGCAGATTCGCTACTACTATCCGACAAACGACCTTGTTACCGGTCCGGATATCATCTTCTTCTGGGTGGCTCGTATGATTATGGCGGGCTATGAGTATCGCGGTGAGATGCCGTTCCGTAATGTATATTTCACAGGTATCGTGCGCGATAAGATTGGCCGCAAGATGTCTAAGCAGCTCGGTAACTCACCAGACCCACTGGATTTGATTGCTCAGTATGGTGCTGACGGTGTGCGTGTGGCTATGATGCTCTGCTCAAGCGCAGGTAACGACCTGATGTTTGACGATGCACTCTGCGAGCAGGGTCGTAACTTCGGTAATAAGATTTGGAACGCATACCGCCTTATCAACGGCTGGACTGTGGATGAGAATCTTGCTCAGAGTGAGAATAATGCAGCTGCAGTTGCTTGGTTCCGTGCAAAGCTCAACGCGGCACTCTCTGAGATTGAGGATAACTTCCGCAACTACCGTATCTCTGAGGCTCTTATGGTCGCTTATAAGCTCTTCTGGGATGACTTCAGCGGTTGGTATCTTGAGATTGTTAAGCCTGCATACGGCTCACCGGCAGATAAGACCACTATCGAGCAGACTAAGCACTTCTTTGAGGAGTTGATGCTGGTTCTGCATCCGTTCATGCCGTTTGTGACAGAGGAGATTTGGCAGGATTTGGCTCCACGCGCTGAGGGTGAGTCTATCATGGTCAGCCCAATGCCAAAGGTGGAGGCTGCAGATGAGGCTCTGCTTGCTCGCTTTGCGCTGTTGCAGGAGGCTGTGTCGGCTATCCGTAATGTCCGCAAGCAGAAGAACCTTCCTCAGAAGGAGGCTGTAGAGCTGAAGGTTGTCCTTGACGAGAACTATCCAAAGGAGTTCGAGGCTGTGCTTGTCAAGATGGGTAACCTCTCTGCTGTAACTGCAGTAACTGAGAAGAATCCGACCGATGCCGGCTTTATTGTCAAGACTACCCAGTACTTCATCCCTATGGGTGATAATGTGAATATTGAGGAGGAGATTGCAAAGCTCGAGAAGGATTTGGCTTACTATGAGGGCTTCCTCGTGTCAGTGATGAAGAAGCTCTCAAACGAGCGTTTCGTCAACTCTGCACCTGCTCAGGTAGTTGCTAACGAGCGTGCTAAGCAGGCAGATGCTGAGGCTAAGATTGCTGCAATCCGTGAGCAGCTCTCAGCACTCAAGTAGTAGCAAAGAGTATCTATATTTGTGGCAGTTGGTACAAAAAGTACTGGCTGCCACTTTTTTTGTGGCATTGCTCTGACTTTTTCTCTGCCATTTTGTCATAGATACTGCCAATTGTGCTGTAGGACTCTCTTTTTTGGCAGAAAAACGCTTTTGGCAAGGGGTTTGTTCAGTAATATGCCAAACGCAAGTTGATAATAATATAAATAAGTATAAATATTAAAACACTTTTAACTATGGGAAAGATTATTGGTATTGATTTGGGAACCACAAACTCGTGTGTTGCTGTAATGGAGGGCTCTGAGCCTGTTGTAATTCCTAACTCTGAGGGTCACCGCACAACACCTTCAGTTGTAGCATTTACAGATGGTGGTGAGCGTAAGGTTGGTGATCCTGCAAAGCGTCAGGCTATTACAAACCCTAAGCGTACAGTATTCTCAATCAAGCGTTATATGGGTGAGAAGTTCGAGAATGTTGCATCAGACATCACTCGTTCACCATACTCAGTTGTTCGTGGTGCAAATGACACTGCTCGTGTAGATATCGACGGTCGTCAGTACACTCCACAGGAGATTTCGGCTATCATCCTTCAGAAGATGAAGAAGACTGCTGAGGACTACCTCGGTCAGGAGGTTTCAGAGGCAGTTATCACCGTTCCTGCATACTTCTCTGACTCACAGCGTCAGGCAACTAAGGAGGCTGGTGAGATTGCAGGCCTTAAGGTTCGCCGTATCGTAAACGAGCCTACCGCTGCTGCTCTTGCTTACGGTATGGACAAGATGAATCGCGATATGAAGATTGCTGTTTACGACCTTGGTGGTGGTACATTCGATATTTCAATCCTCGAGCTTGGTGATGGCGTATTCGAGGTTAAGTCAACAAATGGTGATACGCACCTTGGTGGTGACGACTTCGATCACGTACTTATCGACTTTATGGCAGAGTCATTCCGTAGCGAGCACGGCGTAGATCTTCGTCAGGACGCTATGGCACTCCAGCGCCTTAAGGAGGCAGCTGAGAAGGCTAAGATTGAGCTCTCATCTTCACAGTCAACAGAGATTAACTTGCCTTATATCATGCCAATCAACGGCATCCCTCAGCACCTTGTAATGACCCTTACTCGTGCTAAGTTCGAGCAGCTCTGTGACCACCTTGTACAGCGCACTATCGAGCCATGCCGCACAGCTCTTCGTGACGCAGGTCTGTCAGCATCTCAGATTGACGAGGTTATCCTTGTAGGTGGTTCTACTCGTATTCCGGCTATCCAGCGCGTTGTGGAGCAGTTCTTTGGTAAGGCTCCAAACAAGAGCGTTAACCCTGATGAGGTAGTTGCTGTAGGTGCATCTATTCAGGGTGGTATCCTCGCAGGTGATATCAAGGATGACTTGGTACTTCTCGACGTTACTCCACTCTCACTCGGTATCGAGACCCTCGGTGGTGTATTCACAAAGCTCATTGAGGCAAATACTACCATCCCAACCCGTAAGAGCGAGGTGTTCTCAACTGCAACCGATAACCAGCCATCTGTAGTTATCAACGTATGCCAGGGTGAGCGTCAGTTTGCACGCGACAATAAGAGCATCGGTAGCTTCCACCTCGATGGTATCCCAGCAGCTCCACGTGGTGTACCACAGATTGAGGTTACATTCGATATCGATGCTAACGGTATCCTCAATGTATCTGCAAAGGATAAGGGTACAGGTAAGGAGCAGACCATCCGCATCGAGGCATCAAGCGGTCTTACTGACCAGGAGATTCAGCGCATGCGTGACGAGGCTAAGGCTAATGAGGAGAAGGATCGCATCGAGAAGGAGCGTGTTGAGAAACTCAACGCAGCTGATGCAAACATCTTCACCACAGAGAAGAACCTCAAGGAGTATGGTGATAAGATACCTGCAGATAAGAAGGGCGCAATCGAGGCAGCTCTCGGCAAGCTTAAGGAGGCTCACAAGAGCGCAGATATCGCAGCTATCGACGCTGCTATTGCAGAGCTCAACAACGCATGGCAGGCAGCTTCTCAGGATATCTACGCAGCTCAGCAGGCTCAGCAGGCACAGCAGGGTGCTAACCCAGGTGCAGGCGCAAGCGCAGGTGCTGACACTAAGGCACAGCCTGAGGATGTAGAGTTCGAGGAGGTTAAGTAGTCCAAAGAGTCCGGTCAGGGGCTGAAATGCTCCCGTTCTATACAAGCGTGGGTAACTGATTTGTTCGGTTGCCCACGCTTTTTGTCTTATCAGTAATAGCGTAACATGGTAACAAGGCTGCACACCCCTTGTTACAGTGTTACTCTGTTACGACTCAGTGTGTATGCTATTGGCTATTAGCTTTGTCCGCCTATGGCGGACTAAATATAATTCCTCTTAAAGGCTAAAACCCAAAGTCCAAAAGTTTTTACTGCTAGATTCGAATGAGCAAAAAAAAAGGACTGCCCGATGGACAGTCCTAACTCGCTTAACGCCGGCACTACTCAGTAGGCTCAATAAATACGTAGAATACTAACGGAGCGTACGGTGGAATCTCGGTCTCGATAGTCGAGGTTGTCTCCTCGTAGTCGTAGTAGTTGGTGTAACCGCCATAGTAGTTATAGTAGTTGTAGTAACCGTATGGGTTGTAGTAGTTAGCACCGGTCATACTATAATAATTATATAGGTTAGCCAAGCTGTTGTATGCTGCAGCAGTGCTTGAAGATGTAGTGCTTGTGCCACCCGATACGCCGCTTGCGCCATACGCATAACCCGATGTTGTGATAATGGCACCCCAACGGCCGTAGCGCAACTTAGGAATGGCGTGTGCCCATGCGCTGATATACTCGTCTTTGTTTGAAGATACAGAGTATGACAGGGCGCCGCTGCTACTGCTGCTGCTACCATCCTCATTAAATGCCAACTTGCGCACCTCAGGGATGTTTGTATCGAAGATAAAGCCGTCAAGGAAACGACCAACGTACCAAATCATCGCTGAGTTGTCCTCAGTCACCTCCTTAGCCTCCTCCTCTGATGTCTCCTTAATCAGGTCGGCAAACTTCTTATCCAGAATCTCCCAGAGCTGTTTGTCAAAGGCTGCCATGTCGGCAAAGCGCTGTGAGTCCTTGTATGGATTATCCACGCCTGCCATATCTGGACGCGCATATTTAAGGTGTGCAAACTCATCATTTGGCTGGAAGGTGTTGCAGTAGTAGATACCCTCGTAGAACTTCTTCTCAGCCTCGGTGCTCTCGCCGGTCTCAGGGTCGGTAGTTTCAGAGTCGCTATTCTCCTCCTCGCCCTCTTCAGACTCCTCCTCAGTGTTCTCAATCTGCTGCCACTGAGAGAGTTCGTTGCTCTCGTTGCTGATTTTGACAACCTGCTCAACCATATCAAGCTCGTTATCAGCAGGGTTCTTGACCATGCGGACAACCTCCATGTCGAGAATCATCGGCACATTTGAGTCAAGTGAATACTGACCCTCGTAGCCACCCTCAGCAGAAGAGCCGCTTGAGCCGTAGCCGATAGTAGAGGTGAGATAGAGGCGCACCTTTGTGCCCTTGCGCAGTACAAGCTCAGTGCCCTGGCAGATGTCAGGTCTTACATTCTTTACATACTCCTCGCTCAGTTTGATTTTGTTGCGAGATGCCAAGTAGCTACCCTCGACAATGGCATAAAACTCCTCCTTACCGCAGTAGTTGCCATAAGGAACGTAGTGTGTGCGGTCAGAGAAGGTCGCCTGCATACGCGCGATAACCTCGTCACGAGTAGAGCAGATGCTACCATCGAGATTGTAACCTGTAAAGTTGTAGAATACCCAGCAGGTATCCTGATCCATAATCGCCTGGCTACCCAAGTCATTCTCTGAATCGGCTGTAGCTGTGTTGTCGCCCCATGCAAGAACATCGACGTAGTAACCGCCCTTCTCCTGATAGTTGCCCATCAGCTCAGGGTGATTCTTCTTCATCCACGCTCTGAGTGAGCGAGCCTCCAACTCGTCACCAGAAAACTCAGGCTCATTAACGCACGATGTGAGCGCAAAGAGAGATAAAAGTAGTGTTATAATAATCTTCATATTCCAAGTTATGTTCTATAAATTGCGAAATTAGCTTGCCATTATTTTGTTACATTCAAAATCTTAATATACCACGCCACCGAGCTATCCTTTGGTACTGCACCAATCACCTGCTTGCCATAGGCTGCTGCCGAGGTCATATATACCTGCACAGAGTCTTGGTCATGACAGCCAATGAGCGCCTCCTCCAATCCGCGCAACAGATCTCCTCTACCCAGCTGCACCGTCAGCGGTGTCTCTGCCCAGATGAGGTCGTCATACTGGTTGTTATTTGTCGCCTCAATCTCCGAAATGAGCTCAGGGATGTTTGTCCAGTATATGCTCTGCTTGTTAGGCTCAGTTCCGCTAAACAGATATGCTGCAAAACGGATATCCAGCGAGCTTGTCGGCTCAACTCTCATCCACTCATCTCTATCTGCCGCGTAGTAGTTTGTCACATGGCGAAATACATCCTGACCAAACTGCGTGTAGAATGCCGGATTCTCAGCAATCACATTGCCAATCTCCTCCTCTGCCACCATACGACGCGATGAGGTCAGATACTTAACAATAGCATCCTTCTGCTTCATCAGCATCTCCTCATTATTCTCGCAACCGCACGCTACCAGCGCTATTCCCGCAATCGCAATATTTCTTAACCAGTTCATAGCCATATAACGCGCAAAGATACCAAATATTATAATATAATCCAAATATTTTGTTGTGATAAGGCGGCATTTACTTCCGCTAACGTGATATGACAGCAATGGGCGGTACATTTTAGTACAGCCCATCGCAGTCAATCACGCCGAGCGTGGTAACTACCACCTTCTGACAACAAAATGGTGCAATGATGAAACGGGGTGCGCCTTCTGATATCAAAATGGTGCAAGGGTGAAACAGAGTGCGAAAACTATGAAAAGCTATTGGCTCGGCTACGCCGACCCTTCCTCCTCGCAGTTCGGCATAGTCTGCAAGCAGCCTCTGCTCTCACGAGCAGCGTCGGTTAGCTTTGTTCGCCTACAGCGGACTTAAATATAATTCCTCTTAAAGGCCAACAGTCAATAGCTAACAACTACAGCTGCTTAAGTGCCAATCTGATAGCCTCCTCGATGCGCATATCGGGATTCTCCTTGAAGAGTTTTTTGAGTACCTTTTCGGATGCGCCCTTTTGGAAACCGAGCATTACAAGAGCCGAGAGTGCCTCATCGAAGGTCTCGCTATTGACTGCTGTAACGCCGGTAGCAATCTTTGTATCGACCTTAAGGTCAACCATCTTGCCGCTCAGCTCGACGATAATCTTCTGTGCGGTCTTGAGTCCAAGTCCCTTCACATTCTTCAGTAGTACGGCATTGCCTGAGCCGATGATGTTTCTCAGCTCTGATGGTGAGTAGGTCGATTGAATCATACGCGCTGTATTTCCACCCACGCCTGACACTCCGATAAGCAGGCGGAATAGTTCGCGCTCTGCCTTTGTGGCAAAACCGTATAGAATATGCGCATCCTCACGCACTATGTAGTGCAGATAGAGTGTAGTCTGCTCGCTGTGCTCAATCTCCGAGTAGGTCTGGAGAGATATGTTTATAAAGTAGCCAATACCGCCCGCCTCAACTACGGCATAGGCAGGTGCTACCTCTGTGAGTTTTCCTGTGATATATTCGTACATAATTGCTTGATTTACAGTAGTTTTTTCTTGACCACGGCAGGGCATCCAGCAGCAAGACTGTCGTCCGGAATATCCTTTGTTACGACACTACCAGCAGCGATAATGCATCTGTCGCCAATGGTCACACCCGGGCATATTGTCACGCTGCCACCAATCCAGCAGTCGTCACCAATTTTGATAGGCATACCCGTCTCGATAGGCTTGCGACGCTCGAGGTAGTTTGTCGGGTGCTGAGGCGTGTAAAATCCGCAGTTTGGGCCAATCTTGGTGTAGCTGCCAATGGTGATTCCGCCCGAGTCGAGGAAAGTGCAGTTCTTGTTTATAAATGAGTGCTCGCCGACCTTGATTTGAAAGCCGACATCGCAGTAAAAGGGTACAGAGATGGTCGAACTCTCCGGCATATCGGGAATCAACTCGCGGAGCATCTTTGGAAACTCGGGGTCGCGACGAGTCATCGAGTTGAGTTTTACCAACAGCTCTTTGCTGCGTGCAAAAGCCCTCTCTACCTCTGGGTCGTGAAAGTTGTACAACTCCCCAGACAACATCTTCTCAAATTCACTTTTCATAGCCCATATTTATTGTACAAATATACAATTTTTGCAGTAAAAAAGCGTCAGTCTGCAAAAAAAAGTGTAATTTAGCGACCGATGAGAGAGAAATTGACAGCCATACTCAAGCAATATTGGGGTTATGAGGAGTTTCGCCCGATGCAGTACGAGGTTATATCCTCCGTGCTGTCGGGGTGTGACACCCTTGTGCTGATGCCTACAGGTGGCGGTAAGTCAATCACATATCAGCTGCCTACGCTCGCTACGGATGGGTTGTGCATTGTCGTCACGCCTCTTATTGCGCTGATGAAGGATCAGGTGGATAACCTGCGTCGTAGGGGAATCTCGGCAGCGGCAGTGCATTCGGGAATGAGTAAGTCCAAGATTGACCGCCTGCTTGACAACTGCGCCTATGGCGATGTTAAGTTTCTCTATGTCTCTCCCGAGCGTCTGAATACAGATATCTTCCAGATGCGTCTGCGTCTGATGAAGGTGACGCTCATAGCAGTTGACGAGGCTCACTGTATCTCGGAGTGGGGCTACGACTTCAGACCGTCGTATCTGCATATCTCGCAATTGAGGGAGTTTCTGCCTGATGTTCCGATATTGGCACTTACTGCGTCGGCTACAGGTGAGGTGGCTAAGGATATTATGAAACGCCTCTGCTTTAGGGGTGAGAAGGTGTTGCGTAGTTCGTTTGCCCGTCCTAATATAAGCTATGTAGTGCGCAAAACCGAGGCCAAGGAGGAGCAGATAATGCGTATTCTGAATGGTGTTCCCGGCTCGGGTATTATATATGTGCGCCGCAGAGGAGTGGCGGAGTATCTTACCGAGTATCTGCAGAATGAGGGTGTCAGTGCCTCGTACTATCATGGTGGTCTGCCAAGCGAGGAGCGCTCAATTAGGCAGGACGAGTGGCTCAGTGGTAAGGTTCGCGTTATGGTTGCCACAAATGCCTTCGGTATGGGTATAGATAAGAGGGATGTGCGCTTTGTGATTCACTATACAATGTGCGACACGATGGAGAGCTACTACCAGGAGGCTGGTCGTGCAGGTCGTGATGGCTTGCGAAGCTATGCCACACTGCTTGTCTCTTCGTCTGACTACACCTCGCTCAAGAGGCGTGTAGATAACGATTTTCCGCCAATAGAGCGCGTTAAAGAGGTCTATGAGCAGATTTGCTCCTATCTGATGATTGCAGTGGGGGATGGCAAGGGTGGCTCGTATCTGTTCAATCTTCACGACTTTTGTAGGCATCACAACTACTTTACTAATACAATCCTCGGCGTGATAGATCTACTGGAGCGCAACGAGTACCTCACATATATAGAGGAGGCTGCCAACCCTGCAAGATTGATATTTGCCGTGCGCCGAGATGAGCTGTATAAGACGAAATTCAGTCAGCGTACTGAGCAGATTGTCCTTGCGATACTGCGCATGTATAACGGCGTCTTTACGGAGTTTAAGCCGATAAATGAGATGGCTATTGCCAGTTGGAGTGGATATACCGACCTTGAGGTCAAGGAGACCCTTGCAGAGCTTAGGCGTGAGAAGATTATCAGATATATACCGTCAAATACCTCCCCGATAATATATATGAACGAGGAGCGACTGCCTACTTCTGACCTCTACATTGCACCCAATACATATACAGAGCGTAAAAAACAGATGCTCAGCCGCTTGGAGGCTATGGTTGGCTATGCTGAGAATGAGAATCTCTGTCGCAGTCTGATTATTGAACGCTACTTTGGAGATGATACAGGCAAGGAGTGCGGTAGCTGTGATATCTGTCTTGCCCGTAAGAGAGGTGGGGGAGATAAGGGCTCGGTTGAGGAGAAGATTGTGGAGGCTTTGAGCTCTGGCGAGAGATTTACCCTTCATCAGTTGCTGCGCCAGGTGTCGGCTGCACCGGAGGCTGTTACTAAGGCTCTCTATGCTCTGTCTGACCATGGAGTGGTTGCTATCGAGGAGTGTGGAGTGGTCTCTCTTCTCTCCGACAGGGGGTCGGAAAAATAGCGAAAGTCCGTAAAATCGCCTAAAATGGGGCAATAATCGCATATTTCTCTACGTTTTTACAGAAAAAGAGTGTAAAAGATTCTTGTAAAGTTGTCAAAATCGAAAAAAAACGCTATTTTTGCGCGTGCAAAAAGCATGTATTTATTAGACAACTATTAACAGAGACTAAATATTTATGGAATTAGAAGAGAGAAATGATGGTCTTGTCGGTAGAATCGATAAGGTAAATATCGAGGAGCAGATGAAGACCGCCTACATCAACTACTCGATGTCGGTAATTGTTTCGCGCGCCCTGCCTGATGTGAGGGATGGACTCAAACCGGTGCATCGTCGTATCTTGTTTGATATGAGCGAACACTTGCACCTCTACCACAATAAGGAGACTCGTAAGTCTGCCCGTATTGTCGGTGATGTGCTCGGTAAGTTCCACCCACACGGCGACTCATCAGTTTATGATGCGATGTGTCGTATGGCACAGAGCTGGGCGATGCGTTATCCGCTTGTAGATGGTCAGGGTAACTTCGGTTCGATGGATGGTGACTCTCCTGCAGCAATGCGTTATACAGAGGCTCGCCTTCAGAAGATCTCGGCAGAGGTTATGGCTGATATTGATAAGCAGACTATTGATTGGACTCCAAACTTCGACGGTGAGGAGCTTGAGCCAACAGTTCTGCCTACACGTATTCCACTGCTGCTTGTAAATGGTGCGAGTGGTATTGCGGTAGGTATGGCTACAAATATGGCTCCGCATAACTTGGGTGAGGTGATTGACGCCTGCTGTGCCTATATTGACAATCCGGACTGCATGTGCGAGGATCTGCTCCACTTTGTTAAGGGCCCTGATTTCCCAACCGGAGGTATTCTCTACGGTTATGCAGGTATTAAGGAGGCTCTGCTCACAGGTCGTGGTCGTGTAGTTATTCGTGCTAAGTACGAGATTGAGACTACAAAGAATAATCGTCAGCAGATTGTCTTTACCGAGATGCCTTATATGGTGCGTAAGGATGAGCTTTGCGACGCTATCGGTAAGCTTATTAAGGATGGTAAGATTGAGGGTATCTCAGATGTGAATGACGAGTCATCAGATCGCGACGGTATCCGCCTTGTTGTTCAGCTCAAGCAGGATGCAGTTGCCAATGTTGTGGTAAATATGCTCTTCAAACACACTGCACTCCAGTCGTCATTTGCTGTCAATAATATCGCCCTTGTAAATGGTCGTCCGGAGCTTTTGAACCTCAAACAGCTTATTGGACACTTTGTTGACCACCGTCATGAGGTTGTTGTACGCCGTACACAGCACGACTTGAAGGTTGCGCAGGATCGTCTGCATATTGTTCAGGGTCTGCTCATTGCACAGGACAATATCGACGAGGTCGTTCACACGATCCGTGCACAGCGCACTCCTGAGGATGCACGTCAGGCGTTGATGGTACGCTTCTCGTTGAGCGAGCTTCAGGCTGCAGCTATCGTAGCAATGCGTCTTGGTGCTCTGACAGGTCTTGAGCATGGTAAGCTTACAGCTGAGCGTGATCAGTTGGAGGCAAGCATCGCAGAGTTTACCGCTATTTTGGGTAGCCGTGATCTGCAGCTCCAGATTGTTAAGGAGGAACTTATTGAGGTTCGTGAGAAGTATGCTGACGAGCGTCGTTCTGAGATTGTTTACTCTTCAGAGGAGTTTAACCCAGAGGACTTCTATGCAGATGAGGATATGGTTATCACCATCTCGCATATGGGTTACATCAAGCGTACATCACTCTCTGAGTACCGCACTCAGAACCGTGGTGGCGTAGGTGCTAAGGGTAGTGCTACTCGCGATGAGGACTTTATCGAGCACATCTACGTGGCATCAATGCACAATACAATGATGTTCTTTACCGAGAAGGGTCGTTGCTACTGGCTTAAGGTGTACGAGATTCCGGAGGGAACACGCGCATCTAAGGGTCGTGCTATACAGAACGTTATCCAGATTGAGCCGGATGATAAGGTTCGTGCATATATCAACTGCAAGCGCCTCAATGATGAGGAGTATGTTGAGAACAATTACATCATCATGTGTACTAAGGAGGGTATTATCAAGAAGACAAAACTTGAGGCTTACTCTCGTCCACGTACTACAGGTGTCAATGCAATCGTTATTAGAGAGAGCGACCAGCTTATCGAGGCTAAGCTGACAAGCGGTAAGGCTGAGGTGATGATTGCATCTCGTGAGGGTAAGGCAATCCGCTTCAATGAGGAGATTGTTCGTCCTGTAGGCCGTGTAAGTATGGGTGTTCGCGGTATCGCGCTTGAGGATGGTAATGAGGCTATCGGTATGATATGTATCGAGCCAGACTCACAGCAGGATGTATTGGTTCTTTCGGAGAATGGTTTTGGTAAGCGTACCGACCTTGATGAGTATCGCGTAACAAACCGTGGTGGTAAGGGTGTTAAGACTATCAATATCACCGAGAAGACCGGTAAGTTGATCTCAATTCAGGCGGTAACTGACCTTAATGACTTGATGATTATCAACCGTTCAGGTATTACAATCCGTACTTCAGTAGATCAGATTCGTCTTGCAGGCCGTGCTACACAGGGTGTTAAGATTATCAACCTCCGTGAGGGCGATGTAATTGCATCAGTTATGGCAGTGCCAAAGAGCGAGGAGGCAAAGGACGAGGAGCTGACAGATGCTCCACAGACTGAGGAGCAGAGTGCAGAGGCACCTGTTGTTGAGGTCGCAAATAACGAGAATGAGTAACAATTAAACCAAATTTTTATATTATGAAAAAGATTATTTTGATGGTTGCGGCTGTAATGGCAATGGTTGTGCCTACCGCTACTGCACAAAAGGTTAACGAGGAGGCAATTCTTGCAAAGTTGAGCAAGAGCGATGCTGAGGTTGCTGACGCAAAGAAGGCTGCAAAGGCAGCAGTTTGGGTAAATCGCGCAAAGTCTTACACTGAGGCGCTGATGGAGCCTACAAAGTCACTCTCTACCTCTTTGGATGTTACATTCCTTAGCTACACAATGGGTAACCCAACTGAGACTCAGACAGATGAGAAGGGTCGTCAGGTTTTGACATACCCTTGGGTTAAGGTTTACGTTGAGAATGGTCGCGTAGCTGCATGGGATCAGGCTCGTGATATTAAGGAGGGTCTGTTCGAGGTTATCGTTGAGGCTGCAGCAAAGGCTTTGGAGCTCGATCCGAAGACTGAGGCTAAGGTTAAGCCTATCCTCGATACTGCTATCAACTACTACTCACAGCTCGGTGAGGTTAGCACCTTCATCCCAAGCTATGAGGTTGCTATCGACGCTTTCGTTAAGGCTGCAACTCTCCAGCAGAGCAAGCTCTACGCTCAGGTAGATCCTAAGTATTACTTCTTCGCTGGTCAGATGGCTGCATTCCTCGGCGCAGATAAGAAGCAGTACTTCATCGACGGTGAGAGCTACCTTAATAAGGCTCGTGAGCTCAACTACACCGACGAGACTGGTAACCTCTACTACTACCTCTTCCACTGCTACTATGGTCAGCGTGAGGACAACAAGGAGAATCTCGTGAAGGCTAAGAATATCCTCCTTGAGGGTATCGAGAAGTTCCCAAAGAACGAGCGTATTCTCGACGGTCTGATGTCTCTCTATACAGCTGAGGAGGGTGTTGGTGACCCTGCAGAGCTCGTTGAGATGATTGACAAGTTCCTCGCTGAGACTCCGGATAACGCAGACCTCTGGTTCGGTCGTGGTCGTGTATATTACAAGCTTAACAACTATGACGAGTGTATCGCTTCATTCAAGAAAATTGATACCCTTAAGCCAAATGACTACGATACTAACTTCTACATTGGTTACTTCTACGTATCAAAGGCTGAGTACGAGAACCGCCTGTTCAACGATAAGCTCGATAGCTTCACAAGCCAGGATGAGTATATGGCTGAGCGTCAGCGTGTTCGTTCTATCTACATGGAGGCTATCCCATACCTTGAGAAGGCACACTCTCTCAATACTGAGAACGTAGATTGCGCACAGATTCTTAAGGAGGTATGTTTCCTTCTTCGCGAGGAGCCAGGCGTGATGGATAAGTATCAGAAGTATAATGCTGTTTATAAGAAGCTCAAAGGCCTCGAGTAATTTGTCGTGAAAAGGCAGCATTAGCTGCACATCTCTCATATCCCCGAATGGGAAATACGTCAAAGTATGTCCCATCCGGGGATATTTCATGATGCACACCTACTACTACCTTTTGACGACAAATTGGTAGTGCGAGTACTATCCATCGCTGGGGCTTTTTGCCGAGTGTTGAAATCCCTCGCTTAAAATGCGATTTACGACAAGACTTTGAGCTACTACCTTTTGACGATAAATTGGTAGTGCGAGTACTATCCATCGCTGGGGCTTTTTGCCGAGTGTTGAAATCCCTCGCTTAAAATGCGATTTACG
>JAZORI010000006.1:0-73198 GCA_045656505.1 Alistipes sp. | reverse complement strand
CATCAACCGCGAGGACCACAAGGTGGCAGATGCGGTGCAGGAGGTTATTCCGGCTATCGAGAAGCTCGTAGTGGGCGCTACCGAGCGTATGAAGCAGGGCGGCCGCCTCTTCTATATGGGCTCGGGCACAAGTGGTCGTGTGGGTATCGTCGACGCATCGGAGATTCCGCCAACCTACGGTATGCCGGCTTCGCTCGTTGTGGGCATCATTGCAGGTGGCGACCAGGCTATCCGTCGCGCTATCGAGGGTGCCGAGGATGATGGCGAGCAGGGCTGGAAGGATCTCGAGGCATTCAATGTTACCGAAAAGGATACCCTTGTGGGTGTGGCTGCATCGGGCACAACGCCCTATGTTATTGGTGCAATCAAGGAGGCTCGCAAACGTGGTCTTTTGACCGCCTGCATCACCTCGAACCCTGGTTCGCCCGTTACCGAGGTGGCAGAGATTCCTATCACTCCAGTTGTAGGTCCTGAGTTTGTGACCGGCTCGTCGCGTATGAAGTCGGGCACATCGCAGAAGCTCATATGCAATATGATTACCACATCGATTATGATTGGTCTTGGTCGCGTTCGCGGTAACAAGATGGTCAATATGCAGCTCTCAAATAAGAAACTTGTTGACCGAGGCACCCGCATGCTCGTCGAGCTCCTCGGTCTGCAATACGACCAGGCAAAACACCTGCTACTCCTCCACGGCTCTGTGCAGAAGGCCGTAGAGGCAACAAAAGGTGAATAGCAAGGTGTCCGCTGCGCCGTTTTTTGTCATTATTACCCCTAAATATATCTCCGCTATAAGGCCAATACCAATAGCTAACAGCCAATGGCGAGAGTTACCTATCAAGTGTAATCTCGACAGTCGGGTGTTGTTCGTCGGTGTGCCACATATTGTCCACGACAAAGGTTGGCAGCTCACCTTGGCTAAATGTGAAGATGAGGGTCGAGAATGGCTTGAGGTCTGAGATAGCGCCACCGCGACGCAGGATAAACGGTACCGAGCTGTTGTTGGTAATGCTATAGGTGCGACTATCTTTCTTGCTATCTTCGGATATAAGTCGGCAGGTGACAGCCTCGTTGATAAACTTCTGCAGCAGCTCCTCTCTACCCATAAGGTTGTTGGCTGTATAACCTATTGTGCGCCCCTTCTGGAGCGCCTCTTTGATATCCTTCTCTGTGCAACTCTTCGCCATGACAAAGGTCATTGTGCGGAAGAAATCTCTGTCGGCACTCCAGACGTTTGAGGTCGGCTTATGGGCATCCGTATTTGCAGCCATAAAGAGTCCGCGCTCTATACAACGACGGATTGTCTGTGGAAAGAGCGTTGTGCTGTTGACAATCTCTACTCCATCAATCCACCCCTCTTCATAGGCACGAGCCTGCTCTCCTGCGGCGATATCGGTTGTTTTACGGGTATATCCCGGGTGGTTGTGCATAATTAGACCACCTTGCTGCTTCACGCGCTTGAATGACTCGAACAGGTCGGGGTGGCAGACAGCGTTGATATCTGTCAAAAATAGGGCGTTGAACTCGCCAATATTCTGAGTATTGCGCCAAATCTCCACGCCACGCACGACCATCACGGGCAGATTCTCCTTCTGGGCATAGTAAACCGCCTCATCATATGCCGCATTGAGGTCTGCAAGAACGGGTGCATTGTTGTCACTCTTGTTTGCAATGCCCGCATGCTCGTACTTGAATGGCTTGTCGGTTTTGTTGTACGGAGCGAGCACCTTGAGCATAAATTTCTCGTAGGTGCGAATCTCAAGGTGGTCGGTAATTGCCAAAATATCCAAACCGTCATACCACGCCTCACGTACTCTCTGTCGTGGAGTTATTTCGCCGTCAGAGTAGATTGTATGCGTGTGAAAATCGGCCTTGTAGAGTGTATATCCGTCAATCTGAGGCAGGATAATCTCGCGACGAGGCTGTGGCTTGTTGAAAAAGCGGATGGCAGATTTGTAGTTCTCGGTTGTATAGAACTGAGCATCGGCACAAAGTGCTGTGCATATCAGCATTACAAATGCGAAAAATCTCTTCATAACCGTAGATATTAAACAACCCCAAAAACCAAAGGCTTTCGGGGTTGTTGGTATAGATAGTTTTGTTAGTTAGCCTTCTTCTTGCTCTTCTTAGCAGCCAAAGCCTTCTCAACCTCAATCTGGAAATCAGAGAGAACATTCATATAGTTGATAAATGCCTCGTAAGATGAACCGTAAGGGTTGAAGTAAGAGTGAACGTCACCATCTGAGAGCCACTTTGTAGCCATGTAGTAGAAGTGGTCAGAGGTCTGCATGAAGTTCCAAACATAGTTGAAATCTGCGCTCTTGAGGCTGCGAACCTTATCCTTGAGCTCGTAAATCTTTGCAAATGCCTCATTCTGAAGGTCATTGCCGAGCCAAGCTGTGATATCGCGCTCCTCATCAGCCCAAGACATTACGTGAGGGCAGTGCATAACTGCTACAGGCTGGTGCTCAGCAGCAGTCTCTGATACTGTCGCAAACTTAAGGTCGCCACGACCAAGGATAGCCTTAGGCAGAGCCTTTACAAAGTCGAAGATGCCGGTAGATGCCTTCTGGTGCTCACCAAAGGTCTCATAGTCCATAAAGAGGTTTACAACCTCACCATCTGCCTCGCTAAGCCAAGCAGCATACTTGTCGGCTGTGAGTGGATACTCATCCCAACCCTGATTAGAGAAGCGGAATGCGATATCGTCAGAGAGTTTGTAGTTACGCATCAGCACGCGCAGGCTCTGGTCTGCAGCACCTGCGTATACGAAGTTTGGTGACTTCCAACCAAGGATGTGCTTTGCACCCTCTGCAAGGATGGTCTTATAACCAAGCTCGCCAACCATTGCACCAATCTCGTCAGAGTAGATAAGCTCTGTGTTGCGGAATGCCTTTGGCTTAACACCAAACTCCTTCTTGAGCATAGCCTGGTGTGCCTTTACCTGCTCAACAAAGTCCTCCTTGCTTGAAAGGGCAGCAAGAGAGTGTGAATAGGTCTCAGAGAGCAACTCTACACAACCGGTCTTAACGAGCTCACGGAATGAGTCGAGAACCTCAGGGGCATAGAGCTTGAACTGCTCAACAACTGTACCTGTCAAAGAGAATGATACACGGAATGCACCCTTATTCTCCTTGATAAGCTTCAGAAGCAGTGAGTTCATAGGAAGATAGCACTCGCGAGCAATCTTCTGCATAATTGCACGATTTGTCAAATCGTCCAGATAGTTGTGATCCTTGCCGATGTTGAAGAAACGATAGGTCTTAAGTCGCCAAGGCTGATGTACCTGAAAATACAAGCAAACTGTTTTCATATCTTTAGTTTTTATTTATTACATTCGTTAATAGCGTCTTCATAGACCTTCTTGATCTTAGCTGAAGCGTGGTTCCACTTAAGGGATGTAACCTCCTCCAGACCCTTCTCGGCAAACATCTTTGAGAGGGCAGGGTAGTTTACAAGACCATAGATTGCATCTGCCATAGCGTCAACATCCCAATAGTCAACCTTAACTGCGTAGTCAAGTACCTCGGCAACACCACTCTGCTTAGAGATGATTACCGGTACATTTGAACGCATAGCCTCCAATGGAGCGATACCGAACGGCTCAGATACCGATGGCATTACGAATACATCAGAGAGTTGGAACATCTTATCAACATCAGCACCACGAAGGAAGCCGGTGAAGTGGAAACGGTCTGCAATACCCAAACGAGCCACACGGCGGATAACGTGGTTGAGCATATCGCCCGAACCTGCCATTACAAAACGTACGTTAGGGCAACGCTTGAGAACCTTAGCAGCAGCCTCAACAAAGTAGTCAGGGCCCTTCTGGAAGGTGATACGACCGAGGAATGTCACAATCTTGTCATCAACACCGCGCTCTGGCCATGGATCACCCTTGTCAGTAAAGCGAACAGCGTTGTGTACAGCAACAACTTTCTCTGCAGGAACACCGTAACGGTTGATAACGATATTTCTTGTGAGGTTTGACACGGCAATTACGCGGTCTGCAGCGTGCATACCTGCGCGCTCGATAGCGTAAGTCTGGGTGTTGATATTCTCACCAGAGCGGTCAAACTCTGTTGCGTGCATATGAACCACCAGTGGCTTGCCTGATACGCGCTTTGCAGCGATACCAGCAAAATATGTAAGCCAGTCGTGAGCGTGAATAACATCAAACTGACCCTCAAGGTTCTTTGCTACCTGTGCAGCAACGATTGCGTAGCGAGCAATCTCCTCGAGCAGGTTTGCACCATACTTACCTGAGAAGGTGTAGCGCTGGCTCCATACATCCTTAGTCTCCCAACGCTTCTCGCCGGTCTTTACAAACTCGTCGTGATAGGTCTCATAATCCTCAGGAGAGAGGTAAGGAACCAAGTTTGAGTCGATGTGGATAAATGACATCTTGCTGATAATATCCTCTGAGTCAGAGTCAACATTACCAAAGACGGTCTCCACATCGCTGGCGTTGACGATATCTACAAATCGCTCATCCTCATCGCCACTGGCGTGCGGCATAACGAAAGTCACATCTACGCCGTTACGCGCCAAACCACGCGTCATTCCGTAGCAAGCAGTTCCCAAACCTCCGGCAATATGGGGCGGAAACTCCCATCCAAACATTAAAACTCTCATTGTACCTATTTTTTACTTGTTTTTACATCTTTTTTCGCAGCACGCTTTGTTGCGCGAGCTGCCTTAGCCTCCTGCTTCTCGATAAGCTGCTGGATATAGAGCAGAGCACCTACGCTCCACGCCTGCGAAACTGCGCCGCGAGGTGCAAATGGAGGGTTAGCGTCATAGTACTCGGCAACAGAACCGATGCAGTAGGTCTGGATATTGTCGTCGTAAGACTCATACATCTCCTTAGCCTTTGCGAGGAACTTCTCACCCTGAAGAGCAAATGCGCACTCGAAGTAGAACATCAGTGGCCATACCCATACAGCGCCGTTCTTACTTGCAGCCTCCTGCTCGTGTGGATTCTGCTTATATGTAGCCTCGAAACGTGAATCCTCTGGTGAGAGTGAACGCAGACCGTGCGGTGTGAGCAGGTGCTGACGTGCTGTGAGCAGAATATTTACAATCTGCTCCTCTGAAACCATTGTATATGGCAGACCGCATGCGATAATCTGGTTGCAACGGATTGTCTTGTCTGCGCCACGAAGATCTACGTAGTCAGCAAGATAACCCTCCTCTGTAAGGTAGAAGCACTCGATAAATGACTGCTTAATCTGCTTAGGCAGAGCCTTCCACTCAGCTGCAAACTCCTTGTCGCCGCACTTCTTTGCAAGCTCCAGAGCGTAGCAAACAGCGTTGTACCACAGAGCGTTAATCTCTACAGTGTAACCTGCACGAGGTGTCTGAGGTGTGCCGTTCATAATAGAGTTCATCCAAGTGAGTGCATAACCCTCGCGAGCTGCCCAGATAAGGCCATTGCTGTGTAGAGCTACGCAACCACCGAAGAATCCCTTGCGATATGCCGAAAGGATGCTCTTCATAGCCGGTCCATACTTCTCCCAGATGCTCTTTGCACCGATATGAGCCTCAAGCTGCTGGAGTGTCCAGAAGAACCACAGTGGAGCATCGGCAGCAACCTCAGCTGAAGCTGTGCCTGCAAAGTCGCCATTGTGCATATCTGCAACCATTGTGTCAAGGACAGCCATGCAGTCCTCCTTATATCCCTGCTCAAGTGTAAGACCTGGCAGTGAGATGAAGGTTGAACGACCATCTACGCCATACCATGGATAGCCGGCAACCACCTCAGTTCTGTCACCCGGACGACGGATGATAAACTGACGTGCTGAGTGGTGCAGACAGCTACGGAAGTCGATTTTGTGGGTACGACGAGCGATAGAGGTATTGAAGTAGTTTACAATATCCTCAGCTGACTCCATCTCGTCAACAGATGCTGAGAAGATGATGCTCTCACCCTTCTCAATATCCATCTCAAAGTAGCCGGTAGTGAGCAGATCCTCATAGCCCTCATAACCACGCTCAAGCTCCTTCTGATACTCAAAGTCGTAGTACCAATCCGGCGCAGCGATAAACTTCGCGCTATCCTTACTCATCTGCATGTGGAGCCAAGGGAAACCGTCATAGAGGCGGTTCTTCACTCCGTTGTGGATAGGGTAAGAGCGTACATTTGCATCCATATTTGCCTTAGAGAGCGAGTGCTTGTTTCTGAAGGCGAGGAAAGGACGCAGACGCAGAGTGGTCTTTGAGTGTGCATCCACAAGGGTGTAGCGAATCATCAGATGTGTACGCTTGTGAATCCACAGAAGCTCCTTTTTGAGAATCACGCCACCGACACGGTAGGTGATTGTTGGGCAAGGGGTGTACTCAAAGTCTGTGATGTACTTGTGACCTCGTGGCTCATAGACACCGCGGAAGCGATGCAGAGCAAGGTTGAAAGACTGGTCATGCTGCACAATAGTCTCATCAAGCGACGACAGGAGGACATAGGTCTGGTCGGTTGAGTCGATAGGGGCAACAATCAGTCCGTGGTACTTGCGAGTGTTGCAGCCAACGATGGTGGTGCTCATGTAGCCGCCACGACGGTCAGTTGCAAGCATTTCGCGCTGTAGCGAATACTCCAAGTTACCAAGTTCCCGTTTGTCAAATTTTAATCCCGGCATAATATTATTTTGTAAGATTTTACAAGATGTATCGTAAAGGTAGTAATTTTTTAATTAAAAATTCACCTTTTGCAGAATTTTTTATCAAATAAAGCGGTTTGGATGATAATTTACACCCAAACCACCTTATTTTGTTATAGATTCACCTAAACAGAGTAGTATATAAGACCACCATTTGCAATCTTATAGGTATTGTTTGGTGCTTGTTGTCGTCGTTCAGAACGACGACAACAAGTGCCAATCAATGCCTTATGCCCATTTAACGAGGGCGAAGTCCATACGGTGTGCAAGCTTATCGTTCTTAGGGAAGATACGAATAGCCATATCGAAGATACCGGTCTTCTTAGGGTTGTACTCGAGTGAGTAGGTAACCTTAGAGCCCTCAATCTTTGCCTGAGTAAATGCAAGTGAGTAGTCAACGTTTGCAGCCTGGTTACCAACCATAGGCTTAGCAACAACCAACTCTACACCGATATCCTCAGGGTTGAGGTTTGCAATGTCGAGAGCAACCTCGAAGTTGTATGACTCGCCAACATAGAGTGCCTCCTTCTCAACGCGTACACGCTCAACGCCGAGTACCTGAACATTGTCCCAAGCGGCAGAAACCTTACGCTTCCAAGCAGCAAGCTCGCGAGCCTGGATGTAGTTGTTCTCAACCATTGACTGGTGACGCTCTGCAAGAGAGTTGTAGAAGCGCTCCTCATAGTCGGTGAGCATACGGTTTGTTGTGAAGTTAGATGCGATGTCAGCAACGCAGCTCTTAATAGCCTTGCACCACTTTGCAGGGATACCCTTCTCATCGCGCTCATAATACATAGGTGCGATCTGCTCCTCGATAGTTGTGTAGATCATCTCTGCGTCGAGGTCATCCTGGTGGCGCTGATCTGTGAATGTGCGCTCCATAGGAAGCATCCAGCCGGCACCCTCCTTGTAGCCCTCAACCCACCATCCGTCGAGAACAGAGAACTGCATAACACCATTCATTACACACTTCTCGCCTGATGTACCAGACGCCTCGAGTGGACGGGTAGGGGTGTTCAACCATACATCAACACCCTGAACCATGCGACGAGCAAGCTCCATATCGTAGTTCTGGAGGAAGATAATCTTACCTACGAACTCAGGCATGAGAGATACCTCTACAATGCGCTTGATCAGATCCTGACCCGGCTTGTCATTCGGGTGAGCCTTACCTGCGAAGATGAACTGTACAGGGTGCTCAGGGTTGTTTACAATCTTTGACAGACGCTCAAGGTTTGTAAAGAGCAGGTATGCACGCTTGTATGTTGCGAAACGACGTGCGAAACCGATTGTAAGGACCTCAGGCTTGATACGCTCTGACACCTGGATAAGCTGGCGTGGAGAGTCGAAACGAACCTGTGAAGGGTCTGTATAGCGGCGCTTGATGGTCTTGATAAGGCGCTTCTTGAGGAACATACGCTCATTCCACAACTCCTCGTCAGAGATGTTGTTCATCTTCTGCCATGCAGGGATGTTGTACTGGTGACCCTCGAAGCCCTCTGGGAAGTACTTAGCGTAGAGGCGGCGCATATTTGATGCAGTCCAAGTCGGATAGTGTACACCGTTTGTTACATAGCCGATGTGGAGCTCATTCTTGAAGTAACCTGGCCACATATTTCCGAGGATATCCTTAGATACCTCGCCGTGGAGCCAAGATACACCGTTCACCTCCTGAGAGAGGTTACATGCCAATACTGACATTGAGAACTTCTCGTTGATATCGTTAGGGTTTACCTTACCGAGGTTGATGAACTGATCCCAAGTAATGCCGAGCACATCTGGATAGTGTGACATATACTGACGAATCATAGACTCTGGGAATGCGTCGTGACCTGCAGGTACCGGAGTGTGGGTTGTAAAGAGCGATGAGCTGCGAACAACCTCGAGAGCCTCAGAGAATGAGAGCTTCTGACGGCCGATGAAGTTGCGGATACGCTCAAGGCCGATAAATGCAGCGTGACCCTCGTTGCAGTGATATACATCCTGCTTGATGCCCATCTTGTTGAGGGCGCGGATACCACCAACACCGAGCAACAGCTCCTGCTTAAGACGGTTCTCCCAGTCACCACCATAGAGGTAGTGAGTTACCTGACGATCCTCCTCGAGGTTAGCCTCGTAGTCTGTATCGAGCAGGTAGAGTGCTGTACGACCTACCATGCAACGCCATACGCGAGCATAGAGTGTACGACCAGGGAATGCCACCTGAACGGTTACCCAGCTACCATCCTCGTCACGAACTGGAGAGATTGGGAGCTTGAAGAAGTTCTGTGGCTCATAAACAGCCTCCTGAGCACCCTGGCCTGACAGACGCTGTGTGAAGTATCCGTAGCGGTAGAGAAGACCTACAGCAACCATCGGTACATTCTTATCTGATGCCTCCTTGAGGTAGTCACCTGCAAGGATACCAAGACCACCTGAGTAGATCTTCAGTGTGTGGTGCAGACCGTACTCCATAGAGAAGTATGCAATCTTCGGAGTCTCAGCCTTTGGAGCCTCGTTCATATACTCCTGGAACTGCGCATATACCTCGCTGAGCTTTGTGAGGAACTCCTGATCCTTCT
Organism: Alistipes sp.; assembly: GCA_045656505.1. Classification (GTDB taxonomy): domain Bacteria; phylum Bacteroidota; class Bacteroidia; order Bacteroidales; family Rikenellaceae; genus Alistipes. Next base: position 63,981 of record JAZORI010000006.1, on the reverse strand, counting down.
CGAGCTCTGCAAGACGCTCCAATGAGAGCTGGTCGAGCAGTGCGATAGGGTTGCGGTTAACTGCTACCCAAAGATCCTTGTCGATATACTCAAACAGGTCGCGTGCACCGAGAGTCCATACCCACCAAAGGTTACGTGAGAGCTCCTCGAGTGGACGAAGTGCCTCAGGAAGTGACTTCTCAACCATTATACGCTGCCAAGATGGACGCTCAGCAAAGAGCTGCTGGCGTACGAAGTTGATCTGCTCTGTGCGTGAACCACCATCACCGAGTACTGCGCGGTTTGTACGAGCAACGCAGCTCTCGATAGCTACCTGATAAGCCTTCTGGTAGTGCTTGAAGAGGTTCTTCCACAAAGCGAGCTTAGATACCTCGAATGCTGCTGCGCGGAGCTCTGCAACCTCATCCTCAAGGCGAGATGCGAACTGCTGAATTGTCAGTGCAATCTCAGCTGCAGCCTGCGAGCCGTTAGTATCGTTGCGCTCGATAACGGTAATGCCGTCGTGGTTCTCAAGACCTGCTGCCCAAACACCGAAACCAGCGAGGGTAGTGGTGATAGTTGGAACAGAGAATGCGATAGACTCAAGTGGAGTGTAGCCCCATGGCTCGTAGTATGATGCAAATACGGTAAGATCCATACCTACGAGAAGCTCGTAGTAGTTCTTGTTGAAGATGCCGTCGTTCTGGTTGAGGTATGTAGGAACGAAGATAACCTTAACCTTTGAATCTGCAGCATCAAGACCGTTCTCTGCAATAGCCTTAGCAACCTGATCCCAAGCAAGGTTGTCAAGGTAGTGTGTTGAGTGGCGATACTGAGTAGCGTCGATAGCCTTTGTGTTATCCTTCAGATAGTTCTGGAGGTCAGTTCTTGCGCCGTGGTTTGCAGCAGGAACGGTAACATATGCGAGAATCTCGCGCTCAACATTTGACTGTGACAGGCGCTTGAGTGACTCGAAGAATACATCAAGACCCTTGTTGTGGAACTCATAGCGGCCAGATGTGCCGATGATGAGTGGCTCAGCCTCGAACTTGCAGCCAAGGCAAGCCTCAGCAACAGTAATCATCGCCTTACGAGCCTCTGCACGCTTTGTTGTGTACTGCTCACCAGTCCATACGAAGTCGTTCTCAAAACCGTTTGGTGTAACAACATCAACCTCCTTCTCGAGCAGATACTTGCACTCGCGAGCAGTAATGTCGCTCACTGTAAGGAATGCATCGTGGTACTGAGCGCCCATCTTCTCGATTGAGTGCTTTGCAGTTACGTTGAACTGACGAGCAAGGTCATCTGCGTTGAACTTAGAGAGGTTGCCATAGAGTGGCAGGTTGTTGCCGGCGATGCAACGACCCATAACAGTTGCGTGGGTAGTCATCACAGTTGCAACATATGGAGAGTTCTGGCGCAGGTAGAGACCACCTGAGCAACTCATCCACTCGTGGAAGTGAGCAACGACCTTGTCGGTTGCTGCTGCGATATTCTCAACGTAAGATGCGATAACCTGACCTGCGATGTGGCCGAAGAGTACAGGCTCTACATAGTCCCACTGACCTGAGAGTGAGTCCACGTGATAGTTATCCCAAAGAGACTTAAGAATCTCATCCTTCTGAGAGAAGTGAGTTGTAAAGTCGATGAGGATTGCGATTGGTGAGCCTACAATCTTCCAACGGCCGATACGAATACGGATACCCGCGTTGTACAGCTGCTGGCGCCATGCACGGAAGAGGGTTGTATCCTCCTCAAACTCGCTGTTACCATTGTCCTGAGAGAAGTCAGGACCGATGACGATATACTTATCGCCCAATAATTTTGTTGCAGTAAGTGCCTTGGTAGCCACTACGGTATGTATGCCGCCTACCTTGTTGCACACCTCCCAGCTAACTTCAAAAAGTGTGTCGGGAGTAAACTTTTTTTCACTCATAATTATCTGATATTTTGACGTTTCTCCAAAATTTTCCGGCGCAAAGATAGTACTTTGCATTTAATTTTGAAAAGTTTTATTAAAAATTTTTAATAATTTTTACCTATATTATATATTTTATCAGCAAAAGAGCTCCCCGATAATGGTGTCGGAGATTAAAAAATGCTCTGCCGGTATTGCAAAATTGTCACCATTTTTAACGAGCCAACCCTGCTTGACAAACGGTCTGCAGCTACTCTCAATGCGCTCAGCGTGCTCTGCACCCCACTCCTTTGCTATCTTCTGCATATCAAAGCCCTCAATACGACGCAGCGAGACCATTATATACTCATTCAGTCGCTCCGTAGCCTCCAAGGTCTCTGAACCATAGACAATTCCCTGACAATACTCCTCCACGCGCTGCTCGCACCAGCGTCGGGTAGCTCCATTAAACGAGTGGGCACCGGTTCCGATGCCTAAATATTGCTCGCCCGTCCAGTAGGATGAGTTGTGGCGAGAACGGTAACCCTTTTTTGCAAAGTTGCTCACCTCGTAGTGTTGGAATCCGGCAGCTGTAACTCTTTGGTGCACAGTCATAAACTCACTCTCACTGCGCTGCTCCGATACCTGTTTGAGCTCACCCTTTTCGAGTGCCCGACCAAAGCGTGTTGTCGGCTCAATTGTCAGATGATATGCCGAGATGTGCTCGACATCCAACTCCAAAATACCGTTCAGTGTTCGCTCCAAACTCTGCTGTCCAAAACCATCTATTCCGAAGATTACATCCACTGAAATATTATTAAATCCCCCATTGCGAAGTCGTTTGACCGCCGTCACAGCCTGCTCGGCGTTATGGCGACGACCCATAAAGCGCAAACAGTCATCATCCAGCGACTGTATGCCCATAGAGACTCTGTTTACAGATGTTTGAGCAAGGGCTGCAACATACTCATCCGTAATATCATCAGGGTTGACCTCGACAGTTATCTCCTCAACCGCCGAGCAGTCAAAAAGCTGAGCTGCGTGGTTGATGAAACGCTCTATTTCTGAGGGATTTAGCAGTGATGGAGTACCACCGCCAAAGTAGATTGTCTTGATATGCTTATCTGTCAAAAAACCACACTGCTCCTCCAACTCCTCGTGCATCTTTTCGACCACCTGCGGGATGTGCTGAATCTTCACACTACGCAAAAAGTCGCAATAGCCACACAGTCGCTTGCAAAAGGGTATGTGAAAATATAGAGCAGCCATAGTACAAAAGTAACTATTTTTAGCATGTCTGCAAATATGGCAAAAACTTTTCGCTGTGAATAGTCAATTTTCTGCTGTGATTGGTTGTAAATCGGACTCCAAAATCACTATTATTCTCAAAAAATGGCCGGAAGTATAGAAATTGTGCATTTAACTAAAAAAATATCTGTTATTTTTTTCACAATTCAAAAAATAGCAATATCTTTGCATCGGGAAAAAAGGGACTTACGCGAAGGGGTGCCAAAGACGTGGCGGAGGACTTGTAAGGGTTGTGCGTCATGGGGTGGAGGAGCCCGTAAAGTTTGGATGTTATGTGGGGCAGATAACTTGTAGGGTTTGAGCGTCACGGAGAGGCGGAAGAGTTTGTGAGCGAAGTTGCTTTTTTGAGAATTAAAACAGGAAATTATAGACGTTAAATCACTAAATATCAAAAAACTATGGCTTTTAAGAAAGAAGATTTATTGAAGTACGGTATTACCGACACCACTGAGGTTGTTTACAATCCGTCTTATGAGGTTCTCTTTGAGGAGGAGACTAAGGAGTCTCTTACAGGTTTTGACAAGGGTCAGGATACTGAGCTTGGCGCTGTAAACGTAATGACAGGTGTTTACACTGGTCGTTCTCCTAAGGACAAGTTCATCGTAATGGATGAGAACTCTAAGGATACCGTATGGTGGACTTCTGAGGAGTACAAGAATGACAACAAGCCTTGCTCTGAGGAGTCTTGGGGTGTGCTTAAGTCAATCGCTCAGAAGGAGCTCTCTGGCAAGCGTCTCTTCGTTATCGACGGTTTCTGCGGTGCTAACGAGGATACTCGTATGTCAGTACGTTTCATCATGGAGGTTGCTTGGCAGGCTCACTTTGTTAAGAATATGTTCATCCGCCCAACTGAGGCTGAGCTTGAGTCTTTCGAGCCTGATTTCGTTGTTTACAACGCTTCTAAGGCTAAGGTTGAGAACTATCAGGAGCTCGGTCTTAACTCAGAGACTGCTGTTGTCTTCAACATCACATCTCGTGAGCAGGTTATCATCAACACTTGGTATGGTGGTGAGATGAAGAAGGGTATGTTCTCAATGATGAACTACTACCTTCCACTCAAGGGCATCGCTTCTATGCACTGCTCTGCAAACACTAACGAGAAGGGTGAGACTGCTATCTTCTTCGGTCTCTCTGGTACAGGTAAGACTACCCTTTCAACTGACCCTAAGCGCCAGCTTATCGGTGACGACGAGCACGGTTGGGATGACAACGGTATCTTCAACTTCGAGGGTGGTTGCTATGCAAAGGTTATCAAGCTCGATAAGGAGTCTGAGCCAGATATCTACAACGCTATCCGTCGTAACGCACTCCTTGAGAACGTTACTGTTGATGCTGAGGGTAAGATCGACTTCGACGATAAGAGCGTAACCGAGAATACTCGTGTATCTTATCCAATCGAGCACATCGAGAACATCGTACGTCCTAAGTCTGCTGCTCCAGCTGCGAAGAACGTTATCTTCCTCTCTGCTGACGCATTCGGCGTACTTCCTCCAGTATCTATCCTTACTCCAGATCAGACTCAGTACTACTTCCTCTCTGGCTTTACTGCTAAGCTCGCAGGTACAGAGCGTGGTATCACCGAGCCTACTCCAACATTCTCTGCTTGCTTCGGTCAGGCTTTCCTTGAGCTTCACCCAACAAAGTATGCTGAGGAGTTGGTAAAGCGTATGGAGAAGAGCGGTGCTAAGGCATACCTCGTAAACACTGGTTGGAATGGTACAGGTAAGCGTATCTCTATCCGCGATACTCGTGGTATTATCGACGCTATCCTCGATGGTGCTATCCTTTCAGCTCCTACCAAGACTATCCCAGTATTCAACTTCGAGGTTCCAACAGCTCTTCCAGGTGTAGATCCTGCAATCCTCGACCCACGCGATACTTACGCTGACGCTAAGGAGTGGGAGGTTAAGGCTGCTGACCTCGCTGGCCGTTTCATCAAGAACTTCGGTAAGTACACAACTAACGAGGCTGGTAAGGCTCTTGTTGCTGCGGGTCCAGTTCTCGAGTAATTGGTTTTATCGTGATAGTGGCGCATTTGCGCCACATCCTTCAAATTCCCGAATGGGACGTACGTCAAGTACTACCCATCCGGGAATTTTTCATGATATAGCGCAACTACACCACTCTGACGATAAAACAGTGCACATAAGTATTGGTGTGCAAATTAAGAAAAGCCAGTAGCCGAGGTTATTGGCTGATGCGATTGTTCTCGAGAATAGTTGCTATCCGAGAGGATAGTAAAAATAAGAATAGCACTCACTCAAGCTTGCTTGGAAGTGAAGTGCTATTCTTGTTTTTGTATTGTCTAAGACAACACTATTCTCGTTACAGAGATTCCCAAAACAAAGTTTTGGCGAAAGCTTTTTGCACGCCCTGCTTTTTCTCGAAAAAGCGGGCAGTACTGTAGGCTGTATTACGACAGAATCTTGTCGAGTCGGTTGAAGATACTATCGCGGAGGGTCTTGAGCTCGGCGATCTTTGTGCGGTTTTTACGAGCAACAAAGCGGCAAGAGCCGACGAACTTCAAGAACATTCGCATATAGTTCCACGCGAGGATAAACATCATCGGGAAGGCGACAAAGTATGCCAGAGCCCACCAAAATCCCATGAATATCCAGAGCAAAATGCTCGGAACAAACAGACATATAGGCACTGATACAAAGACACTTACGCCGATATTAAAGGAGCTGATAAACATCTCATCCTTAATAAGTTTCTTGAGGAAAATCTTCGGGATGACGAATAGCAGCAGTGTCGGGAGGAATGATACTAAGAAGAGAGGCAGCATAAGTAGCAGGCCTAAACCTCTGAGTATCGGAGCCTCGATGCCTGGGTTGTGAATAAAGAGCCAGTCGCGAATTTTGAGCTCCTTTTGACCCTCGATAAGTCGTGCGGTATCGTTATATATCTGCTCCATCTGCTCGGGATGCTCCTTTTGGGCGCACTGCAGAGCGTTGACTAACTTCTGGTCGGAGAGCAGTCGTGAAGGCAGATATCGGAACTTGTATCCATGCTCAATGGCGTACTTGCGACCATAGCCGTGGTCACGCAAGAAGTCGATTTGGGCGTAGTGCTCCAGGTCGTCAATATGCAGCATCATCTCCTGAATCTTGGTGCGGACAATCTGATTTATCTCAATCATAGTCTCGCGAGGAGAGAGCTTATACTGCTCGTAGTACGGTTTGAGCGATATCGGCTCGCCGAACTTGATGAGCATATCTGTTCGGGCATGGAAGTAGTTGGAGTAGTGGTTACAAGATGGCAGAATCATCACATCTTGCTCAAAGTCCATCTTTGCGGCGGCATCAAAAGCCATCTTGAGGTATGTAACTCTAAATACGCCAAGCCAACGTTTATCCTGATGTCCCGCCTCTGGATAGAGCATTACTGTCTCTCCATTTACCAGAGCCTCACCGACAGCATCAAGAGTTGTTCGATTTTTGGCAACGGCTGCATATCCCTCATGGCTCAAGCGATATGCCGGCAATAGGCCCATAGCGCGCAGAGCTTTGTTGAATATCGGATTTTTGAAAACATTGGCGCGTGCAAGGAAGTTCATACGCCTGTCCGTGAGCATTAAACACACACACAACGGGTCGTTCAGACAGTTCTGGTGGTTCGACACAACCACAGCCGGGGTACCATCTGCCGGCACGTTTTCCAATCCAATAATATGCTCCTTACGGAAATAGAGCCCAGAGTTGACATATTGCAGATATGCTCTAAACGCCTTCAAAAAGAGAGAATGGTCTCTCGGAGTTCTTCGTTTTCTCATTGTGCAATAATGTTTTTAACTGGTTAACTTTGTAAAAGTATAAAAAATTTCTCAATTCGCACAATTTTTCTCCCTTTTTTGTCATTTTTTTCGACGTCTGGTGCCATCTTTTAGCCCAAAATATGCTACTTTTTGTATAAATATTCATCTGATTCATCAAAAAAAAAGTCGTAAATCGGCTTTGGTTGGCAAAAAAAGTTGGAAGATTCTTCGTTTTGTATGGTTTTTTTTATATCTTTGTGCCAATTGGGAAAATAATGAACTTAAGATGCCGAAGTTGTATGACAGCGGTTGCGCTTCGCGTAAACCATCATGGCTAAAGATACGACTCCACAAAAGCGAGGCTTTTGCGGAGGTTGATCGTATAGTAGCCGAGCATAATCTGCATACAATTTGCAGCAGCGGACGATGTCCAAACAAGGCCGAGTGTTGGAGCAGAAGAACGGCGACTTTTATGATTTTGGGTGATATCTGCACCCGTAATTGCCGTTTCTGCGCAACTAAGACCGGACATCCGTCACCACCGGATGGTGACGAGCCGCAAAAGGTTGCCAAGAGTGTGGCGCTAATGAATCTTCGGCATGTTGTCGTAACGTCTGTTACACGCGACGATCTACCTGACCACGGTGCAGCCCATTGGGCAGCAACTGTTGAGGCTATCAGGCAGAGTAGTCCACAAGCAACAATTGAGCTCCTTATTTCCGATTTGGATGCAGTTCCGTCACGACTTGATACGGTGATTGCATCTAAGCCCGATATTATCGGGCACAACATCGAGACCGTTAGCCGTCTTACCCCGGCTTTGCGTTCGAAGGCTACCTATGAGAGGTCTTTGGCGACTTTGAGCTATCTCTCTTCGCAGGGAGTTGTGGTAAAGAGCGGTCTTATGGTCGGACTCGGAGAGACTGAGGATGAGGTTAAGAGGACGATGCACGACCTGTATGATGCAGGCGTGAGGATTCTTACCATCGGTCAGTACCTTCAACCAACTGCGGAGCACTATCCTGTTGCTGAGTATATCACCCCGCAGCGATTTGAAGAGTACAAGCAGATGGCTCTCCAGATTGGCTTTGATTTTTGCGCAAGTGCTCCACTTGTCCGCTCTTCCTACCTCGCTGATGAGGCTGCGAAGGCTACAATCAATCGCTAAACTCCGACTCTCGATGTTGTGACGAACCTGTGAAGGTTTCGTCTTTGTGTATTTGTAAGATAGGCTGATGCCTTGTTGAGGATATATGAAAGTCGGGTACAAGGACTTGGGCACAATGCCCTATAAAGAGTGCTGGCAGTTGCAGCAATCTCTCTTTGAGAGTCGTCTTGAGATGAGAAGAGACGGCAAACAGGGTGAGGATTGTGGTACAATCCTTACCGTTGAACATCCACCCGTATATACCCTTGGCAAGAGCGGTAAGCAGAGCAATATGCTTATTCCGCAGTCCTATCTTGAGAGCCTGGGGGCAGAGTTTTTCCATATCGACCGCGGTGGAGATATTACATTTCACGGGCCGGGACAGATTGTCTGCTATCCCATTTTAGATATAGAACAGCTCGGTATAGGTTTGCGCCGCTACATTGAGATTTTGGAGGAGGCGATAATTCTGACCGTTGCTCACTACGGCATCACTGCAGAGCGCTTAGAGGGCGCTACGGGGGTCTGGATTTGTGACCGAGATGGTGGTGGCGAGTCTCGAAATTGGCGAAAGATTTGCGCCATAGGCGTCAGAGCGTCACACTTTGTAACTATGCATGGTTTGGCACTTAACGTCTCGACAGACCTCAAGTGGTTTACGATGATAAACCCATGTGGTTTTGTCGATAAGGGGGTGACTTCGATTGAGAAGGAGATTGGAGTCAGTGTTAATATTGATGAGGTTAGAGAGCTACTTGTTGAAAACCTCACAAAACTTTTAACAAATGAATAAAAATACGAAAAAATATATAAAACAGTACAATTATGCCTATAGACAAGAGATGGGAGGTCAAGGCACAGGGTGATCCGGTTGCGGTTGCACAGATTGCAACTCACACGGGAATCTCGCCTGTACTTGCCAACCTATTAGTACAACGAGGCATAGACACAGTAGAGAAGGCAAAGAAGTTTTTTGACCCGCAGCTTACTGATCTGCACAATCCGTTCCTGATGAAGGATATGGATAAGGCGGTGAAGCGAGTAGAGCAGGCTATTGAGCGTAACGAGCGCATTATGGTCTATGGCGACTATGATGTTGACGGAACGACAGCCGTAGCGTTGGTTTACAAATTTTTGCGCCAAATCGGGCATACAAACCTGATGTTCTACATCCCTGACCGCTATACCGAGGGTTACGGTATCTCGCGTAAGGGTATCGACATTGCAGCCAAGAAGGGCGTTAAGCTCATTATCGCACTCGATTGCGGAATTAAGGCTGTAGAGAAAGTGGACTATGCAAAACAGAAAGGGGTAGATTTTATAATCTGCGACCATCACCTTCCGGCAGAGGAGATTCCTGCTGCCGTAGCAGTTCTCGACCCTAAACGAACAGACTGCACCTACCCGTTTGATGAGCTCTCGGGTTGCGGTGTGGGCTTTAAGCTCGTTCAGGCCTATGCTCAGACACACAACATTCCATTTGAGAAGATTGTTTGGCTGCTCGATTTGTTGGTAGTAAGTATCGCTTCTGATATTGTGCCGCTTGTGGATGAAAACCGCATCTTGGCGCACTACGGTTTGCGTTGTCTCAACTCCTCACCAAGTGAGGGTCTGCTCTCGATTATCAACATCTGCAAGCTCGACCGCTCAAATATTACCATTGACGATATTGTCTTCAAGATTGGCCCTCGTATAAATGCTGCAGGTCGTATGCGCATGGATGAGTACGATGAGAATGACACTCCATCGGGTGGCTATGCTGCTGTAAAGTTGCTCGTTGAGGGTGATGAGGCTGCAGCAACACGCTTTGGCGGTGTTATTGACGGCTTTAATCAGGATCGCAAGAGCATTGACCGCTCTGTTACGCAGGAGGCGCATGACTATATCGAGTCGCACCCAGAGCTGAAGGCTCGCAAGAGTACGGTCATCTACAATCCTAAGTGGATGAAGGGTATTGTCGGTATTGTAGCCTCTCGTCTGATTGAGACCTACTACCGTCCGACAGTTGTCCTTACGCAGAGCAATGGCTTTGTTACCGGCTCGGCTCGCTCTATTCCGGGATTTGACCTCTATCAGGCAGTTGAGTCTTGTTCGGATCTGTTGGAGAACTTCGGTGGCCATATGTATGCTGCCGGCCTTACAATGCGCCCTGAGAATGTTGAGGAGTTTGCACGCCGTTTTAACGATTATGTTGAGGCGACTATCGACCCTAAGATTCTGGTGCCTCAGGTGGAGATTGACTCAATGTTGCTCTTCTCGGATATCACGCCGTCGTTCCATAGTGAGCTCAACCGCTTCCAGCCATTTGGCCCGGGAAATAACGCTCCGGTGTTTGCAACACAGTGCGTAATCAACGAGAAGGGTGATGCAAAGTTGGTTGGAGCAGAGGCTGAGCACCTGCGTATGGATTTGACTCAGACTCAGAAACCGAATACAACAATCCAAACCATTGCCTTCTCTCAGCCAACCCACTACGAGTGGATTCGCTCAGGAAGACCGATTGATGTCTGCTATCAGATTGTAGAGAACCACTATCGTGGATCTGTAACTACACAGCTGCGCATTAAGGATATAAAACGAAACTCAAATAAATAGTTCCACGTATGAGAAAGTTTTTCCGTTGGGCTGTAATGTGTACAACAGTACTATTTGCAGCCTGTGGCGGTGATGGCAACACCCCAAATGATGCTCCTTGGGCTGATGATGTTGTGTCAGTTAATGTAGCAAATGTCACTCCAAGTTACACCTCTGCAACAGTCAAGGTTAACACCGTACTCGCAGAGTCTATTGCCTATATTGTTGACCAACAGGCAGATAAGGATTACTCAGCAGAGTCTCTCTTTACTGAGGGTACGACAGTTGCTTGCAGCGCAGTATCGACAACATTCACTATCTCTTCGCTTGTTGACAATAGCACATACACAGTCTATGTTGCTGCTGTGGATAGTGATGGCATCTACAGCGATGTTGTAAACCACACCTTTACAACCAAGCAGCAGCCAGAGTTCACTTTGGTATCAAAGGAGCACGAGGGTTTTATAGCAATAGGCCGAATTCCTGATAGCGTCCCTGCAACAAGCGTTGTAAAGTGGGCGATAACAGATTTGGCATCCTACAACTTCAATGGCGGCGAGGCAAACGACAACTATTGGCTCAATCGCAACGAGGCGATATACTCAAATATCCTCAACAAGAACTACGAGTTGAAGATTACTCCTGAGAGTCGCACATTTACAAAGGATGGCACTACATACGCTCACTACGAGCCAATTCTGCCAGGCCAGCCAGTAGTGTTGCTGCTTGCAGAGTATGGCGAAGGTAGCCATAACGAGTGGGGTGCGGGTCACTACTCTCCTCTCTTTGGTTCTGCAAATCCATCGGGATACCTCCGCAAGGAGATAATCGTTACAACTAAGCCTTCGACAATAACATCAAAGCCGAACGTGAAGTTTGACCTTCGCCCATCGGGAAAGGGTTCGATATCTATCTCTGCTCCAGCAGATATTGCCAAGGTTAACTACTTGATTCTCAACCCAGAGCAGTACAACCAGGCACTTGAGTTGTTAAACAACACCGAGTCATACTTGCAGTGGTTTACAACATCTACACTTGCCAAAGAGCTCTTTGGTGCTGTCGAGGCAAAGGGTAATATTCAGATTGACGCGTCAAAGCTCAATCTCAAGCCAGACACCGACTATCGCCTACTTATCACTGCAAGTGGTAATAGCGACGGCACAAAGCAATCATTTGCTGTACACACCTTTAACCTGCCACCATCGGCGCCACTGCCAGCAGGAAACATAATCATTGCTCACCGTGGAGGCTCTGCTGAGGCTGGTAAGGCAGCTACACCAGACAACTCTATCGCCTCGCTCAACTATGCAATGAGATTGGGCTGCTACGCATCTGAGACCGACATCTACTGGACAAAGGATAACAAGATTGTCGTTGCCCACGCCAATAGCGAGTGTAAAATCAACGGTCTCTATCCGTGGGAGCACACTTTGGCAGAGATTCAGGCAGCAGGTCGCCTTACAAATGGTGAGATCGTTCCATCTTTGGAGGACTACATCCGTGCCGCAATGGTCAAGGGCAGCAAGACAAAGATCTGCCTCGATATCAAGTCTATCACAAAGCCGACAACCCACCATCCAGAGTCTGTCAAGGCGTGCCAGCGCGCCTGCGAGATTATCGCAGAGATGGAGGCGCAGAACTTCTGCGAGTTTATCTGCTCTGGCTACGAGGATATTGTCAAGCATTGTGCAAAGTATGCTAACGCCATCGGCGTAGATATTGGCGCAATGGGTCGGTTTACCGCAAGCCAGTACAAGGGCTGGGGATATACTTGGCATAACCGCGATAAGGGCTATGATATCTCGCAGAGTAAACTGAAGAGCTATATCGATGCAGGTATGGAGGTGTCGGTATTTACCCTCGACACAGACGCGGATTGGGCACTGATTAGTGGCCACTGGAAGCAGCTGCGAGGTATTACGACAAACTATCCGAAACGAATGTTGGAAAAGACCAAATAATCTTAAGAAAATGCGAGGCAAACCCTCGCATTTTTTTATTTATCTATCAAATTGCTGTGTTAACTTTTTGTTAACTTTTCAGATAGACATATTTTGTTCACAAAAAGCTATTACCTTTGTAGAGATGAATAAACCTAAAACTTTATGATAGGACTATACACTTGTGTAGTGGCAATTCTTGCCATTCTTGCAGTCTCCGGACTCTATGTGGGCGTTACCAATGACGCTGTAAACTTCCTTAACTCTGCAATCGGTTCTAAGGCCGCAAAGATGCGCACAATCCTTATTGTTGCGTCAATAGGTATTATTATCGGTGCAATGACCTCCAGCGGTATGATGGAGGTGGCTCGTAGCGGTATGTTCAATCCGTCGCTCTTTACATTCAAGGAGGTGATGCTCCTCTATGTGGGCGTTATGATTGCCAATGTCGTACTGCTCGACCTCTACAACAGTTTGGGATTGCCTACATCGACAACAGTTTCACTTATCTTCTGCCTCTTAGGCTCGGCTGTATCGGTTTCGCTCTACAAAATCGCCACAGAAGAGGCTGTTACATTCTCAATGCTCAGCCAGTATATCAACACCTCACGAGCAATGGGTATCGTGTCGGCGATTCTGCTCTCGGTAGTGTTGGCATTTGTCTGCGGTACGATTGTGATGTATATCTCGCGAGTAATCTTCTCGTTCCAGTATGTGAAGATGTTGCGTCGTGTGGGTGCTATTTGGTGCGGTGCATCACTGACTTCGATTGTCTATTTCGCACTCTTTAAGGGTCTGAAGAACGTACTGAGCCAGAGCGCATTTATCAGCTGGATTAATGACCACTTGTTGATCTCGCTGCTTATCTGCTGGGCATTCTGCTCGCTTGTTCTCTTCTTCTTGCAGCTCTTCAAGGTCAATATCCTTAGAATAAACATCCTTGCAGGTACATTTGCCCTCGCCCTTGCATTTGCCGGTAATGACTTGGTTAACTTCATCGGTGTGCCTATCGCCGGTTTTGATGCCTTTGCTGAGGCTAAGACCGCTACAGGTATGGATGAGGGCTTGATAATGAGCTCATTGGCAAGACCAGAGCAGGCAAATATCCTCTATATCCTTGCCGCGGGCCTTATCATGGTAGTTACACTTTGGACTTCAAGCAAGGCTATGCACGTGTCAGAGACAGAGCTCTCACTCTCTGCTCAGGGTGATGATGTTAGTCCACAGCACTCTTCATCGCTCTTCTCTCGTACACTCGTTCGCGGAACAATCAACGTTGTTCACTTCTTCGACCGCATAATGCCAAAGAGCAGCAAGGAGTTTGTTGAGAAGCGTTTTGAGTTTGCCGATATTGAGCGCAGTGGTGCTCCGTATGATATGATTCGTGCAACTGTAAACCTCACAACAGCATCTCTGCTTATCGCTATTGCAACATCGCTCAAGTTGCCACTCTCAACCACTTATGTATGTTTCATGGTTGCGATGGGTTCATCACTTGCCGACAGAGCTTGGGGTCGTGAGAGTGCTGTATATCGTATTACAGGCGTTATGACCGTTATTATGGGTTGGTTCGTTACAGCTATTGGTGGTTTTCTGATTGCACTCGTAGTTGGCGCACTGCTTATGTGGGGTGGTTGGATTGCCTTCGGTCTGCTCTCAGCGCTCTGTATCTATATGCTGATTCATAGCAATATTAAGAGCTCAAAGAAGAGTAATGAGAAGAAGGATGATAAGCTCCAGACTGTAAAACTCTCATCAAACGACTCTGTATCGGAGACCGTTATGTCACTCGTTGAGGGTACAATCACAAACTCTACCCGCATCTATAACCGTACGCTGATTGCCTTGATGAAGGAGAATCGTCGTGCGCTTAAGGAGCTATTGACTGAGGCAAGCTCTATGTATGAGCACATCCACGGTCTGAAGTACTCTATCGCCTCGACTCTTCGTCGCACATACGACAGCGATATGAACCTTTCGCTCTACTATGTGCAGGTTGTGGATTACTTAAATGAGATGACAAAGTCGTTGGTACACATCACCCGCCCATCTTTCGAGCATATTGACAATAACCACGAGGGTCTTACTCGTACACAGACAGAGGATTTGATTGGCGTAAATACAGATGTAGATGTTATCTACCAGCGCATCCTCTATATGCTTTCAAGTGGCGATTATAGCGATATTGACCACGTTCTTGATATGCGTGACCAGCTCTTTATCCGCATTGCAGAGCTGACAAAACTTGAGCTTGTGCGTATCCACGAGGGTAAGTCTAACTCTAAGGCTGGTATGCTCTACCTTAACATCCTTGCCGAGACAAAGACTATGGTTCTCCAGTCTCGTAACCTGCTCAAGTCGCAGCGTTACTACATGGAGGAGGAGGGTAAGCCGATGCGTCGCCCTGTGGCTCGAATGTAGTAGAATATGAGTGGTGCAAAAAAAGAGATAGTCGCTTTAGACTATCTCTTTTTTGTTGTGCTACTTCTTATTGAAGTTATTCATCGTGCGCTCAAGGCCGACAGCAACAAAGGAGAGTATCGCATCGCCAAAGACCTTAAGGCGTGGCGGCATATTTGTTCGCTCCTCGTCAGTCCACTGACCAAGAACGTAATCGACCTGATGACCGCGGCTGAAGTCGCCTCCGATACCGAATCGCAGACGGGCGTAGTCGGTGCTCTGGAGAAGCTCTGCGATGTTTTTAAGGCCATTATGGCCACCATCGCTACCCTTTGTCCTCATTCTCAGCTCGCCAAATGGCAGGGCGATATCATCAACGACAACGAGCAGGTTTTGCTTCTCAATCTTCAGCTCCTGCAGCCAGTATCTCACGGCCTTACCCGAAAGATTCATATAGGTTGAAGGCTTGAGCAGGGTGACGATATGTCCACGGTGGCGGATCGTTGCCACATCTCCATATCGTGCCGACATAAAAGAAGTGCTGGATGCCTCAGCGAGAGCATCCAACACTTTGAAACCGATGTTGTGTCTTGTCTCGGCGTACTCGGCGCCAATGTTACCAAGACCTACAACAAGATATTTCATTCTCTATCAGTTTATTACTTCTGAGCAGCTGCACCACGAGAAGCACGAGTTACACGAACTGCGCAAACTGCCTGAGTTGCAGGAGAAACGAACTGAATACCCTCGAACTGGAGGTCACCAACGAAGATAGTCTGACCAACCTTGAGTGGAGTTACGTCAACAACGAGCTCATCTGGAAGGTTCTCAACCATAGCCTTAACAACGAGCTTACGAGCAGAAAGAGCGAGCTTACCACCGATCTTAACACCCTCAGCAGTACCTGTAAGACGTACTGGAACAGCGATAGATACTGGCTTACCCTCCTGAACACGGTAGAAGTCGATGTGGAGAATCTGCTCACGGATTGGGTGATACTGAACATCACGAAGTACTGCGAGCTCCTTCTTACCCTCGATATCGAGCTCAACGATGTAAGAGTTAGGAGTGTAGATAAGTGGCTTTACAGCCTTCTCATCGATAGAGAAAGATACAGTCTCACCACCACCATAGATAACGCATGGGATAAGACCCTCACGGCGAACTGCCTTAGTTGCCTTCTTACCGTACTCGGCACGAGGCGCTGCTGAAATAGCAATTGTTTTCATTGTTTTGTAAAAATTAAATTGTTAGTACCTACGGCGGCACTCAGTCTGCACCAATAGTGCAACCCCCATAACCGCCTGATTGCGACCGCAAAAGTAGAAAGAATTTTCCGAAAAACAAAATTTGCGGTATGTTATATATTGTTTGTTTGATTTTACTCTCTGAAGATGTTGAATCTCTTGAGGCGAGGATTGCGACGAGAGAGGAGCAGCGATTCGAGTAGCAACAGTACTGCAGCAATGGCTAAAATCCACTGGAACTGCTCGTTATACTCCTCAAATCTTAGCGATGTAAGCTCGCCCTTCTCCATCTTATCTATCTGATTTACAATCTGTTCAAGGCCAAATGATGCATTTGTTGCACGGATATATCCGCCACCGGTTGCTGCTGTAATCTGCTGCAGTAGTTCCTCATTGAGTCGGCTGACAACCATCTCGTCATTCTCATCCTTGATAAACTCGCCATCAACCTTTACCGGAGCACCCTCAGGCGTTCCGATACCGATTGCAAATATCTTAATTCCCTGCTCGGCAGCTCGTTTTGCCGCATCAAGAGCACCCTGGTCGTGTGTCTCACCATCGGTGATAAGAATCATCACTCGTCCGGCATCTCGATTCTGCGAGAATGAGAGCGAGGCGAGATTTAGAGCCTGACCAATCTCTGTACCCTGCACAGATACCAGTGCCGGGTTTATCCTCTTGACGAAGCTGCGAGCCATGCGGTAGTCTGTCGTAATAGGCAGCTGCACCTTTGCCTCACCGGCAAAGACAACCATTCCTACACGGTCTTGGTCGAGCGATGCAAAGAGTTTGTCTATCGCATAGCGTGTACGGTCAAGGCGGTTTGGTGCAAAGTCCTCGGCAAGCATCGAGTTTGAAACATCGATCACCAGCATCATCTCGATGCCTTGGCTTGTCTGCTCCTTGAGCTTAGAACCAAACTGTGGGCGTGCCGCTGCGAAAATAACAGCAGTTACGGCAAGTAAGAACAGTCCACTCTTGATTCTCACTCTCCACTGAGAGATGTCGGGCATCAGAGCATAGAGGGTTGTGGGGTTGCCGAACTTGGCAATGTTTCGTTTACGCAGCTGGGCGACAGCCATCAGCGCGATAACCATTGCGGGAATAGTCAGCAACAACCATAGTATGTGCGGGTTTGCAAATTGAAACATATTTAGTAGCGTCTATAGATTATTATGGGATGCGTCTGAGGATTATACGATTGAGGATAAACTCAAGCAGCAGAGCCGCCAATGCCCACAAAACAAATGCGAGGTACTCCTCGTAGAGCGTTGTGCGATTCTCAACCTCCACACGGCTCTTCTCAAGCTGGTTGATGCGTTCATAGATAGCCTCAAGGGTCTGCTTGTCTGTCGCGCGGAAGTACTCACCGCCGGTCTGTGAGGCGATGTCACGCAACATCTTCTCGTCAATCTCCACCTTCATGTTGACAACGTTCACCTCGCGCCCACGCTCATCAAATACCGGATATGGGGCGGTGCCGCGACGACCGATACCGATGGTATAGACCTTGATATCCATATCCTTGGCAATCTTCGCCGCTGTAAGTGGAGATATCTCACCACGGTTGTTTACGCCGTCAGTAAGCAGTATGACAACCTTGCTCTTTGCGTCAGACTCGCGAAGGCGGTTGATAGATGTGGCAAGACCGTTACCGATAGCCGTTCCATCCTCGATAATGCCACTTGATATGCGTCCGAGCATTGTCTGCAATGAACTCTGGTCGGTGGTTAGCGGTGACTGAGTGAACGACTCACCGGCAAAGACCACGATTCCGATACGGTCACCTGTGCGGTCACCGATAAACTCCGACGCAACCTCCTTGGCAACGCTCAATCGGTCGGGCGTAAAGTCCTTGGCAAGCATAGATGTCGAGACATCGACTGCAAGCACAATGTCGATACCCTCTGTTGTGGTATTTGTGTAGTGCTCAGCACTTTGAGGACGCGCGATAGCTATGATTATAAGCGACAGCGAAACTACTCGCAAGGCAAATGGCACATGGCGCAGATAGTAGCGCAGTGTCTTAGGCGCTCGCTTGACACTATCGGTTGTAGAGACAGTTACTGCAGCTCCACCCTGGCGTGAACGGTAGATATAGTACGCCACAAGGGGTATAAGCAGTAGCAGTAACCACAATATTTTCGGTGATGCAAATTCAAATCCCATATCTCTTGGCTGTCGGGGCTACCAATTCTTTCCTCCGCGGATAAGAACGCCCTTTTTATCTTTAAGTTTATCCTGTGTTTTATCCTCCTGAGCCTGTATAGCCTCAAGCATAGCCTCCTGCTCCTGCTCGGAGAAGTTCTGCGGCTGCTCTTGCGGCTGCTCCTGCTCATCCTGCTTGTTCTCCTGCTCCTTCTGATCCTGATTCTGCTGCTGTTGTTGCTGATCCTGATTTTGGTCTTGGTCTTGGTTCTGGTTCTGATTCTGCTGCTGTTGCTGTTGCTGCTGCTGATTCTGCTGCTGCTGTTTGAGCAACTCCTTGGTCAGGGCATAGTTGAACTTGGCATCTTTGTCATCGGGATTGAGGCGCATGGCATTACGATAGCACTCCAAAGCCTCCTCTAATCGCTGCTGAACAAACAGAGCATTGCCCAGGTTGTACACCACCTCACTGCGCTCAATATCTGTGCGAGTAGAGTCTTGTGCCAACTTGCGCAGAGTCTGCTCTGACTTGTCTATCAGCTCCTTGCGGAACTGACCATTGGCAGTGTTAAACTTGGCCTCAAAGGATGTTGGATCCTCTTGCAACGCCTTGGCATAGCTGTCAAGAGATGCATCGAAGTCCTGACGCTCATATTGTCTGTTGCCCTTACGAACAAGGCGTCTTTCGGGCATCATCTGGCACATAGCCTCGCCGAAAATCAGAGAGGCAACGGCTGTAAGTATGACTGATAATACTCTGTAATTCATCTACTTATCCTCCTCTGTGTTTTCGTCGGTCTGTTCTACTGGTTTGGTCTCCTCAACAAAGTAATAGACCTTGCTAAAGGCGCTCTCATTCTCTGCAGCCTCCGGTGTAGCCTTGGCAAACTTAACAAGGTCGGCATCGCGAAGTAGGCTGACAAGATCCATCGAGAGCTTCTGATTGAGATCAAGCTCCTTTATGGCGTCAATAATCTCGTCTGTAGTCATCTCCATCGCACCGACACCAAAACGACCATCGATATATGTTCGCAGAATGTCGGTCAGGGCTGAGTAGTACTCCTTATGTTTGTTGTTCTGCCACAGCTTCTGGTTCTGCAACTGCTCAAGCGCCGCTATAGCTACGATATGTGCCGGCAGCGGTGGCTCTGGCTTGAATAGGTCGGCAATGCTCTTGCCACGCTTAGCTAAGTGTCTTGCCAATAGATAGATAGCAAAGCCAAGGAGAACGAGCATAAGCACCGTACCTCCAAAATAGCCCGAAACCTCGCCAAAGCGGAATGGCAGGTTCTTTACGGGTTTGATATCAATGAGCATTGAGGTAGAGTCGATCTTAAAGGTCGAAACCACAATGCGTAGCGAGTCGCGTGAGCCATAGAGGGTATCGACAATATTCTTGTCGGCATAGAGTACGCTTGGGCGACCGAGGTTATAAACACCCTCGTCGTACGCAGTCAGTGAATATCGCTTGCGCAGGTGTAACATGCGACCCTTCTGCTCGATTGTGTCGATAGGTAGATCCTCAATGCACTCAACAATGCCAAACTGCACCTTCTCGCCCTCCTTTTTGTTGGTGTTGAATGAGGGGAAGAAGAGGCCCTGCACCTGATCCTTCTCAACATCAATTGTCAGAGTGAAGCGGTCGCCTATAAGCACGCTGTCCTGCTCAATATAGGCCCTGACCTTTGGCGGGATACACTGCGCAGAGAGGGCCGGTGTCGCAATGGCAGCAACGGCAAGGAGGAAAATATGTTTTAGTCGTGTAATCATCTCTGTTTGAAGAGTTTAATGAGTTCTGCAACATAGTCTGCATCGGTCGAGACCTCAGCAGTGTCGATGCGGTTGTGCTTGAGTAGATTCTCCATCGCCTGATTGCGGCTCTCCCACTGCTGGGCAAAGAACTCTCTTACTGCAGCAGATGAGCTGTCCACCCACACCTTCTCGCCACTCTCGGCATCTTGCATCTCAATAATGCCGACATCCGGCAGCACCTTATCGCGAGGGTCGGTCACGCGGATAGCTACAAGGTCGTGACGCGATGTGGCAATCTTCAGGGCATCCTCCAACTTCTCCATATCGCTCTTAGGGTTGATAAAGTCGGAGAGGATGAAGGTCGTGCAACGCTTTTTGTTGACGTTGGTCATATAACGCACAGCCTCCGAGAGTGCAGTGCCCTCTGTCTGAGGAGTAAACTCTATCAACGAGCGGATAATCATCAGAATGTGGCTGCGACCCTTCTTTGGAGGGATAAACTTCTCCACCTTGTCAGAGAAGAAGATGCAGCCCACCTTATCGCCTGTTTGAGCTGCCGAGAAGGCGAGCACGGCGGCAATTTCGGTGATAATATTCTGCTTTGTCTGCTCTGTTGAGCCAAACTTACGAGAGCCACTCACATCGACCACAAGCATCATCGTCAGCTCGCGCTCCTCCTCATATATCTTGATGTGAGGAGTTCGGGAGCGAGCCGTAACATTCCAGTCGATATCTCGAACATCATCGCCAAGGCGGTACTCGCGCACCTCCGAGAAGGACATACCACGCCCCTTGAATGCCGTATGATACTTTCCTGCGAAGATCTCATTCGACAAACCCCTGGTCTTGATTTCGATTTTACGAACCCTTTTCAGAATATCGCTTTCGCTCTGAGCCATTATGGTACAATAACGTTATTGAGAATCTCGGTAATAATCTCCTCTGTGGTGATGTTTTCAGCCTCTGCCTCGTATGTAAGGCCGATACGGTGGCGCAATACGTCGTGACATACGGCACGAACATCCTCTGGGATAACATATCCACGGCGACGGATAAAGGCGTATGCGCGAGCAGCCTTAGCAAGTGAGATACTTGCACGAGGCGAACCTCCGTAGGCGATAAGTGACTGTAGCTTCTGCAGGTTGTACTCTGCCGGCTCACGAGTTGCGAAGATGATATCGACAATATACTTCTCAATCTTCTCATCCATATAGACATCCTCCACTACGCGGCGCGCACGAACAATGTCCTGCGGTGTGATAATCTTATTTGGCTGTGGCATACCTGCGCCACTGAGGTTCATGCGAACGATATCGCGCTCCTCGGAACGCTTAGGGTATGAGATTTTAACCTTGAGCATGAAACGGTCAACCTGCGCCTCTGGCAGTGGGTATGTACCCTCCTGCTCAAGTGGGTTCTGTGTTGCCAAAACGAGGAATGGCTCAGGGAGGCGGAATGTATTCTCGCCGATAGTCACCTGGCGCTCCTGCATAGCCTCAAGCAGCGCTGACTGCACCTTTGCAGGTGAACGGTTAATCTCATCCGCAAGTACGAAGTTGGCAAAAACCGGACCCTTACGAACGGTAAACTCCTCGCTCTTCTGCGAGTAGATCAGTGTACCTACAACATCTGCAGGGAGCAGATCTGGGGTAAACTGTATTCTCGAAAAATCTGCATCTACAGCCTTAGCAAGAGTTGTAATTGCCAGGGTCTTTGCAAGTCCCGGAACACCCTCAAGCAGGATGTGTCCGTTAGAGAGCAGACCGATAAGCAGGGTGTCAATAAGGTGGCTTTGACCTACGATAACCTTGCCCATCTCCTGACGCAGTGTATCTACAAAAAGTGATTCGCGCTCAATACGCTCATTAAGCTCTTTAATGTTAATTACTTCGCTCATAATTTGAATGTTTCCTATATAAACGATATTGTTATTACTTTTTATTGTCCATTTTTGTCAGCTCAGCAAAGCAGTGGCGACAGATAGGCTCATATGTATCCTTCTCGCCGAGCATTACAAGTGCATCATTTGCAGCCAAGCGGTGCGAATGGTGTGCCAGATTGCCACAACGAACACAGATGGCGTGAACCTTAGTGACATACTCCGCAGTTGCCATCAGATCGGGCATAGGGCCGAATGGCTTGCCCAGATAGTCCATATCAAGACCGGCAACGATTACTCGAACACCGTTGTCGGCAAGGTGACGGCATACATCTACAATGCCGCGGTCGAAGAACTGAGCCTCGTCAATGCCCACAACATCCACATCTGATGCAAGCAGCAGAATGTTCTGCGACGACTCGACAGGTGTAGAACGGATAGTTGTAGCGTTGTGTGATACCACCTCATCCTCCGAGTAACGAACATCAATACAAGGCTTGAAAATCTCAACTTTCAGGTGCGCAAACTCTGCGCGACGCAGGCGGCGAATAAGCTCCTCGGTCTTTCCCGAGAACATCGAGCCGCATATTACCTCAATCCAACCCTTCTGGCTGGCATTTTCTAAAAACATAGTTATATCTTTTTATAATTTTTACTCAAAAATAATCTCTACTCAAACCAAGTTTTGTACGGGCGCTTTGCTAAGTAGGAGTTGCGGTAGTGGAAGTCTTCAGTAACCTCCTTCCAAATCCAAGAGGGTAGTGGTGGTTGCTCCTCGGTCTTCGAAAGCTCAACTTCGGCAAGGGCAAGACCCTCATTCTCTCCCTCAAAGATATCGACCTCCCAAGTGTATCCCTGATATGGAACTATATAGCGCACCTTCTCAACTCTGCCACTACAACGGGCAAGCAACAGCTCGGCACATCGTACAGGTATCTCTCTCTCAAACTCGAAACGGCTCAATCCACCATCCTTGCTCTTACCCTTGAAGGTGATAAAGGCACTCTTGCCGTATATTCTTACGCGGGCAGTAACCTTGCGTGAGCATATATACCCCTGCGCAATGCGGTTGGATGAGGTGGCTTGGGCAGTAAAGCTGTCATCCGAGATGAGAAATTTGCGCTCTATCTCTCTCATCGTGACGCTGTTTGAGAAGCATCTGCTGCGATAACACCCTGGCAATCCAATGCCCACTTACCCTGTACGCGAAGCACCTGCTCGATAATATCTCGAACAGCACCTGCGCCACCGTTGTATTCGGAGATATAGATTGCAGCCTCCAATACCTCTGAGCAGGCGTCGGCCGGAGCTACGGGGATACCCACCTCGCGCATACACTCCAAATCCGGAATATCGTCACCCATGTAGATTGCATTCTTCAGGTTGATGCCACTCTTCTCTGCAAAGTCGTGCAGCGCAGCAATCTTATCCATGCAACCCAAGTAGCGATGCTCAATGCCCAAGCGGCGCATGCGAGACTCAAGGTTGTTACCAAAACCACCTGAGATAACACACACATTGCAGCCATGCTTTACTGCATATGCTAGCGCATAGCCATCCTTAGCGTAGTAGCAACGAATAAAGTCGCCACCATCGATAGGGATGATCTTGCCATCGGTCATCACTCCGTCAACATCAAAGATAAATGCCTCAACATCGGCAATTATCTCTTTGAAGTTTCTCTTATTCTCCATATATTTTCGCTTATCTTGTCGTAAATAGTCCTCAAAAGTTCGTTGCCACTAAGCATCTCTCGGTGACGCTCCATTGTCGCATGGTCGCCACGCACAGCAGGGCCTGTCTGCATAGCTGCAGGTGAGCCGCTCGCCACAGCCTTTGCTGCAACCTCGGTGATAATTGGGGCAACAACATCAAAACTCAGCCCCGCGCCCTCAAGCACCTCGGTGGCTGTTGCATACATGTTGTTTACAAAGTTAGATGCCAAGACGCCCACCAGGTGAATCTTGCTACGCAGAGTGGCATCTGCCGAAGCGACATTGCCCGTAAGTGTTGAGGCAAAATCTGCAGCCTCACGGTGCGTCGCCTCATCCTGCGCCTCAATAAAGAGGTAAATCTTGCCAAAATCTACCACGCGACCCGCTGTAAAGGTCTGAAATGGGTAGATGATGGCTCTGCGAGAGGCTGCCGGTAACATCTCCAGCGTTCCGCAGCCGGCAGTGTGTGCAATGATAGCCCCCTCAGCCACCGGTAGCGAGGCGGCAACCTCAGCTATGGCTCGGTCGCTGACACAAAGTAGGTAGATGTCTGCAACTTTCAGATTCTCAGGCTCTGAGCACCACTCGGCACCTGCCAGAGCAGCCACGGCCTCGCCACGCTCCTTGTTGCGGGCATAGACCTGAACGACCTTATTAGAACTCTCTTTAAGAGCTCTTGCAAAGGCCTCGGCTACATTTCCACTACCGACTATTGTAACTTTGTACTGTTTCATCCTACAAATATACAAAGAAGTCGCGGAAAAAAGGAATATTTTTGTAAAATAAAATTCTACAGATGGCTAAAAACTGAATCTCACACTCAGGTAGTAGGTGCGGGGATAGGCGTAGAGTAGATATGATGGTTGAGGTGTTGCGGTAAAGTCCTCCCACAGATAGCGTTTGTAGATGCGAGAGCTCTCGTAACCACGATATATGTTGCTGTTACCCAGTAGGTTATTTACAGCTAAGAAGATTGTAATTTTAGAGTGCGGATGTCTGTCTGTAAATCGCGGGGCGGCACCATTTGAGTATATCTGACGGGCAAATCGGCTGAGATATAGGCTCTTTGAGAGTGTCAGATTCATAGTAAAGGCGTTGTCGAGCCTCTGCTGAGAGATGAAATCTTGTCGAACAGCCTCAGTTGCAGCATGGGAGAGGATAGCCTCGCTACGCCTTATAAGTGATGGTGAGACGTATCGCAGCGCATGGTACTGCGCCTCTGCCACCACTCGCCAACCGTGTGAGGAGTAGGCAATCTGTCCAAAGGTCGATATTTGTGGGGTTTGACCAAGGTGCAGACCCCTTGCCGCCTCGATATTCTCATCTGCAAGCAGACGGTTGTCGTTATCGGCATAGACCTTTATGTTTGGGGTGCCGGAGTAGGTGTATCTACCTACGGAAATGCCTGCGGCTGCTCTCCAACTCTTAGAGAGGAGTATGTGAGCCTCTGCCTCAAGTCCAAAGCACAGAGTGTTTAGATTGCTCGTCACAACATCCGCAAACTCGGCTGCAGCGTCGTAGTAGAGGTGCGAGACGGTGGTCTGATTGGCGTTGTAACGCAGAAATAGGTTTGCATTTACAGCGAGCTTGTGGTTGTGGAGGCTATAGCCAACATTTGCGGTGTATAGCTTTGCAAGTGTCGGATTTTCGACAACTCGGTTGTTATACTGCGATTGCAGGAAGAGTTGTTCACCCTCTGCTGCAACAGCCTCGGCACGAAGATGACCATAGAGCTGTTGTGTTGGTGAGAGGTCGTATTGAACCTCAGCGCTCAGAGCCCACGGGGTAAAGTTTATGCGCCTTGAACGTCCCAAAGAGTTGTCTGAGAACAGCTCCTTTTGGAATAGTCCGTTTCGAGATATCTGTTGTGCCCCTACCTCAGCCGTAGCCCTTAGCTGAGCATTGTTGAGGCTACCGTCAAACGAGGCAAAGAGGGTAGAGGTGATGTTATCAAGTAGGTAGTGGTAGCCATAACGCTCTGATACACCGACCTTTCGGTCTGGATTCTGCATATCGTTTTGGAGCATATTGGAGAAGGTGTCGTCATCGACAAGGAAGTAGTCTATATCATAAAATTCACCACCTCCGAGTAGGTCTGTTGCCCGCTTGAAGTTGCGACTGCGCAGATATGTGGCACGAAGGCCGTAGTGGAGTTTCGCCCTGTCACTAATCTGATTTGAGACAGCTGCACAGAGTTGCAGGTCGGTTATTTGGCGCACTCGGTCGCTCATCAGGTATATAGCATCGCCGTGCAGGGCGTTACGGCGGTGTAGCTCATCGAAATCTATCTGGGTGTAGCGGTGGTCGTTACTACTCCACGCCGCGGTTACAGCTTGTTCTGCCTGCTCATCATAGAAGTAGCTGGGTAATTTTCTGTAGTTATCGGGCAGAGGTGTTGCGGCATTGAGCCAGTCGATGCTGTTGTCTGACTGCTCGCCAATGGTGGTGCAGAGGCTGACAAGGAGTGAGTTCTTGTCGCTAAGCCTTCTCTTGTAAGAGGCTGCGGCAGTGGGGAGTAGGGTGCGCGATATGTCTGCACTGCGAACCTTGCCGTTCTGATAGCCCCATGCGGGGTTGTAATAGTTGTTGCCCGTGAGTGTAAAGGTCTCGGCAACGGCTGCCTTACGACCGGCACGCTCAGAGGGTGTAAAGAGTAGGAGCAGGGATAGGCTGCTCAGTGAGTCGGGCCTACCGAGGGCTGAGAGGGCAATGGATGCCTCGGAGGTGAATACCCCCTCAATATGCATATCTCTGCCGCTGCGGATGTAGAGGTCGGTAGCCAATGACCATCTGTCGGACAGAGCATGTGATAGTGAGGCGGAGACCCCACCCAGGTAGTTGCGCGTTGTCAGATTGATACCAACGGCTGTCTGCTCTCTGATGGGTTGTGTTGAGGTGTAGTGTTCGTTCTCTGTTGCAAGGTTCTCTTTTCGGATAAGCGAGAGCCTTGATAGACGACTTTGCCCAATTTTTGGAAGAGTAATGCCGTCAAAGAAGAGCTGACGGTCATAGTAGCCTATGCCGTGGCGGTTGTTGATAACGGCAGAGGAGCTGTCGAGGAGTGATTTGTACCACAATTTGCTCTGCTTGGGGGTGAAGAGAGTGTCTGTCCCCTCCTCGGCAAGAGCTATTTCAGTATCATCCTCATAGAGTTTGTAGTAGCGGTAGTCATCAACCTGCTGAGCTGCTACCGTGTTGCACAGTAGCAGACAGCAGAGTGATATGATGACTCGTTGTACCATTATTCGATAGCAATTTCGGCAATCATGAAGTAGTGATCCGATGGATACATATCGCCGCGGTGGTCTGTGATAATCTCACAGCTCAGAGCCTTTGCGCCACCCTTTGTCAGGATATAGTCGATACGACCCTTGCCCTCGCGCTGTGGGCGTTTTAGACCCTCAAAGGCGTGAGCGGTATGACCAAACTCAACTCCGTCGTGGAGTGCATCGTAGCAGTCTGTCCATCCGTTCTCGGTAAAGTGGATAACCTGCTCCTCATACTTGCGAGAGTTGAAATCGGCACAGATAATCTGTGGGAAATCCTCCTGATACTGGGCCGCCTCGCGGACAATCATCTTCGCCTGATTAACCTTGGCCTCCTTCGACATATGGTCGAGGTGGATATCTATCAGACGCATCTGCTTGCCTGTCTTGCGGTCTAGGACTCTAACCCAATTTGCATGGCGTGCGCGGGTTGTTCCCCAACTGATGCTACCTGCCATAACCGGCTCCTCAGAGAGCCAATAGCAACCTGCCGAAACAAGCTCGTAGCGGCTCTTGCTGAAGAAGATAACATTCTTACCGATAAGGTGATAACCCTCAGTATAAGGGTCCATCTCCGGCCCCTCGAAACCGAATGCGAAGTAGTCGCTCAGCTGCTCTTTACAGAAGGCGTAGGAGTCGTAGATAACCTCCTGCATCATCACAACATCGGGGTTGTAGCTGCGGATAACCTCAATCATATAGTGCTTGCGGTCATCCCAGCGTCTGCCATCCACCTCATCGGCCTCAAGGCCTGTGATGCGGATATTGGCACTCATTACTCGGTGTGTAGTGCTGTCAGAAGTCCTCTGACAGCCTACAACCAAGAACATAGTGAGAAGAAGCAGAATTTGTCTCATCTCTTATCTCAAGTAAGCGCCATTCTCTTTAAGTGCGGCCTGCAGTTTTGCCACATCAACTGCCGATGGCTCAACACCATCCTCAACAGCGATGCGAGCAGCGGTACCTGCAGCCTCACCCATAGCCATGACTGTTGACATTACGCGGGTTGCTGCCATAGCTCCGTGATCCATAGATGAGCAGCGGCCGGCTACGAGCAGACCCTCAATTGTTTGAGGTACAAGTGTGCGATATGGGATATCGTACGAGCCCTTACCATAGATGAGCGTACAGTCGCCACCCTCCTCATGGTGGAGGTCAATCGGATAGCTTGCAACGGCGATAACATCGTCAAACTTACGAGCCTCCAGCAGATCCTCGCTGGTCATAACGTACTTACCGACAATCACGCGGGTTTCGCGGATACCGGTAAATGGAGGTACGGTCTCAATCCAAGCCTTCTCGAAGCCAGGGATATACTCGATAAGGTAACGAGCAACGTCGTACATCTGCTTGCGACACTCGCGCTCAACGGCAGTATAGCTTGCAGGGTCTGTAGCGTCACCACCCGATACGCGGGTCATGTTTACCCACAGCTCGTCGTCCTTGAGACCTGTCATGAAGATTGTACGGGCAACGGTGATGTTGAATCCCTTTGAGATGGCATCACTCAGCTGGTCGCGATAGCCAACCATTGTAAAGTTACCCTCACGGAACTGCTCTGGTGGCATGATATCCATACCATACTTGTCCGAGTGGTTGACAACATTGTCGCGAACCTGCGCAATATCTACACCGCGCATAGAGAACATCAGGGTTGGTGGCTGCATACGGCCCTTCTCATCACCCTTAGTGCACTCAACACCTGCACGATAGGCAACATCGGCATCGCCTGAGCAGTCGATAATGGTCTTAGCAAGGATAGCCTCACGACCCGCCTTGCTCTCGATAATTACGCCTGTAACCTTGCCATTCTCAACAAGTGTATCGACAACATTGACATACATCAGCACCTCAACACCATTCTCGTCCATAATCTCCCAGCAGAGGGTCTTTACAGCCTCCGGGTCAACCATGGTAAGTGAGATGTGGAGCTTGCAACGCTTGTGACCGGTAGCCTTTCCGCGCTGCTGCAGACGCTCAACGAACTTGCCTGTAGCACCCTTGATAATCTGATTGCCATCCTTGTCAAGCATAGAGAGGATAGGCAGACCGAGGATGAGATTTCCACCCAAGAATCCGCGCTGCTCAAGGAGCATAACCTTTGCCTTGCCACCCTTAGCAGCCGCCTCAGCAGCCATAATGCCGGCAGGGCCACCACCTACAACAAGGATATCAACTTCAGCACGAACCTTCACTTCGCGTGCTGGTTCAAAATATGTCTTCATAGTCAGTTTTTACATTAGAGTTCTACCTTCGCCCAAATATGCTCCGTTCTCAAGCAGAGCCTTCTGAACCTTCGCTACCTCAACTGCGCTAACCTCAACACCATCCTCAAGGGCGATGCGAGCAGCAGTACCTGCAGCCTCACCAAGTGCCATACATGTTGACATTACGCGGGTTGCAGCCATAGCCTCGTGATCCATAGCCGAGCAACGACCAGCTACGAGCAGACCCTCGATAGTCTGTGGTACAAGTACGCCGTATGGGATATCGTATGCATCCTCGCAGAAGAGCATTGTGCAGTCGCCACCCTGTGCGTGGTGGATATCTACCGGATAACCGGCAACGGCAATAGCATCCTCAAATGGCTTCTGCTCTAGAATATCCTGAGCAGTCATAACATACTTACCAACAATTACGCGGGTCTCGCGGATACCCATAAACGCTGCTGCGCGCTCAAGCCATGAGTTCTCAAAGCCTGGAACAAAGTCCTTGAGGTATGCGATAACATCGTACATCTGCTTGCGAGCGTCGTGCTCACCCTTTGTATAGCTTACAGGGTCTGTTGCATCTACGCCAGATACGCGGGTCATGTTTACCCAAATCTCATCCTCACCGAGGCCGGTGATAAGGATTGTACGCGCTACAGGGATGTTGTAACCCTTCTGCTGAGCCTCCAAGATTCTGCCACGAAGACCTACGGTGATAAACTTACCCTCGCGGAACTGAGAGGTCGGCATAACGTCCATATCGTACTTCTCAGGCTCGTTGCAGATAGCGTCACGGAGCTTCTGCATCTCTACGCCACGCATGAGGAACATAAGGGTTGGTGGCTGCATACCGCCATTCTCGTCACCCTTGTTGCACTCAACACCTGCACGGAAGGCAACATCACCATCACCGGTACAGTCGATAACTGTCTTAGCGAGGATAGCCTCACGACCAGCCTTGCTCTCGATAATTACACCCTTAACCTTGCCATTCTCGACAATAGTATCGGTAACAAATACATAGAGCAGTACCTCAACGCCTGCATCGTCCATAATCTCCCAAGCAACAGTCTTTGCCTGATCTGGGTCGATGATTGTCAGTGACATATGGTTTTTACAAGGCTTATGCTCGCTTGCAGCACCCTTTGCCCACATACGGTCGATAAACTTCTGAGCACCGCCCTTTACGACCTGATTACCCTTAGGGCCGAGGAAAGAGAGGATTGGAAGACCGATTGTAAGGTTTCCACCCATGTAACCGCGCTGCTCGATAAGCATAACCTTAAGATTCTTATCCTTAGCAGCCGCCTCAGCAGCCATAATGCCGGCAGGACCTGCGCCTACAACCAGAACATCTACTTCTGCACGTACTTTAATCTCGCGTGCTGACTCATTGATAGTTTTCATAGTACTTTTATATGTTAAATTAGTGATTCTGTGAATTTACCTGCTGCGCGGTATAGCTCGTGACGCTTCTGAAGCAGAGCACGGCGAGTGGCATCAGGGCTGTATGTGCGGATGATAGGTCGGCAGAGTGCCTCCTGTGCCGCCTCGATAGTCGGATATATACCTGCAACAACAGATGCGCAGATAGCCGAACCCAGGGCGCAAGATTGCTTGCACTCTGAAACGTGAATATCCTTACCGATAGCATCTGCCAGCATCTGCATTACAAATGGAGATTTCTGCGAGATACCACCAACGCCGATAAATGAGTCAAACTCAATATCGCGCTCAGCAAGGTGGTCAACAATGGTCTTCATCGCAAGTGCTGTAGCCTCAACAACGGCATAGTAGAGCTCTGGCGCTGTTGTTGATAGACGCAGACCCATCAGTGAGCCCCACAACAGCTGATTTGGCTCCGGTGAGCGACGACCGTTGAACCAATCTGTAGCAAATGGAGCATCAAGGCGTGGGGTAATCTTTGCAGCATCCTCTCCGAGCTTTACAAGGATATTGTCGAGCACCTCATCTACAAGTGCCTGACGTGTTGTAGCATCTACCTTATCGCTCTTTGCAAGAATCTCAACTGTAGGATATGCAAGTGTGCGGCGCAACCAAGCATATGCATCGCCAAATGCCGACAGACCAACCTCAAAGCCGACAAGACCCGGGATGATACAGCTCTCTGCCTGACCAAATACGCCGTCGATGATTCTGCCACCCAAGACCTCACTCGGGATGACAAACATGCAGCAGCCCGATGTTCCGAGGTTAATCATTGCGCGCTTGTATGCTACACCGGCACCGATAGCACCCTGGTGTGAGTCAACATTACCGCAACCGATAACCACATCGCTGTTAAGACCAAGCTCTGCTGCCCACTCTGCGCTGATTGTGCCGTATGGTTTGTCGCAAGTGTACTTATTGGCATTGAGCGTACGCAAAATCGGAACAAGTGCAGGGTCGAGTGACTCAAAGAAACTCTCAGGTGGGAAACCGCCCCAATCCTCGCTCCAGAACATCTTCTGTGCGGCATTGCAGTGACCCATACGAGATTGAACAGGGTCTGTTACTCCGGCAAGTGTCGCACAGATAAAGTCGCTACACTCGATTACTGAGCGGGCATCACGACGCATATCTGCATTTGTGCCGAGCAGGTGCATAACCTTTGCCCAGAAGCACTCAGCTGAGTAGTGGTAGCCCGAAACCTGGGTATAGTCGGTCTCGCTCTTGCGACAAGCCTCCTCAATAGCAGCTGCCTCGGCAACACCTGTATGGTCCTTCCACAGAACGAACATCGCGTCAGGGTTATCTTTATACTCATCTTTGAGTGAGAGAGGCTGCAGATTCTCGTCAGTAAGACAAGGTGTACTTGCAGTGGTATCGACTGATATTGCGCGTACAAGTGGCGCGATATCCTTATTGCCGTCCAATACTCCATGAAGAACGTTCTTCAGCGCCTCGATATAGTCGAGTGGGTGCTGACGGAAACGGCTCTCAAGTGCATTGCAATACTCGCCACGTGACCAACGGGCGTAGTTGTGAACAGCCTCGGCAATCTGCTCTCCGGTATGAGCATTGACAAGTACGGCGCGTGCCGAGTCGGTACCGTAGTCCAATCCAATTACAAAATCTTTCTTCATATTAGGTTGTGTTCTAAGTTGTTACTTCATATGTTTTGAGAACTCTTTAGGTCGCACCATTGTCTCGGTATATGTATGACCAAATGAGTCGGTGATTGTTATCTCGAGAGTCGTATCAGGGGCAGATGCCGTAACGTGGAACATATGTGCAGTAGTATCTGCCGCAAAAGCGTTCTTTGTCAGGTTACGACGCCAAACAGACTTCGGAATACAGTAGGCAACAGTATATTGTGGATTCTCCATCGGCAGGTGTGTAACCTCAAGCTCTTTGCCGTTCTCAGTTACGCTAATCTTCCAGTCGGGAGCCCAATCCCAAATGTGTATTGCCACGCGGTTATCCTCTACCTGAGCAAAGTCTGTGCGGGCAGGATTATTCTCCAAAAATACGCGCATCTCGCCATTGTTGCGGTAGTAGTCGCGTACAGAGTTCATGTCGAAGCTACGGAACTGCATCTCTGCACCACACTCGGCTGCAGTGTAGTACCACTCGATATCTCTACCGTTGACAGGGAAGACTTTGAATCCTGCCGGTGCTCCATCTGGTGAGAGGTGTGGGCCGCCGTGAGCTGCAGTGAGCCACCAAGCACCGCAAATTGCACCTACATTGTGGTCAATGATATTGGCAATCTGTGGATAGGCTGTCGCCTCTTTGCAGTGGGTTGTGATGAGCTTGTGAGAGTGACCGGTCAGGAAGTGTACCTGCTTAAAGTCCGCAAATGTAGAGGCGAAGTAGAACGCCGGAGGCAGTGTGCGGTTACCCTCACTGTCGTGGAAGTAACTATACAGCTCCTTAGAGTCGTGCTCTGAGAGCATACGGAAGACAGGCGAGTGCATGCCGACAACAATCGGGGTGTTCTTATCCTCAATCATCGCCAAATCCTTCCGGAGCCACTCCAGCTGCTCCTCAATGACTATATGCTCGTAGTTGCGAGCACCAACTATATTCTTGCCCTTCTTCATCTTTGGAGTTGTGTGGTTGTAGTAGCAGATGTTGTCGAGCATGATGTAGTGAATATCGCCGATATTGAAGGAGTAGTATGTCGGACCAAAGGCCTCGCGGTACTTTTGAGCAGCGTTGAAGTCGGTACTCTCATTAGGCTCGGTTGCACCGTCGTTATCGTGGTTACCCATGGCGTGGAAGATAGGCGTAGGGTAGCCCACCTTCTGGATTGTATTGCGGAAATCATGGATATCGAAGAGATAGTCGTACCAGAATAGGTCAAAACTACTGTCGCCCATACACATTGTATATACAGGGATGCCCTGCATACGATACTTATCGACCTCAACGCGCAGACGAGGCAGAACAATTGACTCAAACTGAGCAAGGTCGTCAAGCTGGTGTGAGATGTGGATATCGGTAATGGCAAGCATTACGTGGCGAGAGTTGTTAACCTTACGCAGTACAAAGTCATGACGCTCAGGGGTTGCGCTGTCAGCAGTAAGAGCTGCCCAATATTGAGGTTGGACATCCCCTGGTGCGACAGGAGCCTCATAGCCACTCGGAATGGTGATAAATACATTGCCATTGCGCTTCTCTGAGGCGAGGTTATACACGCCACGCTTGTCGGTCTTGACGATGTTGTATCCGTCAGATACGGCAACACCCTCCATTGGCACTCCATCGCACTCGACAGTGCCATAGATGGTCGCATCCTTTGCCGGTTTTGCCTTGAGGGCTGAGGTGAATGTGCTCTGAGCAGAAGCTGCTACAGCGACGCTCAGGGTCAGAAATGTGATTAGTAGTCGTTTCATGGCTTAGGCTATTTCATGTGTAGGTGGAATGGCTTAGGTCGCTCCATAGTCTGGTGATACTCGTTGCCAAAACGGTCGGTAACAGTCACCTCGAGAGTTGAGTTTGGCGATGAGGTGGTTACATGGAACATATGAGGATGGCGAATCTTCTTTTTGCTTGACGCTGAGCCCAAGTCAAATGTCCAGAGTCGCTTTGCCACCTCGTAAGAGAGTACATACTGAGGGTTCTCAGCCTTCTTGCGGACAACATCGAGCTCCTTGCCATTCTCAGTAACCTTGATTTTCCAGTCGTTGGCCCAATCCCAGACGTGAATCATCACCTGATTTGTACCCTCCATTTTTCCGTAGTTTGTGCGCTTTGGATAGTGGTCAAGGAAGACCTTCATCTCACCAGAGGTGTTGTAGAAGTGGCCCACCTGATTCATATCAAAGCAGCGGAACTGGGTGTTGGCATCGAACTCTGTCGCCTTGAAGTACCAGCTGATGTCGTTGTTGTTCATCTTGAAGATTTTGCAGCCAGCAGGGTCGCCGGTAACGGCAATCTGAGGGCCACCAAAGGCTGTTGTATGCCAACGGGTACCAGATACGGCAGAGACGGTATGGTCTGTAATGTTTGCAATGTCTGGTTGCGCAGCATCATCCTTACCATAGCAGCAACGGTTGCGGTGTGTATGGCCTGAGAGGATGTGTACAGTTGGAAAATCCTTGAGCAGGGCTGTAAACTCATCTCGCTGCTCAACAGGCAGGTTGCACTTTATCGGTGCTCCCATATAGTCATCATAGCGGAAGATAGGTGCGTGCACAGCAAAGACAATAGGTGTGTTTTTGTCGGTAACGGTGGCCAAATCCTTCTTCAGCCAATCGAGTTGGTTGCGGGTGATTGATGTGACGCGGTTGCGAGCACCGACAATACCCTTGCCCGGCTTTGCATTTGGCAGTGGCTCGTTGAGATAGACCTGGTTGTCGAGCATAATGTAGTGAACCTTACCGATGTTCACAGAGTAGTAGGTCGGGCCAAATACCTGGCGATACTTTGCTGATGCGTTCCAGTCGGTATTCTCGTCACAAGGAGTTGCACCATCGTTGTCGTGGTTACCCATAGTGTTGAAGAATGGTGTCGGGTACTTTGCATCGGCAAGTGTCTGGCGGAAGTTGCCGATATCATAGAGGTAGTCATACCAATATATATCAAAGCTGCTATCGCCCATACATATAGTATATACAGGAATACCCTGCTTGCGATACTGCTCAATCTCGGCCTTTACGCTCGGAACAAAAGAGTTGGTAAACAGGCTTACGTCATTGAACAGATTTGCCAAATGGATATCTGTCACAGCTACGATGACGTGGTTGTCGTTGTCAACCTTGCGAAGTGAGAAGTCGTGACGCTCGGCTGTTGTTGGCTCGGCGGTCAGATGTGCCCAAAACTGTGGAACAACATCTGCACCCTCTGTATATGCCTCGTAACCGCTTGGAATGGTGATAAATACCGTTCCGTTGCGCTTGTCTGATGTGAGGTTATAGACTCCCTTTTTGTCGGTCTTTACAATGCTGTAACCATCGGATACTGCAACACCTTCGAGCGGAGTGCCATCGCACTCAACAACGCCATAGATTGTCGCACCCTTTGCAGCCTTTGCCTGAAGGGTTGAGATAAATTTGCTCTGCGCCGAGGCTGTCAGGGTGACAGCGAGCAGAATTGTTAGTAGGAGACTCTTTTTCATATCGTTTGGTTATTTCATATGTACACTAAAAGGTTTTGGTCGCTCCATGGTCTGATGATACTCATTTCCAAAGCCATCGGTTACAGTAACCTCGATAGTTGTATCCGGGGCTGAGGCTGTGACGTGGAACATATGTGGATGTGGCTTGCGCTTGTTGTTCTTCTTGTCGAACTTGTGGAGCCAAAGGGTATTAGGGAGGTCAAGGCCGACAAGCATCTGCGGGTGCTCAGCCTTCTTGCGGACAACCTTCAGCTCTTTGCCATTCTCAGTGACCTTAATCTTCCAGTCGTTTGCCCAATCCCAGACATTAATCATCACGCTGTTATCTGTCTCCCAAGTAGCGTAGTCTGTACGCTCAGGGAACTTGTCGATAAATACTCGTACCTCGCCATTGTTTTTGAAGTAGTCACGAACAGCGTTCATATCAAAGCAGCTAAATTGCTCCTTGGCTGAAAACTGTGTAGCCTTGAAGTACCACTTGATATCTTTGTTGTCGATTGTAAAGATTTTGCAGCCGGCAGGCTCTCCAAGTGAGCCGAGCATAGGGCCACCAAAGCCTGAAGAGTACCACAATGAGCCCGATACGGCAACGATGTTGTGGTCAGTGATATTTGCAATCTCAGGGCGTGACTTGTCATCAGAACCGTATGTTGTGCGGTTGCGATGGGTGTGACCCGAAAGGATGTGGACGTTTGAGAACTGGCTGAGCAACTTTGTCAGTTCTGTTGCGCTTGGCTCTGTAAGGGAGATGTTTATCTTGCCATCGCGACCATTTTTGTAGCGGTATATCGGAGCATGAACACCGATAACAATCGGGGTGCTCTTGTCTGTTACCAGCTCAAGGTCCTTCTTAAGCCACTCCATCTGCTCAGGAGAGATGTCGTAGCTGTAATTTCGCGCGCCGACAATACCCTTTGCCTTCTTGCCGCCAGGCTTGTTGATGTAGTGGATGTTATCGAGCATGATGTAGTGCACCTTACCTATATTTACAGAGTAGTAGGTCGGACCAAACGCCTTGCGGTACTTTGCTGTGGCATTAAAGTCGGTCTGGTCATTGCAAGGTGTCGCACCATCGTTGTCGTGGTTACCCATGGTGTTGAAGAACGGAGTAGGATACTTCGCATCAGCAAGAGTGCGGCGGAAGTCACCTATATCATATAGGTAGTCGTACCAATATATCTCGTGGGTACTGTCGCCCAAACAGAGTGTATATACAGGAATGCCCGCCTTCTTGTACTGCTCCAACTCCTCTGTGAGCTGTGGTATGAAGATGTCGCGGAAGTTTGATAAATCGTTGTGGTGGTTGGCAATGTGGATGTCGGTCACAGCAGCAATTACGTGGCGATCTTGATTGACAGCCTTCAGGGCAAAGTCGTGACGCTCAACAACCTTTACATCGCTACTGAGCTCTGCCCAGAACTGCGGCACAATATCATCGCCGGCAGTTGTAGCCTCATAACCACTTGGAATGGTGATAAATACGTTGCCGTTGCGTTTCTCTGAGGTGAGGCAGTACTGACCCTTCTTGTTTGTCAGCACAATCTGGTGGCCATCCGATACGGCTACGCCCGCAACAGGTTTGCCACTACACTCTACAATGCCATAGAGATTTGCTTTGCCTTTCGCCTTTGCCTTGAGGGCAGAGGTAAAGGTGCTCTGTGCTGTTGCTGTCGCAAAGAGGGCAAGCATCAGAAGAAGATTTAAGATTCGTTTCATCGTTATTTAGGTTTTAGTTATTTACACGTACTGCTCGTTGCACACCCTTTATTCGCATTATTGCGTGCAGGAGCATATCTACAACAGATGTTGAAGGCACCTCAACACTGATTGTTCCTACGCCTGTGCCATCTCCGCGAGAGGAGAGGTTTATTGTTCGGATGTTGAGCTTCAAATCACGGCTGACAACCTCTGTAATCTGGTTTACAACGCCTGCTGAGTCGTTAATGGTGATGGCTATTGTCACGCGGAATGAGCCTTGCGCATGCTCGCGCCACTTAGCCTCCATAATGCGGTATGGGTAGTTCTTGCGAATGTGTTTTGCGTTCGGACAGTCTGAGCGGTGGATGGTAATGCCGGCATTTATAGTCACAAATCCGAAGATATCATCGCCCTTAATCGGATTGCAACACTTAGCAAGCTTATAGACGATGTTGTTGATACCCTCGTCAATCACAAGCGCATCCGAAGAGGTCTGTTTTACAGGCTGCTGAGCCTCTCTGCGGGCACGCTCGGCTGCCGCCTCTGCTGCACGTCGCTCCTCGTCTGCCTCACCTGAAAGCCAGCGAGTGATAAGCTCTTTTACTGTAGCAAGGTCTATCTTCTCGGTTGCGATAAGCTCGTAGAGGGCCGTTCCGGTGCGCTGCTTGTAGAACTTACAGAGGTAGGCAACCACCTCATCAATGCTCTTTGAGGTGAGCTTCCAGTTCTTCAGTTTGCGCTCCAACTCCTCACGTCCGAGCTTTGCATTCTTTGCCTGCTCCTCACGGATAAAGGCCTTGATGCGCTGACGAGCCTTTGTCGTTACAACAAAGTTGAGCCAGTCGGCCTTTGGCTGCTGGTTCTTCTGCGACATAATCTCGACAATATCGCCATTTTTGAGCTGCTCACGGATAGGTACGGCACGACCATTGACCTTACCACCTGAGCAGGTCGAGCCTAAGTTGGTGTGGATGTCAAATGCAAAGTCGAGAACAGTAGCACCCTCAGGAAGTTTGCGGATATCTCCGTTTGGGGTAAAGATAAATATCTCGCCAGAGGCAGGCTTTGCATCGAAACGCTCGGCAATATCCTCCTTAGTCTCATCCATCAGCTCGCGAAGACGCTGCAACCACTGCTCAGAGGTCTGTGCACCCTGATTAACACCCTTGTATCGCCAGTGTGCAGCAATACCCAGCTCAGCCACATCATCCATACGCTCGGTACGAATCTGAATCTCAACCCACTTGCCGTCACCCGCAGAGACTGTCGTGTGCAGACTCTCATAACCGTTGGACTTTGGAATGGTAATCCAGTCGCGCATACGGTCTGTATTCGGGGTGTAGAAGTCGCTGACGATAGAATATACTACCCAGCATTGAGCCTTCTCCTGCTCCTTTGGACAGTCGATGATAATGCGCAGTGCAAAGATGTCATAGACACCTTCAAATGGCACCTGCTGCTTACGCATCTTGTTCCAGATAGAGTAAACCGACTTTGTACGGCTCTTGATGTGGTACTTGATGCCCGCAGCATCCAGAGCCTTGCGAATAGGCTCAAGGAAGTGCTCAATAAAGGCAAGACGCTCCTCCTCGCTCTCGGCAAGCTTGCCAACGATATGGCGATAGCTCTCCGGCTCGAGCTGACTGAGGGCAAGGTCCTCCAACTCGCTCTTGATATTGTACAGACCGAGCTTATGTGCAATCTGCGCATAGAGATTCATGCTCTCCCAGCTCTTCTTCTTGCGCTTTGCCTCCGGGAAGATAGCTATTGAGCGCATCACCTCAAGGCGGTCGGCGAGTTTGATAAGAATCACACGCGGGTCTTCAGAGTAGGCTACAATCATGTCGCGGAACGACGAGGCCTGCTCCTTGTGCGTGTTGAACTTTAGCTCCGATATATTTGCAAGTCCGCTGACAATACCTACAACCTGCTCACCGAACAACTCTTTACACTCTGTAAGCAGCGTATCGAGCCTCTCCTCGTCGCCACTCTTTGCTGCAAGGCGGATAACATCGTGGATAATTGCCGAGATGGTTGAGTTTCTGCCCAATCCCACCTCTGTTGCCACGATATATGCAACATTTACTGCATGGTCGAGCATCGGAGCTCCATTGTAACGGCTCTGCTCGCACAGGTGGCTGTCGGCAAATATCAGTGCCTTATCGACCAACTCTTGTGTGGTTGTTGAAAACATCTCTGCGATTTTACTGCGCAGGGTGCTGTATCGCTCTAAAACTGTACTCATTTTCTGACTATATATAATTTGTCGCTACCAAAACTGAATCTGGTGCGGTCTGATACTGAAAACTCTGCTGCATAATCAATCTCTTCAGCCTCAAAGCCCGCAGCAGCAAGGCGGGTGAGGTAATCCTTTCCATATATTCGACGATGGTCGTACTGCCCGAATACCTCAGCTCGCTGCTTGGGGTCGGTGATTGTGTCATCCTCGAATGTATTGTCGCGCGAATAGTCTATTGGTGCGAGCATTACACCCATACCGCCCTTGCGCATTATGCGGTACAATTCAGTAAGAGCCTTATGGTCGCTCTCAACATGCTCTAAAAGGTGGTTGCAGATGATAATATCGACGTTATTATCTGCCATCGGTATGGCCTGCACATCAAAGTGCATATCTGCAAGTGGGCTCTCAAGGTCGGCTGTAATGTAGCTATACGGAGCAGATTTGTACATCTTCTTAAACTCCTTCATCAGGCAAACCTCCGGGGCAATGTGTAGTATTGTAGGAAGGCTCTGAAACCTCTCGCGCTCCTTGTCGTTATTCATAAGGTAGTGCCACAGTAGTCGGTGACGCTCCAGCGACAGACACTTTGGGCATAGGGCATCCTCTCTCACCTTGCCATATCCGTAGGGGAGGAATTTGCGCCTCTCACAGCCACAGATTGGACATTTTCGACCCTTGCCCGCGTATATCACTCCGAGCATAGGCACAGCCCACCCCGCCACGCGCTGAAGAATAGGGCGTGGAATGGCGTTAAGCACCAGACGAATACTCTTTCCTACAAAGCTCATTACTCGAACAGTTTTTCTACATCACTCTCAGCCTTGCGCAACTTTTTGCGACACAGCTCTATCAGCTCCGATGCGCGCTCAACCTTTTTTGCCAGGCTCTCCACATCGCAACTGCTACTCTGTAGCGAGGTGAGGATAGTCTCTATCTCCGCCATCGCTTCGGTGTATGAAATATTAACCTTTTTACCCATTTTTCTCAACAATTTTGGCACTCAGACTGCCATCGACAACATCTATGGTGATCGTATCACCTACAGCCACATCTGCCGTGCTGCGGATAACCTTACCTTCTGCCCTCGCAACAGCAAAACCGAGCTTTAACAGCCTTGTAGGTGCAAAGTTCTCGGTAAGTAACGAGTAGCTATTGAGCTTTTCGCGCTGTCGTGTCAGTGCAAGCTCGGCAACTCGTCGTAGCTGCTCGGAGTAGCTATCCAACCTGCTTGCAGCTGCCTGTGTAACCTTGTGGCAACTCTCGCGCAACATCACTGCAGCATACTCTAACTCCCCGTCAAACCTCTCTGCCGTATTGCAAACCCATGCCGCCACGGCGGTCGGGGTCTTTAGAGGTATGGCTGCAACCATATCGACAATGCTCACATCCTTGTCATGTCCGATGCCTGTAAGTATCGGAAGCGGGAATTGTGCTACGCAGAGGGCTGTCATATAGCTGTTGAAGCACTCCAAGTCGGACGTTGAACCTCCGCCACGGATAATTGCCACGGCATCAAACTCGCTCTGCCTCTCGGCTACCGCCATCAGAGAATCAACAACACTCTGCTCACACCCCTCACCCTGCATTGTCGCCTCGAAAAGCACGGTTTGGATGTTGTATGGCGAGAGAATCAGCTCCTGCATAAAGTCCCTATATCCCGCAGCAGTTGCACTTGATACAACCGCCACACGCTGTACCACCCTCGGCACAGAGAGCTCTCTGTTCATATCCCACACTCCGTCAGACTTTAGCTGTGCGATGGTAATCTCTCGCTGGCGCTCAATATCTCCAAGGGTGTAGGTCGGGTCGATATCGTTAATCTGCAGACTCAGCCCATAGACAGGGTGGTGAGATACTGCAACCTCAACCAATATCTTCAGGTTTGCGGATAACTTCCTACCCGTAGCCCCCTCAA
Source organism: Alistipes sp. (assembly GCA_045656505.1). Classification (GTDB taxonomy): domain Bacteria; phylum Bacteroidota; class Bacteroidia; order Bacteroidales; family Rikenellaceae; genus Alistipes. Next base: position 22,342 of record JAZORI010000006.1, on the reverse strand, counting down.
ACTTGGCTGCAAGACGAGGATAGAGGCCCCTCCAAATTACAGCCCTTGCCTGAGCCTTAGCGGCCTTGCCGGAAGCGGACTGTGTATCTCGCTCAACAAGCTCCAGGTAGCAATGTCCTGAGGCATTGACCTTTAGCTCGGCAATTTCGGCACTAATCCATACGGGCTTTGCCAGAAATTGCTCGATAGCCGCACCGATTATGCGCTGAAGTTCATAGAGTGTGAATGACTCTCTCATAGCATAATGATGTATGGCTCGCGGGGTAACTGCTTACCCTTTGGCAGTTGAACAATCAACAGATGCTCACTTGCAACGGGTGTGCCCTGTTTTGTCGCGGGGTTCCACTTAGGTGCCGCCTTGACGGCACTGAGCACTCGCTTTGCAAACTGTCGGTCGGTGGACTGTAGAACACTCCCCTCAGTAAGTGAACCGTCCGGCTCGATAGTAAATCGCATTACAAATCGTGCCACGGGGTCGCTCTCTCTCCACTTGGTCTGTGAGGCTATGTAGCTCGAAAAGTTGTCGGAAAGAGGAAACTCTGCCGCAATGTCATAACAGAGGGTGATTATCACCACACCATTATTGGCCTGCTCGCCGTACTTGGCGACACTCTGCTCGTCAGCAGGCAGGGTTTCGATCTTCTCGATATTCTTCTCAGGGATGTCGGCAACATCGCTGCGTATCTGGCCATTGACTATGTATATAGGCATACGACCATCCTCTGCTGCGGCAGTAAGCCACAGCAGAGATAGTACGATTATGGTCAGATAGTGTCGCATAGTTTAACCAAGCTCCTGCTCCTTCAGACGCTCTGCATTCTCAGCAACAATCAGGTGGTCGATACAGTCCTGAATATCGCCATCCATAAAGGCGCCGAGGTTGTAGATTGTGTAGTTAATACGGTGGTCGGTGATTCGACCCTGAGGGTAGTTGTATGTACGAATCTTTGCCGAGCGGTCACCTGTTGATACGAGGGTCTTACGCTTCGATGCAATCTCATCGAGATACTTCTGATACTCAAGGTTGAAGATACGGGTACGCAACTCCTCAAAAGCCTTCTCGGTATTCTTAATCTGTGACTTCTGATCCTGACACTGCACTACAATACCTGTAGGGATGTGGGTGAGTCGGATAGCCGAGTAGGTTGTATTAACGCTCTGTCCACCAGGACCAGATGCACAGAAGATATCCTTACGAATATCATTCCAAGAGACCTCGATATCGAACTCATCAGCCTCAGGGAGCACTGCAACAGATGACGCAGAGGTGTGTACACGGCCCTGAGTCTCTGTCTGAGGTACTCGCTGCACACGGTGCACGCCTGACTCATACTTAAGTGTACCATAGACGTTATTTCCGGTGACCTTCATGATAATCTCCTTGTAACCGCCAACAGCACCCTCAGAGAATGAGGTAATCTCGTACTTCCAACCCTTGCTCTCGATATATTTGGTGTACATACGCATCAAATCGCCTGCAAACAGAGCCGCCTCATCACCGCCTGTACCACCACGAATCTCAAGCACTGCATTCTTTGCATCCTGAGGGTCCTTAGGGATAAGCAACAGCTTGATCTCCTCCTCCATCTGCACAATCGCAGGCTCAAGCTCAGAGATCTCCATACGTGCCATCTCGCGGAACTCCTCATCCTTCTCTGTGGCGAGGATGTCCTTAGCATTTGCAAGGTCTGCAAGTGCCTTACGATAGCGATCAGAGGTCTCAATGATTGGCTCTAACTCGCGATACTCTTTGTTGTACTGTACAAACGCCTTAACATCTGCAATCACTTCAGGGTCGGTTAGCTTCTGACCGAGCTCCTCGTACTTGATTTTCAGACCGTCGAGGCGCATTAAAATTGAACTTTCTGCCATAATATGTTCTAAAAGATATTTATTTCGGTGTAGATATTACTTCTTTGACTTTGCGTTCTTGCTCTGAATCTTGAGGAAGTCTGCAAGAGCGTCCTTGTACTGCTCTGCGTACTTGAACTCATCGTGACCGCACCAGCCGTGACCACCTGAAGGGTAGATGTGCATTGTTGCAGGGACACCATTTGCCTTCAGAGCCTCGTAGTAGAGGATAGAGCTGATTGGCGGAACTGTAAGGTCGTCATCAGAGAGGAGAAGAATTGTTGGAGGTGTAGTTGTAGTTACACGATTCTCAAGTGAGTAGTACTCCTGCTCATTCTTTGTACGGTTCTTGCCGAGCAGATACTGGAATGTATTCTGGTGAGTTGCCCAAGTAGTACCTGTGATTACAGGGTAGAAGAGGATAGAGAAGGCAGGCTTATCCTTGTCCTCAGTAAAGTTTGAGGTGTAAGCAGCCAAGTGACCACCTGCAGAGCTACCGCAGATACCTACCTGTGCAGGGTCAACACCCCACTTCTTACCCTTTGTACGCATATACTTGAGAGCAGCCTGTGCATCCTCAAGCGGTACCTCCTTGTGGCCGAGGTTTGGCAGACGGTACTTAACAACTACGCAAGAGATACCAAGATCGCGGTAGTACTTTGCAATCTCAAAACCCTCGTGAGCGATACAAACCTTGCTATAACCGCCACCAGGAAGCACTACAATACCCTGACCGGTAGCCTTTGCAGGGTCTGCCTTGTAGATGTAGAAGTCTGTCTGAGAGGTCTGTGAGAAGTGTAGGCGCTCGTTGAGCTTCTCATCGCGTGTCTCCTCATTTGAGTGAGGCGCCTTCTTGTTGTTCCAGAAGTTTGTGATAATCTCATCTGCTCCACTCTGCTCAAGAGAGAGGGTGATGGTCTTCTGAGCTGAAACGTTAATTGCCATAGCTGCTGCAGCAAGAATAATTGATAACTTTTTCATAATTGTATTGTTTTTAATTGTTTGTTGTCATGTTTGTTAGAACGATAAAATCCACTCCAGAGTTGCCTCCATCCACTGCTGTCGATACACAAAATCCTTCACGCCACGCCAGCCGTGACCACCTGAAGGGTAGATGTGCATTGACGCCTTTACACCGTGATGTTTGAGGGCTTTGTAGTAGCTTGTAGCTCCATATACAGGGGCAATGTCATCATCGTCACTATGGAGAATAAGGGCTGGCGCGGTGTCCTTATCTACAAGGTTGTTGATTGAGTGGTTCTCAATATCAACCTGTGTGCGCCAGTGTCCCAAAAGCTCGTCAAAACAGCTCCAGAGAGTCTTGCAGCTCCAAATATCTGCATTGGTAGCAGGGTAGAGAAGCACTGCGTAGTTAGGCTTCTGCTCGCCTTTGAGTACTGTTGAGGCCCACGCTGCAAGGTGACCGCCCGCAGAACTGCCGGTGACACCAACCTTATTTGGGTCGATACCCAGACGCTCCGCATTGTTGCGCAGGTAGGCAATAGCCGCACCCGCATCCTCAATAGGTACCTCGCGTACGCCATTTGGCAGGCGATACTTCACAACCATTGCGGTAATACCGTTCTGGCTGAGCCACTTAGCTGTGCTAAAGCCAAGGTTTACATTCTTGTAACCGCCACCGGGGAAGATTGCTACGCTGTGTCCTGTTGGATTCTGCGCCTTGAACAGGTAGAATACCGTCTCGTTTGAGCGGGTGAAGCGCACACTGCCGGTCTCGGTGATATAGTACTCCTCGGCGCCGGTGTCGTTGTTTGAGTGTGGAGCAGTGGTGTTGTCCCAGCAGACAATCACCTCATCCGCGCCACTCTCAACCTTAGTGGTTTGCGCTGTTGCTGTTGCAGCCATAGCCACTGCAGCAACAAGTAAAAGCAGTTTTTTCATAGTCTATTATTATTTTTTGTTGTTCTCCTCTTCAAGGGTTGATAACCAATCCTTAATGGCATCGAGCCACTGCTGACGGTACTCCCAGTTCATGCGACCTGACCAGCCGTGACCACCTGACGGGTAGATGTGCATTGAGGCCTTCACGCCGTGGCGTTTGAGCGCTTTGTAGTACGAGGTAGAGACTACAGGGCGCACAATGTCGTCATCGTCAGATAGGAACATCAGTGCTGGCGGAGTTGTAGGGCCTACAAGGTCTTGTGTAGATGCACTGTCAACCTGCGCAGGGTAAACATTGTGGCCAAACATAATCTTGTTGGCGTTGTAGCTATTGTGGTACTCGTTGCGAGTCATAGCTCCATAAATAAGGATGCTAAAGTAAGGCTTGCTGCCATCCTCCATAATGTTGGATACCCATGCTGCGAGGTGACCACCGGCAGAGTTGCCGCATACACCAATCTTATGTGGGTCGATGTTGTACTTCTCGGCATTGTTGCGCATATACTCAATTGCACCCACGGCATCCTCAAGCAGTGCCTGATAGTGGCCGTAGTTTGGTAGTCGATATTTCACAACCACAGCAGTTATTCCGTTCTCACGCAACCACTCGGGGAAGGTGATTGGGAAACTCAGATATTTATACCCGCCACCCGGGTAGATAACTACTGTAAGACCAGTAGATTTCTCCTTTGGTGGGGTGAAGATGTAGAGCTCGGTCGAAGAGGTGTTGTAAACCTTGTGGCGACCCTTTATCAGCTCATCCTGCTCCATGTTGTTGGAGAACCTGGCTGTGCTGTTGTTCCAAAGGTGTACAATCTCATCGGCAGATGTGTTGACTGTCACAACCTTTTGCGCGGTTGCAGAGAGTGATACAAATACCGCGACTATGAGGATTAAAAGGTTTCTCATAATCTGCTATTTTTGTTGTTTAGGACCTGTTTGAATATCCAGCCAATCCTTCACTGCGCCGAGCCACTGACTGCGATACTCCCACTTGCGGTTGCTCCACCAGCTGTGTCCGCCTGATGGGTAGATGTGCATAGATGCCGGCACACCGTGGCGCTTGAGTGCTGCGTAGTACTTTGTAGAGCTGTATGGGCGTACGGTATTATCGTCGTGGCAGAGCAGAATAAGTGTTGGAGGTGTGTGCTCTGTAACCAAATTGGTGAGCGTCAGAGAGTCAGCCTCGGCTGGGGTTACATCCTTGCCCATAAGGTTCTGGTTGGCACTCATGGTTACATAGTACTCATTGCGGAGCATTGAGCCACAGAAGAGCATTGCAAAGGCAGGCTTACGGTCGTCAGCCATAGCGTTAGAGACCCAAGCGGCAAGGTGTCCACCTGCAGAACAGCCTGCAACACCAACCTTTGTAGGGTCAATGCCAAGTCGCTCAGCATTTGCACGCACATACTCAACGGCACCTGTAGCATCCTCGAGTGTTGCCTGGTTGTGGCCATAGTTTGGTACACGATACTTCAGCATAGCGGCAGTAATACCGTTCTCCTTGCACCAGTTGACAAAGTGTGTAGAGAAACCTACATAACGATAGCTACCACCGGGGTAGATGACGATAGATACGCCTGTGTCGTTCTTCTTTTCAGGATGGAAGATGTAGAGGTCTGCCGAAGAGGTATTGTAGAACTTGCGGCCAGATATAACCTTCTCCTCCTTATCCATGTGGTTAGAGTACTTCGCAGTGCTGTTATCCCACAGAGTGACAATCTCGTCGGCACCAACCTCGATCTGCTTCCTTGATTGAGCAGAGGTAGAGAGGGCGAAAGCCATAAGGATAAATGATAATACGATTCGTTTCATAGGTTATTATTTTTTAAGTGAGTTTTGCATAATCTTGAGCCAGTCTGCAATCGCATCCTTGCACGGCTCTGCATATCTATACTCGTCATGACCTGCCCAGCCATGCTTTCCGGATGGGAAGACGTGCATAGCAGCAGGGATGCCGTAGTACTTGAGTGCCCTATAGTACTCCATAGAGTGCTCTGGCTGTACCGTTACATCATCATCGGCAAGCAGCAGCAGTGCTGGCGGAGTCTGTGGCGTTACCAGATTCTGGAGTGAGTATGCCTCCTGCTCTGCAGTTGTTCTCTGCTCACCCAACATCAGCCCAAAGGTGCTGCGTGGGCGGCTACGTCTTGTGCCCGAAACAACGGAGTAGATAAGAATTGAGAACTGAGGCTTCTCGTTGTCTGGTGTTACATTTGACACATGGCCAGCCAGATAACCACCGGCAGAGCTGCCGAGGATACCTACCTGTGCAGGGTCAACGCCCCACTTTGCACCCTCAGTTCGCATGTAGCGCAGAGCTGCCTGAGCATCCTCAAGAGGTACCTCGCGGTGACCGTTATTTGGCAGGCGATACTTGACAACAATGGCACTCACGCCGATAGAGCGCAGGTACTGACCAATCATAAAGCCGTCATACTTCATCGAGAGCTTGTAGTAGCCACCGCCCGGAACGATAACCACGCCCTGGCCTGTAGCCTTTGCAGGGTCGGCTCTGTAGATGTAGAAGTCGGTAGATGAGGTGAGCGCCATATCGAACTTGCTGTTAAGGATCTGCTCGTCAACAGTAAGCTCGTTTGAGTGTGGCGCGGTGGAGTTATCCCAATAGTGGACAATCTCATCGGCACCGCTATCCTCAAGCGATACGACAACCCTCTTCTGTGCGGATGCTGTAAGGACGGCACCTGCCAGTAGGATTAATGTTAGAAATCGGTTCATAGGTTTAGGTTTTATTTGCGGTTTTTCTCAATTTCAAGCCAGTCGGCAATAGCCTCCTTCGCAGGGTCTGCGTAGCGATACTCGTTATGACCAGCCCAGCCGTGACCTCCCGAAGGGAAAACATGCATTGCCGCAGGGATGCCAAATCTGCACAGAGCCTTGTAGTAACGCATAGAACTTGTGGTCGGAACTGTAAGGTCGTCATCGGCAAGTAGCAGCAGTGTTGGCGGAGTGGTTGCGGTAACGCGATTCTCAAGCGAGAAGTACTCTTGCTCAGCATCTGTGCGACCCTTTCCGAGCATGTGGTTGAAGGTGCCGTGATGTGTGCTGTGGGTAGTGCCCGAAATAACAGGGTAGATAAGGATGGCAAATGCCGGTTTCTGCTCATCGGGCGTTACGGTTGATACGTGCGCAGCGAGATAACCACCTGCGGAGCTGCCGAGAATACCTACCTGTGCAGGGTCAACGCCCCACTTAGCGCCCTCTGTGCGTGTGTAGTGCATAGCCCTCTGTGCATCCTCCAACGGTACTTCATAGTGTCCGTTAGGAAGGCGGTATTTCACCAAAACGGCAGTGATACCGATGCTACGGAGGTGTTTTGCCACCTCAAATCCGTCATACTTAATGCAGATCTTTCGGTAGCCGCCACCAGGAACGACAACCACAGCCTGACCGGTAGCTATCGCAGGGTCAGCTTTGTAGATGTAGAGGTCGGTTTGAGTTGTATTTTCGAGTTCGCACTTCTCGTTTAGACTTTCGTCGGCAGTGATGCCGTTTGAGTGTGGCGCTGTGGTGTTGTTCCAGAGATTTTCGACAATCTCGTCAGCTCCACTCTGCTCCAAAGAGAGTACAATAGCCTTTTGAGCTGTGGCTAACGATGTAACCACAGCTGCAACAAGGACTATAAGGGCTCGTCTCATTACTTTACGATGTTGATAATCTTACCCGGAACAACGATAATCTTCTTAGGTGCTGCACCCTCAAGCCAGCGCTGTACCTCCTCCTTGGTGACAACATCTGCCTGAAGCTCGGCAGGGGTTGCGCTGAGTGGATATACCTGCTTGCAACGGAGCTTGCCGTTGATCATGATAGGGTACTCGAAGCTGCTCTCAACAAGATACTTCTCCTCGCAAACCGGATAAGCGGCGTTGAAGATGGTCTGCTCATTACCAAGCATACTCCACAACTGCTCTGTGATGTGTGGTGCAAATGGAGCGAGCAGTATTGTCAGCGGCTCGAGAATAGCGCGCTTGTGGCACTCACCCAGCTCGTTGATACATATCATAAAGGCTGCAACAGAGGTGTTGAATGAGAAGTTCTCGATATCCTCGCGGATCTTCTTGATTGTCTTGTGCAGGGTCTTGAGCTCCTTATCTGTTGGCTGCTCGTTGTTTACAGCCCACTCGCCATTGCGGTCGAAGTAGAGACGCCAGAAACGGCGCAGGAACTTGTGTACACCATCAATACCGTTTGTATCCCAAGGCTTAGACTGCTCCAGTGGGCCGAGGAACATCTCGTACATACGCAGTGTATCTGCACCGTACTGCTCAACAATAAAGTCAGGGTTTACGACGTTGAACATAGACTTTGACATCTTCTCTACAGCCCAGCCACAGATATACTGACCATTCTCAAGGATAAACTCTGCATCCTTGAACTCAGGACGCCAAGCACGGAAAGCGTCGAGGTCGAGAACGTCGTTCTTCACGATATTTACATCGACGTGAATCTCCTGAGTCTGATAGTCACCCTTCAGATTGAGCGAAACGAACTGATTTGTACCTACTACGCGATATACGAAGTTAGAACGGCCTTGAATCATACCCTGATTTACCAGCTTCTTGAATGGCTCGCTCTCGCAGACGTAACCTAAGTCATAAAGGAACATATTCCAGAAACGAGAGTACATCAAGTGGCCTGTTGCGTGCTCGATACCGCCGATGTAGAGGTCAACATTCCTCCAATACTCATTTGCGCGCTTTGAAACCAACGCCTCGTTGTTGCGTGGGTCCATATAGCGGAGGAAGTATGCTGAAGAGCCTGCAAAGCCCGGCATTGTCGAGAGCTCGTACTCCCAGCCCTCAACGCGTGCCAATGGTGGCTCGCCCTGCTCGGTTGGACCGAAGTTCTCGATAGGTGGCAACTCGATAGGCAGTTCGCTCTCAGCTACAGGGCGTGCAATATTGCCCTCATAGCGGATTGGGAATGGCTCACCCCAGTAGCGTTGACGAGAGAAGATAGCATCGCGCAGACGGTAGTTTACAAGGCGCTTACCAAGGCCGCGCTTCTCCACCTCGGCGAACATTGTATAGATAGCATCCTTAACATCTGTGCCGTTGAGGAAGTCAGAGTTGATCATCGCACCCTGCTTTGCATCATAAGAGGCAACCTCAAGGTCGCCGCCCTCAACTACAGGGACGATATCGAGGCCGAAGTGACGAGCAAAGGCGTAGTCACGAGAGTCGTGTGCAGGAACTGCCATAATTGCACCTGTACCGTAGCCCGCAAGGACATAGTCAGATGCGTAGATAGGAATCTGCTTGCCGGTGAATGGGTTGGTTGCATATGCACCGGTGAATACACCGCTCACGCGCTTTGTCTCGGCGATACGCTCACGCTCTGAACGCTTCTTAGTCTGCTCGATATACTCCTCTACAGCAGCCTTCTGCTCTGCAGTAGTCATATCAGCCAGCCACTCATGCTCAGGGGCAACAACCATAAAGGTTACGCCGAAGATGGTGTCAGGGCGGGTTGTGAATATCTCAAGCTTGCGGGTTGTGCCGTCAGCCATCTGTGCATCAAAGAACACCTGAGCACCCTCTGAGCGACCAATCCAGTTGCGCTGAATCTCCTTCAGGGAGTCGCTCCACTCAAGGCTGTCAAGGCCATCGAGCATGCGCTGTGCGTAGGCAGTAACGCGGAGCAACCACTGCTTCATTCGCTTCTGCTCAACAGGGAAACCGCCACGAACAGAGAGACCATCCTTAACCTCGTCGTTTGCAAGAACAGTACCCAGCTGAGGACACCAGTTTACCATTGTGTCTGCGCGGAAGGCAAGGCGGTAGTTCTGCAGAACCTGCTCCTGCTCCTCCTCGCTCATTGCAGCCCACTCGGCAGCTGTGAATGACAACTCGTTTGTGCAAGCTGCATCGACGCCCGCTGTGCCGTGAGCGGCAAAGTGTGCTGTAAGCTCCTCGATAGGCTTTGCCTTCTGCTCCTTGCGGTCGTAGTAGTGAGCGAACATCTTGAGGAATGCCCACTGAGTCCACTTGTAGTACTCAGGCTCGCATGTGCGCACCTCGCGCTCCCAGTCGTAGCAGAAACCGATCTTGTCGAGCTGCTCGCGATAACGTGCGATATTCTTCTCTGTAGTTACTGCAGGGTGCTGACCGGTCTGGATAGCATACTGCTCTGCCGGCAGGCCAAATGCATCATAACCCATCGGATGCAATACGTTGAATCCGCAAAGACGCTTGTAGCGTGAATAGATGTCTGAAGCGATGTAGCCGAGGGGGTGACCTACGTGCAGACCCGCACCTGATGGATAAGGGAACATGTCAAGCACATAAAACTTCGGGCGGCTCTCATCTACATCTACTCGGTAGATGCCGCGCTCTTTCCACTCTTTCTGCCATTTGGCCTCAATCTCTCTGAAATTGTAATCCATAGTAATTCTATTTTTGTTGTTATTCGTTGCTAATCAATACTTTCTGTGCCTCGCGTGTATCTGCATAATGCGTTCGCGCTACGCATACGCGTGCCTCTGACTGGCAAAGATAGTAAATTTAGTCTAAAAATGGCACTTCAGAGCAAGATTTTTCAACTAATATTTAGCTCGCGGAGGGTCAGATTTGTATTTTTGAATTATCGTAACTATCTTTGTAATGTGCGAAATATGGGCATAACGTAAAAATTGGAACACGATAAATAACCTAAAGCCATGAAAAAAAGACTCTTTTTCCTATGTGCATTGCTGGTGTCACTCTCTGCTGTAGCTCAGGAGTACACTACTCGTTATCAGAGCGCAACCGAGCCTCAGACCCTCCTGCCAACGGGTTATATACGCCTATCTCGCAGTGAGATTATACTCCCGTCAATTGCTGGTTACAACCCATACAAGGCGGATCTGCATATTCACAGCACGCTCACGGATGGTGTTGTCAATATCAAGGGTCGAGTAGAGGAGGCTTGGTGTGATGGACTCGATGTTATTGCAGCGACAGAGCATATGTCTATAAGACCTGTGGCCGGTACAGAGGGTCAGCCTACACCTGAGAGCGTGAGATTGAAGAAGAGTTCAAGTGCAGTTAAGGCTGTGGAGAGTGCGCCAAAGGTTGCAGAGAAGTTTGGCGTGGTTGTTATTCCTGGAGTCGAGCTTACGGGAGATGCAAAGACTCAGGGCCACTTTAACGCCCTCTTTACCACTGACAATAGTGTGCTCTATGATTATGACGCAATGCAGAGTATTCGCAATGCTTATAAGCAGGGTGCGCTGATTATGCACAACCACCCGGGTTGGCGCCACTCGACTTTGGATATGACAGAGTTCGAGAAGGCTGTATATGCTGAGGGGATGGTTCATGGTTTGGAGTTGATGAATGGATCTGCCTTCTATCCAAGAGCATTCAATACGGCTAAGGAGCACAACCTCTTTATGACCTCAAACACAGATATTCACGCTACATCACTGCAGCAGTATCGCGCGAATGGTCATCTGCGAAACATGACAATTATTTTTGCAAAGGAGTGTACTTTGGAGAGTCTTCGCGAGGCTCTGGAGGCACACCGCACACTCTGCTACTCGTTCGGAACAATAGGTGGTGAGCAGAGTCTGCTCAAGGAGTTTTTTGAGGCGTCAGTTACCACAAAAAAGCTCTCTGTTGACAAAAAGAAGAAGAGCCAGCGTATGATGATAACTAACACAACATCACTACCTTACGTGATTCGTATTGGTGAGGGCAATGCTGTTGTTTTGCGTCCGCTCTCATCGACTATTGTTGATGCTCAGGTTGGCAAACCTCTGCAGTGCACAGTGCTCAATATGTGGTGCGGAGAGAGTGAGCACCTGACAGTAACGATTAAATAACCTAAAACTATATGATAATGAAACGATTTGTTGTTTTTGTACTCGCGCTGTGTGCTTTTGGAGCAGTAGTAATGGCGCAGAAGAGTATTCCGCATGCCGTAAGAACAATTAATGAGGCCACTGTTCGTCGTACAGAGATTGTCTTGCCAAAAGTAAAGGGATTTAACTGCTACAAGGGCGATTTTCACATTCACACCTCTTACTCTGATGGTCGTGTAAATCCTGCAGGTCGCGTTGTTGAGGCTTGGGTGGATGGTCTTGATGTAATTGCTATTACTGACCACTATGAAGGACGTCGTGGTGAGCAGAACTTCTTTAAGGTTATAGCTCCGTACAACCCTGATGTTCAATATCAGTCTGCTAAGAAGGCGAATGGTGTTAAGGCCGATTTCAATGCCATCCACCAGGAGGCTGTTAATCAGTTGGAGAAGAGCGGTTATCCGATGTTGCTTATCAAGGGTTGTGAGATGGCGCGTAATCCTGAGACTCACGGACACTTTAATGCGCTCTTCCTTGAGGATATCAATGGGCTGTATGATGAGGATCTTGCTGAGGCGTTCCGTAAGGTGAAGGCTCAAGGTGGTATAATTATCCATAACCACCCTGCATGGCGCCGCAAGACAAGCGATAAGACCGAGTTTCATGAGAAGGTCTATGGCGAGGGTTTGATTGATGGTGTGGAGGTTGTAAATGGTCAGACTTTCTATCCGCACATCGTCCGCCGTTGTATTGATGAGAAGCTTACAATGTTTGCAAATACAGACGAGCACTCGCTCATTTCGCATCGCTATGGCCAGGTGGGTTGTTTCCGTACTATGACCATCATTTTTGCAAAGGAGCTCACCGAAAACGCTATCAAGGATGCTATCCTGAAGCATCGCACCATTGCCTACTCTGGAGGTAATCTGATTGGTGAGAAATCGTGGCTTGTGGAGTATCTGAATGCTGCGGTGGATTGCCGTGTTGCGAAGGTAAATGAGAAGAATAACGAGCATATCTATATGCTTACAAATCAGACATCTATCCCTCTCCGTCTGCGTCGTGGTAAGACTATTTACGTACTTGAGCCATTCAAACCTATTATGGTTAGTATAGGCAAGGATAAGGCAGATGTTGAGGCTGCAAAACCACTGTTTGCTGTTGAGAATATGTGGGTAGAGGATTATGAGCATCCAAAGGTTGTTCTTGAGATAGATAAATAGTAAAAAGTCGAAGATATGAAGAAGATTATTGTTTTTGCACTGGCGTTGTTTGCTGTAAGTGCAACTGCTGTGGCGCAGAGTCGCCTGGAACACTTGACTATTAAGAGTGAGATTCTTGGTAAGGAGAAACCATATTCAATCTACCTGCCAGAGGGTTATGATAGCTCGACCGAGCGCTATCCTGTCCTCTATCTGTTGCACGGCGCGTGGGGAAATCACAAGTCGTGGAACCGTGATGGCGGTGGCGAGCAGCCTCGTATTACAGACGAGATGATTGCCAAAGGGGAGGCTGTGAAGATGATTGTCGTGATGCCTGATGCAACGGGTATTGGTGAGAGAAGAGGTGGTAAATATATGGGTTATTTCAACGTGCGAGATTATGCTTATGAGGACTTCTTCTTCCAGGAGTTTATCCCGTATATCGACCAGAATTTCAGAACAATAGCTACAAAAGAGGGTCGTGCAATCGCCGGTCTGTCTATGGGTGGTGGCGGCTCTGTAGTTTATGCGCAGAGACACCCCGAAATGTTCAACGCTTGCTACTCTACAAGCGGTCTGCTGGATCACCGTTATCGCGCGGTAAGCAAGGTCTCTACAAACCCCGATGAGATTGAGTGGTTGTGGTCTGTTGCGCAGACTTCTCCTGTGGAATTTTTGCGCCACGCAACGGCTGAACAGATTGAGAAATTGCGTACCGTTCGTTGGATGTTGGACTGTGGTGATGACGACAGTTTGATACAGACAAACCTCGACTTTTTCAGCGAGATGAAGCGCGAAAAAGTGGCTGTTGAGTTCCGTATTAGAGATGGTGTTCACGACTGGAAATTCTGGCGTGAAGCACTGCCTCTGATTCTCAATTTCTCGTTCAAAAAAGAGTAGTCGCTGATTATCGAAAAACGATAAAACCATGCACGCCCCAAGATTGGTTTGACAAAACCGATTTTGGGGCTTTTTTGTGCCGTAACTGCTTAAAAACTCGCACTTTTGAGAGATTTTTTTGCGACGTTGCCGAATTTTTGAAATTTTTTCACAACCTATGTGTCGTGTCAGAAATTGCAATATACAAACGGTTAATAATCAAGTGTTTACATTTTTATATATAAGCGAAATCTATTTTGTTGTATAAAATATAAGAAAAAAGAATAAACAAAGCGGCTGAAATGGCCGAAAATGGGGGTGTTTTGGGGCAATCTTCTGGCATATATATAGTGTAAATAAAAAATTTTGATTAACTTTGCACCCGCCAAAAGGCAAAACGAAATAGAAATTGGGGCGTCAAACCCCCGCAAGTTTAACAAATTAAAGGTTTAATAAATGCCTACTATTCAACAGTTAGTAAGAAACGGCAGAGTCAAGATGGAGGACAAGTCGAAGTCTCCGGCTCTGGCAGCGTGCCCTCAGCGTCGTGGCGTTTGTACTCGTGTGTACACCACCACCCCTAAGAAGCCAAACTCAGCGATGCGTAAGGTTGCACGTGTAAGATTGACCAATGGCAAGGAGGTCAACGCCTATATCCCAGGAGAGGGCCACAACTTGCAGGAGCACTCTATTGTACTTGTTCGCGGTGGTCGTGTTAAGGACCTTCCAGGTGTACGTTATCACCTCGTTCGTGGTGCTCTCGATTCAGCAGGCGTAGACGGTCGTCGTCAGCGTCGTTCTAAGTACGGTGCAAAGCGCCCTAAGGCTGGTGCTAAGAAATAAGCCTTAAAAGATTAAAAACTATTCTAAGAAAGAGAAAACAAAATGAGAAAAGCTAAGCCAAAGAAGCACACTCTACTTCCTGATCCAAAGTTCAACGACGTGGCAGTAACACGTTTCGTGAACAACCTTATGTTGGATGGCAAGAAGAGTATTGCCTACACCATTTTCTATGACTCTTTGGAGTTGGTGGGCAAGAAGATGAAGGATGCTGATAAATCTCCAATTGAGGTTTGGAAACAAGCCCTTGAGAATATCACTCCACAGGTCGAGGTAAAATCGAAGCGTATCGGTGGTGCGACATTCCAGGTACCAATGGAGGTTCGTCCGGAGCGCAAGATTTCTATTTCGATGAAGAACCTTGTACTCTATGCGCGTAAGCGTTCCGGAAAGACTATGGCCGAGAAGCTTGCCGGCGAGATAGTAGATGCTTACAACTCTATGGGTGCTGCATTCAAGCGTAAGGAGGAGATGCACCGCATGGCAGAGGCAAACAAGGCATTTGCACACTTCAGATTTTAATTTATAGGAGAGACAGACAATGGCTGCAAGAGATCTTAAATACACAAGAAATATCGGTATCATGGCTCACATCGATGCCGGTAAGACCACTACATCTGAGCGTATTCTCTTCTATACGGGTAAAACCCACAAGATCGGCGAGACCCACGAGGGTGCCGCTACTATGGACTGGATGGTTCAGGAGCAGGAGCGCGGTATCACCATTACTTCAGCTGCTACTACTGCTTTCTGGAACTACAAGAACAACCAGTACCAGATCAACCTTATCGACACTCCGGGACACGTTGACTTTACCGTTGAGGTAGAGCGTTCACTCCGTGTTCTTGACGGTGCAGTTGCTACTTTCTGTGCTGTAGGTGGTGTTGAGCCACAGTCTGAGACCGTATGGCGTCAGGCTGACAAGTACAATGTACCTCGTATCGGTTACGTAAACAAGATGGACCGTACAGGTGCGGACTTCCTCGCAGTTTGCTCTCAGATTAAGGAGCACTTCGGTACAACTGCTCTTCCAGTAGTTTTGCCAATCGGTGTTGAGGATAAGTTCGAGGGTCTTATTGACCTTATTTATAATAACGCGATCTACTATTACGACGACAAGACCGTTCGTGATAACTTCGAGCTCCGCGAGATTCCTGAGAACCTCAAGGCTGAGGCTGAGGAGTGGCGTAACAAGCTCATCGAGGAGGTAGCTGCTACTGACGATGCGCTTATGGAGAAGTTCTTCGAGGATCCAAACTCAATCACCCCGGATGAGCTCATCGCAGCAATCCGTACAGCTACTATGAACATGTCGCTCGTACCAATGCTCTGCGGTTCTTCATTCCACAACAAGGGTGTTCAGAAGCTCCTCGATTACATCATGGCGTTCCTTCCATCTCCACTGGATGTTCCAGCTGTTGAGGGTGTTAACCCTAAGACTGAGGAGACTGAGGTTCGTAACGCTTCTGAGGAGGATCCATTCTGCGGTTTGGCGTTCAAGATCGCTACTGACCCATTCGTAGGTCGTTTGGCTTTCGTTCGTGTTTACTCAGGTAAGCTCGATGCTGGTTCTTATGTTTACAACGCACGTAGCGGTAAGCGTGAGCGTATCAGCCGTATCTACCAGATGCACGCAAACAAGCAGAATCCTATGGAGTGCGTAACAGCAGGTGATATCTGCGCTGCAGTAGGTTTCAAGGAGATTCACACAGGTGATACCCTTTGCGCTGAGAATGCTCCAATCGTACTCGAGCAGATGACCTTCCCTGAGCCAGTTATCGGTTTGGCAGTAGAGCCAAAGACTCAGAAGGATCTCGATAAGCTCGGTATCGCACTTGCTAAGCTCGCTGAGGAGGATCCAACCTTCACTGTTCGTACAGATGAGGAGAGCGGTCAGACTATCATCAGCGGTATGGGTGAGCTCCACCTCGATATCATCGTTGACCGTCTTCGTCGTGAGTTCGGCGTAGAGATCAACCAGGGTGCTCCACAGGTTAACTACAAGGAGGCTCTTACTCAGACTGTTCAGCACCGTGAGGTGTTCAAGAAGCAGACTGGTGGTCGTGGTAAGTTCGCAGATATCATCTTCGAGATCGGTCCTGCAGATGATGATAAGCCAGGTCTTACATTTGTTGACGAGGTTAAGGGTGGTAACGTACCACGCGAGTTTATTCCAGCAGTTCAGAAGGGCTTCGAGTCAGCTATGGCTAACGGTGCACTCGCAGGTTACACTATCGACTCAATGAAGGTTACCCTCAAGGATGGTTCATTCCACCCAGTTGACTCAGACCAGCTCTCATTCGAGATCTGTGCTCGTAACGGTTTCCGTCAGGCTGCTCCAAAGGCAGGTTCTGTAATCATGGAGCCAATCATGTCAGTAGAGGTTGTAACTCCTGAGGAGAGCATGGGTGATATCATCGGTGACCTCAACAAGCGTCGCGGTCAGATCCAGGGTATGGAGTCTAAGGGTACTGCACGCGTGGTTAAGGCTAAGGTGCCACTGTCAGAGATGTTCGGTTACGTAACAGTTCTGCGTACAATCTCTTCTGGTCGTGCAACTTCATCAATGGAGTTCTCACACTTCGAGGAGGTTCCTGCAAACCTTGCAAAGGAAATTATCGAGAAATCGGGTAAAAAGAAGGATTTAGAGTAAAAGTAAAGAATATGAGCCAGAAAATTAGAATTAAGCTGAAGTCTTTTGACCACAACTTGGTTGACAAGTCGGCTGAGAAGATTGTTAAGGCAGTGCGTAGCACAGATGCAGTTGTTAGCGGTCCGGTGCCACTCCCAACACGCAAGCAGATCTTCACTGTAAACCGTTCAACCTTCGTAAACAAGAAGGCACGTGAGCAGTTCCAGCTCTGCACATTCAAGCGCATTATTGACATCTACTCGTCAACTCCAAAGACTATCGACGCTCTGATGAAGCTTGAGTTGCCATCAGGTGTTGAGGTAGATATCAAGTGCTAAAGGTCTGAAAGACTGAACATTAAATAGCTTATACCAAGGTGCAGCGGATAGTCCGCTATCGGCTGCACTAAGGGGCTTACCGCGTATAAAATTTATATAGGTATATAAAGCAAAACACAATTCACTTATTTATTAACAAACCGTAATTAGACAGAAAAATGTCAGGACTTATTGGTAAAAAAATCGGAATGACTTCCGTGTACAGTGCCGAGGGAAAAAATATTCCATGCACTGTAATTGAGGCTGGTCCGTGTGTAGTTACGCAAATCAAGACTGTGGAGAAGGATGCTTACGAAGCAGTTCAGATTGCCTATGACGACAAGAGTGAAAAGCACACCAGCAACAGTTTGTTAGGTCACTTCAAGAAGGCCGGTACTACCCCAAAACGTAAGATGGCTGAGTTTCAGGGTATGCCAGAGGTGAACCTTGGTGATGTACTTACAGTTGACATGTTCACTGAGACCGACTGGGTTGACGTAACAGGCATCTCTAAGGGTCGAGGCTTCCAGGGTGTTGTTAAGCGTCACGGCTTTGCCGGTGTGGGTGGTCAGACCCACGGTCAGCACAACCGTCAGCGTAAGCCGGGTTCACTCGGTGCATCATCTTATCCATCACGCGTCTTCAAGGGTAAGCGTTTGCCTGGTCAGATGGGTGGTGTTCAGGTTAAGGTTCTTAACTTGAAAGTATTAAAGGTAATACCTGAGAACAACCTTATTCTTGTAAAGGGTTCAATTCCAGGTGCAAAGGGTTCTTATTTAACAATTGAGAAGTAGTATGGAATTAGCAGTATTGAACGCACAAGGTCAGCAGACAGGTCGTACCGTTGTTCTTTCTGACGCAGTATTCGGCGTGGAGGCTAATGACCACGCTATCTACCTCGACGTTAAGCAGTATCTTGCAGATCAGCGTCAGGGTACTCACAAGTCAAAGCAGCGCAATGAGGTTGCAGGTTCTACCCGTAAGTTGAAGAGACAGAAGGGTACTGGTGGCGCACGTTGCGGTAGCATCAAGAGCCCACTGTTCCCAGGTGGTGGTCGTATCTTCGGTCCAGTACCACGCGACTACAGCTTCAAGCTTAACAAGAAGCTTAAGAGACTCGCTCGTCGTAGCGCTCTTACTTACAAGGCACAGGCAGGCGCAATCACCGTTGTTGAGAACATCGCTCTCGATGCTCCAAAGACAAAGAGTGTAGTTGCACTTGCATCAGCTCTCAAGGTAGCAGACAAGAAGGTATTGGTTGTCTTGCCGGAGACCAATGTTAACCTCCAACTCTCTTGCCGCAATCTCCCTTACGTAAAGACTATCCTTGCGTCTAACCTCAACACTTACGAGGTAATGAATGCATCGGCAGTAGTTATGGTAGAGGGTGCAGAAAATGTATTGAATGTAATGTTAGCTTAAAAATCGGAAAGAAAATGGAAGTAATCATTAAGCCTATTTTAACCGAGAAGATGACGATTCAGGGCGAAAAGTTGAATCGCTACGGTTTTATCGTTGATGTAAGGGCTAACAAGTTGCAGATTCGCAACGCCGTTGAGCAGATGTACAACGTAGTAGTGACAGACGTAAACACTATCCGTTACATGGGTAAGTTGAAGAGCCGCTACACAAAGGCAGGTCTGCTTGAGGGTCGTGCAAACAACTTCAAGAAGGCAATTGTTACCTTGAAGGATGGAGATCAGATTGATTTTTACAGTAATATCTAACAGAGATGGCAGTAAGAAAGTTTAAGCCGGTAACTCCCGGTACAAGACATAAGATTATCGGTACCTTCGATGAGGTAACTACATCAAAGCCGGAGAAGTCTTTGCTCGAGGCAAAGAAGAGCACCGGTGGTCGTAATAATTCCGGTAAGATGACCGTACGTTATATCGGTGGCGGTCACAAGCAGATGTATCGTTTGGTTGATTTCAAGCGAGTAAAGGACGGTGTTGCTGCAACTGTAAAGACAATCGAGTACGATCCAAACCGTACAGCACGTATTGCACTTGTAGTTTATGCTGATGGTCAGAAGAGCTATATCTTGGCTCCAAATGGTCTTCAGGTAGGTCAGACCGTAATGAGCGGTTCTGGCGTAGCACCAGAGGTAGGTAACACCCTGCCATTGTCTGAGATTCCACTCGGTACACTTATTCACAACATTGAACTCTACCCCGGTCAGGGTGCGCAGATGGCGCGTTCAGCCGGTTCGTATGCTCAGCTTTTGGCACGTGAGGGCAAGTTTGCAATCATCAAGTTGCCTTCAGGTGAGACTCGTATGGTACTCGTAACATGCCGCGCGACTGTAGGTGTTGTATCTAACGTAGATCACAACCTCGAGTCGTCAGGTAAGGCTGGTCGTAAGCGTTGGCTCGGTCGCCGTCCTCACAACCGTGGTGTTGTAATGAACCCAGTAGATCACCCAATGGGTGGTGGTGAAGGTCGTGCTTCAGGAGGTCACCCACGCTCACGCAAGGGTCTGTTGGCTAAGGGTAAGAAGACCCGTAACCCTAAGAAGACTTCGGCTAAGTTTATTATTTCAAAGCGCAAAAAATAATTAAATAAGAGTACATAATGAGCCGTTCATTAAAAAAAGGACCATTCATTGACCCAAAGCTTGAGGCAAAGGTTGTTGCACAGGCAGAAGGCAATAAGAAGTCTGTAATTAAGACTTGGTCACGAGCAAGTATGATTTCGCCTGACTTCGTAGGTCAGACAATCGCTGTACACAACGGAAATAAGTTCATTCCAGTTTATGTAACTGAGAACATGGTAGGTCACAAGCTCGGCGAGTTCGCCCCTACACGTAACTTCCGTGGTCACGCAGGTAACAAGAAAAAATAGGTAGACAATGGGATCAAGAAAAGCAATAAGAGCCGAGAAAATTAAGGCTGAGAAGAAGCAGAAGGCTATCGCCATTATGCGTGACTGCCCAACCTCTCCACGTAAGATGCGTCTTGTAGCAGACATCATCCGCGGTGTAGAGATCAATAAGGCACTGGGTATCCTTCGCTATTCTAAGAAGGAGGCATCTATCAGATTGGAGAAGCTGCTTAAGTCAGCTATCGCAAACTGGGAGGCTAAGAATGAGGGCGTTCGCCTTGAGGATGTAACTCTTTGCGTAAGCGAGATCACTGTAGATGGTGGTCGTATGCTTAAGCGCATTCAGGCAGCTCCACAGGGTCGCGCACACCGCATCCGTAAGCGCTCTAACCACGTTACAATCGTAGTTGATAAAATGGTAACCGCAGAAAATAAGTAAGACAAATGGGACAGAAAGTTAATCCAATAGCAAACCGTCTCGGCATCATCCGTGGTTGGGAGTCCAACTGGTTCGGTGGTAAGGATTTCTCAGAGAAATTGGTCGAGGACGCAAAGATTCGTAAGTACTTGAATGTCCGTTTGGCTAAGGCAAGTATTTCGAAGATTATCATTGAGCGTACACTTAAGCTCGTAACCGTAACTATCTCAACAGCTCGCCCAGGCTTTATCATCGGTAAGGGTGGTGCAGAGGTTGACAAACTCAAGGAGGAGTTGAAGAAGTTGTTCCGCAAGGAGATTCAGATCAACATCTTCGAGGTAAAGCGCCCAGATATCGACGCTACAATCGTAGGTCAGTCAATCGCTCGCCAGCTTGAGGGTCGTGTATCACACCGTCGCGCAGTAAAGACCGCTATCGGTAACGCAATGCGTAACGGCGCAGAGGGTATCAAGATCCAGATCTCTGGTCGTGTAGGTGGCGCCGAGATGGCACGTTCTGAGACTATAAAGGATGGACGTATTCCACTTCACACATTCCGTGCAGACGTAGATTACCACTTGGCAGAGGCAATCACCAAGGTAGGTGTTCTCGGTATCAAGACATGGATCTGCCACGGTACCGTTTACGGTAAGCGTGATCTGTTCGAGATCGCAGGCGCAGCAGCTCAGCAGGGTAACAACCAGCAGCAGGGCGGTCGTCGCGGTAACGGACCAAAGAAAAGAAGAAACAACAACAAGTAGTACCTTTTAAAAGCAAATAACAATTATGTTACAGCCAAAAAAGACCAAATTTAGAAGAATGCAGAAGGGTCGTATGAAGGGTGTTGCTCAGAGAGGTAACCAACTTGCATACGGTTCGTTCGGCATCAAGGCGCTGGAGTCTTCATGGATTACCGGTCGCCAGATCGAGGCAGCCCGTCAGGCAATCACTCGTTATATGAAGCGTGAGGGTCAGATATGGATCCGCATCTTCCCTGATAAGCCAATCGCTAAGAAGACAGCCGAGGTACGTATGGGTAAGGGTAAGGGTAATCCAGAGGGATTCGTAGCACCTGTAACCCCAGGCCGTATTCTCTTCGAGGCAGAGGGTGTACCAATGGCAGTAGCTCAGGAGGCTCTGCGTCTTGGCGCACAGAAGCTGCCAATCACAACTAAGTTTATTGTTCGCCGCGATTACGACGAGGCAACTGCATTGTAAAAAGGAGGATTGAAAATATGAAAACTGCTGAAATTAAAGAGATGTCCGCACAGGACTTGCAGGAGCGTATTGCAGCTGAGAAGGCTTCCCTCGCTTCGATGAAGGTACAACACGCCGTATCTCCGGTAGAAAATCCTTCTAATATTAAGAAAACTCGCAGAGATATAGCTCGAATGCTGACAATTCTGCACCAAAAGTAAGATAGTTATTATGGAAAGAAATCTTAGAAAAGAGCGTATCGGCGTAGTTGTCAGCAACAAGATGGAGAAGACCATCGTAGTAGCTGTCGCTCGTAAGGTTAAGCACCCTATCTACGGTAAGTTCGTAAACAAGACTACTAAGTTCGTGGCTGAGTGCCTCGACGAGTCTGTACGTGAGGGTGATACAGTACGCATTATGGAGACACGCCCGTTGAGTAAGACGAAGCGTTGGAGATTAGTACAAATCATTGAAAGA
>JAZORI010000005.1:0-21933 GCA_045656505.1 Alistipes sp. | reverse complement strand
GCGATGCACACCCACTACAGCCTTTTGACGACAAATTGGGTTTTATCGTGATAACGCGGATACCTACTTTCGCTAACCCATAAACCAACAAAGGGCAGTACGTTGTGTACAGCCCTTCGCTGTTTTATATGCCGAGCGGAGTATCTGCCCCACTCTGACAACAAATTGAGTACATAGATGTAGCGGAGAGGACAAATAGGATGCGTATAATAAAGGTAATAATTCCCTAAATTCTCTAATTTCTCTAACCTCCCTATTTGCTGTAGAGCCGAGCTAATAGCCAACCGACGCTGCTCGTGAGGGCAGAGGCTGCTTGCAGACTATGCCGAACTGCGAGGAGGAAGGGTCGGCGTAGCCGAGCCAATAGCAAACAACGCAAATATGAAAAAATTTGGCAGTTCGCCTTTTTTTTTCTACCTTTGCGCCTGCGTATCAACCTCTTATAATGGGCGTGGGTCAAAAGTGCGAGTAAAATCGCGCGGGATTATAGGGCAGTGACCTTGTATGGTATGGCTGGCGCAGCGATAATGTTGAGCGGAAACTATTTAATTTTTGTTGCAACAATGAACAAGGATTCGTTGATTAAGCTCGTGAACGAGCAGATGTGGACTAAGACCGATGCGGACATTCCACAGTTTAATGCAGGTGATACTATCACCGTAACTTACCGTATTATCGAGGGTAGCAAGGAGCGTCTTCAGAGCTTCCGTGGTGTAGTTATCCAGATTAAGGGTACAGGCAAGACCAAGATGTTTACAATCCGTAAGATCTCTAACGGTGTAGGCGTGGAGCGTATCTTCCCTCTCTACTCTCCACACCTCGACAAGATTGAGGTTAACAAGCGTGGTGTTGTACGTCGTGCACGTATCTACTACTTCCGTGAGTTGACTGGTAAGAAGGCTCGTATCAAGGAGCGTCGCGTAGCTAAGACTGAGGCATAGTCCACAGTTTGGCTTTAGGTAGAGATCCTCTGACGTGATGTCAGTGGGTCTCTTTTTTACCTCTTCAGATGTGACAGCATTGGGTTGTCGGGGTGTAGTGGTGTGCCGTTGTAGTCAAAGGCGTAGAGCTTATCATTCTCGTAGTAGTAGAAGATGCTGTTGTAGGTGTCGTAGTAGAGCGAGCTGAGATAAGGTTTGATGACGAACTCTCCCTTGTGGTTAATCACTCCAAATCCGAAGTCCGTCTCAACAATAGCGCGTCGCTCACAGAAGTCTCCCGCCCAAAGATATTGTGCATCAATAACGTCTTCGCCCTTGTAATCTTTGTAGCCATACAGGCCATCATCGCAAAAGCGGATATATCCATTATGCCGATCAAATATCTCGCAGTATCTGCTTGTGTAGCTGCTATTTACATCTTTCAATATCGACTCCTCCTCTGCGCGGTCTAAAAATAGTGCTCGCAGTACATTGAAATCATCCTTGCACCCATCCATTGTGGCATGGTGGTAACGAATCGGGTATAGTCGGTCATCATTTCCGACAATAATATCCTCGGGTGTTAATCGGTTGTGGCTAAAGCCAATACGGCGACACTCCTTCTCCAAAATGTCTATCTTTTGAAGCGCAGAAATACTATCTATAGGGCTGATATTCAGTGTATCTCCTCCGGGAATGGGTTGCACTATAATATCCCACTGCTCTGTCGCCGATACAAGTTCGTCTTTTAGCACTCTGTAGGGGCAGAGCATCGAACTTGGGGGTGAGATTAACTGCGGACAGTTGTTGAGTGGAGCGGTGGTAAGTGGCAAAAATATCAAGATGCGACCACTCTCGGCCGTGGGGACAATAACCTCTGCAAAACTATACGATGCATCAACGGTTATAACTTCTCTGCCTGTTGGCCTGACTCTTTTCCATAATGTGGTGAAGTGATCCATCGGAGCGAGTAAAGCGCTACGCAGAAGAGATAATTTTGCCGACATAGCAGGGGCGAGATCTGTAAATTAGCAGTGAAACAATTTTTCGCTTTAGGTTAAAGCATCCACAAAGATAAATATATTTTTCAACAAATTAATATCTCCTTGCAATTTTTTGTTAAGTGGGCAATAAGTGGGCAGATTTTATCTACTATTTTGACCAATAAGCCGAAAGATTTTTATTCAGAAAAGACAACCCTTCTTAAAAAATAGACTTAACTATCTATGACCTACAGGACTCGAACGGTCGCTGCAGGTTTGAGCAGATGATTTTTAATCAAGATTCAGTGGTTGCGCAGCAACAATGGCTATCCTACACCTCGCAGATAAGTCTGCCACACTGCCACCGACTGACCGAGCCCTATTCGGGCAAAGAAAAAAGGAGTTTTCATTACGAAAACTCCTTTTGAAGTGCCCAGAATAGGACTCGAACCTACACGTCTCTCAACACTCGCACCTGAAACGAGCGCGTCTACCATTTCGCCATCTGGGCTTTGACGCTGCAAAGATAGTAAAAATTTAGAACTTGCAAGCGTTTTGCAATTTATTTTTTGTAATGCCCTCAGCGAGTGGCAGTAGGGGACT
Organism: Alistipes sp.; assembly: GCA_045656505.1. Taxonomy (GTDB): domain Bacteria; phylum Bacteroidota; class Bacteroidia; order Bacteroidales; family Rikenellaceae; genus Alistipes. Next base: position 19,427 of record JAZORI010000005.1, on the reverse strand, counting down.
ATTTTATATCCATTTTAGGACTAATGTTACAAATTCGATGTTTTTTGTGAAAGAAAAACCTTGAAAACTTTTTGTGTTTGCAAAGTTTTCTCTATTTTTGTGCCTTGTAAAGGTGTAAAAGTAATTTGTGTAGCTATGCAACGCGAGAGAATTATAGAACAAGCGGCCAAGATGTTTGCCGAGCAGGGGATAAAGTCCATTCGTATGGATGATATTGCCAAGGCTCTTGGTGTCTCTAAGCGTACGCTCTATGAGATGTTTGAGGATAAGGAGGAGTTGCTCTATCTCTCTATCCGTTTTATGCAGTCGCGTCGTATGGCAAAGGTGGAGGCGAAGCTCAAGGAGAATGCCGAGTCGCTTGCCTTTCTGTTTGACAGCATGGCGATGATGATGGATAGCAGGGATTTGCACCGTCGTATTTCGCACAATTTGCGTAAGTTTTATCCCGCGACCTTTGAGCGTGTGCGTAAGGAGTCGGAGGAGGAGAGTGGAAAGGTACTCTACTCACTTATAGAGCATTACATCGATTGTGGGTTGATTGCTTCGACGGTAGATATTCGTCTTTCGGTGACAATCCTCTACTATACGACAACTACGTTGATAACATCGGCGGACAATATGTCGTTGCCGGATGGCGTTACACTACAGGATGCACTCAGTTATACAATCATAAACTTCTTCCGAGGAATTGCAACACTGAAGGGCGTGCAACAGATTGATGATTATATTGCTAAGTGTATAGAGGCAAAGAATAGATAATACATATATAATAAATAGTAAATTAAACAGTTAAGTTATGAGAAGATTTCTTTTAATGTTGGGTTTTGTGGCAGCTGCCTTTACAGTAGTTGCTCAGGAGCAGACCTCGCAGAAGCTGATGCTCTCGCTCGAGCAGGCGTTGGAGATTGCGCTCAGTGAGAACCCTACCATTAAGGTTGCTGATCAGCAGATTGAGATCAAGCGTTATGCTAAGCAGGGAACATACGCTTCACTCTATCCGCAGATTGATGCAACGGCTTCCTATCAGCGTATGATTCAGAAGCAGACAATGAGCATGGACTTTGGTGGTCAGACCCAGACTATCAAGGTGGGTAGTGATAACTCCTTCAATGGAGGTCTTTCACTGGGAATGCCTATTGTAAATGCACAGCTGTGGGAGAGCCTCAAGGTTTCAGCGTTGGATGTAGAGTTGGCCGTAGAGCAGGCTCGTTCATCACGCATCGACATGGTGGAGCAGGTGACAAAGGCCTACTACGGTGTATTGTTGGCAAAGGAGTCATATGCGCTCTTCCAGCGTGTGTATGACAATGCAGTGAGCAACAATGAGTTGGTGAAGCAGCGCTACGATGTAGGCTCTGTATCGGAGTACGATTTGATCTCTTCAAATGTATCTGTGCAGAATGCCATTCCTAATATGATTGAGGGTGAGTATGCCGTAACATTGGCATTGTGGAACCTCAAGGCGCTGCTGGGCATCGACTTGGAGCGAGATATTGACGTTATCGGCTCGCTGATGGATTATGTATCGGTATTGGATCGCGGTTATAGCATTGCGCAGCTCGATTTGTCAAACAACACAACTCTCAAGCAGCTCGATATGCAGGAGCAGATGCTCGAGCATGCGTTGAAGATCTCAAAACTCGCTAATGTTCCGACCCTTTCACTTGCGGCTACATATCTCTACACTGCACTGGGAAATGATGGCAAGTTCTTCAAGAAGGAGGCTTGGAACCCATATTCATATGCAGGTTTGCAGCTCAATATTCCGATTTTTGCCGGTACAAGACGTCGTGCCGCTACTCGCGAGGCGTCACTCAACCTGAATAGCCTGCAGATGCAGCGCGATAATGTTGAGCGTCAGTTGCGCGTGGGTATTGTGCAGTATCTGAACAATATGCAGTCAAGTGTAAAGAAGTACCACGCATCTGCAGCAACTGTAGATCAGGCGCAGCACGGCTATGATATCGCAGTTAAGCGTTACGATGTAGGTCGTGGAACACTTGTCGATATTGACAACTCTCAGGTGGCTCTTGTTCAGGCAGAGTTGGGCCGTAATCAGGCTATCTACAACTTCCTTACAGCGAAGGTGTCACTGGACAAGATTTTGGGTGATTACGAATTTGAAAAATAATAAAACAGAAAGTATATGAAGAAGTTTTTGAATGTGCTGCTCATTGTTGGAGCAATGGCGGCTGTATCTTGTGGCTCAAAGAGCTCAAAGGGTGGTGAGGCTACCGCAGAGGTTGAGATTCCTAATGTAGAGGTTGCAACTGTTGTTGCTCGCGATGTGGAGCAGCAGGTAATCTTTACCGGAAATGTAGAGGCTGAGGTTGTGAACAATATCGCGCCACAGTCACCTCGTCGTATCAATGAGATTCGTTTCGATGTTGGCGACCATGTAAAGAAGGGCGATCTGTTGGTAAGCCTTGAGAACTCATCTTTGGTTCAGGCTAAGGCGCAGATGGAGAATGCCAAGATTGAGTACGAGCGTACAGAGCAGCTCTATAAGATTGGTGGTGCATCAAAGTCTGAGTATGATGCTCGTCGTCTGCAGTATGAGGTAGGCAAGGCATCTTATGAGAACTTGTTGGAGAATACAACCCTTACAGCACCTATCTCAGGTATCGTTACAGCACGTAACTACGATAAGGGTGATATGACTGGTGGTGTTCCTGTGCTTGTTATTGAGCAGATTCGCCCGGTTAAGATTATGATTAACATCTCTGAGTACCTCTTTGCAAAGGTGCGTAAGGGTATGAAGGTATATGTTACACTTGAGGCATATGGTGACGAGAAGTTCGAGGGCTCAATCTCTCGTATCTATCCTACAATCAACAACTCAACACGTACATTCCAGGCAGAGGTTACTATCCCGAATAATGACGAGCGTGTTCGTCCAGGTATGTTTGCTCGCGTAACACTCCCTTATGAGAAGAACAACCGTGTAGTTGCTCCGGATCGTGCTGTGAACAAGCTGATGGGTAGCGGAGACCGCTATGTTTATGTTCTTGAGGCTGACGGCACTGTTCGTTACTCAAAGGTGACACTTGGTCGTCGTCTTGATACTGAGTGGGAGATTCTCTCAGGTCTTGAGAGTGGTCAGACTGTAGTTGTAAAGGGTCAGACTGCCCTTACAAACGGTTGCAAGGTAAATGTTGTGAAAAAGTAGTGTTGTAAATAATAGAAATTAGAGATGAATATCTATAAAACAGCAGTCAATAACCCGATTACGACGATACTTGTATTTGTCGCCGTTGCGCTGTTTGGTATCTTCTCGTTGGTGAAGTTGCCTATCGACTTCATGCCACGAATCGATACCCCATATATTATGGTTATTACAGCATATCCGGGTGCAAGTGCAGAGGATATTGAGGAGAACGTCTCAAAGCCTCTTGAGAATGCGCTTAATGGAGTTGAGAATCTTAAGCATATCCACTCACGATCTAAGGAGAATATCTCTGTTGTGTCATTGGAGTTTGAGTATGGCGTGGATTCGGATGTTGCAACAAACGATGTGCGTGACAAGCTTGATATGGCAAAGAATAACTTGCCAGATGAGGTTAACAACCCAATTCTGTTCAAGTTCTCTACAGACGAGATGCCGATTATGTTGCTCTCTGTTAAGGCAAATGAGAGCTGGAGCGGTCTTTATAAGATTATCGACGAGCAGGTGGCAACTCCGCTGGCGCGTGTCGGTGGTGTAGGTACCGTTTCGGTGCAGGGTATTCCTGAGCGACAGATACAGGTATATTGCGACCCGTATAAGCTTGAGGCTTACGGTATTACAATCGAGACAATCTCTCAGATTATCGCAGCTGAGAACCGCTCTATCCCTGCAGGTCAGATGGATATCGGTTCGAACACATACTCAATGCGTGTTGACCATGAGTTTACAGGCGTTGAGGAGCTTAAGCGCCTTGTTGTAAGCACACGAAATGGTATAAATGTATATCTGGGCGATGTAGCTACTATCTCTGATACAGAGCAGGAGCGTGCACAGGAGGTTTATAACAACGGTGAGCGCACAGGTTTGATGGTTATCCAGAAGCAGACCGGTGCAAATGCAGTGGCTATCTCTAAGCAGGTGGAGAAGACCATTGCCAAGATTATGCCTTCATTGCCATCAGATATCCGTATTACAAAGGTTGTCGATACAGCGGATAATATCCTCGATACAGCATCATCACTTGTAGATACCATTATGGTGACATTTATCGTGGTTATGTTCGTGGTAATGTTGATGCTCGGCCGTTGGCGTGCGATGTTTATCATTATCCTCACAATACCAATCTCAATGCTCTCGGCGTTGATCTATCTGCTCTTTACAGATCAGTCACTCAACGTTGTGACAATGTCATCACTCTCTATCTCTATCGGTATGGTGGTAGATAATGCGATTGTGGTGTTGGAGAATATCACAAGCCATGTTGACCGTGGTGCGCGTGTAAAGCAGGCGGCTATCTTTGCAACAAAGGAGGTGGGTCTGTCTATCATCGCATCAACGCTGACAACTCTTGCCGTATTCTTGCCGCTTACAATGATTGAGGGTATGGCCGGTGTAATGTTTACCCCGATGGGTTGGATGGTTACAATCACCCTGACCGTATCTATGGCGGCAGCGTTGACCTTCACTCCGGTGCTCTGCTCACTTATCATGAAGCAGAATCCTAAGAAGTCAAGCTTGCAGAAGTATGTTGATGCAGGTATGGGTTGGATTGACAATATCTACGAGAAGGCTCTCCAGTGGTGCGTGACTCACCGTAAGACCTTCCTTGTGGGTGCATTGGCACTCTTTGTTGGTACGTTTGTTCTGATTGCACCAAATGTGAAGACCGAGTTCTTCCCTATGCAGGATAACGGTCGTATCGCTGTAAAGGTTAAGTTGCCTGTAGGTACTCGTCAGGAGATTACTCGTGACCTTGCACTGCGCATCAGCGAGCAGTTCCGTGAGAACTATCCGGAGATTACCGTACTCAACGCATCTCTCGGTGTGGCAGATACAGACAACGCCTTTGCATCTATCCAGGAGAATGGTACACACTACATCTCTTTCAATATTACCTTGACAAAGAAGACAGAGCGTGAGCGTGGTATTGCTGAGATTGGTGACCTTATGCGTAAGGATCTCGATGGATATTCAGAGATTCGTTCTTATGAGGTTGTCGAGACCGGTCAGGGCGGTGGTGCCGGTGGTAGTAGTAAGGTAGATATCGAGCTTTATGGTTATAACTTTGATGAGACTGACCGTATCGCAGCTCAGATTAAGGAGGCTATGCTCTCTGTTGAGGGTTGTACCGAGGTTACAATCTCTCGTGAGGAGTACACCCCTGAGTATCACCTTGTATTTGACCGCGAGAAGCTCTCAATGCACGGCTTGAACGTGGCTACTGCGGGAACATTCCTCCGTAACCGTATCAATGGTGCTACTGCATCATACTTCCGTGAGGAGGGTGAGGAGTATGATATCCTCGTTCGTTACGATCGTAAGTTCCGTGAGTCACTTGAGGAGATTGAGAATATCACTCTCTACAACACCACCAACGGTGCGGCACTCAAGGTGCGTGATGTGGCTAAGGTTGTTGAGAGTCAGACTCCTCCGACAATTGAGCGTAAAGACCGTTCACGTTATGTGAAGATTTCGGGCTCTGTAGGTCACGGATATGCAATGTCTGATATCATAGATGGTACTGTGGCGAAACTCAATAAGATGCACATGCCTGCAGGTATCACTTGGCAGCTTGGTGGCTCTTATGAGGATCAGATGGATACATTTATCGATATGGGTATGTTGCTCGTACTGATGGTAATCCTCGTATTTGTGATTATGGCATCTCAGTTTGAGTCTTTGAGCTATCCGTTTGTAATCATGTTCTCACTGCCATTTGCAGTTGTGGGTGTGTTGCTCGGCTTGTGGATGACAAACACAGCTTTGGGTGTTATGGGTCTGCTTGGTGTGCTGATGCTCGTGGGTATTGTTGTAAACAACGGTATCGTGCTTGTGGACTATATCCGACTGCTCCTTGGTCGAAAGTTACCTGTTATTGAGGCTGTAGTTGCCGGTGGTCGTTCACGTCTGCGTCCAATTCTGATGACAACCCTTACCACAGTCCTCGGTATGGTGCCAATGGCAGCAGGAAATGGCGTAGGTTCAGAGATGTGGAACTCTATGGGTATGGTTGTGGCTTGCGGTCTGTCATTCTCGACACTCGTAACACTCTTCCTTATCCCAGTGCTCTTCACATGGCTCGCACTGCGCCAGCAGAGAAAAGATGAGGCTAAGAAATTGTTAAACGCATAGAACGTAAGAGATGAAAGCTATATTTATATCTTGTAATCAGGCGCTGTACGATGAGGTACAGCAGCAGATGGAGAAGCTTGGTGTAAAGGGTTACACCGCATGGGAGGAGCTTATTGGTGCAGGTGGCGTTAATGGCGAGCCGCACCTGGGCTCAACCACCTGGCCTACCATGAACTCTGCAATCCTCACATTCGTTGAGGATAACCAGTGTGATTCCCTCCTCGCAGCACTCAAAGAGCTCGATGAGAAGAACCCTCAGTTGGGATTGAGAGCGTTTTGGTGGAACGTAGGTGGCTCCTTTTAATTTTGTTGTGAAAATACGGCATTAGCCGCACATCCCTAAAAGCCCGACGATGGCTGTACGTTCAAGTACTATCCATCGTCTGTCTTTTTACGCGATGCACGCCTACTACTGCATTTTGACAACAAATGGTTTTATCGTGATAGCATAGTATCTGCGGCACATCCCTCATATCCACGAATGAGCAGTACAGTCAGTACAGCCCTTCGTTGTTTTATGTGCCGAGCGGAGTACCTGCCACGTTTTGACGCTAAAATACTACAAGCAATACTCGGAGTGGTATTAAACAATAGTGTCGGGATAAATATAATTCCACTTAAAGGCCAATAGCTAACGGCCAACCGACGCTGCTCGTGAGGGCAGAGGCTGCTTGCAGACTATGCCGAACTGCGAGGAGGAAGGGTCGGCGTAGCCGAGCCAACAGCACCTTTAGAACAAGTGCTCGATAAGTATCTTTATGCCGATTAGCATCAGCACTGCGCCGCCCAAGAATTCGGCTTTAGATTTGTATCTGCAACCAAAGGCGTTGCCGATATAGAGTCCTGCGGCGGAGAAGAGCAGTGTTGTGATGCCGATTGTGGTTGCAGCGGGGATGATAGCCTGGCCAAGGAATGCAAGAGAGACGCCGATAGCAAGTGCGTCGATGCTTGTGGCAATGGCCAGTGGGAGCATTGCGCGAGGTGAGAAATCTGCATCGGACTTCTCGCAGCTCTTTGATAGCGATTCGTGAATCATATTCAGACCGATTAACCAAAGCAGTCCAAAGGCAATCCAGTGGTCAACGCTCTCTACAAATCCGGCGAAACTAACGCCCAGAAAGTAGCCCGCGACAGGCATAAGTGCCTGAAAACCACCAAACCATGCACCTGTAATCAGTGCTCTGCGAGGTGTGGCGCGCTCGACTGACAACCCCTTGCCAATAGCCACCGCAAAGGCATCCATCGACAGCCCTACGGCGATAAGTAAAAGTTCTGTAATGCTCATAGTAGTTACAAAAGTAGTAAAAAATCGCAAAAGAATTGCGTTTGCTGTTTTAAGTTTCGGTATAATTTTGTAACTTTGTATGTTTAATGTGCATTAACTAACTAATTTATAATATTATGGCTGAGTTTATCTATCAGGAGCCGCTCCCAATTGAGCGTGACAACACCGAGTATCGTCTGTTGACAAAGGATTATGTAAAGGTTGTTGAGTGTGACGGTCGTCAGATTTTGAAGGTTGACCCTAAGGGTATTGAGCTTCTTGCAAAGGAGGCTTACACAGATGTCTCTTTCTACCTCCGTTCTGCTCACTTGCAGAAGTTGCGTAACATTCTTGATGACGCTGAGGCAACAGATAACGATAAGTTTGTTGCATACACAATGCTTATGAACTCTGTAGTTGCTGCAGAGGGTGAGCTTCCAACTTGCCAGGATACTGGTACTGCTATCTGCGTAGCACACAAGGGTGAGGATGTATATACCGGCGTTAACGATGCTGAGTATATCTCTCGTGGTGCTTACGAGACCTATGCAGAGCGTAACCTCCGTTACTCTCAGGTTGTGCCTATCACTATGACCGACGAGCACAACTCAGGTACTAACCTTCCGGCACAGATTGACATCTATGGTGGTCATCCGGGTATGGAGTATGAGTTCCTCTTCATCACTAAGGGTGGTGGTTCTGCAAATAAGACATTCCTCTATCAGCAGACAAAGGCCCTCTTGAACGAGGAGTCACTTGTAAAGTTCTTCAAGGAGCATATCAAGGATTTGGGTACATCTGCTTGCCCTCCATATCACCTTGCAGTTTGTATCGGTGGTACATCTGCTGAGATGTGTCTTGCAACTGTTAAGAAGGCATCTGCAGGTTATCTTGATGAGCTTCCAACATCTGGTAACGAGGGCGGTCGTTGCTTCCGTGACCTTGAGTGGGAGGAGAAGATTCTCAAGATTTGCCAGGATATGGGTATCGGCGCACAGTTTGGTGGTAAGTACCTTGTTCACGACGTTCGCGTAATTCGCGCACCTCGTCACGCTGCATCTTGCCCAGTTGCTATCGGCGTTAGCTGCTCTGCAGACCGTAATATCAAGGCTAAGATTACTCCAGAGGGTATCTTTGTTGAGAAGCTTGAGAAGAATCCTGCACGATTCTTGCCAGAGCAGGCTCCAGCAATGTCTCCGGCTGTAGATATCGACCTTGACGAGGGTATGGATAAGGTGCGTGAGATTCTCTCACAGTATCCTATCAAGACTCGCCTTAACCTTAAGGGTACACTCATCGTGGCTCGTGATATCGCTCATGCTCGCATTAAGCAGATGCTTGACGAGGGTAAGCCTATGCCTGAGTACTTTAAGAACCATCCGGTTTACTACGCAGGTCCTGCTAAGACCCCTGCAGGTATGGCTTCAGGCTCATTTGGCCCAACTACCGCAGGTCGTATGGACTCTTATGTAGATCTGTTCCAGAGCGTTGGCGGTTCTATGGTTATGGTTGCAAAGGGTAACCGCTCAAAGGCTGTTACCGACGCTTGTAAGGCTCATGGTGGTTTCTACCTCGGCTCTATCGGTGGCCCGGCAGCTATCCTTGCAAAGAACTCTATCAAGAGCGTTGAGGTTGTTGACTTCCCAGAGCTCGGTATGGAGGCTGTCCGCAAGATTTATGTAGAGAACTTCCCTGCGTTTATTATTGTGGATGATAAGGGTAATGATTTCTTCGCTGATTTTGCGCATTAAAATTAATTTATAAGGGGCGTTTACTGCCGCTACTTTATTCTCAGCAATGGGCAGTACGTTTTAGTACAGCCCATCGCCGAGAATGGCAGCGAGCGTTGTAAACTCCTCCTTAAAATTAATTTAATAAAGTGCGAAGGTTTTTGCGCAAAAAATTAGAGCATATATATCCGCTGCAAGGCGGATTTATATATTTAATCCTCTTAAGGGCCAATAGCTATAATAAAACTCAGTTTTATTCGTTTCCAATATATGGGAAAGAGATTTTTTGTTCTATTACTATCTATTTTCACTTTTTTTGCTGCTCAAGCAGAGCAGGATGTGAACTTTGAGACCAATGCTCCGATGTTTGTCGGTGTAGGGGAGCCGTTTCGTGTTGAGTTTGATCTCAATGCAAAGCCAGATGATAAGTCATTTGTAGCCCCGTCGTTTGAGGGGTTCAGTGTGCTTGCCGGTCCGTCGGTGTCACATGGCTCGTCTATGCAGATTATCAATGGCTCGATGTCAAAGAGCTATAGCTACACCATAAGCTATGTCCTTCAGGCATCAAGCGCAGGCCAGTTTACTATCGGTGTAGCTACAATTGCAGTAGATGGCAAGAGCTATTCGACTCGTAAGACACCGGTAGAGGTTCGTCAGGGTAGCGATGCTCAGAGTAGTGCAGGTGGTCAGAGCAGTCAGCAGCAGGAGCAATCTTTGGAGCAGCGAGCTCTGCAGCAGTTGGCTGCAGATGATCTGATGCTGCGCGTGTCTGTATCTCGTTCGTCTGTATATAAGGGTGAGCCGATTAGAGCGGTGCTCAAGCTCTATAGCCGTGTAAATGTGATAGGCTCTGAGGGCGCTAAGATTCCGAGCTTTGATGGTTTTTGGAGTCAGGCACTTGAGTGTGAGCAGGGCCCATTCCGCGAGACTGTAGGTGGTAAGGTGTATGATGCTTACAACTTGGGTGAGTATATCCTCTATCCGCAGCAGAGTGGCAAACTGACTATTGAGCCGGCAAAGATTACCATTGTTGCTCAGATGTGGGTACGTAGCAACCGTCCAAGAAACTCATTCTTTGACTCGCCTCATGATATCTACAATCTGCGTCGTGAGGTTGTCTCTCCGGCGGTAACGATTGATGTCAAGCCGTTCCCTGCGGGTGCTCCGGCATCATTTGCGGGTGCTGTGGGTAGATATACTATGGAGGCAAATCTCTCTTCGACCCAGATTGCAGCCAACTCGGCGGCAAATATTGATGTGCAGATTTCGGGTGTTGGTAACATCTCTTTCCTCAAGGAACCAAAGTTGTCGTTGCCAACTTCGTTTGAGCTATATGATGTAAAAACTACTGAGCAGATTCGCACAACTGTGTCTGGTAGTACTGGCTTTAAGCGTTTTGAGTATCCGTTTATTGCACGCGCGGAGGGTGGTTATACAATCGCGCCGGTAGAGTTTACATACTTCAGCCCTGAGAGTGGTAAGTATGTTACGCTTACATCGGATAGCTTTACTGTATCTGTAGCTCCGGATAAGAGGGGAAATAGTTCGTCACAGGTCGTTTCGACACTCATTGGCAAGGAGGATGTTAAGCTGTTGGGTAGCGATATTAGATTTATCAAGTTGACAAGACCATCTCTGCATAGTGTTGTGGCGCCGTTTGTGCTCTCGCCACTCTACTTTGTGGTGGTGCTGATGATGTTGCTGCTTGCTGTTGTTGCATACTTCGTGCTCCGCAAGCGTATCAGAGATAATCGTAATACGGCACTTGTGAAGGGTCGTCGTGCAAATAAGGTGGCTGTGCAGCGCTTCCGCATGGCAGAGCGATATATGAAGGAGCAGAATCGCCGTGCATTCTATGAGGAGATGTTGCGTGCTTTGTGGGGCTATCTCTCAGACCGATTCAACATTCCGGTGGCAGATCTTACAAAGGAGAGTGTGCGCGAGGAGCTGAATCGTCGTGGTGCGACAGAGGAGGCGAAGATTGTTACGGCAATTATCTCCCAGTGTGAGGAGGCTCAGTACTCTCCGGTAGAGTCGGCAACGATGGAGGAGGTATATGGCAAGGGTATAGATATTATTTCGAGTATTGAATCTGTTGTAAAAAAGTAGTGTTATGAGATATGTAATTTCACTGTTGGCACTGTTGCTCTCATATACAGTTGTGGCGCAAGAGCCGCAGCAGGATGGTGTTGCACCGCAGGTAGAGGTTGTAGAGCAGCCTTTGGAGGCTGATAATGTAGCGCTATGGGAGCGAGGCAATCAGGCATATATAGATGGCAACTTCGCTCAGGCAGTAGCGGCATATCAGGCGATTGAAGAGAGAGGTTATAGCTCTGCTCGCCTATATTACAATATGGGTAATGCCTACTACAAGCAGGGCGAGATTGGTCGAGCAATACTCTACTACAATCGCGCACTTGTTGCCTCTCCATCAATGGACGATGCTCGTTATAACCTTGAGATTGCTCAGACGCAGACAAAGGATAAGATTGCTGTGGTGCCAGAGTTTTTCCTCAATAGCTGGATGCGTGCATTGAGAAGTGCTATCAGTTGCACAGCATGGAGCGTGCTGTCGCTGACTCTATTCGGCTTGATGTTGGTTTTTGCGCTGATATTCCTCTTGGCCTCGCAGTTGAAGGTGCGCAAGGGCGGATTCTATGGAACAGTGGTGGCGCTGTTGCTCTTTGTGGTGACCACAGCCTTTGCTGTTTCGGCAAGAGGGGATATTCTTGACCGCTCAGGAGCTATTGTGATGAGCTCGGCTATATCTGTCAAGAGTTCACCTGACCGTGCTGCAACAGATCTGTTTGTGTTGCATGAGGGTACGAAGGTTGAGATATCGTCTGAGGTTGATGGCTGGAGCGAGATAACCATTGCCGATGGTAAGAAGGGTTGGACTGAGAGTTCTCACTTAGAGCGTATATAGGTAGGTTCTATAAATTAGGTCGAGGCGGTTTTTGAGGATATCTCGAGTAGGTTTTTCAACTCTTTCGATGGAGCAATAGCCTATTGTGACTGAGAAAAGTTGAGAAAGATACTGAGATAGACCAAAAAGCGACCGAAATAGAATTTACCCCAAAACAGAAGAACTTAGTTTCCTAATTTATAGAACATACCTATAGCATGTCGCGACTTCTTGAAAATATTATCAGCGAACTGAATCGTCTGCCGGGCGTGGGTCGAAGAACGGCTCTGCGTTTGGCGATGCACATGCTCAAGATGGAGCAGGAGGATGTCGCTGCAATGGCGGACAGCATCCGAGACTTTCGTAACAATATATGCCGTTGTGCGAAGTGCGGAAACCTCTCGGATACAGAGGTTTGCGAGATTTGTAGTGACCAGAGGCGCGACCGCTCGACAGTTTGTGTCGTAGAGCAGGTGGCAGACCTACTCTCAATCGAAAAGACCAGGCAGTATAGAGGTGTTTATTGTGTATTGGGAGGTGTGATATCTCCGATGCAGGGTGTGGCACCATCGGATTTGCGAATAGATTTGCTGCTTGACCGTATAGCTCTTGGTGAGGTCAAGGAGGTGATAATCGCCATCTCGGCATCAGTTGAGGGCGAGACAACGCTCTTCTATTTGATGAACTGCCTGAAGAGATTCAGCAATATAAAGATAACCACAATCGCTCGCGGAATTGGTTTTGGTGACGAGCTGGAGTATGTCGATGAGCATACAATCACTCAGGCACTTATCAACCGCCGAGAGGTTGCAAAATAGTACTAACCTATGAAACATTCTCTTGCAAAGCTCTCTTCACTTGCTTTGGTAGCAGGTCTGACGGGCTGTACAAAGAGTGATGAGCAGCCAAATATCATCATGTTCCTTATTGATGATATGGGTTGGGCTGATAGCTCTATCGCCTTTGATGGAAATACCTATCCGCGTAACGAGATTTTTAACACTCCAAATATGGAGCGTCTTGCTGCTCAGGGAGCTATTGTCAGCTCGGCATATGTCAGTTCTACATCTTCACCAACACGCAACTCGATTATGACGGGAATGAACTCAGCGCGTTCACGTCATACTAACTACGGAGCAAAGTTTAAGGATACTCCGACAGATGGTGGAGATAAGCTGGAGGTGCTTGAGAATGATTGCTTGGTTCGTACAGATTGGAACTACAATGGCGTCGATCCGACAGGTGTGACCAACAATGCAGTGCACGCCACGCCATTCCCGCAGATTATGAAGGATGCCGGCTACTATACAATCCATGTTGGTAAGGCGCATTGGGCACCAATGGGTACTCCTGGTGCAAGTCCACTCAATATGGGTTTCTGCGTAAATGTGGCTGGTCAGATTGTGGGTCGTGCAAATAGCTACTATGGAGAGGATAACTATGGTAATAAGCAGGATATATGGTCGCTTCACGCAACGCACAATATGTGTGAGTACTATGGAACAAATACCCACCTCTCGGATGCGCTCACTTTGGAGGCAATAAAGACTCTGGAGTATCCGATAAATACCGGTCGTCCATTCTTCCTTAACTTCTGTCACCATGCGGTGCATACACCTATTCAGGGCGATCCGCGATTTATAGATAAGTACCTTGCAATGGGTCTGGACTATCAGCAGGCTGCATATGCGTCGTTGGTTGAGGGTATTGATAAGAGTTTGGGCGATTTGATGGACTACCTTGAGGCTAAGGGCGTTGCTGATAATACTGTGATACTCTTTATGTCGGATAATGGAGGTGACTGTATCAATAAGGAGAAGGGAGGCGTGAAACATACTCACAACCTGCCACTTCGTTCGGGTAAAGGCTCTGTGTATGAGGGTGGTATCCGTGTGCCGATGATAGTTTCGTGGGGTGATAAGATTGCGCATGGCTCAAGGATAGATACTCCCGTTGCTGTTGAGGATATCTTCCCAACGCTCCTCGACCTTGCAGATATTGACAGCTATCAGACCGTGCAGAGAGTTGATGGCCAAAGCCTTGTAGGTGTGCTGACAGGCCGTGAGGAGCTTGACTATGAGCGACCTATCTTGCAGCACTTCCCGCACCAGTGGCGTCCTGAGGTTAATGAGGATATTGACTATATGACAGCGCTCAGAGTGGGGGATTGGAAACTTATTTACCGTCATCGCACACAGGAGATAGAGCTCTATAATCTAAAGAGTGACTTGGGAGAACGACAGAATCTTGCGCAGTCAAATCCAGAGCAGCTTAAGCGTATGGCAGAGATTATGACAGCAGAACTTATTGCAAAGCAGGCACTTATGCCGACTCTTCGCGCAACAGGAGAGCTGCTGCCTTACCCTAATAGCCTTGTGAAGTAGTATGAAGAAGTTTAATTTCAAGCCGTTGGCTCCTATTGCCCTTGCAGCTCCGCTTGTAGGCTGCTCGGTTGAGGATGAGCGCCCGAATATTGTTCTGTTTTTGATTGACGACTTGGGTTGGCTCGATACGTCTGTGGCATTTGGTGAGGAGGTGTATCCGTTCAACTTGCGCCATGACACTCCAAATATTGCAGCTCTTGCAGAACAGGGTGCTACGATGACCTCTGCATATGTTTGTCCGGTATCTACTCCTACCCGAACTTCGATAATGTCGGGTATGAATGCTGCCCATACGCGCATTACAAACTACACGTCGGTTGACAAGGATTGGAATCCGGATGCGACAGATACGCCGAGCGAGCAACTTGATGATGTTGTAGAGCGTACAGATTGGAATATAAATGGAGTAACTCCATCTGCCGAGCCATTGGCGCGATCTGTGCAGATAACTCCTTTCCCTCAGATTTTGAAGGATAACGGTTACTATACCATCCATGTTGGTAAGGGTCACTGGGCTCCGAATGGAACTCCTGCGGCAAATCCGCTCAATATGGGATTTTGTGTCAATGTGGCGGGTCAGGTGGCTGGTAAGCCGCGTAGCTACTATGGTGAGGAGAACTATGGTAATACGCCTGATAAGTGGAACTTCTTCTCTGTGCAGAATATGACAGAGTACTATGGAACGAACACCCATCTGACTGAGGCTCTGACACTTGAGGCGCTAAAGACGCTTGACTATCCGATAGATAATAATATTCCGTTCTATCTGAGTTTCTGCCACCACGCAGTCCATACGCCGATTCATCGCGATCCTCGATTCTTCCAAAAGTATGTTGATCGAGGTATGGATGAGGGTCAGGCTCGCTTTGCATCTATGTGCGAGGGTATGGATAAGAGTTTGGGCGATTTGGTGGCATATCTCAAGCAGCGAGATGTGCTCGATAATACAATTATCGTCTTTATGTCCGATAATGGCGGTAACTCGGAGAACCTATCAAAGGGTGGTGTGCGTCATACTCAGAACTCGCCACTGCGCGAGGGTAAGGCCTCTTGCTATGAGGCGGGCGTACGAGTGCCGATGGTGGTCTATTGGAAGGGTAAGGTTGCGGCAGGAACACGTATCAATACCCCAGTTGTGGCGGAGGATATCTATCCGACAGTGCTTGAGATGGCTGGTGTGGAGGAGTATCAGACTGTTCAGCCAATAGATGGCAAGAGTATCGTCAGACTGCTTACAGCAGGCTCAAAGGCTGTTCGTAAGGCTATGGATAGGGGTGAGATTGTAACCCAAAAGCAGGCAAATAACTTCTCTATTTCGGAGGAGGTGTCGGGTATCGACCCTCAGCGAGAGGTGCTTGCGCACTTTCCGCACCAGTGGAAGCCATATCAGCTGCACGATATTGACTATATGAGTAGTCTGAGAAAGGGCGATTGGAAGATTGTCTATCGCCATCGTGAGCAGAAACTTGAACTCTATAACATTGCTCAGGATATCTCTGAGCGCAATAACCTTGCGGCATCGCACCCAGACCGCCTTCGAGAGATGGCAGATGCACTGACTGCAAAACTTGAGGGTTACGATGCTCTGTTGCCGACTTTCCGTGCAACGGGAGAGCGAGTTCCTATGCCAAATCAATTAATCAAATAAACATTAAAAAGTTATGAAAAAGAGTATTTTTGCTGCGCTTGTATGCGCAATGTTCCTTGTTGTTGGTTGCTGCGCTTGCCGCAGTGCACAGAAGAATGCAAAGCCGCTGAAGGGTACCGAGTGGCACATGGTGCAGTTGGGTGGAACTGAGATGGATCTGCCAATCAATAGTTTTAATCTGCTGCTTGGCGCGGATAACTCTATTGCGGGCGTAGCTGCATGTAACCGACTTTTGGGCCACTTCACCGTAACCGAGAAGCAGGATATCTCTTTCGGTCAGGTGGGTACAACTATGATGCTCTGCCCTCATAATGCAGACCTGGAGGCTAAGTTTATCGAGATGTTGGGCGGTATTACCCACTATGACATTGATGGCGATAAGCTTATTCTGATGCAGGATGGGGTTATAAAGGCTATCTTTAAGGCTCTGCCAAGTATCAACTAACACAATTATCTATGAAGAAGTTGGTCAACCCATGGATGGAGGCAGAGGGGTATCACTGCTTTGGCTGTGACCCAAACCATGCCAGCGGACTTAAGATGGAGTTCTATGAGGATGGTGACGATATAGTCAGCTTTTGGCAGCCGACTACAGAGTTTCAGAGCTGGGTGAACATCCTCCATGGCGGAATTCAGGCGGCATTGCTTGACGAGCTGTGTGGCTGGGTGATATTTCGTAAGTTTCAGACCGGCGCAGTGACCTCAAAGATGGAGATTAGGTATCGCAAGCCGGTCCATACTAATCAGGGAGGGTTGACACTGCGTGCTCAGGCGATTGAGGAACGTAGAAATTTGGTGACTGTCGTGGGACGTATTTTTGATGCGGAGGGGCAGATGTGCACCGAGGCGACATGTATATATTTCCTTTTCCCAAAAGAGAGGGCCGCAGCAGAAATGGGGCTTACGGCCTGCAAGACTGAGGACGAGATATAAAGATTAAATCAGAGGCGGATGTTTTGTACATCCGCCTCTGATTTTTGTGTATTTGTGCGTTGCATACAATCAATTTGTTGTCAAAATGCGGTAGTAGACGTGCATCGCGTAAAAAGCCCGACGATGGATAGTACTTGAGCGTACAGCCATTGTCGGGCTTTTAGGGATGTGCGGCTAATGCCGCATTTTCACAACAAATTACTCTTCGTCGGTATCTGTGTAAGCCTTAAGCAGCTTATCCTGAACATCAGATGGAACCTGCTCATAGCAGTCGAACTTCATAGTGTAAGTTGCAGCACCTGAAGTGAGAGATGAGAGGGTTGTAGAGTAACGATAGAGCTCTGCCAGTGGCACGCGAGCCTGGAGGCGGTCGAAGCCCTTATCAGAATCCATACCCATAATCATCGCACGGCGGTTCTGCAAATCGCTCATTACTGAACCCATGTAGTCAGATGGAGTGAGAACCTCTACGTTGTAGATAGGCTCCATAATCTTCGGACCAGCGTTGCGGAATGCCTCCTTAAATGCGTTACGAGCAGCGAGCTTGAATGAGATTTCATTTGAATCTACTGGGTGCATCTTACCATCATATACAACTACGCGGATATCACGAGCATAAGAACCTGTAAGTGGACCCTCATCCATCTTCTCCATAATACCCTTCAAGATAGCCGGCATAAAGCGTGCGTCGATAGCACCACCAACGATTGAGCTATAGTACTGAAGCTTACCACCCCAATCGAGGTCGTACTCCTCCTTGTTCTTGATGTTCATTGTAAGATCCTTGCCGTTTACCTTGTACTTAGTAGGCTCTGGCATACCCTCGTAGTAAGGCTCGATAACAATGTGTACCTCACCGAACTGACCAGCACCACCAGACTGCTTCTTATGACGGTAATCAGCCTGAGCAACCTTAGTAATAGTCTCACGATATGGAATCTTAGGAGCGAAGAACTCCATCTCAACCTTGCTGTCAGCAGCGATGCGGTTACGCAGGATGTTGAGGTGATGCTCACCCTGACCCTGAATAATGGTCTGCTTAAGCTCCTTAGAGTACTCAACAAGGATTGTAGGATCCTCAAAGCGTGCGTCGAGCAGCAACTTGCCGAGCTTCTCCTCATTTGCCTGATCCTTAGCCTTGACAGCCGCACGGTAGCGTGGCTCTGGGAATACGATAGGCTCAACAGCAACAACTGCAGAAGGTGCTGCGAGGGTGTCGTTTGTACGAGTGCCCTTCAACTTAACGGTGCAACCGATATCACCAGCCTCGAGCTGAGTAACCTTGATACGGTTCTTACCAGCTACAGCGAAGAGCTGAGTGAGCTTCTCCTTATTACCTGTACGAGAGTTTACAAGCTCCATACCCTCGGTAACAGTACCACGAACTACGCGGAAGTAGTTAATCTCACCAATGTGGTGCTCCATCTGGCTCTTGAATACGAACAGAGCAACAGGTGCAGTCTCATCTGCAGGCATAGCCTCACCCTCAACAGTAAGGAAGTCAGGAGCCTTAGTTGGGCCTGGAGCAACGTTGATGATGAACTCCATAAGACGCTTTGTACCGATGTCGCGCTTACCGCTGGTAACGAAGATAGGCATAACCTTACGGTTTGCAACGCCTAACTTAAGACCTGAACGGATATCGTCCTGAGTAAGTGAGCCCTTATCGAAGTAGAGCATCATCAGCTCGTCATCATACTCAGCAGCGGTCTCTACCAACTCCTGGTTGTAAGCCTTAGCGCGCTCCAACTCTGCCTCAGGGATGTCATACTCCTCACGAGTACCATTCTCGTCAGTAAAGCGGTACATCTTCATCATCAGTACGTCGATGAATGAGTCGAATGCTGCGCCCTGGTTTACAGGATACTGAACGACAACAGGCTTTACAAGAGAGTCTGCCTTGATGCTCTCAAGGGTAGCCTCGTAGTTTGCCTTATCTGCGTCGAGCTGGTTGATAACACCAATCAGCGGCTTGTTAAGGATGCTTGCGTAACGGCTCTGAATCTCGTTACCTACCTCCCAACCATTCTGAGCATTGATGAGCATTACGCCCACGTCACCAACCTTGAATGCAGAGAAGAGATTGCCACAGAAGTCGTCTGAACCTGGGCAGTCGATAATATTGAGCTTACGACCCATAAACTCTGTAAAGAGTGTGGTCGCATAGATTGAACGTTTGTACTCGTGCTCGATATCGGTGTTATCCGACAGAGTGTTGTTGTTTTCGATACTACCCCTGCGGTCAATAACTTTACCCTCGAAAGC
>JAZORI010000004.1:0-25646 GCA_045656505.1 Alistipes sp. | reverse complement strand
ATAGGGTCACCGTTGCCGACAACAGAGGTTGAGATATCCTCGGTTGTACAAGCTGCTGCGCCAAACAGAATTGCTGCGGCGAGCAAACTACGGAATAAGTTTTTCATAAGCGTTAAAATTAAAAGTTAAATATTTGTTGTTTTTGTGTATCTGCATACCAAGTCAGACAATGATAAAATCATTGCCTGCAAAAATTGTGCTCAAATGTGTAACTTGCTTATTAGTAGGACAATAAATACTCCCTCCTATGACTAAAAGAGGTGCATAGATGTCCTTATGTAGATAAAATCCTTTCATATTGCGCGCACATACACGACAAATGTAAGGAAAAATGTTCGAAAATCAAAGAAAAATGGATGTTTTTTTGCGTTTAGAGTCGGATCTTGTTTGTAGTCTTGAAGCTCTTGCCCATGACAAGCTCGGTTGTGGCATTGCCATGATTGTCGATTGTAACTGCCCACGGGATATACTCCGCACCTGGAGTGAGGTTGTCGATTGACCTTTTGGTATTTATGTCATTGAATGAAGTTATCGCATCCAAAGCGTCATATTTATTGCCGAAAGTTGTTGCAAATGGAGCGATGGTTTCAGAGAGAATCATCTTCATACACTCCTGTGTACCAATTTGTTGTACAAGTGTTTCGAAGTACTCTGTCTCTACAATACCCCACAAGAAAGGAGCGTTTTTTACCGATGGTGTGACAGATATATCGACACTGCTGTTTTGGATATTATTGACCGTAAAAGTGAATTTGCAAGATGAGAAATTAGCAGCTGTCTTAGTGGTAAATTGGCTTTTGAATAGGGTAGTTGTCGCCTCTCCATCTTCGTATCCAAACGCAACAAAGTAGTAATCTCTGCCAGGAATCGCGTTCTCAAAGTGGCTGTTTTGGTCGCCACTGACAACAAAATTCTCGATATCACTCAGCGAGTTTATGCAGTGTGAGGAAAAATCATCATCTAACAGTTCAACAGCATATTTATTCCACGGGACTAGGATATATTTTTCATCCTTATTTGTTGGTGTGACAGTGTAATTTGCCCCGGTATATGTAACGTCGCAAACTTGGATGTCAAAGGTGTTGTCAGATTGTCTGATAGCCTTAGTTTTGAACGGCATGGCTACGGTTTGGGTGGTTATTTTTCCATCTTCATCAACGCCCATAGCGACTGCATAATATTGGCTATCTGTATCGAGATTTGTAAATGTAGAGGAGGTACTGCCAGAGGTGAGAATTTGGCTGATAACCTCCTCTTTAGTTGTAGAATTTGTAGCCATCAAAGAGTTGATGGTCATATCTATAAATCGCTGAAAACCAAACTGTTCGTTGTATGCAGTGTAGTACTCTGCACGCAAAATATCAGAGAAGTATTTTGCGGTTTTATCTGCTGGATTTATTGTTACTTTTGCACTCCTTGCCTTGATGTCAACCACCTCGATAGAGAACGGACTCACATCTTGCGGAACGTCAGGATTTGGGTCGGTGTTACCCTCTCTCTCTTCGCACGAAAAACAGATACTCAGCGCGACGAATATATATAAAAGTTTGAGGAGAGTTTTCACAATACCGAAACACCAACGATAGAGCTGTTTAACATCTTGTAGGTATGCTCACCGGGCTACTTCTGCCATCTATAGGTGAAGTTGCGTATCCACTTGAGCATGAACATTGGTAGATTCTCAAGAAGTGGAATAAGCAGGCGCATCCACCAATCCGGTACTACGCAGCGGCGACGTCTCCAAAGAGAGTTCAGACCACGACGAGCGCAGAATTTAGGTGTAGAGAGTGCATGGATTGTAAGGCCGATCTTCTGCCACTTTTTGCTCAATCCATAGAGGTCTGTTGCAATTCCGGCAGGGCAGACGGCTGTTACATATACCTTTTTATCGCGAATCTCTTTGGCAAAGGCAACGGAGAAGGACTTGAGGTAGGCCTTACTTGCGCTATATAGTGATAATCCCGGCCATGGCATCCAGATAGAGTATGATGACATATTGAGGATATATCCGCCACCGCGATTTGCCATATCAGTAGCAAAAAGCTTGCAGAGCACTGTGTTGGTCACATCGTGCAACAAGATAATCTGCTTGATTCTCTCCGTTGGCGTGTTGATAATGTCGCAGTGCGAGAACATGCCTGCATTATTAATCAGCACATCAACAGTATGCCCCTCGTTCTTGACCCACTCATACAGCTCCTCGGCTGCTGTAAGTGTCGCCAAATCCTTGTGATGTACAGTAACTGTTACGCCGCATGTTGTTGTTATGTGCTCAGCTAAGCTATGCAGTAGTTCACTGTCGCGACCAGCTATAATCAGATTATAGCCAAGCTCTGCGAGCTGCTCTGCATAGCAACGACCGATACCTGTTGAAGCGCCCGTAACAAGTGCTGTCTTAGAACCTCTTATAATCTCTCCTAGGCGCATATTACTTGATTTTACGTAGCTCCTTCCACAACTTATCAGGAATATGCTCCTTGCAGTTGTGGCAGCACATCATCTTATCTGAGTACATACGTGCAATGCAGTAGTCACGATGATCGCAACCTGCACGGGTTGTAAAGTCACCCTCACGGAGCTTATTTACAAAAGCAGGGTCGTTGACAAGTGCACGAGCCATCTGTACCATCTCAAAGCCCTCATCAAGAACATTCTCAATGCCCTCGCGAGATACCAAACCACCAACATATACGAGTGGACCCTTGAGCTCGGCACGGAACTTCTTTGCATTCTCAAGGAAGAAACACTCCTCGAAATCGTAGTCTTTGATAAGCCACTGACCAAAGAGTGTAACGACAATCTTCTGCAGCCACTCATTCCAGCCCATGTAGTATCCCATAGTCTTTGTTGGGATGCGACCACGCATAACAGCCATAGGTGCGCGAGATACAAAGCCAGATGAGAGAACGATACCATTAACACCGAACTTCTCAATCTCCTTTGCAATCTCAATGCTCTCCGGAATCTGAATACCGCTCTTGAAGCCATCCTCCATGTTGTGCTTTACAAGCACTGCCATGTTGCACTTTGCAGCTGCCTCCATAACCTCAGTAAGGCACATCTTCATAAAACGCATACGGTTCTCAAGAGAGCCTCCAAACTCGTCACGACGGCGATTTGTCCACGGAGATAGGAACTGAGAGATGAGATATCCATGACCTGCATGTACCTCGACAGAGTCAAAACCCGCTGCATGTGCAGTGTGTACGGCCTTACCAAAGTCTTTAGCTGTCTGTGCAATATCTGCATGACTCATACGACGGTGGAAGGTAGGGGAGTAGAGGTTAAAGCCGTTTGATGCAGAGATAGGGAATGAGCCTGCGGTTGACCAGTGGGTCATATTGCCGCAGTGACCAATCTGAATACCTACAGCAGCACCCTCGGCATGTACAGCGTCTGTAATATCTCGCAGCTGTGGAACAATCTCATCACGCAGCCAAAGCTGTGAGTTGAAAGATATACCACTGCGGTTAACAGATGCATATGCCAGTGTAGTCATACCAACGCCGCCACGAGCTACGCTGACATGATAGTCCTTCAAATCCTGTGTTGGTGCAAAGTCCTTACCCATACTCTCAAATGCTGCCGAGCGAATAACTCGGTTGCGCAGAGTTACAGGACCCATTTTATAGGGTGTAAAGAGCTTAGACTCTTGTAAATCTTTCTTCATTATCGTATATTAATAGATGAATGGAATTATTCTTTTTCGTTTGAGAGATGTAAACTCCTCGCCAAACTCTCGCTCGTATCGCTTGTAGAGCGAGTGAGCACGAGGACCGAGATTGGCAAATGTCCAAAGCGCGAAGATAACACCAGCCCAAGACCAACTTGCTATAGCAAAACCTACCCACTCTGTAAACTCGCCAAAGTAGTTAGCTGACGATACATAACGGAACATGCCACCCTTTGGGATATAGTGCTTTGTATCACCAGGCTTTCGCAGATGACGAATGACGTAGTCGGAATGGAGGTTGATTACAAAACCTGCAAGCCACACAGCAGCACCTACGTATATGTAAGGTTTGCACATCCAGCCATCGTAGTATCCCTGCTCAGGTGCTAAGTAGAATATCCAACCACCCTGCATAAGGGCGTTAAGAGTGTTGAATATTGCACCCATCATCATAATTCCGAATGGCATTTTTGAGTTGCCACGAATAAGGAGAGGGAAGATAAATGAACGCTGGAAATAGTGGGTCTGGAAGATGAGGAATAGCACCAATGGAGCAGCCTCAAATCTAACCTCCGATAGCCACCAGAGAATAGTCATTGCGATAAATACAGGACACTCCATAATAACCCATGCAATGCGATTTGGTACGGGGAATCCGAATTTAGGATTAAACAGATATCCATATCCCGCCTCGACAAAGAATAGAGCTATAAATACCACTACGGCAACAACTGCCATAATGATAAGGAATGTGTTGTATGTTGCAAGTGTAAACATAACTGCAAAGATAGAGGTTTGTTTGGGTAAAACGGTGTTCTAAATCTCGCTTTTTATACATTGAACAGGAAGTGCATAATGTCACCATCCTGCACGATATACTCCTTACCCTCAATGCCAATCTTACCTACGTCACGGCAGGCCTTCTCAGAGCCAAGAGCAACATAGTCATCATACTTGATAACCTCTGCGCGGATAAAGCCCTTCTCAAAGTCGGTGTGGATGGTTCCAGCTGCCTGAGGTGCTTTTGCACCACGGACATATGTCCAAGCACGAGACTCGTCAGCACCGGTTGTGAAGAATGTCTCGAGGTTGAGCAGTTTATAAGCAGCCTTGATAAGACGACTTACGCCTGACTCGGTAAGACCCATATCCTCAAGGAACATCTGACGCTCCTCGTAGCTCTCAAGCTCTGCGATGTCAGCCTCAGTAGCTGCTGCAACAATAAGCATCTCTGCATTCTCATCCTTGATAGCCTCTGCGACAGCCTCTGTATATTTGTTGCCTGAAACAGCGCTCTTCTCATCTACATTGCAAAGATAGAGTACCGGCTTGTCGGTCAAAAGGTTGAGATCCTGAACTACTTTGCGCTCCTCCTTGTCGAGTTCTACTGTGCGTGCAGACAAACCCTGCTCCAGAGCCTCCTTGTAGCGGATAAGAATATCATACTGACGCTTTGCAATCTTATCGCCACCGGTTTGAGCCTGCTTTGCCACCTTAGCGATACGATTCTCGACAGTCTCAAGGTCTTTGAGCTGCAACTCAGTATCGATAACACCCTTGTCACGAACAGGGTCAACGCTGCCATCAACGTGGGTAATATTGCCATCCTCGAAGCAACGCAATACGTGGATAATGGCATTGGTGTTACGAATATTTGCAAGGAACTTATTACCGAGACCTTCACCCTTAGATGCACCCTTTACAAGACCTGCGATATCTACAATCTCGATAGTTGTAGGGATAACGCGCTTTGGCTTGTCAATCTCTGCGAGCTTAATGAGTCGCTCATCAGGTACGGTGATAACGCCTACGTTTGGTTCGATAGTACAGAAAGGAAAGTTTGCCGACTGAGCCTTAGCATTCGACAGACAGTTGAAAAGTGTTGATTTGCCGACATTTGGAAGTCCGACAATTCCACATTGAAGAGCCATAATCTATATCTTTTTATTATTTAACTTCTTGTTTATAAAACCTCTTCGCCAAAGAGTGTTGCAGATGAACAGCCGGTAATCTTTACAGTAACATAGTCACCAGCCTTATGGTCGCCACGGTTAAAGACAACCATCTTGTTTTGAGATGTGCGACCACACAGCTGCTCCTCGCTACGTTTTGAAGTACCCTCGACAAGAACTTGGCGAATAAGACCAACTTCAGCCTCGTTGGACTCTACGGATAGCTGGTTTTGCAGTGCGATAATCTCGTTCAGACGGCGGGTCTTCTCATCATCTGCAATATCATCCTCAAAGTGGCGTGCAGAGAATGTGCCTGGACGCTCTGAATACTTGAACATAAATGCAGATGCGTAACCGACCTCGCGCATAAGTGAGAGTGTTGCCTGATGATCCTCAAGAGTCTCACCGCAGAATCCGGCAATAAGGTCTGTTGTAATTGCACAGTCGGGCATATAGCGACGAATAGCTGCAATGCGCTCCAAATACCACTCGCGTGTATATTTGCGATTCATCTTCTTAAGCATCTCGTTGCTACCACTCTGAGCTGGCAGGTGAATAGCTTTGCAGATGTTGTCATACTTAGCCATAACCTCCAAAAGGCGATCAGATATATCCTTTGGATGTGATGTGGCAAATCGTACGCGGAGCAGTGGAGATATTTCAGCAACCATGGCCATCAGCTCGGGGAAACCGGTCTCACCACAACGGTAAGAGTTTACGTTCTGACCGAGCAGAGTTACCTCGCGATATCCATTCTCAAAAAGTGTGCGTGCCTCTGCGACAATGGTCTGAGGGTCACGGCTACGCTCGATGCCACGGGTATAAGGAACAACGCAGTATGCACAGTAGTTGTTACATCCTCGCATAATTGCGATAAAGGCGCTAACGCCATTGCGGTCGAGGCGTACAGGGGCAATCTCTGCATAGGTCTCCTCCTTCGATAGCTCGACATTGATACCTTTGCTGCCATCCTCTGCTGTACGAACTAAGTCGGGCAGTGTGCGATATGAGTCAGGGCCTGCAACGATATCTACGCCGGTTCCCTTCTCGATAAGCTGCTCCTTGAGTCGCTCCGCCATGCAGCCGATAACTCCGACAATCAGTGACGGCTTGCGCTTTTTTAGCTGACGCATAGCTGACAAACGACCCCAAATTCTCTGCTCTGCATTGTCGCGAATAGAGCAGGTGTTTATGAGGATAATGTCGGCCTGGTCAATGCTCTCTGTATAGCGATAGCCATGTTCCTGCATAATGGATACGACAATCTCGCTATCACCGGCATTCATTTGACAGCCGTATGTCTCTATAAAGAGTTTTCTGCCCTCTCCAGTCAGAGGGCGTAGTGAATTTATCTCTATCATCTGTTAAATATTCTGAATTTCATCCTTTGATGGGAGTGGCTTGAATCCCTCACCAAAGGTGTCATATGCATCTGTAACCACAATAAATGCGGTAGGGTCAACCTCGTGGATAGTGCTCTGTACAAGCGGCACATCCTTATTTGGAACAACCAAGAAGATCATCTCCTTCTCCTCATTTGAGTACATGCCACGAGACTGAATGTATGTAGCCGAGCGGTCAAGCTCATTGAGGATAAAGTGCTTCAAAACATCGTTGTGCTTGTTGAGAATAATGAATATCAACTTGTTGTACGAAGCACCATTTATAGTGTATGCCAAAACTCGTGATGTTACGTAGATTGTAATGAGCGAGTAGAGTGACAATAACCAACCCTGAGGATCAGGCTCACCTGTACCAAAACCGAAACCGATAACAAGCAGACCAGAGATTACTACCACAGAGTCAGCAATAAGCACGGCGTTAGAGAAACCGATGTGGAAGTACTTCTGAATCATCATCGCTATGATATCAGTACCACCAGTAGTTGCCTGCTGACGCACTACAAGACCTACACCGACGCCAAGGAATACAGAGCCGATGAATGATGCAAGCATGAGGTGGTCAGACAGATCAAGAATACCGCCGAGCATCTGTGATGGGTCGAGGGTGCGCAGTGCCTCCTCATTTGGGAAACTGAGCTTGGTTATAAGGTTCATACAACCAGGCGTGTAGAGCGCAGCTACGATGGTTCTGCTACCAAACTTGCTACCAAAGATAAGGAATGCAAGTATAAGCAACGGAATATCAAACATGTAGCCGAAAGTACCGACCTGAATGGCTGGGAAGATGTTGTGCAATACGATACTTGCACCATACACACCTCCAGGAACGATGTTGTACGGGCTGATAAAATACACATAGCCTGCTGCCAAGAGTGTACATCCGAGCAGAATGAAGAACCATGAACTCCACCACTTGAGTGAGAGCATTGGTCGTGTTAAAGATTTGATATCCATATTAGTACATATTTAGCGCCCAAAGATACTAAATTTTAAGGAAAATAAAAAGAAGGGTGCCGAAAAATGCGCGATTTTCGACACCCTTATTGCAAATTATTTGTTGTAGTATGAGCTATCGAGCCCCAGTGCAAAATCTTTCCGGCCAATAAAGGCTACGATTGTGACAATTATGGCGACTGATGCATTGAGAATAAAACCAAAGCGTTCGGAGTGGTTTGCAAATAGTTTTCTGGCAGCATCAATTATAAACGGACATAGGATAATGGCCGTATAGTTCGCAGCCATGACTATTGAAAGCGCCTTTGTGGCTAACTTTGGAGGGGCGATAATTGCAGCCTTATCATATATCAACGGTTGCATAACTCCATATCCGGCTCCCGTTAGAACAACTCCGATAACGAGCAGTATCGGACTCTTGAAAATCGATAGTAATAGTAGCCCAATGACGACAATTAGTGCCGAGATTGCATTTGTGTATGAGCGAGTTATGCCGATTATCCTATTTAGAAATAGTCCAGGTAACATAATGGCCAGAAAGAATAGAGAGATGCTTATTCCCGCAAGGTGCTGACTGATATTATACTTCTCGAAAAGGAATGCAGTATCAAAGGTCACCACCAGTGTGATATACGTGATGACAAAGTAAAATATCGTAAGTACCGACAGATGGCGGCGATTTATTGTCGTCTGTTTGTATTGGTCGCTATGTTTTGGCTCAGCTGTTGGGGCTTCGCGTCGCAATGCTAAGCAGAGAATGAGTGATATTCCAGGGAGTAGATAGACCAAAAATGAGAGATGCCAATTTATGTCGGCAACATATCCGGTCAGAGCTGTTGCTGCAACAAGTGTCAGGTTGTTTATTGCTGAGCTGTAGCCGAGCTGCTGCACTCGAATATTTCCTGTAAAATAATCAACGACAAGACCTGTAGAGAGGGGTATAATCATACCTGCACCAATGCCGAGAATTGAGCTTGCGATAATTAGTGCTGTCATGTTCTTGGCAAGTAGGCACGCCACGCCACAGAGGGTGAAGATTATCAACCCCTCGAATAGTATTTTTAGCTTGCTTTGTCCTGTAGAGAGGTGACCTGCCAATAATACAAAGGGAATTATAAGTAGGCTCGGTAATGATGTAAGCATCTGGATCTCAAGGTCTGATGCCTTTGGGAAGATGTTGTTCATATCGCCCAAAATTGGCGATACTGCCAGTCCCGGCAATGAGGTGACAGCCGAAACCGACCAAATAGCAATAAGCGTAATAAGGGAGATAGTTCCCTTTCCAGTGTTGATAGTCATAGCGGTAATTTTTTATACTACCACTAACAAAAAGAGTGCCCGTAGTTGCAGCGATTGCAAAATAGCTATTGCTATACAAATTATTACAGAAAGAGGGTGCCGCAAGACATTGCTCGGCACCCTCTCTAAATGGCTGAAAGTAATATGATTACTCCTTGGATATCTTCAGCAGAGCTTTAGCTAGCTGGTCGGGACATGATGTTCCGCGACCGGCACAATCTATGCCTTGCAATCGCTGGACGGCGTCTGATATCTTCATTCCGGCGACAAGTGCAGCGATCCCTTGGGTATTTCCGCTACATCCGCCAATGAATTGAACGCGCACTACAGTATCGCCGTCAATCTCTGTGAGGATAGCTTGCGAGCAGGTGCCCGACGTGTAGTATATATTACTTTTAACAGCCATTACTACTTATTCTCAGTAGATGCAGATGTATCTGCAACAACCATATTCTTCTCAATACGCAGGGTAACATTGCTGTCAACTTCGATAAGGAGAGTTGTCTCCTTTACCTCCTTAACAACAGCGTGAATACCGCCTGCAGTGATAACCTTATCACCCTTCTTGAGGTTTGCAATAAACTCCTGCATCTGCTTTCTACGCTTTGACTCAGGGCGCCACATAAAGAGCCACATGATAAGAATCATTGCACCAATCATTACCCAGAAAGTCCAGCCTGCACCCTGTGGTTGCTGTGCAGCAGCTGCCTGTAACATTGTAATCATAATCGAATTCAGTTTTAGTGGTTATAAATATCTACAAATGTAGTTAAAATTTTCTTGTTAGGCAAGGAATATCCCAATTAGAGCAGACCTTTGCCCGTTTTGAATATCCAACCCTCCTCTACGCCACGAGTTACAATCTTGTCAAGTACACCATTGATAAATGTGCTGCTGGCAGGAGTAGAGTAGTACTTTGCAACGTCAATATACTCGTTCATTGTAACCTTTACAGGGATAGAGGCAAAATTCTTAGCCTCAGAGATTGCCACTGTAAGTATAACAATATCCATAAGTGCCAAACGCTCCACATCCCAGTTGTTTGTGTGCTCGTCAATCATGGCACGATTCTCAGCAAAGTGGATAATCGACTCGCGGAGCAGACGCTTTGCAAAGTCCAAATCCTCGTCGCTCTTGAACTTAGGCAGCAGCTTTACCTGCTCATGGCTCTCACGCATAGATGTCATTGTGCGTGCTGCCATAGTAAGGATATAGCCCAAATCGTCAGCCCAAAGGATTGACTGATCCTCCAAAACGCTCTCTAACAGCTCGTTCTGCTCAAGAATATTGAGGAAAATATCTGAAGCCAACTCAGCATCCTCACGGAATGAGCGAGTAGGGTTTGCCATATACTTCTTGTAGAATGGCTGCTCAAGGAGTGAGAGGTAGATGTTCTTGATAAGATCTTGATTTTCGTTCCACTTCAAACCCTTCTTCTTGCAGTATGTAGCAATAGCCTCACAGCAGTCGATGCGCTCGATTGCCTGATTCTCTACAAATTTGCGGTTTGGATTAAGATCTTCGTAAGTAGCAAGCATCTTATTTCGAGCAATCTCCTGACGAGACTCGGCATAACGAACAATCTCAGGGAGCAGTGAGAGCATATGGAAATAGAGATCATATGCCTTGTCAATTGAGGCAATGAGATTCTTCTCTGTTGCAGGGATGTTGTCACACTCGGTCTGAAGGTGTGCATATACAGCCTTAACAACCTTTACTCGCAATATTCTTCTACTTAACATAAGAACGGTGTTTCTTTACTTTGCTTAATTTCAAATTTGGCGCAAAGATAGCAAATTCTTGCGGATTGTCAATATTTTTTTGAGTATAAAGCATGATAAATAACTTAAAATTGTACTAAAATTAGTTGTAATAGACAAAAAATAGTACCTTTGTAGCACAAAGAATAGATAATTGTTATGGCTATTACAAAGATATTTTTACGCCGAGGCAAGGAGGAGTCTTTGCAGCGACGCCACCCGTGGATATTCTCGGGTGCAATCTATAATATAGAGAACGCAGATAGTATCGCCGAGGGTGATATTGTCGATCTCTACTCCGCAAAAGGTGATTTCCTTGCGCGCGGACACTATCAGATTGGCTCAATTGCTGTGCGTGTGCTTACCTTTGAGCAGCAAGAGATTGATGTTCAGTGGTGGCAGAATCGAATTGCCAGTGCATACGATGTTCGTCGTACTCTCGGCCTTACTGAGTGCGAACATACAACGTGCTATCGCCTTATTCATGGCGAGGGCGACAACCTACCTGGCCTTGTGGTAGATATCTACGGCAGCGTTGCTGTTGTGCAGTGCCACTCGGTGGGAATGTATCGCTCACGCCAGCAGATTGCAGAGGCGATAGTTGCTGTTTTTGGTGATAAGATTACAGCTGTGTATGACAAAAGCGCACAGACTGTACCGTTCAAGGCAAATCTTAATCCAGTAGATGGCTATCTCTACGGCTCGGCAGATAAGGATAATGTCGTGCTTGAGAATGGCCATAAGTTCCTCGTTAACTGGGAGGAGGGTCAGAAGACAGGTTTCTTTATCGACCAGCGTTTTAATCGCGAATTGGTTGGTCGTTACGCTGCGGGCAGAACGGTTCTCAATACCTTCTGCTATACTGGCGGTTTTTCGGTCTATGCCCTCGCAGGTGGCGCAAAGGAGGTCTGCTCGATTGATGCATCAGAGAAGGCTATTCGCCTTGTAGATGAGAATATAAAGCTCAATTTCGGTGATAATGCACCGCATAGTTCACTTGCCTGCGATGCAGTGGAGTACCTGAAGGATATTGGCGAAAAGTACGATATGATTATCCTCGACCCACCGGCATTTGCAAAGCATCATAAGGTTTTGGGTAATGCTATGCAGGGATATAAGCGCCTAAATGCCAGAGCTTTGTCTCAAATTAATAGTGGTGGTATTCTCTTTACATTCTCTTGCTCGCAGGCTGTGTCTAAGGAACTTTTCCGCACCACCGTCTTCACCGCAGCAGCTATCGCAGGCCGCAAGGTGCGTATCCTCCACCAACTCACCCAACCAACCGACCACCCAATCAATATTTACCATCCGGAGGGGGAGTATTTGAAGGGGCTTGTTCTTTACGTAGAATAATTTGTCGTGAAAAGGCAGCATTAGCTGCCGCTAGCTAAAACTCCAGCAAAGGGCAGTACGCTTTAGTACAGCCCTTCGCTGTTTTTTTTACCCGAGCGTTGCTACTACTACCTTTTGACGACAAATGAGTGCAGGGATGGGGCGGTACTCTCTTTCTGCGTAGCCGAGCTAAAAGCCAATAGCAAAAAGTCCGCCTAACAACTCATGTTAGACGGACTTTTGACAATATTCACAGGTTACTCTGCCTTTGTGTCGCAGTAGTAGCAGCGGTGGATGCCGTTGTCGGAGAGGTAGAAGTAGCGCTCCATAGGCTCGTTGTTGGTGATGCACTTATGGTTAGGGCAGACGAGATTCTCGATTTCGAGTTTCTCGTGGCGCTCAGCCATCACTTCGTTTTTCCACTCCATAAGGCGGCAGATAAGGGCCATACGGACAAACTTACCATTCTCAACCTGACGGAAGTATGCTGCGCGTGGGTCGGAATCTACCTCGCGGGTAATCTCATTTACGCGTGGCAGTGGGTGGAGAACAGCCATCTGCTCCTTAGCAAGGGCCATACGCTCTGCATCAAGGACAAAGCAGTCCTTAACACGCTCGTACTCAGCCTCGTCGGTAAAGCGCTCCTTCTGTACGCGTGTCATATAGAGGATGTCGAGCTCACCCATAACCTCCTCAATGCTCTGAGCCTCAGTATATTCAATGCCATACTTATCGCAGATATCGGTCTTGATATAATCAGGCAGACGCAGCTCCTCAGGTGAAATGAGGACAATCTTGATGCCCTGATAGCGTACAAGAGCCTTAATGAGCGAGTGAACGGTACGACCATACTTCAAATCACCGCAGAAACCGATAGTGATATTATCAACATGACCAAGCTCACGAGTGATGGTCAGCAGGTCGGTAAGTGTCTGTGTAGGGTGTGAGTGGCTACCGTCACCAGCATTGATGATAGGCACTGGAGATACTGCAGATGCTGCAAGCTGTGCGCCCTCAATATGGTGGCGCATAGCGATGATATCAGCAAAGCAACCAACAACACGAACGGTATCCTCGACAGTCTCACCCTTGCTTACAGATGACGATGCAGCATCCGAAAAACCGAGAACTTTGCCACCTAAAGCCATCATAGCCGATGTAAAGCTCAGTCGGGTACGAGTACTTGGCTCATAGAAGAGGGTAGCAAGACGCTTGCCCTTCATCTTCTCGCTATAAGCCTCGCCGTTTGCGATAATATCGAGTGCAAGGTTAACAATCTCATCAGTCTCCTTGCGTGTCAAGTCTGTAGGGTCAATAAGGTGCCTCATAACAGATTTGGGTTTAGTGATTAAAATTCTTTGGTAACTGTTTTGAATTTGTTTACGAGATTATTTAGTATCTGTTTAACGGTAAAGTAGTCGTAAACAGTATTAAAGAATGAAGTAAATAAGTTACTTAATCCAAGACTCGTCAGATGGGTTGTCGCGGAATGCAAGGATGCGATCCTTCCACTCTGGGGCGATATAACCCTCCTCAACAGCAACCTCAACAAGTGCATCAAGGTTTGACAGAGAGTAGTTTACAGTATCTGCAGCTGCAATCTTCTCAACGCCGCGCTTCATGCCGTATGTAAATATGCTAACGATACCCAGTACATCAGCACCAGCCTCACGCAGAGCCTCAACAACCTCGATGCAGCTACCACCTGTAGAGATAAGATCCTCAATCACAACTACCTTAGTACCTGGCTCGAGCTTACCCTCAATGCGGTTTGCACGGCCGTGATCTTTTGCACCACTACGAACGTAACCCATAGGCATATCAAGCAGCGTAGCTGCAATAGCTGCGTGAGCAATACCTGCTGTAGATGTACCCATAAGACACTCACACTCAGGGAAGTGTGTGCGAACAAGGTGTGCAAGACCTGCCTCAACTTTCTCGCGAGCAGATGGTGCTGTGAGAATCAGACGGTTGTCACAATATATAGGGCTCTTAATGCCTGATGCCCAAGTAAATGGCTGCTCCGGACGCAAAAATACTGCGCTGATTTTGAGCAACTCTTTTGCAATCATTTTCTCCATAGTCGTATATCTTTTATAATTATTATTCACCAATAAACTCGCGGCAGCAACGCTCATAAGCAGCTACAGGATCCTCAGCTGCAGTTACAGGACGACCCACAACGATAAAATCTGAACCAATCTCGCGAGCGCGTGCCGGGGTAGTGATACGTACCTGATCGTCAGCCGCTGCATCTGCAAAGCGGATACCTGGGGTGATAGTCTTGAACTCTGCACCGCAGTGCTCCTTTACAAGCTGAGCCTCAAGTGGTGAGCAAACAACACCGTCAAGACCTGCAATCTTCGCATTCTCGGCATACTTTGCAATAGTCTCGTTGATTGTAGCGCCAATCAACAGTTCGCGCTGCATACGCTCCTCGCTTGTTGATGTGAGCTGAGTTACAGCGATAAGCAGAGGACGAGTGCCATCCTCACGAGTAAGACCCTCAAGGGCAGCCTTCATCATATCTACAGTACCTGCTGCGTGAACATTGGTCATATCCACATCGAGCTTTGAGAGTACGCTCATTGCCTTGCGTACAGTGTTTGGAATATCGTGCAATTTGAGATCAAGGAAGATTTTGTGACCACGAGCCTTAATCTCGCGTACAATCTCAGGACCACAGGCATAGAAGAGCTCCATACCAATCTTTACAAATGGCTTACGACCTGTAAAACGGTCGAGGAAAGCCAGTGTCTGCTCTTTGCTTGAAAAGTCACAAGCGATAATTACATCTCTCATACTTTTATACTATTTTATTGTCTATTTTACTACTCCGATAATATCTTTAAGTCGCTCAATGCCAAGCTGTTCCATAAGCTGAGGTAACTGCTCGATAATCTGCTTGCAAGCAAATGGATTGCGAAGATTCTCGGCACCTACCTGAACAGCGCTTGCACCCGCCATCATCATCTCGATAACATCCTCAGCAGTTGCTACGCCACCACAGCCGATGATAGGTATTTTGCAGGCATTAGCTACCTGATATACCATTCGTACGGCTACTGGGAAGATTGCCTGGCCCGTAAAACCACCCATCTTATTGGCAATAACGTGTCGGCGACGCGCGATATCAATTCTCATACCGAGCATTGTATTAATCAGCGTAAGACCATCAGCACCAGCATCCTCGCATGCACGAGCAATAGATACGATATCTGTCACATTGGGGCTAAGCTTGATAAATACAGGCTTTGTTGTAACAGCCTTGACCGCTGCAGTAACTGCAGCAGCACTCTCTGGTGATGTGCCGAATGCCATGCCTCCATTGTGTACATTAGGGCAAGAGACATTCACCTCGATAATTGCCACCTGCTCCTGCTCGTCAATCTTGCGACAGCACTCAGTGTACTCCTCAATTGAAAAACCGCTGATGTTCGCAATAATAGGCTTATGAAAACGCTTGCGCAACTCAGGAAGCTCGTGAGCAATAACTGCGTCAATACCAGGATTTTGCAGACCTACAGAGTTAATCATACCTGAGCGGCACTCTGCAATTCTCGGTGTTGGGTTACCAAAACGTGGCTCAAGAGTGGTGCCCTTGAATGAGATGGAACCCAAAATATCAAGGTCAT
The DNA here is from genome assembly GCA_045656505.1 of Alistipes sp. GTDB lineage: Bacteria > Bacteroidota > Bacteroidia > Bacteroidales > Rikenellaceae > Alistipes. The sequence goes on along the minus strand of JAZORI010000004.1, from coordinate 9,638 downwards.
AGACCTCAGACATCTCGGCACCAAAGCCGAATGTACCACTTGCCGGAATAACCGGATTGTCAAGCTCTACACCGCAAAGGGTTGTTGATAAATCTCTTACCATATTATCTCCTCTTTTCTGAATACTGGTCCCTCTTTACAAACTCGTTTTGCGCCTGAAGCGGTCTGAATAGAGCAACCCATGCAGATACCAAAACCGCAACCCATTCTCTCCTCAAGGCTAATCTGACCAGGGATAGTAAGGCTCTGAGTCAGTGCGCGGAGCATCGGCAGCGGACCACAAGAGTAGAAGTAGTCTGCATCTGTAACTCTCTGAGCAATAGCATCAGTCACAAAACCCTTAACACCTGCGCTACCATCGGCTGTTGCGACAATAACCTCTACGCCTAAAGCCTCAAACTGCTCGCTGTAGAAGATCTCTGCAGCTGTGTTAAAACCAAGGACAACAGTTACTCTATTGCCCTGAGCTATAAGGTTACGTGCCAAACGATAGAGTGGAGGAACGCCTACACCTCCACCAACAAGCAGAGCGTGTGTGTGGTCGGAAGATGTGTCAAAACCATTACCAAGGCCTGTCAGTGTGTCAATCTTTGTGCCTGCAGGAAGGGTAGCCATCTGTGCTGTTCCCTTGCCCACAACCTTGTAGATAAGGGTCAGAGTACCCTCATCGTAGTTGCAGACTGAGATTGGACGGCGAAGGAAATATCCTTCAAGCGAGAGCTCTACAAATTGACCCGGATGGGTGATAGCTGATGTATCACCCTTCAGAGTCATCTCATAGACACTGGCAGTCAGTGGACGGTTTGTAACTATCTCAAAAACAGTCTGTTTCATACTATTTGTCGTAATCTGCGTCAATCGTTGAAACACCGAGAGTAATCTCTTCAAGAACCTGAAGCAGTACGCTGACAGTCTCAAGAGATGTGAAGATTGTAACATTGTTCTCAACCGCTGCACGACGAATCTCATAGCCGTCAAGGCGAGCATTGTGCTGGTTAAGATCAATGGTGTTGATAACGTAGTTTACGTGACCACGGCAGAGTGAACGATAGATATCGTCGCTGCCCTCTATCAGCTTGCTAAGCTTACGAGTGCGGATGCCGTGAGTACGGAGGAAGTCGGCAGTTCCCTTTGTAGCCTCAATATTGAAACCAAGGTTGTAGAAGCGCTGAATAAGTGGCAGAGCAGCCTCCTTATCCTTATCTGCAAGGGTTACCAAGACTGTACCGTAGTTTACAACATCCATACCTGATGCCTGAAGTGACTTGTAGAGGGCACGTGTCATTGAGTTGTCGTAGCCGATAGCCTCTCCTGTTGACTTCATCTCAGGAGAGAGGTATGTATCGATACCCTTAATCTTTGCAAATGAGAATGCCGGAGTCTTAACGAAGAAACGCTTGCGCTCCTCGCCATATACCTTTGTAATACCCTGCTCCTTGAGTGAGTGACCGAGCATTACGCGGGTTGCAATCTTCGCCATAGGGACGTTGCAAGACTTCGAGAGGAATGGAACGGTACGAGATGAACGTGGGTTAACCTCGATTACGTAAACCTTATCCTCATTGTCAACGATAAACTGTATGTTGTAAAGACCGATAATTCCGATAGCCTTACCAAGACGTACGGTATAGTCAATCATCTTCTGCTTAACTGCATCGCTCAAGCTAAATGACGGATAGACGCTGATTGAGTCACCAGAGTGGATACCGGTTCGCTCAACGTGCTCCATAATACCTGGGATAAATACATCTGTACCATCGCAGATAGCATCAACCTCAGCCTCCTTACCCATGATATACTTATCAACGAGTACCGGAGAGTCCTCATTTATCTCCACTGCATTGTGCAGGTAGTGGCGCAGAGCCTGCTCATTGCCGACAATCTGCATAGCACGACCACCGAGCACGAAGCTTGGACGAACAAGTACCGGATAGCCGATAGTCTCTGCAGCAGCAACACCATCCTCAATCTCGGTTACAGCCTTAGCCTGTGGCTGTGGAATACCCACCTCGCGCATAATAGCCTCGAAGAGCTTACGATCCTCAGCCTTGTCGATAGCCTCAAGGTCTGTACCGATAATCTTAACACCCATCTGAACAAGCGGCTTAGCGAGGTTGATGGCTGTCTGACCACCGAGTGTTACGATAACACCCTCTGGCTGCTCGTGGTGGATGATATTCATTACATTCTCAACTGTCAGAGGCTCAAAGTAGAGCTTGTCTGAGATTGTGTAGTCTGTAGATACGGTCTCAGGGTTGTTGTTGATGATAATAGCCTCATAACCGGCCTCACGGATAGCCCAGATAGCGTGTACAGTAGAGTAGTCGAACTCAACACCCTGACCGATACGGATTGGACCTGAACCGAGAACGACAATCTTCTTGCGGTCTGATACTACAGACTCATTCTCCTCCTCATATGTTGAGTAGAAGTATGGAATATAGCGATCAAACTCACCAGAACAAGAGTCGATAATCTTATATACCGGCTTGATGCCGAATCCCTCACGAAGTTCGAATACCTCGCGCTCTGTCATGCCCCAAAGCTGACCGATAAACTTATCACCAAAGCCCAGACGCTTAGCATCATAGAGTGCAGCCTTGTCACCCTTAGCCTCTGCCAAACGACGCTCCATACGCACGATATTCTTGAACTTCTCGAGGAAGAGCATATCAATCTTAGTGCGGTCGTAAATCAGTGAACGGTCAATGCCGCGGCGCAGAAGCTCTGCAATGGCGTAGATGCGGTCATCTGTGCCACGAGTGATGTATGCGAGCATATCCTGAGTGGACATGTCATCAAACTTCTTATTGTGGATGTGGCAGACACCTGTCTCAAGTGAACGCAGAGCCTTGAGCAGACTCTCCTCAATAGTACGACCGATGCTCATAGCCTCACCTGTTGCCTTCATCTGCGTACCAAGCTCGTTTGAAGCCTCGCTAAACTTGTCGAATGGGAAGCGAGCAACCTTTGTTACGATATAGTCGATTGCAGGCTCGCAGCATGCAGGAGTTCCCTCTAACAGAATCTCGTCAAGGGTAAGACCTACAGCGACTTTAGCAGTTACGCGAGCGATAGGGAAACCGCTCGCCTTAGATGCAAGGGCAGATGAACGAGATACGCGAGGGTTAACCTCGATGATGTAATATTTGAATGAGAGTGGGTCGAGTGCAAACTGAACGTTGCAACCACCCTCGATTTTGAGTGCGCGGATAAGTTTGAGTGCGCTGTCGCGGAGCATCTGGAACTCCTTGTTTGAAAGGGTCTGAGCAGGTGCAACAACGATACTGTCACCGGTGTGGATACCTACAGGATCCACATTCTCCATGCTACAGATAGCAATGGCAGTGTCGTTCTTGTCGCGCATAACCTCGAACTCAATCTCCTTGTAACCCTTGATACTCTTCTCTACAAGTACCTGATGCACAGGAGATACAGCCAGTGCGTTACGCATCATCTCGCGCAACTGCTGCTCGTTGTCAGCAAAACCACCACCTGAACCACCGAGGGTAAATGCCGGACGAAGAACAACCGGATAGCTAATCTTCTTGGCTACCTCAACAGCCTCATCAACAGAATAGACAATCTCTGACGGAATAACCGGCTCACCGAGCTTAATACAGAGTTCCTTGAACAACTCACGGTCCTCTGCCTGCTCAATACTCTGGAATGATGTACCCAAAATCTCAACCTGACACTCCTCAAGAATGCCCTTCTTAGCGAGCTGTACGGCAAGGTTAAGACCAGTCTGACCACCAAGGCCTGGAACGATAGCATCAGGACGCTCGTAGCGAATAATCTTAGCAACATACTCAAGCTTCAGTGGCTCCATATAGACCTTGTCCGCAATAAATGTGTCAGTCATAATGGTTGCAGGGTTTGAGTTGACAAGGATAACCTCGTAACCCTCCTCCTTAAGTGCAAGACACGCCTGTGTACCTGCATAGTCGAACTCGGCTGCCTGACCAATAACGATTGGGCCAGAGCCAATAACCATAACTTTCTTGATATCTGTTCTCTTAGGCATTTTTGCTATCCTCCATCAGTTTAATGAATTTATCGAAAAGGTATGCGCTATCATTTGTAGCTCCAGGAGCACCCTCTGGGTGGTATTGTACAGAGAAGACCTTATCTTTGCGGCACTCAACTCCAACAATGTCGCCCTCAAGAACACCTGTGTGGGTGATTCTAAGGTTGGTGTACTGCTCGCAATCTTTGTCGATTGTGTACTCCATGCTCATGCCGGTAATCTCAATATGGTTGGTGATGCAGTTGCGAACCGGACGACCACTTGTGCGGTTGCCGTTCTTTACCTCCTCAATCTTAGCACCGTATGCCATACCGATTAACAGATGACCGAGGCTGATACCCATCATTGGCAGCTGACCACGCAGGTTCTGAATCAACTCAATAACCTCTGGAAGGTCTGCTGGGTTACCAGGACCGTTTGAGATAAGAACACCGTGTGGATTGAAGGCGCGAATCTCGTCGATAGGGGTGTTGTAAGGTACGATGATTACGTTGCAGCCACGGTGGTTGAGCTCCTCGATAAGTGTGCGCTTTACACCGCAATCTACAACAACAACATCGTACTTGTGGTTTGGTGTACGAGAGTACCAACGCTTGCGGCAGCTTACCTTTGCTACAACATTGTGGTTTACAGGTGTCTGAGCAATAAGCTCCAGTGCCTGCTCAATGCTCATATCTGCATCTACGATAGCTGCACGCATAACACCACCATCACGCAGTGCGCGGGTCAATGCGCGAGTGTCAACGCCGTAGATACCAGGGATTGAGCACTCCTCCATAAGCTCCGAGAGGGTCTTTGTGAAACGGAAGTTGCTCGGAGTGGTGCAGTACTCGCGTACCACAAGGCCACCGATACCCATTACACGTGACTCGAAGTCCTCGTCAGTAATACCGTAATTACCGATGACCGGGTAGGTCATCACCACAATCTGATCTGTGTAGCTCGGATCGGAGATAATCTCCTGATAGCCTACTACAGAGGTGTTGAATGCAATGTTGCACACAGCCGGGCGGTCAGCACCGAAGCCGTAACCCGAAAAGCTTTTGCCATTGCTTAGTACAAGTCTCTTCTCTTTCATATTATATATATTATTATTTGTTATCTCTCCAAACAACCTTGCCACCAAAGAGTGTCAACTTACAGCGACCATATAACTCCCAACCTTCAAATGGGGTAGCCTTGCCCTTTGAGAGGAACTCGCTGCTATCGACAATAAATGGTGTCTGAGTGTCAAAAACTGCTATGTCTGCTCGCTCGCCAACCTTTAGACCTCCTCCGAGGCGGAAGATGCGGCGAGGATTATCGCACATGCACTCAATCAATCTATCAAGACCAATTATTCCCTCACGTACAAGCTTGGTAAAGCATACCGCAAAAGAGGTCTCAAGACCGACAACACCCATTGCGCTACCCTTGAGTCCCTTGCTCTTCTCCTCTGCTGTATGTGGTGCATGGTCAGTGGCAATAACCTCGATAATACCATCGCGGATACCCTCAATGAGCATATCGCGGTCTGCCTCGCTACGGATTGGTGGGTTCATTTTGAAGCGGCCCTCATCACATATCTGCAAATCGTGCATAGTCAGATAGTGGGGTGCGGTCTCTCCGGAGACGTTTAATCCCATCTCTTTAGCTGCCTTGAGCGCTATTACACTATTACGTGTTGACATATGGCACATATGGTAACGACAACCGTTGTCGCTCAAAAGTCCGATATCACGAATGAAAGGCATATACTCAGAACATGCGGTAATGCCCTTATGACCCTCTAAGGCTGCGTAGTCACCAGCGTGGATATATCCTCCGTTCTTAATCAAGCTCATATCCTCGCAGTGGGCTGCGATGATGCCATCTACAGCAGCTGCACTGCTTATAGCCTCACACATAATCTCTTCGCCCTGCACGCCGCTGCCGTCATCTGAAAAACCAACACAATGTGGAGTCAATGCCGCCATATCGACAATCTCCTTGCCTCGGCGCTCCTTTGTGATTGTGGCAAATGGACGCACCTCAATAAGTGCATGCTGGTCAATCATCGCCTGCTGAATAGCGATATTCTCAACGCTATCAGGGGCAGGGGATAGATTTGGCATAGAGAGAACTGTAGTCACACCGCCACGAGCAGCGGCGGCTGTACCTGTTGCGATTGTCTCCTTTGATGAAAAACCCGGTTCGCGCAGATGGACATGAACGTCAGCAAGACCATAGGTTACAACACAATCCTTTGCATCGAAAATCTCGGTCTGCTCATCTGCTGTTAAGTTGGCTCCGATAGCTGCAATAATGCCGTTCTCGATAAGGATATCCGAGAACTCCATCTTGCCCAAACCGACTGCCAATCCACCGCGTATCAGTAACTTGCCCTTCTCCATATTCGTTCATATAAAAAAACAGGCGACCCGTAGGCCGCCTGAAAATCAAACAAAATGCGAAACAGAAACCTCGTAACCCCAATTCTGAGGCTCGTGTGCTGACAATATGTTGTTTGAAAGCATCATGGTTTCCTATCCTTTTATTGGGTGCAAAAGTAACAATATTTTGCTAAATAACCAAAGGTTTTTGCTGTAAACTGCTCGTTTTTTCGAACAAAAACAGCAATAATTTCAATCTTTTGCTCTTTTAGCGTGGCAAAACGCTATATTTGAGCTTGCTATAAGCACGTTCAGCCTTCTCGAGAGCCTTCTCGATAGTCTCGTCGGTGGTGAGGATTACACCGAAACGACGGTGGCCAACAACCTCAGGCTTACCAAATAGGCGAATCTGAACACCCTCCTCAGCAACTACCTGATCAAGGTTCTCGAATACCACCTTGTCGCTATCACCCTCAACAACGATAGCCTTTGAAGCGCTTGCTCCAAAGAAACGAACGGATGGGATTGGCAGACCAAGCACTGCACGGGCATGCAGAGCAAACTCTGACAAATCCTGAGAGATCATTGTTACCATACCTGTGTCATGTGGACGAGGAGATACCTCGCTGAAGATGACCTCATCACCCTTGATAAACATCTCTACACCAAAGATACCATAGCCACCAAGTGCACCGGTAATTTTGTGTGCAATCTCCTTTGCCTTAGCCTTTGCAATCTCGCTCATAGGCTGTGGCTGCCAAGACTCGCGATAGTCGCCATCTACCTGGTGGTGACCGATTGGCTCAAGGATTGTTGTACCTGCGCTGTGACGTACTGTAAGCATGGTAATCTCGTAGTCGAAGTTGACAAAACGCTCAACGATTACACGACCTGCACCTGCACGACCTCCCTCCTGAGCAATAGTCCAAGATTTTTCGATATCAGCCTCACACTTTACGGTGCTCTGACCGTGGCCAGATGATGACATAATAGGTTTAACTACGCACGGAATGCCCACCTCGGCAATTGCTGCAAGATACTCCTCCTTAGTCTCAGCAAAGCGGTAGAAAGATGTTGGCAGGCCAAGCTCCTCGGCAGCCAAGCGACGAATACCCTCGCGGTTCATTGTGAGCCATGCTGCATTTGCGGTAGGGGTTACGCTGTAGCCCTCCTTCTCTAACTCAACAAGTGTAGGAGTTGCAATAGCCTCTACCTCTGGAATGATATAATCAGGCTTCTCGGTCTCAATAACTGCTCTGAGTGCCTCGCCGTCCAACATATTGAGAACGTGGCTGCGATTTGCGACCTGCATAGCCGGAGCGTTAGGGTAGCGGTCACATGCAACTACCTCAATGCCATATCGTTGCAGCTCAATTGCAACCTCCTTACCAAGCTCTCCAGAGCCACAAAGCAATGCCTTCTTACCAACCGAAGTCATCGGTGTACCAATCTTTATCATAGTTTTGTAGGTGTAAAATTTTGACAAAGATAGTAAATTTTTTTGGCTATTGGCTATTTGCCGTTGGTTATTCACAGATTTTTTTTGAGAAAGTTTGTTAATCTGAAAAATAGTAGCCGTTTGTCAATAATTTGTTGAAAAAAACGGTTGTTATATTTGGCTGTTCGGGAAAAGTAGTGTAATTTTACGGCTGAATTGTGATTGTATGCACGAGAATTAATAAATTTAACTAACTATATATGAAGAAAGTTGATGTAGTGCTCGGTCTCCAGTGGGGAGATGAGGGTAAAGGTAAGGTTGTTGATGTATTGACACCTAACTATGACGTTATTGCACGATTCCAGGGTGGTCCTAATGCAGGACACTCACTCCACTTTGGTGGTGATAAGTTCGTCCTCCACACAGTACCTTCTGGTATCTTCCGTGATGGTTCGATGAACATTATCGGTAATGGTGTGGTTATCGATCCGGTAATTCTTGCAGAGGAGATTGCTCAGATTGAGGCTTCAGGCGTAGATGTTGTATCTCGCATGAAGATTTCAAAGCGCGCACACCTCATCCTGCCTACTCACCGCGCTTTGGATGCTGCATCTGAGGCTGCTAAGGGTAAGACAAAGATTGGCTCTACATTGAAGGGTATCGGTCCTGCTTATATGGATAAGACTGGCCGTAACGGTCTGCGTGTAGGTGACATTCTGATGCCAGACTTCCAGCAGCGTTACGATGCTTTGAAGGAGAAGCACCTCTTCCAGTTGCGTCAGTATGACTATCAGGTAGATGTTACCGCTTATGAGAAGGAGTGGTTTGCTGGCGTTGAGTCACTTAAGCGTTTTGAGTTTGTTGATAGCGAGATTGTTGTCAATAACTACCTTAAGGATGATGTTGCTATTTTGGCGGAGGGCGCTCAGGGCTCACTACTCGATATTGAGTTTGGTACCTATCCATTTGTAACCTCTTCAAATACACTCTGCGCAGGCGTTTGTACAGGTCTTGGTGTTGCTCCAACACGCATTGGTGAGGTTTATGGTATCTTCAAGGCTTACTGTACTCGCGTAGGTAGCGGTCCATTCCCAACTGAGCTTTTCGATGCTACCGGTGAGACTCTTCGTCAGGTAGGTAACGAGTTTGGTGCAACTACCGGTCGCCCACGTCGTTGTGGATGGCTCGACCTTGTGGCGCTCAAGTATGCAGTGATGATGAATGGCGTAACAGGCCTTATCATGATGAAGTCTGATATCCTCAACGACTTCGACACTATCAAGGTTGCTGTTGGCTATGAGGTTAATGGTGAGCAGGTTGACTACTTCCCATACGAGGCAGACGAGAATATCGTACCTATCTACCGCGAGTTCGAGGGTTGGAATTGCGATATCTGCAATGTTCGCGAGTTCGACCAGTTCCCACAGCAGTTCAAGGACTATGTAGCCTTCATCGAGGCCGAGTGTGGCGTGCCGGTGAAGATTATTTCTGTGGGTCCGGATCGTGAGGAGACAATCATCCGATAATTTGTCGTGAAAAGTACGCATCTGCCGTACATCCCTTAAAAATCAGCCTCGGCTGAACGTTTTAGTACTATCCGAGGCTGATTTTTTTGCACGATGCACGCCATCTACGCAATTTTGACAACAAATTTTGCCGTGAAAAGGCAGCATTAGCTGCACATCCCTAAAAGCCCGACAATGGCTGTACGTTTTAGTACTATCCATCGTCGGGCTTTTTACGCGATGCGCACCTACTACTACCTTTTGACGACAAATTGGGTTTTATCGTGATAGCATAGCATCTGCGGCACATCCCT
>JAZORI010000003.1:0-32450 GCA_045656505.1 Alistipes sp. | reverse complement strand
GAGTCAACTGGTTTGTTCCTCACTGCTGAGAAGGCTGAGGCTCACATCAAGGCTGGTGCAAAGTATGTAGTAATGTCAGCTCCTGCTAAGGATAAGACTCCTATGTTCGTTTGCGGCGTTAATACCAACACATATGCTGGTCAGACTATCGTTTCTAACGCGTCTTGTACTACTAACTGCTTGGCTCCTATCGCTAAGGTTCTTAACGACAACTTCGGTATCGTTGACGGTTTGATGACTACTGTTCACGCTACTACTGCAACTCAGAAGACTGTTGACGGTCCTTCTATCAAGGACTGGCGTGGTGGCCGTGCTGCTGCTGGCAATATCATCCCTTCTTCAACTGGTGCTGCTAAGGCTGTAGGTGTAGTTCTTCCAGAGCTCAACGGTAAGCTTACAGGTATGGCTTTCCGCGTTCCTACTCTCGATGTATCTGTTGTTGACCTTACTGTTAACCTCGCTAAGCCAGCTACTTACGCAGAGATTTGCGCTGCTATGAAGGCTGCTTCTGAGGGTGAGCTCGCAGGTGTTCTCGGTTACACTGAGGAGGATGTTGTTTCTTCTGACTTCCTCGGCGACGCACGTACTTCTATCTTCGATAAGAAGGCTGGTATCGCTCTTACTGACACCTTCGTTAAGGTTGTTTCTTGGTATGACAACGAGTGGGGTTACTCTAACAAGGTGCTTGACCTTATCTCTGTAATGAAGGCTTACAACAAGTAATTTTGTTGTGATTGCGGGGTATCTACTTCCGCTAGCTTATAAACCAACAAAGGGCAGTACGACTAGTACAGCCCTTCGTTGTTTTATAACCCGAGCGTGGTAGCTACCCCACACTGACAACAAAATGGGGTAGTGCAACAAAGGGCAGTACGATTTAGTACTATCCGTCGCTGATTCTTTTTACGATGCACCATATCTGGCATACTCTGACGCCAAATACAGTGTCAGAGTGTCGCAGTAAATAAAAAACATCCGCTTTTGCGGATGTTTAAGCTAATAACACAAAGGATAAGCAATCGCTTATCCTTTTTATTATTCAATATCAATTCTCGACACCTCATCAACTCCGTCGATAGCTTCGATTGATCGCAGTGCGGTTTCAAGTTCGCTTGACGAGTGGATTGAGAAGTCGATGTTACATATACCGATATGGTCTGCGGTTTCGGTTGAAAGGCCGTTCATTGAGAGCTGCAGCTGCTCGGTGATGCAATATATCAAGTCAGAGAGCAGGTGATAGCGGTCGATACCACGGATGCGGATGCGGACAGGGTAGAGCAGATCCTCGCGCTCATCGAATGAAGTAAGGTTGTTGACGATAGAGTCTCCCTGCTCAGATGCTAAGCGTATAGCTGTAGCGCAGCCGCGTTTGTGAAGTGTAATAACGCCATCATCGCCTCTAAAGCCTACTACCTCATCTCCTGGTAGTGGGTGGCAGTGCTCACAGCGCAGATACTCCAGCCTAGGCTGAGCGGCGAAGTGTGTATGGAGGAACTTCTTTGCCTTGAAGGTCTTTACGTGTGATAGCCAATCCTCTGCGGGGTGGATATCCTCGCTGGTTCCAATCTCTATGCAGTCTCCACGGTTGAGCTGTGTCTTTACAGAGCAGAGGCGGCCATTGATACGGGCATAGTGGGCGTGGCGACCGATATCACTGTGAATCTCAAATGCGAAGTCGAGCGCAGTGGCGTTCTTAGGAAGGATAATACCCTGACCAGTTGGGGTGAATACCATAATATCGTCATTGTAGAATGACGAGGTAACGCCCTCCATAAACTGAATACCATTTACCGCCACGTCGGTACGAAGAATGGCCTTGAGCTTCTCGAGCCACTTATGAACATTCTGTTCTGTGCGCTCGGCAGCACAGCCAAGGCGAGAGTTGCGCACCATGCGCTCAGAGGAGATGTGAATCTCCTCCCACACACCCTGCTCGCGTAGTAGCTTGACGTGGAATGACTGGTATCCGTTCTCCTTTGGCGCGTTGATATAGTTTGACACGCTACCTGGACGCTCCTTGAAGTAGTCGGTCAGTGCTGCATATATCTTCAGAGCATACTCCTTCTCTGAGTACTGCTCGTTTTCTGGGTAGATTACACGGATGTAGTGGCGGCCTGTTACGTGGTTAAAGTCGCAGTGCTTTGCCTGCATCTTGCGCCAAATACTGTATGGACGGCGATAGCGTACCTCGGTACGTGCAGAGAGCCCCTTTGCGGCGAGAATCTCCTCCATCTTTGCTATAAATGCCTCAATGTGCGGGCGCTTAAGCTCAATATCATTCTTGACGAGCTGCTGCAACTCTGAGTACTCGCGAGGACAGCGATATTGGAATGACAGATTCTCAAGCTCGCTTTTGATGTGATACAGACCCAATCTGTTGGCAAGCGGAGCATAGAAGTAGTCGGTCTCACCGGCAATCTTCATCTGCTTGTCTGAACGCATGCTGCTTAGCGTACGCATATTGTGCAGACGGTCTGCCAACTTGATAAGCAGGGCGTGAATATCGAAACTTACAGACTCAAGAATCTGACGGAAGTTATCTACCTGCTTGCTATGCTGATACTTAGCCTTCTTCTCCTTTGTTACAGCCTTGACAAGTCGTGCCACCTCAGCACCAAAGCGCTCATCAATCTGCTCGACGGTGTACTCGGTATCCTCCACCACATCATGCAGGAATGCAGCCATAATAGGGTTTGCCCCCAACTCCAACTCCTCGGCAATAATGCGCGCCACGGCAATTGGGTGGATGATATATGGCTCTCCGCTCTTACGACGTTGCTCTGAGTGTGCCTCGGCTGCGAGTAGATATGCTCGCTCAATACGCACCATATCTTCAGCAGAAAGGCGAGAGGATATATTCTCAAAGAGTAGTTCGATACTCTTATCTATTTGGGCTTGGTAGTCAGTCATATAGGTCTGTTTTTCAAATTAGAAAAAACTTATAACTACAAAGTTAGGAAAAAATATCTCTGGTTGTACTCTATATTGGGCAAAAAATAGCGATTAAAGGCTTTTTGAGTGCTGTGTTTGGATTATTGATATTAAAAATATAACTTTGTATAGCTAAAAATGTACGGCTATGAGAAAGTTACACTATCTATTGCTCTCGGCTCTCGGTTTTTCGGCGTGTAGTGAGAATGGGGATAATCCTAAAAAGGGGGATGATATCCTTTGTATGTACGGCACTCCAACTACAGAGTATATCGTAAAGGGTAAAGTTACAGACGATGCAGGCGTGCCGATTAAGGGTATTGTCATCTCGTCAAAGGATGTATCGTCGTTTAATGATGGCTCAGGCCTTAGCGCGGTTACAGATGATAATGGCACCTTTACAACCAATAAAATGAAGGAGTTTGGCCTCTCTGGCACGCTCGTCTTTACCGATACCGATGGTGAGGCAAATGGTGGAGACTTTGCGACCCTTGAGGTGAATATGGATAAACTTCCAAAGACCCAAACCAAAGAGGCAGATGGTTGGTTTAGAGGTGAGTACGAGGTTACTGCTGACGTGAAACTTGAGAAGAAGTAGTATTAAAACTGATAATAACTTGGTTATGAAACGATTTTTATACTTTTTGTTGGCTTTGCTGGGTTTTGTGGTAACAGCCACATCATGCAGGGTTGAGTATGGATGTCCACCGGTTGAGCGTGATGACAACAAGGCGGAGGATGTTGAGAACGTAGAGCATACGAACAACAATAATAGCACAGAGCGTGTAGAACCGAACTCTGCAGATGAAAATATCTATGAATAAGGTAGATAAACTTGGATTGAGGCGTCGTCTGGCGCTCGAAATATGGCGTAAGTTGGAGGGTGACAATGTAAAGAGTCACCCTCTGCGCCAACTATTTTGGGAGTGCACATTGCGTTGCAATCTCAACTGTCGCCACTGCGGAAGTGACTGTAAGAATGTTGCTACGCAGAAGGATATGCCGTTGGAGGATTTTCTCGGTGTGCTCGACAATATTGCTGCACACACCGACCCGCATAAGGTATTTGTCATTATTACGGGTGGCGAGCCGCTGATGCGTAAGGACCTTGAAAAGTGCGGTATGGCTATCTACGACCGCGGTTTCCCGTGGGGTATGGTGACAAATGGCCTTGCTATGACCCGCGAGCGCTTTGGTTCTCTGCTCGCATCGGGTCTCCACTCGGCAACCGTCTCACTCGATGGACTTGAGGAGGATCACAACCATATGCGCGGCAATCAGAATAGCTTCCGTACAGCATCCGATGCCATTGAAATGATGGCAGCCGAGAAGGATTTTGTCTTCGATGTGGTAACCTGCGTAACACAGCGCAATATCGACAAACTCGACTCAATAAAGGAGCATCTGCTCTCACTCGGTTGTAAAAATTGGCGACTGTTTACCGTCTTTCCGGTGGGCCGTGGTGCGACAGATGACACTCTACAACTCACTTCGCAGCAGATGCGTCAGCTGATGGACTATATCGTTACAACGCGCAAGGAGGGTCGCATCTCTGTCCAATATGGTTGCGAGGGTTTCCTCGGAGCGTATGAGGGCGAAGTGCGCGATAGATTCTTTGCCTGTCAGGCGGGAGTTACCGTGGGTTCAGTGCTTGTTGATGGCTCTATTTCAGCTTGTGCGAGCATTCGTGCCGACTACCAGCAGGGTAATATCTACACTGACGACTTCTGGGAGGTGTGGAACAACCGCTTTGAGAGTTACCGCAATCGCGAGTGGATGCGAAAAGATGCTTGTGCAGAGTGTAAATTCTTCCGTTACTGCAAGGGCGGAGCAATGCACCTGAGAGATGAGAAGGGTGAGCTATTGTTTTGCCATCTAAATAAGCTTTTGTTGTAATAGTGGGGCACCTATTGCCGCTAGCAAAAAATGACAACAATGGCTGTACACCAAATTTTTTATATCTTTGCAAAAAATATCAACTATGAGTAAGATAAAGGGTAGAACAGAGATTGCCGAGCTGGGTGAGTTCGGGCTTATAGACTATTTGACAGAGTCATTTGCCCCTAAGGGTAAGACAACAATCAAGGGCGTTGGAGATGATGCAGCCGTTATCGAGGCATCTAAGAGTACCGCTATGCTTGTCTCAACCGATACAATGGTTGAGGGTATAGACTTCGACCTTACATACTTCCCGCCAAAACACTTGGGTTATAAGGCTGTGACAAAGGGTATTAGCGACATTGTCGCAATGAATGCCCTGCCTGAGCAGATTACAATATCTGTGGCAGTATCCTCAAAAATATCAGTGGAGTTCCTCAAGGATTTGTACTCAGGCGTTGAGTTTGCATGCCGTGAGGCGGGCGTTGACCTTGTGGGTGGAGATACAAGTGCCTCAGTCAATGGCCTTGTAATCAACATCACTGCCGTAGGTCGCGCAAAGAAGGAGAATGTTGTCTATCGCAGTGGCGCAAAGGTTAACGACCTTATCTGCATCACAGGCTCACTTGGTGCTCCATTCCTCGGATTGAAGCTCCTGCAGCGTGAGAGCCGTGTACTCGAGGGCGTTGTTGGTGAGAAACCGCAGTTTGAGGGTTTTGAGTACCTTCTTGAGCGCTACCTCAAGCCTCGCGCGCGCTTTGATATCGTTCGCTCGCTTGCCGAGGAGAAGGTTGTTCCTACCTCTATGATAGATATCAGCGACGGCCTTGCCTCAGACCTTATGCAGATCTGTCGCTCATCGCTCTGTGGCGCACGTATCTACCTCGATCGTATGCCTATCGCTCGTCAGTGTACCGCACTCGGTGAGCAGATGCACCTCGACCCCGTTACCGCAGCACTCAATGGCGGAGAGGATTATGAGCTCCTCTTTACCTTACCTCTTGAGATGCGCGAGAAGGTGGCATCCATCGGCTGCATAGATATCATCGGCCACATCACCGAGCCTCAGACCGGATGTTTCCTTGTAACCCCTGACGGAGGGGAGATAGAGTTGAGGGCGCAAGGTTTCGTAAAACATTTGCCGTGAAAAGCACGCATTTACTTCCGCTAACGCGATATGTCAGCAATGAGCAGTACGCTTAGTACAGCCCATCGCCTCCAATCGCGCCGAGCGTTGTAACTACGCACTTTTGACAACAAATGGGTGCAGAGGTTTGTCGGAGTGCATTTCGGATTTAGGTTGACCATCGGAGATGGTACAATTAAAAAGAGTTCTCTAAGGTCAAGCTTGCTTGAAGCCGAAAGAGGAACTCTTTTTTATTGATAGCTGCAGGCTATCCTAAATTCGCTACAGATACAAGCGAAACAGAGTTTCGCCTGAAAGTTTTTGGTGCCGCTTTTTTCAAAAAGGGGCAGTTCTATCTTTCTGCGTAGCCAACCTGGCTACAATCTATCGGTAGAATAGTGCGCGGTATATCTGTTGCATCAGATTGTCGGCTTTGATAAGCAGGGAGCGTCTCCACTGGGGGAGTCTTGTGCCGGTTTTTGTCCAGCTCTCCAGAAGGTCGAGGTCTATACGGCGGTTGACCGTAACGTGGAGTGAAAGTGGCGCAACGGCCTTAAATTTCTCAACGACAGCATTGAAATCAGAGCTGTTGAATTGGCTGTCGTTCATATCGAGCAGATATCGTCTAAGCACGCCCTGCATACGACGAGTTACAATGCCTGCAAGGAAGTAGCTGCGGGCAGGTGTAATCTCACTCTTATGCTGTTGAAGGTAGTTAGCCATGCTTAGAACCACCTCTGTCAGCTGAGCTATGCTTCGTAGCTGTACTGCCATATCCATTGTTTGACCCTCGCGTGTAAGGTTATAGCGATAGATGGCTATATCAGTAAAGGCGATGCTCTTAACGTTGAAGATTGGGAAGAAACACCACTGTTGGTCGGTATATGATATCCCCTCACTCTGGTGGTAGTTCATCTGCTGTAGCAGAGCTGTCCTGTAGGCGATAGAGTGCATGGTAAAGAAAGGTATATGCCCCTCTTTAAGCACCTGCTCGGCGTTATATATCTTGCCAAGTTCGTATGGCTGAGCCTTTGTAAGGGTGTAGTTTATCTTATACTCCGCCTTGGGATGAATCTCGATATATGGCCCCACGACCATATCTACACCTGAAACGCCCGCCAGAAAATCGACCATGCGGATGATTGCTGAGCAGTTAAAGGTGTCGTCGGCGTCGAGAATCTTCACATACTCGCCTTTGAGAGTCGGCAGTGCTGCATTTATCGTAGAGCCGTAATTGCCATTTGGTTTGTCAATAACCCTGACAATATCGTGATATCTATTGGCATATTGCTCTGCGATAGAGAGAGAGTTGTCGCGGCTACCATCATTTACCACAACCACATCAAGGGCTGCAGATGCCGTCGAGCGCACAAGGGAGTCCAAGCACGCAGGCAGTAGTGCCGACATATTGTAGGTCGGAATTATGATAGATAGTCGTTTGTTGTATCTCATTGCTCTGTATCAAATACCAATTTATACGGTGCGTGGTTTATCTGCTCCTCTACCGGTAGTACAGGACGCAGATTAGGGTAGTGGTGGCGCAGATACTCCTCCACATTGTCCGGTACGGGAATCTGCATGCCACCAAACTCCATCAGAACGGGGTTCTCGGCATAGCGGCGGCGAATCTGATCCTTAGGCATGCGGACGATGTTGATATACTCGGTCAGTTTGCCATTATGTCGAGCAAGTACTCGGCACATCTTATCGTATATCGCTCTGCGTGACATTAGAAGGCAGACAGCCTTTATGGCAGCACAACCTATCCACGACTTTGGTAGCGGCTCATCTATCTGGCAGGTACCACAGTGGCGCCATAGCCATATCTGTTTGCCCATAAAGCAGTTGATCCAGAACTTGGCAGCAAAGCGGTGGAGCTTTTCGTGGTGCTTGTTGTCCGGAATACGGTCATAGGGGAAGATATCGACAAATATGCCGTGATGGATATCCATCTCTCGCCATATCTGCTCAACAAACAGGGTGTTGTTGCGCTTGACCTTTGCAAAGTAGAATGGGGTGTTAGGCTCTGTGCCGAACCACTCAAGGAAGTACTCCTTGCCAAGCTCCGCGGGGGCGACCTCCAAGAAACGGTTGTAGTTCTCACGGGTCATGCCTACATCCACATCGTCATCCCAAGGGACAATGCCTTTATTGTAGAAGGCTCCAATGGCACTTCCGCCCTGAATGAAGTATGGAATATTGTGTTTTTTGCATACACGATCAATCTCTGCCAAAATCTGGTAGAGAACGGTATGTAGTCTCTGTAGGTCTTGATCGTTATATTTCATTATTGTACAAGTAGATTACATCCTCTAATGTCGGCATCGGTTACTCGCCCCTCGATGCGGAAGGTGTCGTTGTCATAGACTATGCCCATATCCTGTGTTGCGATAAACGAGCATGAGTACAAGTTTGCCAAGTCGATAATATTTATTGCGCCACGACGCCCTCTGTCTAAAACCTTGAAAGGGTTATTCACATCGCGCACCATCACTCTCATCCATGGCGGGGCAGCAAAGATACCCTCACCCACGGAGTAGCCCTGTGTCATCAGCTCTGCCATGCCATACTCAGAGTGGATTTTGTCCACCCCAAAGGCGTTGCATAGCACGCTGTGGAGCTCGGTCTTTGACATCTCGGCACGATGCCCCTTCATGCCACCGGTCTCCATGACAATAGTATTCTCTAACTTCGGAGCATACTGCTCGGCAAGGTCTAATAGCGCATAGGTAACACCAATGAGAATCTTCGGGCGATTGTCGGCTGCCATATCGTCAAGCAACTGCTGGTAGTTGTCGAGATAGAAGCCACCTCGGCCACTGAGTTTTATCAGATGGTCAACCATATATATGAGCGATGAACCGCTACGTTGCAGGTAGGATGGCAGCAGTCCGTATATACTCCACTGCTCCACCTGGCCATAGAAGAGGCGAAAACTCTCGACAAAATCCCTCTCGTAGATACTCAGGTCGGCAACCGGATGGCGTGATGGTACCATGCCCGTTGTGGCGCTGGAGGTGAAGACGATTTGAGGCTCGCTCTGTGCAGAATAGACGTTGTGGCTCTTAAAGAGCTCTATCGGCAGCATCGGAATCTGCTCAATGGAGCGTATGCTATCAACATCCGCACCAATAAGGCGCAGATACTCCCTATAAGGGGGGCAACTCTCCGCCTGAAAGCGGAAAATATCCATTGCCACCCTTGAGAATTGCTCAGAGTCGGTTATTGAGAATATATCGTCTTTACAAATCACTTTGTCGGTTTGGTTTTTGACAGATACTTGAGACTCGCATATCCTACGCCACCCTCGAACTTAATCTTTGCAAATCCATTAGAGGTGCTATATACCTCAACAGCCTGCTTTGGTTGCAGTACACCGATGACCTCGGCATCTTTATTGGCCTTTTTGCGGACGTTGAGCACCTCGTTAGATGTGCAGTAGTACCAGGTGGTTGTGCTATCCTTGGTTGAACTTACACTAACTTTATCCTTCACTGCAGCAATATCAACCACTGATGCGATAGAAGGTCCAAAGATAATCAATATCGCAAGTAACAGTGTCCAGATATTGTAGAATACATATCGTACACAACGCAGGACGATGCTCGCGGCAAGGGAGAATCCGACAGCAATGAGTGGTAGCAGCCAGTAACCAATACCACCACCAATCAGCAGAATAAGTGCAGCGCGGATGATTCCGCCAGAGGCAAATGCTGCAATGGCGAGGATAATTCCTCCACCAATCTTGAGAATCTTCTCCCATAGCTCGTCATCTGTCCAATCATCTTGCTTGTCGTCAATCCACTCACCAATGGCCTTTACGCGATTGTTGATGTTGGCAAACAGACCACCTCTATGGCTACCGAAGCTTGAGGTTACGCTTGAACCAAAGTTTGCTGCCAAACCAGGCTTGTGAATCTCAACAGAGGTTGAGTAGATGCAACTTCCGTTGTAGTAGAACTTCACCTCCCAGTGGCCAGGGATGTTGTAGAGTGTACGATTCTTATTTCCCCAACCAGAGATATTCGCCGTCTCAGAGCCATTGCGATTTACGTTGATTGAGAAACTGTACATGCCGTTGTTGTAGCTGCTGGTGGTTACAACCTTGCCAGTAGGGTCTATAATCTTGATCCACATCTCAACCTTGCCAGCAGGTCTTATGACGTCATAAGTGATATGTGGGCATAGGTATGTTACGTCGGTGTATAGCTTGCTACCCTTTGAACGAATTATCTTGCTATCGAAGGTCTGGTCGCTAAAACTTACATTTGTAATGCGTATCGGTGGCGAGGTAGGGTTTACGGTCGCTGTAGCTGTTGTTGTACGAGTGGTTGTAGATGTGCTTGTGCTCGAACTTGCACCCAACTGATGGATGGTGAACTTCGTGCGGTAGATGCACTTGCCCGAGTAGTAGAACTCAATTGTCCAGTCACCCGGAGTCTTGTACGACTTTTTGCTATTGCTTCCCCAACCGCCGAGCGAAGAGGTGTGTGTGCCCGATGACTTGAGATCTATCGTGCCAAATGTGTCGGATGTGGTGCTGCTGCTACCTGTTGGGCTGATAATCTTGTAGTGAACGTTGACCTTACCTACAATATTCTGCACCTGGTATGTGATGTGCGGGCATAGGTATGCCACATCGTTGTAGAGCTTGCTACCAACGCTGCGGATTATCTTGCCATTCTGATCCTCGTCGCTGAACTGTACACCTGTAATCTTGATAGGGATTGTAGATGAAGTGTCACGCTTGACGGTCGATGCACCAACCTTGATATTGTTCTTAATCAGTCCAAAGAATGTGCGACCCCACTCCTCCATTGAAGGGCGTTGTGACGGCTCCTTGCCAAATGCGCGCTTGAACAGATCCTGCACGGGAACAGGCAGGTTGAAGAAGTTCTGCTGGAGGTTGAAACCCTTTGGAAGGTTGATATATTTCTGCATCGGACCAAATGGGAACAGACCCGCTGCGATACACTCCTCGAGTGTGTTCAGACCATCGTACGGAGACTTGAGTACAGTGCCCGAGTATGGGTGAGTACCGGTGAGAATCTGGTAGAAACATACTGCTGCCGCAAAGAAATCACACTCGGCAGGGAATGGCAGACCCCTCTTCTGTATGCTCTTGCCCTCTGGGGCAAAATACTCTGGGGTAAATGCCGTTGCAGGGTGGAGAATCTTGCCGTGCTCTGAGATCTGGATAGAGTCGGTATCCATGATTGACACCTTTCCGGTGCCTGTAGCGTCGATATTCTCCGGCTTGAGGTCAACAAGAACATACTTACCCGTAGCGTGGATGCAGTGCAGCGCAATGGCTACATTACAGAGCATCTTGATACGGTTCTGAATGCCTACAGGGGTATCAAGCTCGTACTTGCCATGCCACTCAGTATATTTCTGGTAGCGCTTAATCTGAGCAAGTGGACGACGCTGATAGACCGACAGAATGGTAAGGTCATGGCCCTTCGGAAATGCCAACGGCATCATGTAACCGATAAACTTCTTGTTCGTATCATAGACCAATGCAGTCGGCCAACAGATGCGGAAGTTAGGGTTGTCCTTGATGTTCTGCGGTTGATTTTCAACCATGTATCGAATCTTCTCAAAGCTCTTCTCCGGCTCTCTGATATATATCTTGATACAGTACTCTGAACTGTAGGCCGGTGTGAGGATGTTGTGTACAGCACCCTGACCGCCCTTGCCAAGAGGGGTATCTTTGATATCTATGTGCTCAAAGTTAGCTGAGGATGATTTCTTAATATATACCTTCATTTTTAAGGCATGTTATGCGTTTTTGTTACTAATTGGGTAATGTGTCTAAAGGTGATTTCAGCGTTGCAGTTGCCCTTGAAATCCCACTTCTATACACATTCAAATCGGGATAAGCGCTATTTCAGCACGCCGAAGAGCATTGTTCGGTCGTCATGCTCTGACTTGCCTGCGCGAGTGCCGACATTGATGATGTCAATGAGGCGGTTTGCGCGAGCTTCAGTATCAGTAGCGGCGTTCATCTCTGCAAGCAGTGGCTCGAAGAAGCCCGCAAATGGGGTGTTAGGGTCGTAGTAGCGACCTGTCTCCTCGTCACGAGCATAGCAACTCCAAGTGATATTCTCACAGCCGTCGCTCATCAGCACAAATGCCTGTGGCAGCTCCTTAACAACTCTTACATCTGGCAGATATACACCCGACATGGTGAATGCAGGGACGCAATACTGGTCGTTCCAGTTGTTTGGAATAAATACGGTAGCTGACGCCTCGTCACCCTTGTGCGGAGTCATCAGAGCCTTCCAAGTGCCATCCTGAGCCTTGTAACCCATACGTCCGTCACCGATGTGTGCTGTCAGCATACCCTGCGGAGTGAGCAACATGAGGATGATGGTTGCGTTAAAGTCGCGCGCCTCGAGAGGCTTGGCGATATTCTTCTCCAAGTCGGCCTTCTGACCCTGTAGCTTGGCGAGTTTTGCGCTATCTGTAGTCTGAGCAATCTGCTCCATAAGAGCCTTGAGCTCAGCCTCCTTGCCCGCCTTGTAAGAGTCTGCCTGCTTTGCCGCTGATGAGATGATAAGGTGCTGCATTACAGCAAAGAGGTTGCGCATCTCGGCAAACCACTCCAACTCGGTCGGCATATAGTTTTTCTCAACCCACTGTTTCTGCTCAACAAGCTGAGATACGAGTCTTACTGCCAGCTCACAATTTGCCTTTGAGCCACGTGCTGACTCGCGTGCCGAGCCTGCACCATCAGATGTGATGAGCAGCTTCCAGCCTGGAGCAAGTTCCTTATAGGCGTGGAAGTCCTCGCATGGAGTACCACCTGCAATGTGGCTGCGACCCTGAATAGAGAAACCGACAACATAGCCCCAATCCTCCTCTACGCTTGTTACCAAACGGCGCTCAGGCTTGTCTAAGTCAACCACAACCTTTGGCTCTGGCTCTGGCTCTGCAACCGGGTCTGTGTCGAGCTTAGGGTCGGCCTCTGTCGCTACATCTGGAGTGTCAGCTGTGTCTGTTGCATCAGTTGCATCAGTTGCGTCAGTTGCGTCTTTATCATCCTCAGGTGTGTCCTCAGGTGTGTCTTCAACCTTATCTGTATCTGCTGCAGGGGCGTCATCGGCCTTGGTGTTGTCATCAGCTACAGGGGCAGCTGGCTCAATAGGAGCATCATCTTTAGGGTCATCAGCCTTCGGTACATCATCTGTCGCAGGGGTGTTATCTACGGCAGGAGTATCGTCTCTCTTAGGGGTGTCGTCAGCCTTTGGTGCGGCACTCTTAGGATCGACTGCAGGAGCGGTATCTGTCTGAGGATCAACCTCTGTATTGCTCTTCAAAATGTTTTTAATTATAGCGCTAAACTTACCCATAGTAGTACAATTTTTAGTGGGTTAATTTTGCCAAAATAGAGGAGTAACCGCACGAGCGGATACGCCTCTATTTTGAATTTGATAAATTTGTCTATTAAATCTCAAAAGAGTCCATCCAAGCGTCGCTACCCTCACGGATATTAACCTTATCGCCCTCCTTGCTGGTAGATACCATAGAGAGTGAGTTACTGAGCCACTTGAAGAACTCGGTAAACTTAGTACCCTGCAGAGGCAGTGCGGTGCCACACATCTTGCGCAGAAGCTCCATGTTAGCCTCGCCAACACCGATACCCATCATAAAGTACTTCTTTGCAGCTGACTCAGATGCTACGCGGCTTGCGATAGCGTCAATGTCAGAAGCAGTAGCACGATTTCCATAAGGCTCACCGTCAGTCATGACAACGATCCAAGGGCGATAGTACTTCTGACCGGTCTCTTTATACCAAGCCTTACGATCCTCAACAAGGCGAATAGCCTCCTCCATAGCAACGACAGTCTCGGTAGTAGAGCCGCGCTCTTCGAGCACAGGCGGAATCTCCTCATCATCAAGGAGCTTAGGCTCACGAAGGGTCTTAACCTCCTCGTCATACTGAATAATAGCAACCTCAAGCTGCTCAATAAGCTTCTCTGAGATGCCACCCTCGGCAGATTGAATTTCACCGTAGAAGTCCTTCAAACCTTGGTTGAGGGCGTTGAGTTTCTCTCCTCTCATAGAACCGGAAACGTCAAGTACGAATACGCACAGACACTTCATCTCTTGGTTTACAGCCGATTCACCGGCAAATCTCTCTGTACTCATAATAGTCTAGTATTTAGTAGTTTAGTAATTTCTTTTGCAAATTTAACAAAAAAAACTGAATATCCAAATTAAAAAACACCGTAATTTGTAATATCATGCAATAAAATGCAAACTGTGTGTTGTATTGCCGAAAATTTTTTACCTTTGTATAAAATTGAGTAAGTATGTTGAAGAGTGTGAACGGAATACTTGATCAGTTTAAGCTGAGGAACTGTGCTGTGTGCGGAAAACCGGTGGTTGGCCAGTGTCGTGTTGATCAGTGGGGACAGCTGTTTCATAATGAGTGCGAGTTTCGTCCGTGCATAAATTGTGGCAGGGTTGTCTCGCTTAATGATACCCTCTTGCCATACAATCGACAGGTCTGCTCACACTGCATAGACAAGGTCGTCAGGACGGACGCCCATATAGAGTGGGTCTATGACCGTGTGCAGGATATCTTTAATAATAACTTCCTCTCACTGCCCGGCAGAGTGCCTGTGGAGATTGTATCTGCTGATAAGATGCTCAGCCTATACAGTCAGAGGGGTATGTCGCAGATTCCGTCAGGATTGACACGCTCAGGTGGCTCGGGATTCTTTGGTGCGAAGATGACTCATAAGGTCTATATGCTCGATTATCTGCATAAGATTGTCTTTGGCGGTGTGCTGGCGCATGAGCTGCTGCATGTGTGGCAGAATGAGCACCATACAACCCTTCCGCCTGCATATAGTGAAGGCTTTTGCAACTTGGGTACCTATCTGTTCTATAACTTTCTGGATAATGAGTTGTCGCGGATACATATAGAGCAGATGATGAAGAGTCCGGATCCGATTTATGGCGAAGGCTTCAGAGAGGTGAAACATATATTTGAGACAGAGGGTGGTAGAAATCTTGAGAAGACCATAGAGATTCTGCAAGCCAAATCAAAACGAAGAAAATCAATATTTTAGCATATGAAGGTAAAAGTAATCAATCGTTCAGGCATGGAATTGCCGCACTACGCAACACCGCTCTCGGCAGGTATGGATCTGCGAGCAGCTATGGAGCAGAGTATAACCCTTGCACCGCTCGAGCGTGCTCTTGTTCCAACAGGACTGTTTGTGGAGCTACCGGAGGGGTATGAGATGCAGATTCGTCCGCGCAGTGGACTTGCTGCAAAACATGGTATAACCGTTCTCAATAGCCCGGGTACGATAGATGCCGATTATCGAGGCGAGATAAAGGTTATTTTGGTCAACCTCTCTAATACACCGTTTGAGATTGTTCCAGGAGAGCGCATCGCTCAGGCTGTTGTGGCACAACATGCTACCATCGAGTGGGCGGCTGTCGAGGAACTCGGCTCAACAGAGCGCGGCGCAGGCGGCTTCGGCTCTACCGGTACAAAATAGCATACATATATAAGCTACATATCTTCATGCTGCAGAGATATATTCCTGCAGCATGAGTTATTGTTATTGGGCTTGAGTGTTGTTAAATCCCGTAAAATAGAGTAATTGCGATGAAGATAGAAGAGGCCATACTCTACTGCCTTGCAAGTCAAAGCCGAGGAATGCGGACGGATCAGATTGCGGAGATGATTAACCGCCAAAGGCTGCATATCCGCAAAGATGGGCAACCCGTTACCTCCAACCAAGTATATGCTGTGATTTGTCGCTATCCTGATGTCTTTGTCAAGGCCGAGGGACGAATTATGTTGATGATGTAAAGATGACTATTTATGCTAGCATACACATACATAGAGAAGGGGAAATTCGCTTTGGTGGAGAAGCCGAAGCCTGCACTCATTGACCCCACCGATGCCATTGTTCGTGTGACGATGGGAAGTATCTGCAGTAGCGACCTGCATATCAAGCACGGAAGCGTGCCTCGTGCCGCTGTGGGCATTACCGTAGGCCACGAAATGGTGGGCGTTGTCGAAGAAATTGGCTCTGAGGTTACTAGAGTAAAGCCCGGCGACCGCGTGACCGTCAATGTGGAGACCTTCTGCGGAGAGTGCTTCTTCTGCAAGAATGGCTATGTAAATAATTGTACTAATCCCAATGGTGGTTGGGCATTGGGGTGTCGCATCGATGGTGGACAGACGGAATATGTTCGTGTGCCGCTGGCCAATCAAGGATTGAATCGCATTCCCGATAGCGTGACCGATGAACAAGCCTTGTTCGTGGGCGATGTCTTGGCCACGGGCTTTTGGGCAGCTCGCATATCGGAGATTACCGAAGAGGATACCGTATTGATAATAGGAGCAGGGCCTACGGGCATCTGCACCCTGCTTTGCGTGATGCTGAAGCATCCGAAACGCATCATTGTATGCGAAAAGTCTGAAGAAAGACATCGGTTTGTGCAAGAACATTATCCCGATGTGCTCCTCACTACACCCGAAGAGTGCAAGGACTTTGTTTTGAGGCATAGCGACCACGGTGGCGCCGATAGAGTACTAGAAGTAGCTGGAGCCGATGACACTTTTCGTTTGGCGTGGGAGTGCGCCCGTCCGAATGCTGTCGTTACGGTGGTGGCTCTTTATAACCAACCGCAACTTCTTCCGCTGCCCGAGATGTATGGCAAGAACCTCACCTTCAAGACCGGTGGCGTGGATGGATGCGACTGCGAGGAGGTGCTCCGCCTTATTGAAGCGGGAAAGATTGACACCACTCCACTTATCACGCACCGTTTTCCATTGAATGAGATTGAGGATGCCTACCGTATCTTTGAAAACAAGTTGGAAGGGGTGATTAAAGTGGCGATAGTAAACGATAGCGTCCTATGATAGCGCCTAAAATAGAGACTTCCACTGCGGAAGAACGACGTGACTACGTCCTTGAAGCATGGAGATGCCTGCACGATTGTGAGGCGTGTGGCAAGTGCCGCATCCTCAAAGGTCGCGACCCCGAGACGCTCTATGCCGATTATATCGAAGGCAAGCGGAGTTATATGGATATCACTTTGGAGATTAGAAACCGCTCGAGAAGATAACAAAGAGGCTGTGCCGTAAATGGATTACGATACAGCCTCTTTATATTGCTGTTGAATAGAATGATAGTGCGCCTTTACTTCCCGATGCAGAATGAGCTGAAGATGCGGTGGAGGATGGTGTCGGAGCTGATGGTTCCGCCGGTGATTTCGCCGATGTGGTGGATGGCGGTGCGGATATCCTCGGCGAGAAGTTCGGAGGATATGTTGTTTGCAAGCGCACTCTCTGCCGCAGTGAGTGCTGAGTAGGCAGCCTCGAGGGCCTCGTAGTGGCGGACGTTTGACACTACAGCCTCGCCACGATAGAGGTTTGTGGTATCGATTGTATTTGCAAGGGCTGTGCGGAGGGCGTCAATACCTATATTTTCGCGGGCGGAGATATATAGCGCATCTGCAATCTCCTCCTTCGATATGGTATCAGCCTTATTCACAACGCGAATTTCGAATTGATTTTCATTAATTGTAATGGACTCAAAGTTACCATTCGGCTCGCACATATTGATGATAATCTGAGCCTTGCTGACAGCCTTGAGGGTGCGCTCAATGCCCATCTGCTCCAACTTGTCTTCGGTTGTGCGGATGCCTGCAGTATCGACAAAACGGAAGCGTATGCCGCTAATAACTACGCTCTCCTCGATAGTGTCACGTGTAGTACCTGCGATATCAGATACCATTGCGCGATCATCTCCAACAAGGCGATTAAGCAGCGTACTCTTACCTACATTTGGAGCACCGATAATAGCCACGCATACGCCATTGCGGATAGCATTTCCTGTGCGGAATGACTCTTTGAGATCTCGTACGACATCCATAGTTTTGCGGAGCATATCTCTTAGGCGTGTTCGGTCAGCAAACTCGACATCCTCTTCTGCAAAGTCGAGCTCAAGTTCGAGCAGTGCTGTAAGCTCTATTAGACTATCTCTTAGGTTGTTAAGAGTCTCTGAATATCCTCCGCGCATCTGCGTTGCAGCCAGAGTATGTGCGGCTTGAGAGTCCGCAGCAATAATATCAGCGACAGCCTCTGCTTGTGAGAGGTCTATGCGTCCGGCAGCAAAGGCGCGGGCAGAAAACTCTCCGGGCTCGGCAACTCTTGCCCCCTGACGACACAGCAGGTCGATAACCCTTGTGGCGATATATCTGGAGCCGTGTATCGAAATCTCGACACTCTCCTCGCCCGTATAGGAGTGCGGGGCGCAGAAAAGGGCAACTACAACATCATCGACAATATTGTCGCCATCTACGATATTGCCGTAGTGGATTGTGTGTGAGGCAGCCTCTGCGAGGGGTTTGCGGCCGCGAAATAGTGCGTCGCAACAAGCAATAGAGCCCTCGCCGCTCATTCTGATTACGGCAATAGCTCCACCGAGTGCACTTGCAGGTGCTACGATAACTCCTCCTCTGAACATTATGCGCGTGGTTTTGGTTTTTCGATTCTCAACTTCTGTCCCGGACGGATGGTGGTTGACTTGAGCTTATTCCAACGCATAATATCCTTGACAGTGCAGCGGTTGCGCTTAGCAATAAGACCCAGATTATCACCCTTGCGGACAGTATATACATATCCCACACCCTCGGCACGCTTCTTCTCGAGATTAGCAGGGTTTATGTACTCCTTCAGATAGGTCGAATCCTTGGAGTAGATTGAGTCCTGCTGCATGATAAACTCTGTGGTATATTTTGTTGGCAGACGAAGAGCGTAAGGCTTGCGTGCTGCAGGGATGATGTCAATTTTATACTGCGGGTTGAGGATGCGCAGGGTCTCAAGCGGAATGTTGAGCGTTGAGGCTACCTGACCAAGATGCATTGTGCGATTTACCATGATAGTGTCGGTAGAGATGCACTGAGGCGTATCTTTAGCCTCTACGCCATGGAGATTGTGATAGGCATAGACATATGAGGCTGCGATAAACTTAGGAACGTAACCACGGGTCTCGCGAGGCAGAAAATCGTAGATATCCCAGAAACTCTTTGCAGAGCTGCCAGCTCTTGTAATAGCGCGATTGACATTGCCGGGACCACAATTGTATGCGGCAAGGGCAAGGGTCCAGTCACCGAACATATTGTACAAATCCTTCAAGAAACGGCAAGCAGCGCGTGTCGAGAGGATGATGTCGCTACGCTCATCGACCAGAGAGTTTATCTCCAGCCCGAGATTCTTACCCGTAGCGGGCATAAACTGCCACAGGCCGACAGCTCCTACGCGTGATGTGGCGAGTGGAGAGAGGTTTGACTCGATGATTGCCAGCGCACGAAGCTCTACAGGCATACCAGCCGCAATAAGCTCCTGCTCGAAAATCGGGAAGTAGAACTTGGCAAGCGTAAGTACGTTGCTCAGTGGGCTCCAGCGGTTGGTCAGATAGTAGTTGATGTAGTCGCGGACGATGTAGTTGTATGGTAGATGCACCGGCGATACGAGGTCTTGCAGACGTGAACGGTAGAGCGAATCTACAGCCATGTTACTCTCGCCTTCGACAGCTGTGGAGTATGGCTCGAAGTATTGCTTTTGGCTCTGCTCGATGCTCATGGAGTGCCAAATGTCGAGCAATGAGTCTATCTGCTCAGGGGTGTGCGCAATCTGCAGAGTATCTATTCTTGGTGCAGGCTTTGGCTCTATACGGATAGTGTCGGTGACAACAACGCGGACGGTGTCATATACGGTTACAACGGTCTGCTGTGGTGCTTTATTGGCTTTTCTGTTGTTGAATATGTTCAGTCGTACCGGGCCTGCCTGCAGTGCTGAAATTGAGAGCAGAGCAAGCGCTATATATATGGTTATTTTTTGCATCTTGGAATTTAGAACTTAAAGGAGAAATTCATACCCATTGTGGCTGTATTACCCAAGCCAGGATGGTAGGCGTAGTTGAGCATCGGTGTTACATCGACACTCAAATCGTCCGAAATATCGTAGTCGCGCAGGTGTGCATCGACATGCGCATCAACAATCTGCAGAATGTATATTCCTGCTGTAAGGATGATACACAAATCTCGGTTTCGGCGATAGCTATTTCTCAGGTTTTTGAGGAATGTTGCGGCGTATCGACCACCAAACTCATCCTGAGAGCCGTTAGGGTAGAGCTCAGGGTTGACATCGTAGTCGTTACGCAGACGGTATGCCTTCTTGAAACGCTGATAACCTCGGTTGTTCCAGTCAACGCAGTAGATTGTCGTTGCGAAGCCTCCGATGACAAGCGGAACACGCCAGTAGCTCTTGTTGAATATCTGTCCGGCTCCAGGGCAGATAGTTGAGAGTGTTGTGGCTTTATTTACCGAAGAGACCTCGTTAGTTGCATAGTTTACAGCCGCATCGCCGATAAAGTAGATGTATGACGCCAATGTGGTGAACATAAAGGTCTGCTTAAGGGTGTTGTGCTTAATCATCTCCCTCTGCAGGGCGTTCAACTCCTCTGTGCGCTTAAGACTCTGGTCGGTTATAATCTCAAACTGCTCCTTGAGAGGCTTGTATTTGCTCTGCTGGTGAGCCCACATGCCGATAGATGCACCTACTGTGGAGTAGAGGATTGGTAACTTCCAGTACTGCTTGTTGTATATCTGTCCAAAGCCCGGCAGTACGGCAGATACCATGCTCATTCTGCGCAGAGACATCGAGTCGCTGATAAATGGCTCCTTGCCATCTCGCTTCTCGGTCTTACGACGTAGCTTCTCTACGCGGGCAAGTGAGTCACGCTTGTTGCCCCACACCTCTGCTGTGAAGATTGCTTTCTGCAGCGAATCGGGCAGTGAGAGGCGTAGCGAGTCTGATACGTTTATCAGTGAGTCTGCCGGTAGCATACGCAGTGAGTCGGCGAGCTTTGCAACTCGAATAGAGTCACGACGAGCAATGGCAGCGGAGTCAATCTTCTCATACATACCGCCAATGACCATGCGCTTTTCGCCGCGCAGTGTGCGGGTGAATGGATTGATTTGGGCAAAACAAAGGTGTGTGACAAAGAGCATTGCCACAAATGTGAAGAGTATTTTGTAACCTCTGTTTGTCATATTATCTCTGCGAAAATCTTTCGATAAAGCGGTCTATGTCGCTGTCATTGTCAAAGCCGATAGTAATCTTGCCGCCACCGCTCTTGGTGCGCTTGATAGAGATGTTCTGTGAGAAGAAACTCTCCAAATACTCTACCAGACGGGTGTAGCTCTCCGGATACTCCTCGTCAGCAACAGTTGCAGCGTTGTGGCTCTTACCCTCAAGAATTGTGCGAACATAATCCTCAGTCTGGCGAACAGAGAGATTTGCCTTAATAACCTTCTTCAGTGCGGCAATCTGCTGCTTTGGTAGCTCAATAGAGGCGATAGCCTTTGCATGACCCATAGAGATTGCGCCCTCCTTTACTGCGAGTTGTACCGGGTCGGCAAGGCGCAACAGACGCATGTAGTTTGCAATGGTTGAACGGCGCTTGCCC
Source organism: Alistipes sp. (assembly GCA_045656505.1). GTDB lineage: Bacteria > Bacteroidota > Bacteroidia > Bacteroidales > Rikenellaceae > Alistipes. The sequence goes on along the minus strand of JAZORI010000003.1, from coordinate 11,003 downwards.
ACCTTCTCGGCAAGGGCATCCTGGGTAAGACCGCACTCCTCGATAAGGCGCTGCATGCTGAGCGCAATCTCGATGGCGTTGAGGTCTTGACGCTGGATGTTCTCAACCAGAGCCATGGCGTGAAGATTCTCGTCATCCACATCACGGATATATGCCGGCAAGGTCTCTAAACCTGCAAGCTGAGCAGCTCTCCAACGACGCTCACCGCTGATAATTAGATACTTATCACCCTCTTTGCGAACGGTGATTGGCTGTATCAGACCCAGTGTGCGAATCGAATCAGCAAGCTCCTCAAGAGCTGTCTCGTCAAAGTTTCTGCGTGGCTGAGTAGGGTTGGGAGTGCAATCCGCAACCAAAATCTCTGCCATCTCGGACATCGGTTTAACCTTGATATCTATTGTCTCGTTTCCGAAAATCGCGCCCAATCCGCGACCTAATCCCTTCTGTTTTGCCATGGTAAGGTATCTATTCTACAAAATTTAGTTACTTCTTTCTGTTTCTCTTCAAAAACTCCTTTGCAAGCATCAGATATGCTGTAGCTCCGACAGCTGATGCGTCGTAGAGCATAATAGGCTTGCCGTGTGATGGAGCCTCACCCAGACGAATGTTGCGCTGAATGATTGTATCATAAGCCAGCTCGCCAAAGTACTCACGAACCTCTGTAACAACCTGATTGTTAAGACGGTTACGCATGTACATGGTCATCACAAAGCCCTCAATCTCAAGTTTAGGGTTGAGGTTGCTCTTTACGCGGTTGTATGTGTTGAGCAGCTTGCTCAGACCCTCAAGGGCGAGGTACTCACACTGCACCGGAATAAGTATAGAGTCGGCTGCAGTGAGGATATTGACAGTTGTAAAGCCTAAAGATGGTGAGCAGTCTATAAAGATGTAGTCAAACCTATCGCGCACTGAATCTACAATGGCCTTGATGATGCGGTGGCTGTTCTCCATTGTCGGCAGCTCTGTCTCTGCCGCCACAAGCTCTATGCTCGATGGTAGTACCCACAGATTCTTAACATCTTCGCTTGCAAGGATAACCTCCTCGGCTTTGCACTCCCCGGTAATACACTCGTAGATACCCTTCAGGTTGATATCGAAACCCAAACCAGAGGTGGCATTTGCCTGCGGGTCTGCGTCAAGGAGCAACACCTTCTTGCCTAAAAGCGCAATAGATGCTGCGAGATTTATCGCTGTGGTGGTCTTGCCGACACCTCCTTTTTGGTTTGCTAAAGCTACAACTTTTCCCATAAATTTCTTCAAAACGTCAAAATATCGCGCAAATTTAATAAAATTAAATTGAAATGCCATACAAATTCGTAAAATTGATTACCTTTGTATTTGAATTTAAGTGGCGCAGTGGATATGGCTGAAGATATAAAACAAGAGGCTCTTGACCATCAAGAGGATCATCCGTTAGAGGAGCATGGCTTAATGCGAAATCTGCATAGGAGGGAGTTTCCTACAGCATTCGACCTGGTGGCGATGCTGCTGATAGTGGTTGCCTCGCAGATTGTTGTCTCTGTTGCTGGCGTGTCGTTGGGGCTGCCTATGCCCGATATGCTCAGTGGAGATATTGTTGATATTGAGAGCTTTATCGGTGTTCAGGTGACAAGGGGTGAGAGCTTTGCGGTGATCTATCCACTGTCGATGATTGTCGCTTTTCTGTTGCTCTATCTCTATATCCGTCTGCGTGATGGAAAGGGTCGCGTTGCGCGTGTCTCGACTGCCGGCTTTAATCCGAATGTGATTCTTGGTGGACTTATTTGGCTTATATCTGTACAGGTTGTCGTAGAGCCTATTTCGCTCTATCTTCCCGTCTCGGAGAGTGCGGCAGGTCAGGGCTTTTGGGCGATAGTTACAGCGGTGCTTTTTGCCCCCGTTTTTGAGGAGTTTATATTCCGAGGGCTGATACTCGAATCTATGTTAAGACGCCATAGAAGGCTCTTTTCGGTCATTGTGTCGGCGACAATTTTTGCTATCGTCCACTTCCAGCCATCGGTGATGTTTTCGGCATTTGTTTCGGGCCTTGTTTTGGGTACGATATATCTGCATACAAACTCAATATTCTCTACCATAATTCTGCATTCGATTAACAACGCAATAGCCTTCTCGTTAATCACTCTTAATGTGGAGGATTACTCCTATCGTCAGGTGCTGGGAGGGGGTAATCTCTACTACATCGTCTATGCGGTCTGCTTTGTGATTAGTGTGATTGCTACGGTGGATACGTGGCGTCGTCGAAAGAGAAGATGATGTGATTTTGTCGCTGTCAAATTCTTCCGTAATAGTGGTAGCTCAAATGTAAATGGGCTATCTTTTTTGTGTCAAACCGAGAAAAATGGCTCTATTCCCCTCAAAAAAGCGAAATTTTTGCCGTTTTTTGTAATATTATTACGTAGTAATACGTTGTATTCCGGTGAAAAAGTGTATATTTGCGGGTTGATTATGAGAATTTGGAATTACATATCGGTTTTTATAGTGTTGTTGCTCTCGACATCTTGTCGTGAGGCATCGACCTTTTTCGGCTACGATACAGTTGTCAAAGTTGGTCGAAACTCACTCAGCTCGGCCGATATCTCTGCGGCTGTTCCAAAGGGATTATCGGGCGCAGACTCGGTGAGCTATGTCGATTACTATATTGACAAGTGGATTATCCGCCAGTTGAAACTCCAGGAGGCGGAGCTTATCTTCTCCTCTTCAGAGTTGGATATTGACAGAATGGTGGAGGAGTATCGTCAGTCGTTGCTCATTCGAAAAATTGAGCAGTACTATCTCGACAAAGATGTCGATTTTCAGATTACAGATGCCGATATTGAGGCATATTACAACAGCAATAAGAGCGATTTCAAACTTACATCTGCTGTTGTTAAGGGCTATATTGTCAGCTTCCCCGAAAAGTATCGCCGTAAGGATTGGTTGTTGCAGATGATGCGTTCGGCCAAGAGTGAGAGTGGTGATAAGTTCAAGGAGTTTGAGCAGGTCTGCTTGAAGAACAACTTCCGCATGGTTAAGTATGACGAGTGGATCGATTATGCCGAGTTTTTGGGCCAGTTGCCACTTCTTCGTTCGGCAAATCATGACAAACGACTCTCCGAGCGAGGTGTGCAGCAGATACACTATGATGCAACATGCTACGCATTCAGGGTGACAGATGTGCTCAGTGCGGGTGAGACTATGCCGCTGTTTATGGCAAAAGATAAGATTGTGCGCATCCTCGCCAAGCGTCGTCAGGGCGAGATTGTGCGTCAAAATGAGGAGCGTATTCTTCAGAATGCGAATAATAACGGAACGATAAAAATCTACAGAGATTCACTGAATATAAACTAAAAAAGAGATATGAAGAGAGTATTTTTGACAGCCGCGGCTGTTGTTATGGCAGCTGCAGGACTGTATGCCGAGAAGAAATTTGTAATGCTTGATAAGGTTGTTGCCGTGGTTGGTAACTCGTCAATTATGTACTCAGAGGTTGAGGAGACCGCCACACAGCTCGTTGAGGCGCGTAGAGCTGAGGGTTATACCTCGGATCGTGACCCTAAGAGCGAGGCGCTGGAGCAGCTGATGATGCAGAAGTTGCTCTATAATCAGGCGTTGATAGACTCGGTAGAGGTTAATAAGACCGATATTATCCAGCGCGTTGAGAGCAAGGTTAATCAGATGACCGACGAGGCGGGCTCTGTTATTGAGTTGGAGAAGAAGAGCCATATGCCTATCTACCACATTCGTGAGCTTGTTAGACGTCAGATTGAGGAGCAGACTTATGCTTCAGCTATGCAATTTGATGTTGTTGGCGATGTTAAGGTTGTGCCGGGTGAGGTTGAGCACTTCTACAACAATACCGATAAGGAGGAGCTTCCAATTATCGCCGAGCAGTATGTCTATGCACATATCACCAAGTATCCGGAGGGTATGGAGTTGGCAAAGCGTCGTACTCGTGAGCGTCTGTTGGATATGCGTGAGAGAATTGTCACAGGTAAGGCTCAGTTCTCAACTCTGGCGCGTATGTACTCTGTAGATGGTGCAGCTATCCGAGGTGGAGAGTTGGAGCCAACTACACTTCAGGGTTGGGTAAAGCCGTTTGCAGATGCTGTAGAGGAGCTTAAGCCGGGTCAGGTGTCTGAGGTTGTGGAGACTCAGTTTGGTCTTCACCTTATCCAGATGATTGGCAAGAATGGTAACCTCTACCACTGCCGCCACATCGTCCTCCGTCCTACATTTACTCCGGATGAGATTATCGCTCCTATGCTCAAGCTCGATAGCATTGCAAATCTTATCCGTGTTGACTCGTTGACATTTGAGGCAGCAGCGTTGGCACACTCTGATGACAAGTACTCAAGACAGAATGGCGGTATTGTTACCAACCACGACCTGTTGGAGCACTATTCGGCATTTGATGCGAAGCTCACTGCAACCAAGTTCCTCAAGGAGGACTTCGGTATTGGTGGCGGTAAGAGTATTGACGACTATAACGCAATCCGTTATATGCAGAAGGGCGATATCTCTACAGCATTCCGCACCTCAGATATGAACGGTAACGAGATGTGTAAGATTATCAAGCTTGTCGATGTTATCCCTGCACATAAGGCGACTCTTGATGAGGACTACCTGCGCCTTGAGCAGATTGCCCTTGAGCAGAAGCAGCAGAAGGTCTTCCAGAAGTGGCTCGATGCAAAGATTGAGGCGATGTATGTATATATCTCTCCAGAGTTCCGCTATGACGACTTTGTCAATAAGAGTTGGATAAAGAAGGAGACTAAAAATAAGGAGCAGAAGTAGTGCGTAAGTCATTAGTTGCAATATCTGTCACTCTGTCGGCATTTGCCAGCATCGTCTTTGCCGGTAGTATCGGTATGCCTCGCCTGCCTGAAAGGGGTGGGTCAGAGGAGCGCACCACTACAACGGAGAAGAGGGGCGACAAGTATGTAGATATGAAGTCGGATGCCGGTCGTCAAACACAGATAAGGGGCGAGAAGATTCTTATCGCTGTGGGAAACTTCGCGGCGCACCATAACGGTACTGTTATCACGTGTGACAGTACTGTTCGCTATTCTGACTCGCACTTGGAGTGCTTTGGAAATGTGTTGATAAAGAAGGGTACGACCTACATCTATGGTGATAGGGCTGAGTATAATGGTGAGGCGAATGAGGCTCGTATGTACTCAGATATCATCAAGGTGGTGGATAAGGGTACGACGATGTACACCTACAACTTCCTCTTCAATACCGAGACAAATATAGGAACCTTTACAGGTGGCGGTGTGGTTATAGATGAAAACAACCGCTTGGAGGCCGATAGAGGTTATTACAATGCAGATACAAAGGAGATTATCTGCGTTGAGCGCGTAGAGATGCGCGATGATAAGTACAATATGAAGGGCGACTCGGTAATCTACAATATGGATACCAATAGTGCCCGTTTCTTCCGCAATACAAATATCTGGAATCTTGAGGATAACGAGTATCTCTATGCCGATTGTGGTGAGTTTGATGATGCTAAGCAGCTCTATCGCCTTACGGAGAACGGATATATCCTTACAGATGAGCAGGAGGTGTGGAGTGATAGCCTTGACTACTATCGTGACAATGGATATGCACTGCTGAAGAGTAATATCCAGATAGACGATACAAAGAACAAGGTTCTCATCTTTGGTGATTGGGGCGAGTACTGGAAGGAGCCGGGAAATGCTTTCCTGACAGATAACCCTATTATGATTAGCTACGATACTGAGCAGGGCGACTCTCTGTTTATCCGCTCAGATTCGATGTATCTATATACCCGCGACCCTGTTGCTGAGCGTCTGGAGCGTGAGCGTATTGCAAAGCACCGTGCGGATTCTATTGCACTTGCAGACTCATTACAGAAGGTAGCAGAGCAGGCGGCAGCGGAAAAGGCGGCTGCTGAGGCTGCTAAGGTAGAGGCTGCTAAAGAGAAAAAGTCGGCAAAGAAGGAGTCACAGAAAACTTCTCCGAAAGAGTCTCAAAAGGAGGTCGAGGAGAAGAGTGTGGAGTCAAAGCCTCTGACAAACAAGGAGCGAACAGAGCAGGCAAAGGCATCTCTTGAGAAGAATAGACGAGAGGGCAAATCTAAGGTCGAGAGGGAGAATAAGGCTAAGGGTGAGAGTGCGGCACCACAAGCTATGCAGGCACCAAAGCCTGCAGCAGAGCAGGGTGGTGAGGCTGTTGCGTCACCTCAGATGCCAAGTAGTGATAGTACCTCTGTTGCCACTATGGCTGTTGACTCTTTGGCAAAAGATAGCGTAGTTGTCGATTCGTTGGCTGTCGATTCACTGAAAAATCCACTTGATACACTGACCGTCAAGGAGCGAAGGGCGCTGGAGAAGGCTGCGGAGCTTGCCGCAAAGCAACACGTCCGTGATTCGTTGCGCAAGATTAAGAGTGATTCACTGCGTGTAAAGCTTGACCGCATTGCTGATAAGCGTCAGGCAAAGCGCACAGCGTACTATAAGAAACTGGAGCGAATAGACTCTCTAAACAGAGCAAAGGCTCGTGAGCGTGCAGATAAGAGACTCCGCAAGCGTGTTGCGCGACTTGAGCGTAAGGGTATCAACATTATCCCGGTACACGACTCGGTATATAGAAGGGCAGACTCTGTAGCTATAGCTCATCTGTTGGGTCTTGACACCACTGCGCGCCGTATGCTCGACTCGCTGATTTTGATATACTATCCGCGTAAGGAGGTTGTCGATACAACTGCGGTTGCTACAGATACAATACCGGTAGATTCGACTTATAGGTTGATTATGGCACTGCGCAATGTGAGAATGTATCGAGCTGATGCGCAGATGGTCTGTGACTCACTTGTGTCGCGTAGTACAGACTCTATTATCCACCTCTACAAGAGTCCGGTGCTGTGGAGTGACGAGAATCAGATTACATCAGATAGTATGCACATCTTTAGCAGAGATGGTCGTCTGCTGAAGGTTAAGTTTGATGGTCATCCGCTGATTGTCTCAGAGATTGATACCACACACTACAATCAGATTGCCGGTAAGGAGATGATATCTTACTTCAACGAGAAGAGCGAGCTCTACCGTAACGATGTGAATGGAAATGTGCAGACAATATACTACATGATGGATCAGGATTCAGTCGAGATTACCATGATGGCGTATATTGAGAGTGGCGATATGACGGCATATCTGGAGAATCGTCAGCTTAAGGGTATTACATACCGCACAAACCCTACATACTTCTTCTATCCGATTGACAAGATTCCTGAGAATCGCGAGACCAAGTTGAAGGAGTTTAAGTGGGAGGCTGTTCGTCGCCCTGTACGCGATAGCGTCTTTAATCGAACTATCCGTCCTACAGAGCGAGAGGATGTACGTAAATTGCCAAAGCCGAACTTCCCGATAGAGAGGGCTCTTAACCTGCGCAAGCAGCGCCTGATGGATCAGGGTCGTTGGATGGATAGAACGGATACTCTGTCAATCGAGACTATTGAGTGGGTGGAGTCAGTACAGGATTAGTAATAATATTTCAAGTAAATCATATGTTGGATAAGAAAAATCTTCGTTTTGAGACCCGTCAGATACATGGCGGTTATAGTGTAGATCATACAGGCTCTCGTGGCCTCGCGATATATCCTACAGCTGCATATCACTTCAAGAGTTGCGACTATGCTGCTAATCTGTTTGAGCTGAGCGAGGGCGGAAATATCTATACTCGTCTGCATAATCCTACAACAGCAGCCTATGAGCAGCGTATCGCTTCGCTCTATAGTGCAGTTGGCGCATTGGCCGTGTCTTCAGGTATGGCTGCCATATTTGTAACCGTTACAGCGCTTGCTCAGGCAGGTGATAATATCGTGGCTGCACCATTCCTCTATGGTGGTACATACAACCAGTTCCGAGTATCGCTCAGAAAGTTGGGTATCGAGGTGCGCATTGCGGCAAGTGATAGTGTTGAGGATTTTGAGAGCCTTATAGATGCCAATACCAAGATGATCTATGTCGAGAGTATGGGCAATCCGACTTGCGATGTGTCGGATTTGGAGGCTCTTGCTCGTCTTGCAACGACATATGATGTGCCATTTGTTGTCGATAATACCTTTGGTGCCGCTGGTTATCTGTGCAACCCATTTGATTGGGGCGCAAATATCGTGGTTGACTCAGCTACAAAGTGGATTAACGGTCATGGCACTGCTATGGGCGGAATTATTGTTGATGGCGGTAACTATAACTGGGGAAATGGTAAGTTCCCGCAGATTGATGGCCCGTCAGAGGGTTATCATGGACTCAACCTCTACGAGACCTTTGGCAACCAGGCATTTATTGTCAAGTGCCGTGTAGATGGTCTGCGTGATTTCGGTTGCTGTCCATCTCCATTCGATAGCTATCTGATGTTGCTCGGTCTTGAGACCCTTTCACTGCGTGTGGCTCATCAGGTTGAGAGCTGTCGAACACTTGCAGAGTATTGTCAGAACCATCCGAAGGTTGAGCGTGTAAGCTATGTAGGCTTTGAGGATCACCCGGGTTATCGCAATGCTCAGAAGTACTATCGCTTTGGTGCTTCGGCAGTGATGAATATTGAGCTTAAGGGTACACTTGAGAGTACCGTTAAATTTGTTGAGTCGCTCAAACTTATGGGTAATATGACAATGATTGGTGACTCTATCAGCGTTGTTACCCACCCTGCATCTACAACCCACAAACAACTCTCGGAGGAGGATTTGGCTGCGGCAGGTGTAACTCCTACACTGCTCCGTATAAGCTTGGGCTTGGAGAATGTAGAGGATATTATTGACGATTTTGAGCAGGCTTTCGAAAACGTAGAGTAATGAGCAAAATTTATAAATATCCGCACCCGTTTACTACAGAGGGTGGCTATACCTTCCCACAGCTTGAGATTGCCTACGATACATTTGGTACACTGAATGAGGATAAGAGCAATGTCATCTGGGTTTGTCATGCCCTTACGGCTAACTCAGATGTGGCAGATTGGTGGCCACATACAGTAGAGCAGGGCTGTTTTCTCGACCCTGATAAGTACTTTACAGTCTGCGCCAACTTCCTCGGTTCACACTACGGAACTACAGGCCCGCTGACTGTCAATCCACAAACGGGCGAGCCGTGGTATGGCGATTTCCCACTCATTACCGTCAGAGATATGGTGCGTGTGCATCAGCTGCTTGCTGAATATCTCGGTATTGAGCGTGTGAAACTGCTTATAGGTAGCTCAATCGGAGGTTTCCAGTGCCTTGAGTGGGCTGTTATGCAGCCTGATTTTGCGCAGAAGGCGGCATTTATCGCAACTACACCGCGAACTCTTGCTTGGGCTTCGGGCTTTAATGAGTCGCAGCGTATGGCTTTAGAGTGCGATCCGACATTTGGAGAGCGTAGTGCCGAGGCGGGTCTTGCGGGTATGGCTGTTGCGCGTAGTATCGCTCTGTTGAGTTATCGTGGTGGTATGGCGTATAATATCTCACAGGAGGATGCTGATCCCGACAATGCGTCATTTAATCGCCGAGTACTTAGCTACCAGCGCTATCAGGGTGAGAAGTTGCGTCGCCGATTTAATGCATACTCCTACTATCGCCTCTCGCAGGCTGTAGATTCTCACAATCTTGGTAGAGAGCGCGGTAAGGTTGAGGATGTACTCAAGACAATCAAGGCAAAGAGCCTTGTTGTTGCCATTACATCAGATATCATCTTCCCACCTGAGGATCACGATATCTTGGTGGCAAATATCCCTGATGTGACATACCGAACTATCGACTCTGTATTTGGACACGATGGTTTTTTGGTAGAACATAAACTGCTGAATGATATAATTTTAGACTTTATAAAAGATGAACAGTAAGAGATTGAAAATCGGACTCTTTGGCTTTGGAACAGTCGGTAAGGGTCTGTATGATGTACTAAAGCGTATCGGTGCCGATAATGTCGAGATTCACCGTATCTGCGTGCGTGATTTGAGCAAACCACGTGATATCGAGGCTAACTTTACAGATAATGCAGACGATATCTTCTCAGATCCGGAGGTGAACTTTATCGTTGAGCTTATTGATGATGCAGATGCCGCTTATAATATCGTTAAGCGCGCGCTGATGAAGCGTCTGCCGGTTGTGTCTGGTAATAAGAAGATGCTCGCATACCATATCGAGGAGCTTATTGAGCTGCAGCAGCAGTATAATACAGCCCTGCTCTACGATGCATCGGCTTGCGGATCTATTCCGGTAATACGTAACCTCGAGGAGTACTATGATAACGACCTACTCACATCTGTTAAGGGTATTCTGAACGGTTCATCAAACTTCATCCTCTCAAAGATATTTAATGAGAAGATGTCTTACCCTACAGCCCTCAAGTTGGCGCAGGATTTGGGCTTTGCCGAGAGTAACCCATCGCTCGATATCGATGGTTGGGACTCGCTCTTTAAGCTCATTATCATCACCATCCACGCCTTTGGCCTTTATGTGGCTCCGGAGAAGATTTTTACCTACGGTATCTCTAATATGAACGACGACGATATCCGTTTCGCAACCGAGAAGGAGCGCCGTTTCAAGCTCGTTGCTCATGTTGAGAAGTTGGCTGAAAATCGCCTCATTATGAGCGTTATGCCACAACTTATCTCTCGCAATAAGTATATCTATAGCGTTGAGGATGAGTTTAATGGCGTAGTAATCAAGGGCCTTTTCTACGATAAGCAGTTTATGTTCGGCCGTGGCGCTGGTGGCTATCCTACAGGCTCAGCTGTTCTGAGCGATATCACTGCGTGCCTCTATAACTATAAGTATGAGTATAAGAAGCGCAACGACTCTCAGCTGCCTACCTATACCACCGACCACTCTTTCCGCGTCTATTACCGCTACATCGCAGCCGAGGACTTGGCTCTGCTCCACTTCGACTCCATTAGCGAGAACTATATCTCAGACTCGTATAAGTATGTCGTAGGTCGCATCTCCCTTGCCGAGCTTCATAGAGTTCAGGAGGAGCTTCGTAAGAGGGATGTGTTTATTGCGGCGTATCCACGCGACTAATAAT
>JAZORI010000002.1:0-7800 GCA_045656505.1 Alistipes sp. | reverse complement strand
CGACCCATAAACTCTGTAAAGAGTGTGGTCGAGTAGATTGAGCGCTTGTACTCATGCTCGATATCAGTGTTGTCTGACAGAGTGTTGTTGTTTTCAATACTACCCCTACGGTCAATAACTTTACCCTCGAAAGCCATTGCTTCGGCAAGAGTAGTTTTACCCGAGCCTGGGGCACCTACAAGAACGATGTTCTTAATCTCTTTTGGTGAATAGTTTTTCATATTTTTGTAGTTTTAAGGATTACGGTTTTGGACTATGTCCCTTTTCAGTCTATAAAATTAAACACTTTTTTTCAAACTACAAAATAATTATACGAAAAAGAGCGGAAAGAGAGTATCTTCCCGCCCTTTATATTATTATATATAGGTGTTAGTCCACTTTGATATCTGTGTTTACATTCTTTGAACCTACCAAAGCGTAGAAGAGCATGTAAGCCAGACCTGCAACGATTACCCAGTAGCTGTTGATGTAACCAACATAGTCAGAAACAAAGCCCTGAACGAATGGAAGGATACCACCACCGCAAACAAGGGTCATAAAGATACCTGATGCAAGTGGAGTGTATTTGCCAAGACCCTCAGCTGCCAAGTTGAAGATTGCACCCCACATAACTGATGTGCAAAGACCGCAGAGGAACATAAACAACATGCTCAGTGGCACCTGTGCCTCGATAACAGGGATTGTAATCTGTACAGACTCTGGGATAAACATCAACGCGAATACAAATGCCATAGCAACTGAGCAAACGGTTGTAAGCATGGTCTTTGAAGATACCTTACCACCAATTGCGCCACCGATTAGTCGGCCGCACATCATCAGGAACCAGTAGAAACCGATAAGTGTACCCGCAACAGCCGGACCGACACCCTCAAGGTTTGACATGTAGAGATTTGCAGTGTTTGGAATACCCACCTCGACACCTACATAGAAGAAGATAGCGATTGCGCCGAGAACAAAGTGGCGGAATGAGAGTGGACCATGAGGATCCTTAGCCACGTTACCAGCCTTGCGAGCTGCTTTCTCCTCAGCAGTCTCCATATGAGGCTCAGGAATAGCTGAGAGGGCGATGATTACAAAAGCAAGAGCGAAGATTGCCATAGCAGCAATCATAGCCGGTGCAGCATCACCTACGCTTGCCTTAGCCGCCTCACCACCAATCATATAGCCGAGGAAGATAGGGGCGATAGTGCCACCGATAGAGTTGCAAGAGCCACCGAGCTGGATGAGCTGGTTACCGCGGTTGCCACCACCACCAAGGGTGTTAAGCATTGGGTTTACAACAAGGTTGAGCAGACACATAGAGAAACCTGCCACGAATGCACCGAGTACATAGACTGCAAATGACTCAGCATAGCCTGAAGTGAACTGTATAGCCACGCCGATAAAACCTACTGCAGCGGCGAGAAGCGAGGTAAACTTGTAGCCTTTGCGCTTGAGGATAATACCACCAGGGATACCCATGCAGGCATAGGCGATGAAGTTTGCAAGTGTTCCGAGCTGTGCCATCGCATTAGATGCACCGAACTGATTCTGAACAATAACGCCCATAGAGCCGGCGAAGTTGGTCACAAATGCAATCATAAAGAAGAGTAAAAACATCACTCCGATTGCAAAAACATTACTTTTCTGATTTGTCATAAGTTTATGGTTTTTGGTTGTTTACTATCTGTCTCGCTCGGCAACGAAGGTGCATAAGTCGATCATTGCCTGGCGGTATGGGGTATCCTCAAGGAGCGATAGCTCCGAGAGTGCACGTTGCAAGAAGCGCTGAAGGGTAGCGCGTGCACGCTCCACACCGTCGAACTTAGCGACCTGCTCGCGGATAAACTCTACCGCCTCAGGCTCTGTTGCTGCACGCTCAACGGCTGAGATAATCTGCTCCTTCAGTTCAGGTGTAGCCTGCTCAAGAACCTCGATAAGTGGTAGGGTAATCTTGCGCTCCTGCAGATCGTTGGCTGCAGGTTTGCCGGTGTTGTTATTTGGGGTGTAGTCCAAAATATCATCTACAATCTGGAAAGCCATGCCGAGCATCTCTCCAAACTTGTGCATACTCTCAACCGTTTTGCGTGGCGCGCCAACAGAGATTGCTCCTGCAGATGCGCAACTACCAAACAGAGATGCGGTCTTTTTGTAGATGATGTCGAAGTAGTCCTCCTTTGTGATGTTGAGCTTGCCTGCGTGGTCTGACTGCAGAATCTCACCCTCACAGAGGATAGCCATGCTGCCGATAATGTGGGTCAGAAGGTCGTACTGACCACTCTTTAGACCGATATCCATATTTCGGGCCAGGATGTAGTCGCCGACAATTACGGCATTACGGCTCTGCCAACGGGCATTGACTGATGCCTGACCGCGACGCTGCAGTGACTCGTCAATAACATCGTCATGAACAAGAGAGGCTGTGTGAATCATCTCCACAAGCATTGCCGCAAGCATTGTGCGCTTGCCAAAGTTGCCGGTAGGCGATGTAGCCGCAGCAACAAGCATTGCAAGTGTTGGTCTAAGTCCCTTGCCTCTTGCGGATAGAATGTAGTCGATCATCTCGGCGAGCATTGTGCCCTCCTTCTCGTTGAAGGAGCTGCGGACAAACTGCTCAAACTCGTCAAGACGCTCTGCGATTGGTTGGCGAATATCGTCAAGTGTAATCATAAAAAAGTCCAAATAGTCTTATATTTTAGCAAAGGTAAACAATTTTCGCGATAGAGTCCAGAAACTCTCCAAAATTTTTTGTATTTTTGTCAGTAAGTATATGTGAAATAGCAAATGGATAAGTTAAAGAGTATATTCTTTCGTTCTATACCACTGCTTGTGGCTGTGGTTACATTTTTTGTAGTGTGCGCTATCTGCTTTGCTCCACAGTTCGAGGGTCGCAAGCTTGTGATGCATGACGTGCAGCAGTTTGATGGTATGAGTAGCGATATTCGTGCGCATCGTGCTCTGACAGGTGAGGATCCGCAGTGGACAGGCGCTATGTTTGGCGGTATGCCGGCCTATCTTATAAATATAAGGTATCCGGCGCAGTTTGTAAAGACTGTTGCCGATAAGGTCCTCGGGACTATGGGAGAGCCGTTGGTGCTCATCTTCTTTGCAATGCTCTCGATGTGGCTGATGGTTGTGCTGATGGGGATGAGTCCGTGGATAGGGCTTGTTGCAGCACTTGCGTATGGACTATCGACATACTTCTTCCTCATTATCGGCGCGGGACATATTACAAAGATGTGGGCAGCGGTCTATGCTCCGGCAATGATGGGTGCGATATATATGACCCTGCGTAGCAATATGTGGCTGGGAGGTGCTCTGTCGGCGCTTTTTGCTACGCTTGAGATTGGCGCAAACCATCCGCAGATAACATATTACTTCCTGCTTGCCGCGCTCTCGCTTTGGATTAATGACCTTGTATTTGCAGTAAAGGATAAGACTCTTAAGCTGTTTGGAAAGCGAACTGCAGTGCTCGCAGCAGCGGCAGTGCTTGCTGTTGGTGCGAACTTCTCATCTCTCTATTACACTATGCAGCACTCGAAGGATACTATCCGCGGTGGTAGTGAGGCTGCGGCGGCTGTTGAGGGCAGCAGTGTCGAGGGCTTGGATTTGGACTATGCAACGGCTTGGAGCTATGGTATAACAGAGAGCTGGAATATGCTTGTGCCCGATTTTATGGGTGGTGAGAGTGGTTTTGACGGCTATTCGACAGATAAAGATGCCCCACTTAACAGTGCACTTAAGGAGTGGGATTGGTTCGACTTTATGGGTGTGCCAAAGCACTATGTGATACCATATTTTACAGATATTACCTATTGGGGAGCTCAACCTTATACTGCCGGCCCGACATATCTGGGTGCGGTGGCAGTTTTCCTCGCTATCTTGGGTATAGCCCTTGCCAGCAAGCGCAACCGTTGGTGGATTGTGGCTGTGTCGGTGTTTGCTTTGCTGCTCAGTTGGGGTAGTAATGCGATGTGGTTTACCCGCCTTTGCTACGATTATTTGCCGATGTACAATAAGTTCCGAACAGTCTCTATGGCGCTAATTGTCTTGCAGTGGAGCGTGCCGCTGCTTGCCGGTGTTGCCTTGTGGCACCTCTTTAAGGAGGAGAATCGGATGAAGATTCGCAAGGCGTTGTTTTGGAGTGCGGGTATTACGGCAGGTGTGCTACTGCTCTTCGTTGTTGCCGGGAATGCGATTTTTGACTTTGGTGAGGAGAGAACTGCTATGCAGATTAGTGGCAGATTTGAGAGTATCTTTGCCGGCGGTGGTGCTGAGGACTTAGTTAAGGAGGGTCTGCACGACCAGATCGGCTGGTCGTTAGCCGAGGCGATTGCAGAGGAGAGGGCGCAGATGATGCAGAGTGATGCGTTGCGCTCACTTGTTTTCGTTCTGCTTGCGGCAGCTGTGGTGGCTGTAGTGATGTGGGGGAAACTCAAAAAGAGCTACGCTGTGGCGGCATTGTCGGTGCTTGTGTTGGCAGATATGGTTCCTGTGGCGTTCAGATATCTGAGCTATGATGACTTTGTCGCGCCGAGAAAGACCAAAATTGTTGCTACAGATGCAGATAAGGCGATTATGGCAGACAAGGAGTTGGGATATAGAGTGCTCAACCTCTCGGTCTCTCCGTTTAATGATGCGACAACCTCGATGTTCCACCGCTCTGTGGGTGGATATCATGGTGCTAAGTTGTCTCGTTATCAGGATATTATAGACTGCTATCTGCCAGAGTCAATGCCTCATGATGGAATTCTGGATATGCTCAATACAAAGTATATCATCACCCCCGAGGCAGAGGTGCAGCTTCGTGAGTCGGCATATGGTGCAGCGTGGTTTGTGGACTCTGTGCTTGGTGTCAGAGGTGCTGCCGAGGAGATACAGGCTTTAGGTCTTGTTGACCTCTCCTCTACGGCCATTGTGGCGGAGCGAGATTTGCCGGAGCAGAGAGCCTTTGCAACAGATGGTGAGATTGACCTTGTTGAGTATGCACCGAACTATTTGAAATACCGATACACAGCCGCAGAGCCTATGTTTGCGGTCTTCTCTGAGATATTCTATGACAAGGGTTGGAGCGTTACCGTAGATGGCCAGGCTGCGGAGGCTGTGCGTGTAGATTATATCCTGCGAGGTATGCAACTGCCTGCAGGTGAGCACACTGTTGAGTGGAGTTTCCGCGCACCTAACTGGGGCGTTGTCAATACTGTGACTGCACTCTGCTCGTTGCTTGTGGTTGCGGTGTTGGTATTTGCAATTTATAAAAAATCGAAGGAGTAGTACAACTATGGGAAAGATGATGCGTTCATATACAATATCTACCGTCAGCATGGCGCTGGTGCTCTTTGTGCTGGGTACATTAGGTTATATTATCACCTCTCTACTTTCGACATCGCAGCAGGCAAGGGAGCGAGTTGTGATGATTGTGGAGCTGCAGGATGGACTCTCAGAGGCAGAGAGAGATAGCCTGAAGATGAAAATCTCGGCAAATGATTTGGTTGCTGCCGTAGATTTTGTCTCTAAGGACGAGAAACTCGCCGATGAGGATTTTCGCCGCGCCTTCGAGATCGATGTAAAGGAGCTATTGGCGGATAACCCTCTGCCTGATTCGTTTGATGTAGCACTCTCGGCTGCTGCGGCAGATGCCCAGGCGATGAAGGGCTTTGTCGCTCAGCTCAAGCAGATGGAGGGGGTGAGCTATGTTTCATATCCCGAGAAGTTGCTCGAGCAGGTACACTCTGTGCTTGATATTATGCAGTTGCTCGTCTTCGCTTTTGGTGGAGTGATGCTCCTTATCTCGTTTGTGCTGCTCAATAATACCGTGCGCCTTGCTATCTTCTCTCACCGCGAGGCTATCAAGACAATGAAGCTTGTTGGCGCAACAAAGTGGTTCATTATCAAGCCGTTCCTTGGCCGTGGTGCTTTGCAAGGTTTTGTTGCGGGTGTGATAGCGGTAGTGCTTTTCGCAGGCGTTCTGTTTGGATTTGACTACCTCCTTCCGAATTTTGATTTTATGTCACAGATAGAGCAAATCTCAATCATCGCAGCCTCTATGGTCGTTGTGGGGGTAGTTGTCGTGTCACTGCTGACATTTGTTACTGTGAATAAGTGTGTAAATATGAGGTCAAACAAATTATATCTCTACTAAAATGAAGTGGTTTAATAATCTTAAAAACGAAAACGATAGCAAAATGGCGCTGACCCTCAAGAACTATATTCTCCTTCTTGTCGGTGCGTTGATAATTATTTTAGGCTTTATCCTTATGTCAGGCGGAGAGCCTGCCACCCCCGAATCCTTCGATTATGGCATCTTCTCTTTCCGCCGCATTACACTTGCTCCGATTGTGGTTGTTGTGGGATTTGCGTTTGAGATATACGCTATCCTCAAGAAATTTTAGCGTGAAAAGTTAGCATTAACCGCACATCTCTAAAAGCCCGACAATGGCTGTACGCTCAAGTACTATCCATCGTCGGGCTTTTTTGCCGAGCGGAGTATCTGCTCCGTTCTAACGTCAAAAATTATTACCTTTGATTACTATATAAGGCCAATAGCTGATAGCAAAACAAAAGAGCAGCAACCGCTGCTCTTTGTCTTGCTACTTAAAGAACTTATACTGGAATATCAGCAGATATACAACCGCTACTGATATATAAGCGTCGGCAAGGTTGAAGATTGCGCCGAAGAAGTAGTTTCTTGAATCGACCAAGAAGCTCAGCCAGTCAGGACAACTGTTCCACTGGAAGAGGGGGAAGTAGAACATATCTACAACGCGACCCATCATAAACGGCGCATAGCTACCACCGAAGTGGGCAACTGTTGCAGGTGTTGATGCTGAGAAGATAAGGCCGTAGAAGGCGCTGTCGATAATATTTCCTATTGCGCCCGCTGCAATAAGCACTAATCCGATAATCACACCCTTTGGCGCCTTCTGCTTGAGCAGATAGTTGATGTAGTAGAACATCGCACCCACCAGACCGACACGGAAGACGCTTAGCAGCAACTTGCCCCAATCGAAACCTCCGTTGTTTGCAATCTGCATTCCGAATGCTGCGCCGTTGTTCTCAACAAAGAGAAGTTGGAACCAGTCAGGGAATACGGTAATCGCCTCGCCGAGGTGCATGTTTGTCTTGATCCAAATTTTTAGAGCCTGGTCGGCAATGATCAACAGTGTAAAGAGTATCGAAATCTTTTTCCAGTTCATAATCTTCTATTGAGTTTGTAATCTTTGCTACAAAGGTATGTATTTTTTGTGAGAGGAGCAAATTAGCGCTATTTTTGCCCCTATATATAATAAATATAGGTATAAACCCCTATTTTTAAGAAATATTAAAAAATATTGGAAAAATGTGCAAAAAAGTTTGCAAAAGATTTGCACAGTAATTTTTTTGTCCATATCTTTGCACCCGCAATCAGGAAATAACACCGGTTGCGATGGTTCTGAAAAGGGTTTTAACAATGTTGAAAACAAGTTGTTGAAAAATTTTTCAAAAAAAGTTTCAAAAAGATTTGGTGGTTTCAAAAATATGCTTTATCTTTGCAACCGCTTTCAACTCCAAAACGGAGTTGGGTTTTTGAAAACGGTTCTTTGATTTACTGGTTACAAAATTGAGAGAAAGTGTAGTATTTATCTGTCAATTTCCTTTTAGGAAAAAGAAGTAGTCAGGACTCTAACGATACATTTAATATTTTTTACAATGGAGAGTTTGATCCTGGCTCAGGATGAACGCTAGCGGCAGGCTTAACACATGCAAGTCGAGGGGCAGCATAAAACATTGCTTGCAATGTTTGGTGGCGACCGGCGCACGGGTGCGTAACGCGTATGCAAC
>JAZORI010000001.1:0-15936 GCA_045656505.1 Alistipes sp. | reverse complement strand
GGTGCTGCTCCAACCAGTCAATAGACTCAGCATCGAGGTGGTTGGTAGGCTCATCGAGGAGCAGTACATCAGGCTGCTGCAAAAGTAGACGACACAGAGCAACACGACGGCGCTCACCTCCAGAGAGCACAGCTACGCTCTGCTCAGGGTCTGGACAGCGGAGAGCATCCATTGCGCGCTCAAGCACACTATCAAGCTCCCAACCGTTCACCTGATCAATCTTCTCGTAAACCACGCCCTGACGCTCAATAAGTGCGTTCATCTCGTCGTCAGACATTGGCTCGCAGAGTTTCATATTGATATCCTCATACTCCTTCAGAAGGGCTACAGTCTCCGCACAACCCTCCTCTACGACCTCACGAACGGTCTTTGAGTTATCAAGCTGTGGCTCCTGCTCAAGATAGCCAACTGTATAACCTGGAGAGAAGACAACCTCACCCTGGAAGTTCTTGTCGATACCTGCAATAATCTTCATCAGGGTAGATTTACCCGAACCATTAAGACCGATGATACCGATCTTCGCACCATAGAAGAATGATAGGTAGATGTTGTTAAGCACCTTTTTCTGATTGGTAAAGGTCTTAGAGACACCAACCATTGAAAAAATAATCTTTTCGTCTGCCATAATATATATTCTTATTTTTTTGTTTCCTAAAGTTCGCAAATTTACAAAAAAATATCCAAACCAACACATCTTTGCAAAGTTTTTGCATCCAAATCTCCGAATAATTCTAAATCATCAAAATATGAAGAGTATTAAAGGCACAAAAACTGAGCAAAATCTGCTCAAGGCATTTGCTGGCGAGAGTCAGGCTCGCAATAGGTACACCTACTTTGCATCCATAGCAAAGAGGGAGGGTTATGAGCAGATAGCTGCCATATTTTTAGAGACAGCAGACCAGGAGGCAGAGCATGCAAAACGCTTTTACAAGTTCTTTGAGGGTGGCAATGCAACAATTATCGAGGCGTGCTATCCGACCGTAAGAATTGGCACAACAGCAGAAAATCTACTTGCTGCAGCTATGGGAGAGAAGGAGGAGTGGGATACCCTCTATCCGACATTTGCACAGACTGCCGAGGATGAGGGTTTTATAGAGATTGCCGAGGCTTTCAGAAAGGTTGCATCTGTCGAGGTGGAGCATGAGCGCAGATATCTAAAACTTCTCAGTCGCATCACCGATGGCGACTTCTTCCACCGCAAGGGTGAGATATGGTGGCAGTGTCGCAATTGTGGCTACATCACAAAGGCAAAAGAGGCGCCCGGACTCTGTCCAACCTGCCTCCATCCTCAGGCATTCTTTGAGCCTATGAAGGAGAATTATTAGCACTAAAAGAATGCGTCTAAAGGTTATTCACCCTCGAAACCAAGCTGGAACAGCTATTAGCTATTGACCTTTGTTCGCCTGTGGCAGACTAAATGCAATTTCTCTTAAAGACTAAGCAACACTGCTTGTGAGGGCAGAGGTTGCTTGCAGACTATGCCGAACTGCGAGGCAAAAGGGTCTGCACAGAAGAGCCAATAGTAAATATCCGAGCTTCGTTTTCACAGACACATTCAAACAAAAAAGGGACTGTCCAACAACTTATTGGACAGTCCTACCTAAAATCCTATCTATCAGGAGTCTATATTATTTTTTGTACTGTACAACCTTGCGAGCCTCCTTGGCAATGCGGTCTTCAATACGATAGAGTTGCTCAATCTGCAGTGGCTCAATAACCTCAGCAAAAATCCACAAATACTTCTGCTTTACAGATGAAGTGTTGATTGTGTTTGCCAGACGAGCAGCGACAATCTTCAGAGCATTCTCATTGGTAAGCTCTTCTTTCTTTACGCGAGTAGTCTTGTTGTCAGTCACGCGACCAAGAACTTTGCGATACTCGCGATAAACTGGAGCAAAAGCTACAGCCTGAGTGTCAGTCAACTTGAGCTCATTCTTAAGCATCTCGAGACGAGTCTCCATAATCTGCTCTGCAGCGACAGCCTTATCAGACTTAGCCTTTGTAGTTTGAGCTGTTACATTAGCCACACAGAGTGACGCCATGGCAAAGAGTGCCACAAAAATAATCTTTTTCATAATCGTTTGGTTTTAAGGTGTGTTATAAAATTAGTGATTAAATTATCTCCTCTCCATACTCGATAATATCTACCTCCATCTCATACAGAACCTCCTCCGGCATCTCTGCCAGTTGCTCTATAAAGAGGTCGTAATGTGTCGGGCGTACCAACTGACCAATTGCTACAACCATAAGCAATAGTCCTACTGCTACAGCAATAGAAAATCTTACATAGGTTGCAGCTCGAACTCTTCTGCTTGGCACTGCAGCCTCTGCTACAGCAGCTAAAGAACGAATCTTCATCGCCTCCATATCGCCATCATTAATGCGATAGGGCATACTCTTTATTCCTCTATTTTTACTCATAATCTAACTCCTCCACACTCTCTTTTATTCGTTTGACAGCATAGTGATAATTGGTCTTGAGCGTTGAAACACTCTGTCCTGTAACCTCTGCAATATCGGCAAATGACATCTCATCATAATATCGCATATTGAAGACCAACTTCTGTTTCATTGGTAGGGCGACCACAGCTCGCTGTAGCTTTACTGCAATCTTGTCTGCATCTGGAGCAATCTCGCCATCGAACTCGGCTACAAGCAGACCTGACAACGAATCGATAGATGAAAAAATCGTCCTGCGGCGACGCTTAAGCGACTTAATAGCCACCGTTGTCGCTATCTTATATAACCAAGCTACCAAAGAACTCTCTGTCTCACCTCTAAAACTGCTTGCCGCCGTAAATGCCCTTACAAAGGTATCTTGCAACGCATCCTGGCTATCCTCGTGCAGCACAACGATACGACGGATGTGCCAATAGAGGCGCTCGCTGTACCGCTCAATAATCATATCAAACGCCTGAGCGGCACACCCTTCCGACTTCAGAGCGTCAATAATCTGCAATGCAAGTTCATCCATCTTATGCAAGCGGTTTCAACTAATAGATACCTCAAAAAGAGAAAGGTTAAATGGTCTATCGAAAAATTTTATGTGTATCGTCAAAGAATAGGTCACAAACGGCTCTGTCGGACCTTGAAAGCCCTATCTGATTAGCCACAGAGTACGGAATAACCGTATAATCAGATGCACGTACCCACACTGGCTCTATATCAAGCCAAAACTGACAGCCGTTAGTACACTTTTCAACACGCACCTTTGCCATAATACCACCATCTGAGTAGCGCATACGCTGATTTGAGATAAAATTGCCCAACGAATAGACCGTTACACTCTGCCCATTACACTCCGCCCGCTGCACTACATGAGGATGCGATCCGATAACAACCTGACAACCTGCACGATGCAGAAATTCAGCAAGCTCCTGCTGTTCACGACTTGGACGGCGAGAGTACTCTGCACCCCAGTGTAGAAAGGTGATGCGACAATCTGCATCTGCAACCTCTTCCAAATCGCGTCGCATCTGTAGCGTGTCTATCTTATTAACTGTAACACCATGAGGAACTGCAATTCCGTTTGTGCCATAAGTATATGCCAGAATTGCAAAATCAATTCCCTTAACAGTCGTGCGCAGTACGCGCTCTGGCGTAGTTCCGACAGCTGCAATGCCGTTTCTGTTCAAAATATCTAACGTATTTCTAACGCCTTCTGCACCAGCATCAAGTGAGTGGTTATTTGCCGTCACAGCAACATCCACACCCGCATCGGCAAGTGCAGTAGCGAGCTCTGCTGGCGCCTTAAAACATGGATATCCAGTATATGGAGGTGTTGCAGCAAGTGTAGTTTCGAGGTTTGCCACAACACAATCGGCTGCGTTAAAAATAGGCTTGACATATCTAAAGCAAGGGGTGAAGTCATAGCCGCTTTGACTCTTTGCAGCAGTGACTTGTGGTAAATGTGCCATCACATCACCAACAAATAGTAGTTCGGCTGTTTTGCAAGGCTCTTCCACCTCAAATTGTGGAACAGATGGCGGTGGCGCAACAGACTCTACTGCGCACCACAGTGAGATTAGCGATGCGCAGAGTAAATAGAGTATGGCCACAAAATTTCTCACCTCTTCTCCTCTCGTTTAGGAAACCAACCTCGCTCAACACGTTTGCGCTGCTCAAATAGCTCACCTATGCTCCAGAAAGATGATGCTCCCCAGACTGCAAGCAGCGTAGAGATAAGCACACTATCAACAAAGAGTGCAGCTACAACCGTCACAGCACCCATAAGCGCAAAAATCCACCAGCAACGAGTGCCAAAGTAGTACTCGGCCTTGATTACAATCGGGTGAAAGAGCCCGATAATCAGAAAGGTGGCTATACCTATAATTATACCTGTAAAATTCATAATCATAAAATTTGTGTAAAGATAGTAAATTTCTGCATAAATACAAAAGTTCTACTCTCTACGCGTATACAGCCTTATAGCGCATCTGGCACATATCTTGCTCTAGAGGGGGTGTAATTAAATTTAATTGTCTATGAAAAAGTTTTTACCTTTTTGTTTGGCAGTCACTATGACAATGACTGCATCGGCTCAACACTCTTGGAAGAGATATCTAAAGGCTGAAGAGCCGGCTGTCTATATCATTTCGGTTAAAGAGCCGAACATAGCAGCAAACTGTGACATGTCATCTGATGCGAAAAATCTTATGCAGCAGCGAAGCGCCGATGCAAAAGCTGCCGTCTCTGACCATCGCAAGGCTACAAGGAGCGGCTTTCAATCTGTAGAGGAGCCGAGTATGATTTTTACGACCAACAATAACAAAATTTCATTTGCCTTTGGTGGTTTTGTGGCAATGAGGGCAAGTTACAGCTTTGACGATGCTGTGGGCAATATTGATATGGTGCCGTTTGATGTACCAATTGCCTCGTCTTTTGCATCTAGACAAGCGTTGGGTATGGATGCAACGACTTCACGCCTATTTATGCGAACTATAATCAACCCTAAACACTGCCAGCACCCTGTTGTAATCTACTTTGATGCCGACTTTAGAGGTGGCGCAGAGGGCAGTTATATGCCTCGCTTGCGTTCGGGATATGTCAATATTGCGGGATTTACATTTGGTCGTGACGTAACTACATTCTGCGACCTCAATGCCGCGCCTACAACAATCGACTTCCAGGGCCCGAATGCCTACAATTTCAACTTCTCGACCGTTATCCGCTACGAAATACCATTTCTGGATAACCATATGAAAGCGGGCGTGGCAGCCGAATTGCCAACCGTGTCGGGTAGCTATGGCGAGACATTTATGCCCGTTCCTCAGCGCATGCCTGACTTCCCGATATACTTGCAGTATATGTGGGGCGCAAATCGCCAGAGTCACCTCAGAGCATCGGCCGTATTCCGCAATATGTACCTCTATAACGAAGCCCGACAGACCTCTACCGACCTATTTGGTTGGGGCGTGCAGTTGAGTGGTAACATCCACGTAAACAAGATGTTGCAGTTCTTTATGAATGGCGTCTATGGCGAGGGAATAACTCCATATATCCAGGATTTGACCGGCTCCGGCCTCGATTTTACACCAAATCCAACCGATGCAAGCCGTATTCAGACCATGCCGATGTGGGGTTGGCAAGTTGCTGCGCAGGTCAATATACTGCCAAATCTCTTTGTTTCGGGCGGCTACTCAATGGTGCAGGTTCAGCATAAGAACGGCTACTATACAGAGGATCAGTACCGTCGCGGTCAATACGCCTTCGGAAATGTATTCTACTGCTTCTCTCCACGTTTCAAGGTCGCAGCCGAATACCTCTGGGCAGCCCGCAAAAACATGAATAGCGACCACAACCACGCCAACCGCATTAACCTCCTTTTCAAGTACTCATTCTAAACAAAAGTGGCGCATGTCGGAATCAAATCCCATGCGCCACTATTGTTTATCCTAAATCGCGCTACTCAAAGTCGTAAGCTACGATGTCGGCTACATAGCTCCACCATGTTTTCTTGTATGCATCAACAGACTCGCTTGGTACATAGATTTTATAACCTGATATGTTGTCTCCAAATATATTTCCATAGTCGTCTTTTAAGAGTGGAGGTGTTGTTGATTTGCAATAGATGCTTGTTAGACTACTACAATTGTAGAATGCATAGCTTTCAATCGAAGTCATACCGTGACCAATTGTTACATTTACAAGACTACTGCAACTATCGAATGCACTAGACCCTATTGAAGTTACACTGTCAGGTATTGTAATACTTGCAAGACTACTGCAAGCAGCGAATGCAGAATCTCCAATCGAAGTTACGCTATCAGGAATAGTTACGCTTGTTAGGCAGCATTCGCAGAATGCACAAGGGCCAATAGATGTTACACCATCAGGAATAGCATACTCTGTTAAGCTTGCAGGAGCAAATGAGTTAAGTGTCCCATCTACAACTAAACAACGCTTATCTTCTGATGCGAATTTGCCATTAAATTCGGTAAGGCTACTGCAGCCTACGAATAGATACGCCTCAAGCGTAGTGACACTATCTGGAATTGTTACACTCGTAAGGCTACTGCATTCACTAAATGCATACTTTCCGATTGTAGTTACACTGTCAGGAATGGTTACACTCACAATGCCACAACCAGCAAAAGCACCCTATCCAATCGAAGTGACACTATTAGGAATAATTACGTTCTGTAGATTGGTACAACCAACGAACGCTTCTATTCCAATTGAAGTTACGCTATTGCCAATTGTTACATTTGCAAGGTTAGTGCAATCAAGGAATGCACAACTTTCGATCAAAATAACACTATCAGGAATAGTTACACTTGTTAGGCAGCATTCGCGGAATGCACAATGGCCAATAGACGTTACGTCGTCAGGAATAGTGTATTCTGTCAAGCCTGCCGTAGCAAATGAGTGCAGTACACCGTCTATGACCAAATAACGCTTATCTCCTGATGCAAATTTGCCATTAAATTCTGAAAGACCACTGCAACGTGAAAATGCTTCCTCTCCTATTGAAGTTACGCTATCAGGGATAGTAATACTTGAAAGACTTATACATCTATAGAATGCAGTCTCTCCAATTTCTGTAACATCACCATCAAAGGTAATTACGCCCTTGCCATTTTCGTATGTATTGGATACGATATTAGCTCCAAAAACATTTGTATCCCAAGGCGTTACAATCTCTCCATCATAAGAAGTGTACCAAATCTCGTTGTTTACGGGTTTTGGCTCAATTTCATCATCGTCTATACCAGGTGTATTGCCGATAAAGTCATCACCCGATTTGATGTTATATACAACGGTCTTGATTTTGCTCTGCGTAAGCTCAAACGCTGGCAATTCAAACGTCTTCTCGCCCTCCTCAAAGAAGAAGGTTACAGTTACATCATTATCTGCAAATGATGCTGCAGGCAGTGCAAGATAGAACTGCTGGACATCAGCGGCAATGGTTGCGTTAATATCGGTCATAACAACCTCATTCACACCATTCTCGGCGACAACTGCCTTCTTAACAGTTTCATTAAGGTCGATAGTCACCTCACCCGCAATCTTGTTGTTTGCAGATGCAACCTTGATGGCGTTAAGGGTGTATGTATCAGGCAAATTCTCATCGACAGAGACCTTAAAGCGCATCAGCGCAGTTGCATTCTCAAAGTTAAAGCAGTTATCTGCCGATACAGCTGCCATAAGAGCGTAGCTGAGCGTTCCATTTTCAGGATTATAGTTCTGCTCGGGCGCTAAAGTCGTTGTAACAACGCCCGCTGAGAGTGTCGCCGCAGCATCGTAAGGATAGATAGCGTAGTTCGTAGCAATTTTGGTATTATCGCTACCTGTGTAGCTAACATATCCAAATGTTGCCGAGCGACCATCTGCTGTCATCTCCTTGATTTTGTACTGACGGTTGTGCGAGGTCTTTGTGAAGATTGTCAGCAAATCATTCTCATTCCAAATTACTGCTGTGCCATCAAGTTCGGTACGAGTCTGAGCAAATGTTGCCGCAAAATCCGCTGTCGGCTCAACTGCTGGTTGCAGGTCGGTATTCTCTGTACACGCGGCAAAGCCGAGCAATGCAATGACTGCAAGAAATAGTCTTTTCATAGTATTGTTGTGTTTGAATATATTCTTAGTTAACAAAGTTATAGAATGTTTTCCAAATAAACAATTTATTGTGTACCTTTGCAATGATGATTACGACGATATTTATAGTTACAGCCCTACTAATGGTTTGTGGAGATTATGCGGCATACAAGCGATATAGCCGCAAAATCTCTCTTGCCGTTGTTTTGGTTGCGGCCAATTCTCTGCCACTGCTTGCTGCAGCTATGATGTGGCTGTGTGGTGACAACAGTCAGGTGATAATGGCTATAGATTCGTGGATTCTAACGCTCTACATTGCCTTAACACTCACCCGCATGTCTCTATATTCCGGCCTCTTTATCTGTCGAAATAGGTGGGTTGGCATTATGGCAGCAGCAGTTGTGGCTGTTATATTACTAAATGGTATAATTAACACGCGCACAAACCTTACAGTCAAGCATGTAGTCATAGAGCACGAGCGAATACCAAGGTCATTTGACGGCTTTAAGATTGCATTCTTCTCCGATCTGCACATCGGCTCAATGGTGCGTCCTGAAAAGGAGCTACTACAGCTTGTCGATAAGGTAAACTCCCTTAATGCAGATATGGTTATCTTTGGTGGCGATATGTTGCACATACGTCACACCGAGCTAAGCGATACAAAGTCAGCGATACTCTCGCGCATCAAAGCTCCGCACGGAGTCTATAGCGTGCTTGGAAATCACGACACGGGAACATATATCAAAGATACCTCTGCGCTGACGATGGATGAAAACGTCGCACTTTTTAGTGCCAAAATTGGGCAAATGGGGTGGATGTTGCTGCGAGATAGCACGATATATGCAGTGAGAGGTTGTGACTCGATAGCTGTAACGGGCATTGACTTTACAGATGCGCTGTTGGAGTACAAACACTCCTTTAGTACGCCTACAAACTTCTCTGCCACGGAGATTTTTGCCCAGGTGCCAGACTCGCTCTTCAACATAGCCGTTTCGCACCTCCCGCATTTGTGGCATACGATAGGTGGTGGCAATTTCGCCGAACTGACCCTCTCCGGACATGTACATGCTACGCAGGCTGCCATAGATCTGTTAGGATATAGACTCTCGCCAGCGATGTTGATGTACAAGCAGTGGAGCGGAGAGTACAGCGAGCAGGGTAACCACCTCTATATCACAGACGGAGTTGGGTGTGTCGGATTTAATATGCGTATTGGGGCAGTACCTGAGATTACACTTATCGAGCTTAATAGGTAGCAGACCTTGTTCGTGCTGCCATAATAACAGCACGATATGAGAGAGAGTAGCATCGCCAAATTCGCAACAGTATTAATAATCGCATCTACATACATAACAGCCACAGCAGAGGGTAATCTATCGCTACACAGGGCTGCAGAGCTGACATTTTCAAACAATCACACAATAAAGGCAGCTGAACAGAAGTTGCTCGCTGCCCACTATAACCGTCAGGCGGCAAAGGGGTTATATATGCCCAAAATATCTACAACAGCCGCCTGGGTGACACTGCAAAAGGATATTGCCATAGATGTAAATCCGCTAAAAACTCTGCTTGGCGGTCTTGATATCGCTCCGTTGCTCGGTCTGGACTGGAGTTATACTCTGCAGAAACGAAACATGGGTATCATCGAGGCGGATATTACCATTCCACTATTTACCGGTGGTAAGATTATCGCAGCCAATCGCGCTGCAGAAGCAGAAGAGAGGGGAGTTATGGCAGAGAGTGTTGCTTGCAGAAATAGTCTGTTTTCGCAGCTTGTCGAACGCTATTTTGCAGTGACTTTGGCCTCAAATGTCGTAAAAGTCAGAGAGTTGGTTGTGCGAGCTATGGAACAACACCAGCGCGATATATCTCTACTTTGTGACAACGGCATGGCGACAAAGAGCGAGCTGCTATACATAAACTACACTCTTACCAAATCCCGTCAGCAACTACACTCAGCCGAACTGACTCTTGCAACTGCCCGCAACGCACTCTCGACAACCGTTGGTATCGACTCCGTAGGTCACACATCAACGCCAATATTTATCTGCAAAGCCTTGGAGAGCCTTGACTCTTTTATGGGTCAAGCCGAAAACAGCAACCCTCAGCTGCACTATATAGACTCACAAATGGCATTAGCAAAACAGAATATTGCTATACATCGGGCGGCATTCTTTCCCGAAATTGCAGCCATTGCCGGAGGTGGATTTGGCCATAATTTAACCGATATTCTGCCTCGTTGGGCTGTAGGGGTTGGTCTGAAATTCACAATATTTGATGGTCTTAGCCGCCATAATAGATATGCAGCAGCAAAGAGTACAGCAAAGCGCGCTAAAGAGGTTAAGTCGGCTGCAAATCAAGACGTTAAGTTGCTTGTGCAGAGTCTTTATAACAGATGTACCGACTATCTGGAGCAATCTATTGCACTCGAGGAGTCAATAGCTTTTGCACAAGAGTATCTTAGCAATATCAAGGAGGCTTTTCTGCAGGATATGGCATCTTCAACTGAGGTTATTGACGCCACGACGGTTCTTGCAGCCTCGCAGATAGAGCAGTTGGAGGCGGCTTATAACTTTGATATCTATTTAGCCAAGATGCTTGAAACAGCAGGGGCAAGTGAACGATTTTTTGAGTATATAAACAGTGCACATAGTAAAAACATAGAGTATGAAGTCTATTAAAAGGTTGGCATTACCACTGCTGCTGATATCTCTCAGTGCTGTAATTATAGCTATAGGTTATCTTCTCCGCAGAGATAAGGCCATACTACTGCAAGGCGTTGTGCAGTGCAAACAATACAATGCTCAGTCTAAAATTGCAGGGCGTATAGATACTATTTTTGTCACAGAAGGGGAGAGTGTTCAAATCGGAGAGCTACTCTACACACTCTCTACGCCAGAACTCAACACAAAACTCGAGCAGGCCATCGCTGCAAAAAGGGCGGCTGTTGCACTCGATAACCAAGCCCTGGCAGGTGCGCGCAAACAGCAGATAGAGGCGGCATACAATCTCTGGCAGAAGGCCACTGCAGGCAGAGAGCTTGCTGAAAAGAGCTACAATAGAATCAAGACGCTGCACGACAAGGGGGTGGCGACTACACAACAACTCGATGAGGCTTTGGCTACATTTGAGGCGCTCAAAGCTACACAAAGTGCCGCCTATGCCGAATACTCGCTCGCCCTTGCCGGAGCGACAAAAGAGCAGAAAGATGCAGCAGCTGCGCAGGTATCAATGGCACAAGGTGCTGTAGATGAGGTTGAAAGCTACATCTCTGATAGTAGAGTTTATGCACCGGTATCTGGCGAAATCTCTACCATTGCATACAATCGGGGAGAGGTCGTTGCAGCGGGCTATCCTGTAATGACAATACTCGATATGAACGATATTTGGATTGAGTTTAATATCAAGGAGACTCTGATGCCACACATCGCAATAGGGGAGTGTTTTTCGGCATTTATCCCCGCACTTAATCGCAATATTAACTTTATTGTCAGCTACATAGCTCCACAAGCAGACTTTGCTGTGTGGAATGCAACGCGAACAGAAGGCGGTTTTGACATCCGAACATTTGTCGTCAAGATGCGACCAGTAGATAGTGATAGTGGACTCAGACCAGGGATGAGCGCTATTATTAACATGAGAAATGATTAGTATGTTCAAAGTATTTGTTGACCAGTTGCGCCGTATTCTGCACGATAGGGTATATATCTCTCTGCTGACTATACTTCCTGCGATATCTCTACTATTCTTTGTATGCTTTTTTAGTGATGTCAGCATCGAATCGTTGCCTATTGTTGTGGTTGATAACGACCATAGTGCAACATCTCGCGAATTGGTTGAAATGATTAATGCAACTGCTTCTGTAGATGTTAGATATTCAGCGCAAAGTGTACACGAATCACAGACAATTATCACATCTGGTCGGGCCTATGCTGTGGTGGTTATTCCGCACAATTTTGAACGTTCTATCCTCAGACAAGAGCCATGCTCCATTATCTTGTACAACAGTGGCGCAAACATCTCTACAAATGGCTTTATCGAGAAAGATTTACAGCGGGTTGCTACCACATTTAATGCGGCTATATCTCTTGAGAGAGGAGAGAATTTGGCACAAATTCTTCCAGTACAATTTGAGCAACACATACTCTTTAATGCCGAGCTTGACTATGCAGCCTATCTCGCACCGTGTTTTATGCCAATGATGATTATGATCTTCTCGCTTTTGGGCAGTGTAATGGCTGTAACAGATTGCAAAATAGGATCAGTTAGAGAGTTGTTAACAAGATGCCTACCCACAACCATTGCAATGATACTATTTGCGGTCTTGATGCTTGTTTTGCTATTTGTATGGTTGAAGATTCCGCTAAATGGTAGCGTGTGGGTAATTATCATAGCGACAATACTCCTTATTGCCGACTATCAAGCAATAGGAGTCAGTTTGGCGGCGCTGACTAAAAATAGAGACCTCGCCATATCATTAGGTGGCGGGTATTCAGTCCTTGCATTTACATTTTCGGGATTAACTTTTCCGACAATGGCAATGTTTCCGATACTGCGCTTTTCGAGCTACCTATTTCCATTTACCTACTACATGACAATTATGGTTGAGCAGGCACTGCGCGGAGCTGCGATAGAAATATCGCTCCCAAATATCGGTTGCATGTTACTCTTCCTTCTGCTTCCAATGGTTATCTATAAACGTTTATGATTCAGCAAATTATATCTGCCATAAAATCAGAATACAAGCTTATTTTTCGCAATCACGGCGTGCTGTTGGTGCTAATATTTGCTCCACTGATATATGCCGTGTTATACTCATCAGCATACGCAAAACAGGTTGCCACAAAGATACCTATTGCAGTAATCGATAACTCAAATAGCCACAGCAGTCGCGAGCTTATCGAACTTTTCAACGCCTCACCATATATTGACGTAAGATACGAGGCAGAAGATATGTTTGCAGCAAAAAGGCTACTTTTCGATGGTAAAATCTACGGCATTGTCTTTATCCCTCATCAGTATGCGGAGTCAGAGATAGAGAAGAAACAGAGGTGGATATCCGCCTACTTTGACGCAAGCTACTTCTTGATGTATCGTCAGGTGTTGCAGGGTGTGGCGGGTGCTATATCATCTATCCAGACAATTCAGCCCGGCGTAAGGCTACAAACTCACACACTATTCAACCCAGCTTTGGGGTATGGCACATTTATTATGCCCGCAGTACTGCTTGTAATTCTGCAACAGACAGCACTGATGGGTATCGGCATGGTTGGGGCAATTGAGAGACGACTGCGACGAAAAACAACACCTCCAACTGCCGCCTTATTAGGCAAATTTATCGCATATGGCACTATATACGCACCGCTATGCGCATACATCTTTGCCATTCACTACCATATATTCGGCTATCCTGAGAATGGAACACTGTGGAACTGTTTGGTCGTTATGGTCTCATATATGACAGCTGTTATTGCCCTCGCTATAGCACTCTCAACACTATTTAGAAGGGTAGAGACGCCACTTATTGCAATTATTTGGTCGTCAATTCCTATTTTGTTGCTCAGTGGAGCCTCTCTGCCTACAGAGGTATTTGCTAAATGGCTGCATACTATCGGGCTACTACTTCCGTCAAGCAGTGGCGTTCCTGCATATATTCGCGCACAGAGCATGGGGGCAGACATCTCTGAGCTTATTCCAGAGTTGGTCAGATTATGGGCATTGACAGCACTCTATACTATGGTTGCTAAATACAAGATATCCGAGCGATTTGCATCACCCGGATATCCACTGTCGTGAAAACACGACTACGCACACTATTATAAACGACCTTTTACAAGGTTTACCTTCTCATCATAGGGCCCATGCGCATACCTCCATTACCTGCACCCATACCTACAGATGACTTACTCTCGCGGTAGTCATAGTCTGACATCTGCTTGCTACCACGCTTTCCAAAGTGGCGCAAGTTATATACAAACTGTATGCTGTAGTAGCGTCCGATAACGCTATTTGTCATATTCTTAGTATATCCCGAACCTGTTGTACGGCTAAATGCAGTGTTCTGATTTGCGATATCATTTACACCAATCTGAATCTCACCACGCTGATTCTTAAACACCTTCTTACCCAAGAAGAGGTTGCAGAGAACGTACTGCTCATTGTAATCCTGAGTAATACCGATATACTGGTTATATGATGCTGCTGCGGTAAATGTAAAGCCCTTCCAGAATACCCACTTGAGTGTACCTGATGCTACATGGTTAAAGTAGTCATTCTTTGCACCAGCCTTAGATGCTGTATTCCATGCCTGGTTATATGTTCCATGCCATGAGAGTGTAAAGTCGATATTCTCAGCGATGTTACTACCCAGAGTTACATTGGCGTTATAACCGATATTCTTTGCAAAGTTGGTGGTAAAGTTGTGATCAAGAATATTCTGAACCACATCCTGACCTACATTGTTATATATAGCCGATGGAATAATGCTGTAGTTTACACCTGCAGAGAGGTTAAGGTTACACTTCATAAATGAGAGTGGCAAACCGAAGCTTACATGTGTTCGCATATTCCAGTAACCATCCATATTCTCATAAGATGTAATGCGCTGAGGACGATAGTTCTCACCCTTTGAGTTTGTTGGAACAGTTACATTATCACCAAAGCGACTCAACTCAAAACCAGTAGGGCAGTAGAGTGTTGCAGATGAGATGTAATTCTGCTGATTCTGCAATGAGAACATCCACATAAAGGTACGACCCTTCTCGATATTTGAGTGGATATAGTGGAAGTTAACATTGTGCGAGAACGAAGGGTCAAGGCTCTTGTTACCAATGCTCAGATACTGCGGAGTAGATACATCGAAGATGCTCTGCAGCTGAGTTACAGACGGCGCATTGGTGCTTGAGCGCAAGAAGAGACGAATCGAATTCTCCTTATTGAAGGCATAATTCACCATACCAAAGTAGATGAAGTTATGGAAATTTCTATCAATCTTATCAGCCTGACCGCCTACGATATTTCCGTCCAACTGCGAGTACTGGTAGTAAACATTTGCCACTACAGTATTTCTATTCTTGGAGTAACGGAAACCAGGACCTACGCGGTGAGTCCAATATCCACTCTCATACTGCGATGTCATCTGCTCATTCACCTTCTTTGATGATGGGTCGAATGCATCACTGCTATAGTAGTAAGCCTCCTGATTCTTCAACTCATCCTCGTATCCAACACGATAGCGGAAGCTAAAAGAGCTATTCTGAGACAGCGGTTCATTATAGGTTATATCTCCACGAAGATTGTACTCTCTTGTAGGAGCTGTAATAGTCTGGAATACTGGTGAATAGAGCGCTGCATTCTCCTGCATTGCACTCCAATTACCACCATCAACAAACTCTGCATACAAATCGTTGTACTCAGTACTGCCATAAGCAACACCTGCAGACTCGTTAGATATCAACTTGCGGCTGTTGTTGTTGCTTCGATAGCTAATATTTCCATCTACAGTAAGGGTACGGCCCGGCTTGCCTAACTTAGCACGATACTGCAAAAACTCTCTGAAGTTATAACCCGAATTTTTGCGATCTGTATGGTTATACTGATAGATCAAACCGCTTTGACCAAACTGATAACCCTCAGTGTCAGAGAACGGATTGTTGCCCTGGAAACTGAATGATGTTCGAGACATGAGCGACTGGTTACGAGAGATCTTCCAATCCAAACGGGCATTGATACGGTGGTTGTTATTTGTCGTATGTGAACGACCCTCTGTATGCAGCGTATCAACTGGTGATGGATCCTCATACCAAGTATCACTAACCGAGAGGTTGTTTGTATTGGTATTGTTGAAGAAGTAGCTACCCTGGAACTTCACCTGATCCTTGCGACCCCACTGATCTGAGT